>JAOMDP010000039.1:0-4470 GCA_028345515.1 Nitrospinota bacterium
TGTCAAAAAGATGAGTTTTGATGTGGTGCGTGACAATATCGTCGACTTTCTCGATGCAAATAGCAAAATAGCGCGACCTGTCCCAGTTAACATCCGAATTAAAACCCTAAAAACAGTGGAAGAAACGATGGAGCAGGAGTTGTTTAGAATAATTGCTTCCTACGATTGTTCCATAGTGTTGAACTCAATCGACGACAATATTATTTCCAACTGGGCGGGAAAACTTGATAAAGATGCATTCGTTAAAGAATATAAAATCTCTACTAAAAATAAAACGCGTTATACGCATAAGCGTTTCAATCAGACCAATGTTGCTCCTTGCACGCAATTATGGAAATGGATGGTGGTTTATTGGGACGGTAGCGTAGTCCTTTGTTGTGCAGATATGTTTTCCCAAACCACGGTAGGAGATTTAAAAAACAATTCCATTACCGAAATATGGAATGGTCCGAAAATGAAAAAATACCGTGATCAAATGGTGAAACGTCAGAGGTTTGATATTGCTATCTGTCAGGATTGTGATATTCATTTGAGTTGGCACAATCTAAAAGAGTATTACGATGATAATGGCAACTTTTTGCTAGACCGAAAATTTATCATGGGCTAAATAGGAGAGTCGCCCTTATTATTAAGTCGATACTCGTATAGCATCATACATCCTAAAGCTTTGTACTGTAGTAATTTTTATTATTTTTCCCAGCTAAAGTCATTAAAAGATGATCCCACCTGTTTTCAAATTTCCACAACCTGTAGAATTGGATTTGACTCTCGTCATAGTCAGTTTTAATACCCGCGAAATTCTATTACGCTGTTTGGGAACGATTAAAAGCTATACTGAGGATATTTCTTATGAAGTGATCGTTGTCGATAACGCTTCGGAGGATGGAACAGTGGATGCGGTAGTGGAAAACTTTCCTGATGTGCATCTAATTACAAATCCAGATAATCGCGGGTTTTCAGCCGCTAATAACCAGGGAATTATTGCATCGAAAGGACAAAAGATAGGGCTGCTTAATCCAGATACTCTTTTAACTGAAAACAGTTTTAAAAAAATTGTTGATTTTTTTGGGAAGCATCCAGACTTTTCCATTCTGGGCACAGGTATCGTCGACGAAAATAACCAGCCTTACCCCGTTCGCTTGTGGGAAGATAGCCCACAAGAAGCGGCATTGAAGATTCTGGGAATATACAATCCTGCCAATGAACTAAAAAAAATGGAACCAATGCTGGCTAAGGAGGCGAAGGTAATTTCAGGTTGTTGCTTTGTTGTAACTCGATCACTGATTGAATGCATAGGTTTGATGGACGAAAATTATTTTCTATACAACGAAGAAGATGATCTTTGCAGGCGAGCTAGAAAAGCTGGAAAAAGAATTTGTTTTTACCCTGATACTTCTGTGCAACATTTACAAGGACAAAGCACTCACCAGAAACGGTACCGGAAAAAAGTAATAATAGAAGCTTACCGCAGTAATATTTACTTTTATTCAAAATACTACTCTTTTATCTGGAATATAATTTTACGTTCTCTTTACAAAATGACCTTCTTTTTAACACTTCTGCGTTCCATCTTACGCCACTTCAGAGGTTCCGCCACCATAGATGATTCCTTGTCATTAAAATTGAAACTTCTTTTGATGTCGCCTAAGAAAAAAAAGGTTTGATTTCCCTGCTTACTGCTTGTTAATCGATTTATCGCCAATATCTGGTTTATTCGTTCTAAAACGGAAGAGTTTTGTTGTAAAATAAGACCCCCTATTTAATTGATGCAAAATAATATGAAAAAATACGATGTCATAGTAATAGGAGGCGGCCATGCAGGCTGCGAAGCTGCATTGGCGTCTGCGCGCATGGGTTGTGCCACGGCACTGGTCACTTTGGAAGCTGACAAGATCGCCTTGATGCCCTGTAACCCCGCTATTGGAGGAGTGGGCAAAGGACATATCGTCCGTGAAATCGATGCCCTCGGGGGCGAAATGGCAAAGGTAATCGATGAAACAGGTATCCAGTTTCGTTTATTAAATTCCTCTAAGGGACCTGCTGTTCACGGGTATCGTGCCCAAGCAGACAAGCACCAATACAAAAATACAATGCGCCGGGTTTTAGAAAGCACAGCTAATCTGGAACTTCTATATGAAGAAGTAGATGAACTAATTTTTGAAAACAACTTAGTAAAAGGCATTCGAACCAAAAAGGGATTGGAACTACAATGTTTGTCCGTTGTTATTACTACGGGAACTTTTTTAAATGGACGTATTCACATTGGATTAAATAGTCGGCCAGCAGGCCGTGTCGGTGAAAAACCTTCAACAAAATTATCGCAATCGTTTATGGCTGCAGGGTTCGAACTTGGTCGTCTGAAGACAGGAACACCACCGCGGTTGAAGCGAGATAGTATCGATTTTTCCCAATGCGTTGTTCAAGATGGTGATGACCTGCCCCGACCTTTTTCTTTCTCTACCCCGCGTATTGAGCGGGATCAAGTGCCCTGCCATATCACGTCTACGAATAAGGAAACCGCTGCGGTCATTAGGAACAACATGCATCTGTCACCCTTATATAGTGGCATCATTGAAGGGGTTGGACCTCGCTATTGCCCATCCATAGAGGACAAAGTTGTTAAGTTTCCTGATAAAACATCTCATAATATTTTTCTGGAACCAGAAGGCCTCGATACGGATTGGATTTACCCGAATGGGATCTCTACTAGCCTGGATGAAGAGGTGCAGAAACAATTGGTCCGCACCATTCCTGGACTGGAACAGGCAGAGATTGTTCTTCCCGGTTATGCAGTGGAATACGATTTTGTTCCACCGACACAACTTACCCCTTCTCTCGAAACAAAACGGGTGAGTGGATTATTTCATGCTGGACAAATCAACGGGACATCCGGCTATGAAGAGGCGGCGTGCCAAGGATTGATGGCTGGAATCAACGCAGCACTCAAATCACAAAAGCGCAAACCTTTCTTATTGACAAGAATGGATAGCTATATCGGCGTACTCATTGACGATCTGGTTACCAAGGGTACGCAGGAACCTTATCGTATGTTCACATCCCGAGCTGAGTATCGTTTGATTTTAAGACAGGATAATGCAGACCAAAGATTGATGAGCAAGGGTCATGAATTAGGGCTGGTAAGTGGAGAACTTTATAACCGTTGTATGGAAAAATATAATGCAGTCGACCAAGAAATAAAAAGACTGGAGGAGACCACCGTTCTACCAAATCCAGAAACATTAGCGAAATTATCAAAGCTAGGTATCAATGAACTGAGAAATGCCACTACCTTGAATGTATTGTTGCGACGACCAGAAGTCACGCACGATGGTTTGCTTCGTGCCTTCGAAAGTGAAGAAGTTCCGCAACTTGTTGGGGAACAGGTGGAGATTCGAGTGAAATACGAAGGGTTTATTGCTCGGCAGAATCAAATGGTGGAAAAACAAAAGAAGTTGGAACACTATCGTATCCCAAAAAGTTTTCAGTATAAAGGATTGCCTGGTCTTTCCCATGAAGTTGCTCAAAAACTGGAGGCAATTAGGCCAGTTACATTGGGTCAGGCTTCGCGCATTTCAGGTATCACGCCTTCCGCTATCAGTCTTATCATGTTATTGCTTGAGAAAAACCGTAATTGCTCCTGATTGATATCCCATATATATGGACTCCATTCAATGGCAGGTAGAAGTTGATAAAAAAGACATCGCTTATATTGTAAGTATTTTCGAAGGTTACGATGACCTGGCAGTGGTGCGAACTCTTGATCCAGCACTTGGTCTAATTGAACTTATGATCTCCCCGGATTTTCTGGAAGATGTCCGCCAACTCACCGAGGCATTGTCAAAAGAAATCCCTTTCCGCAAGATTGGAGTGCAATAGCTTAGGCTCTGGTATCCGGCTTTAAGTAATAGGATAAGTTTGTTTGGCTATTGTTAAAGGCTAGATATTTTTTTACTCTGAGAATATAACTTTCACCTGCGGTGGTACACGTCTAGTAGTGGATTAAGGAGTGGATAGGTGTACCTTTAAGTTTTTCGCGACCGTTCAGAAAATCCAGTTCGATAAGGAAGGCGACTTCCTCAATTTCTACATTTTTAAAATTATTACGAATTAGATTTATCGTTGCTCCCAGAGTTCCCCCTGTTGCGAGAACATCATCGATGAGGATGATACGTTCGCCTTCTTGAAAGGCATCTTGATGAATTTCGATGGTATCGGTTCCATATTCGAGAGAATAGGTTTCCCGATAGGTTTTGTAAGGGAGCTTCCCTGGTTTTCGAACCATGGTAGTACCTGCATTTAACGCATAGGCGAGAGCAGAGGCAAAAATAAAACCACGTGCTTCGACTCCCACTACCGTATCAACTTGTTTTCCTGAATATCTTTCTTTTAATGTGTTGATCGTTTTTCCAAATGCATCAGCATCTGCAAGAAGAGGAGCAATATCTTTAAAAACAATTCCTTCCTTTGGAA
>JAOMDP010000038.1:0-4540 GCA_028345515.1 Nitrospinota bacterium
GAATCAAGCATCGTACTTTAATTAAAATTCCTGACAATATAGATATTGAAAAAGCAGTGATGCTTTTGGAACGCGGCCTGCCTGATAAAACCATCTCAATTCGGACCTATAAAGACATGCAATCTTCCCTTTCGAGTTCTATAGAACGGATGGGACAATATCTGGGTGCGCTTGGAGTTATCGCTCTGCTCATGGGTGGTATTGGGGTAGCAATGATCGTCCGTACCTTCATGGCACAAAAACTAGATACGGTTGCCATTATGAATTGTCTGGGTGCTTCTTCTCGCACCTTACTTAAAGTTTATCTTTTTCAGGCCACGTTGGTAGGAGTGGTGGGTAGCATATTAGGAATTGTTGTTGGGTTTTTTCTTACCTACTTACTACCATCAAAAATGGAAGGGTTAATCAACTACCAACTTGAGCCCTCTTTTTATTTCATACCTGCCATGCAGTCGTTTTTACTGGGTTTAGTTACAACCGTTTTATTCTGCATTTGGCCATTATTGAGAGCGGTCCGGACACGCCCCCTAAGACTTTTTCGTCGTAACTTTGAAGAGGAGGAACTCACAACAGGCACACACAAGGACCGTTGGGTGGCCGGATTGACTGTAAGTCTAGGTCTTGCAGCAATGATCTGCTGGCAAGCTGAATCTTTAAAACGGGGTCTAGTATTTCTTTCTGCCTTTGGAGTATCCATAGCCGTATTTGCGTTTGCATCGATGCTTTTATTAAAAGTACTTAAGGTATTGCCTAAACCAGGTTCTATAGCAATAAGATATGGAATGTCTAACCTAAAACGACCAAACAGTGAGGCAGCATCGATTATCACTTGCCTGGGAATGGGTATTATGCTGATCCTTACAGTGAGGTTGGTACAAATGGACATGTTGGCTATGCTCAACAAGAATACCGAAATAAATCCACCTAATTATTTTTTTATTGATATCCAAAAAGACCAAAAAGAAACATTCATACAGGTACTCGATCAAGTTGCACCCGAGGCTGATCACAGTATCACACCTCTAGTGCGTTCACGTTTACATAGTATCGATGAAAAACTACGAACCAACTGGCAATACAAAGACAAACAGCGAGAGCAATGGTTCATAAATCGTGAATTCGCTTTGACATATATGGAAGGTCCTCCTCCAAAAGATAATGAAATTATTGAAGGACAGTGGTGGAATAAAGAACGAGGAAAAAATGCAGAAGTTTCGTTGGAGCAAGATGCGGCCAAAAGGCTAGGTGCTAATATTGGGTCCCAATTGACTATAGACATCCAAGGTATACCCGTATCAGCAGAGGTCACCAGTATTCGCAGCGTGAACTGGCGAAATATGCGAACTAACTTCTATATGATTTTTTCTCCGGGAGCACTCGCGGGAGCACCAATCACCTATGTCGCAACTGTACATGTTTCCAATGAAAAGGAATTAAAACTACAAAACGCCGTTGTTAAAGCTTTACCCAATGTCACGGCTCTTAGCACTAGGGATATTGTCAATACCGTTGAATCGACGGTTTCTAAACTAACTACATTGGTTAATTTTATGTCGGGCTTTGCCATCGCGGCGGGGCTGTTCATTTTATCCGGTTCGATTGCTTCGACTAAGTACCGACGTTTACGCGAATCAGCGGTGTTAAAAATTCTTGGCGCAAAAAGAAAGATGGTGGCATCTATTCTTGGGTTTGAATATGCAACATTAGGAATCATGGCCGCCTTAATTGGTATTCTTTTGGCACAAGGGCTCTCCTGGGCTGTCATGAAATACATAATCAAATCTTCCTGGCATTTACAACCCGGGATTATTCTTTCGGCTTTTTGCTTTGGGGTAGTTCTCACTATTACTACGGGAATTTTAAGTAGCCTCGATGTAATAAAAAATAAACCCCTAAAAACCATCCGCGAGACAGAGTCATGAATTGTGGAATATTTATAAAGAGCTCTGTATTTGCTACACTATTTTTCCTGGTTCCAGCAATAGTAAATGCTAATGGTTATATTCAAAAAGGACCCTACGTTGCACCACCTTATGTTGCTCCACCACCTATCCCCTCCCGACTTAAGCTAATAGATAATGGTGATGGAACCATCACCGAAACAAAGTCAAAACTCATGTGGACTAAAAAAGATAGTTTTGCAGATTTGGGAAAGTGCTTAAATTGGTACGACTCAAAAAATTATGTCGAGAACCTTACCACAGGAGGATACACCGATTGGAGAGTACCAGAGGTCTGGGAGTACGGTGAAATTTATGACAACACAGAGTCTAACGTTATTGCCATGGATCATGATCCTAAATATCCCTTGGCCTTGTCGAGTTTATTCGCAGACGGGGCTGCTTATTGGTACTGGTCCTCCGAGCATGGACATTGCTGCGCCCGCACTGCATACTTCGTCACTGGTTTACCCTTTATTCGGACTCTAGATAAATGTACCAAAGGTGGAGTTCGCGGAGTGCGAAACGTTCCTTAATTTCTATTCTCAGAAATTTAAAATAATACAGTTTCTAGGCACTTGGTGTTTTAAAATATGAAACCATTTCTATGATAGATTTGCGTTTTCATGAACCATTCGAATTGCCTTGATCAAGGCATAAATGGACTGGCCGGGTTGCAAATTTAGATTAGACAAAGATTTTCTGGTTATTGTGGCAAGAAGTGGACGACCTGCATCCAGTTCTATATCTACTGAATACCCGACATTTTTCCCAATTTTTTTAACGTTGGTTCTTAAAATATTGAGTACACTCGTCAACCCCTCCGGAGGTTGTGTGGCTAGACTCACGTCTTTAGAATGAATATGCACTCGAAGTCCCTTGCCGGGTTCAATACTTTGCAGAGGTACACTTAATTCCTGTCCCATAAAATCGAGACGAGTGATTCCAAATTCTTTATCGTGTTCTAAAACGGTTGTATCAAGGATCGCACCTGAATGCTCGTCGCCAATGGTATCGCGCAAGTCGGTGTCTGAAAAAACTTTTTCAACGGGCCCTGATTTCATGACTTTTCCCCCTTTCAAAATCACCATAGTGTCGACAAGTTGTAAAACTTCACTCATCGAGTGGGTAACATAAATTATGGGGATAGAAAGTTCTTGTTCTATTTTTCGGATAAATGGAATTATCTCTACCTTTCTTTGGGTATCTAACGCTGCGAGAGGTTCATCCATTAAAAGCAGCTTTGGAGTTGTAAGTAGCGCCCGACCGAGTGCGACTCGCTGCTTTTCACCACCCGATAATTTCTCGATACCACGATTTAAAAGATTTTCCAAAGCCAATATACGCGCCACTCCGTCCAGATGCAGTTTTCTTGATTCTGCCGGAGTACGTTTATATCCATACAACAGGTTTTCTCGGACTTTTAAATGTGGGAACAAACGGGATTCCTGAAATACCATACCAATCGCGCGTTCGTTCGGAGGAAGGAATTTATTCTTATCCTGCCAAATCTCTCCCGCTATTTCTAACCTACCTGATTTTTCGAAACCTGCGAGGCATCGTAATAAGGTAGTTTTACCTGAACCCGAAGGGCCAAATACCACGGTTATTCCAGATGCTGGGAGTTGCAAATCAACATCAAAATTAAAATTCGGATAGCTGACTTTGAAATTTGCCTTTATGAAAGTAGTCATGAAACGTTTACCGGTAATTTTTTATTAATGGAATAAACCATGACCAGAACAAGAAAAGAAAATAATAATAAAACTGCTGAAAGTAAATGTGCTTGGGCATATTCCATAACCTCCACACGATCATAAATCTCTATAGATATCACTTTCGTTTTTCCTGGGATATTTCCTCCTACCATTAACACCACACCAAATTCTCCCAATGTGTGTGCAAAACCTAAAACCGTTGCGGTAAGATAACCGCGTCTTGAGAGTGGTAGTATCACAGAAAAAAAAGCATCCCACCTTGAGGCCCCTAAAGAAGAGGCTGTTTCTATTGGAGCCCTTCCTATCGATTCAAAGTTACTTTGCAAAGGCTGCACAACAAAAGGCAAAGAATAAAGAGTTGATGCAAATACTAACCCTGTAAAAGTAAAAGATAATGGCGAACCTGTTAGGGTTTGAACGGGGCCTCCTATCCAACCATTAGGACCCAGCATGATCAACAAATAAAATCCCAAAACCGTTGGTGGCAAAACCAAGGGTAAGGCCACCACTGCTTCTATACCGACCCTAATCTTTGAACAAGTATTTGCAAGCCACCAGGCAATAGGAGTTCCTATTATTAAAAGTATCATCATGGTTACAGTTGCTAATTGTAAGGTGAGCCAGATAGGCCCATAATCAAGAGAATGCAGATCCATAATTTTCCTTTAAAATTGTTCTACGTAATAGCCATAATTTTTTATTATTTTTTGACCCTTTTTGCTTTTTAAAAATTTTAAAAATTCTCGGGCCACTTGACTGGAGTTTGCTCGTTTTAATAATATCGCTTGTTGTTGAATCGGTTCGTGCAAACTAAGAGGAACCAACCAGGAAGTTCCTCCGAGCAGCTCCCTGCTGCTGCTTAGTTGAGAGAGAGAGATAAAA
>JAOMDP010000004.1:0-127846 GCA_028345515.1 Nitrospinota bacterium
AGGCTATATACTTACCAACGAACATGTGGTGTCTCGTGCATCCAAAATACGTGTTGCATTAAGCGATAAGCGAGAATTTGAGGCAAGGATGATCGGTGCTGATGTCAAATCAGATTTAGCGATAATTAAGATAGATTCTAATCAAATTTTACCTTTTGTTCCCATGGGGCGCTCTGATGATCTGATGATTGGAGAACAGGTGCTTGCTATTGGAAACCCTTTTGGATTACGCCATACTGTGACAACGGGAATCATCAGTGCGTTAAATAGAAATATAAAGACTGGGAAAAATGAGGTGTACAGCGATATTATTCAGGTAGATGCATCAATTAACCCAGGCAATAGTGGTGGCCCTCTTTTAAATATTAATGGAACTTTGATTGGTATTAATACAGCAATCTATCAAAAAGCAGAAGGAATTGGTTTTGCGATCCCAATTGATAATGCAAGGCGAATTGTAGAGGAACTGATTCGATTTGGGAAAGTGCGACGTGGCTGGCTGGGAGTTTCTGTGCTGGAAATGAGCCAACAACTTTTGCGACATTTTCAACTTGAAAAAAATAAAGGGGTGCTGGTTGTTCGTGTTGCGGAAAAAAGTCCAGCAGCGACCGCAGGATTGAAAAGAAGCGATATTATTGTTGCTATTGGAGACCACGAGGTGACTGGTAAATCAGATTTTCGAGCACGAATGGCTTCTTATGCAGTGGACGATAGAGTTCATTTTGCAATTATGCGGGAAGGAAAAAACCTTGAATTGACGGCTCGGGTGATTGCCATTCCAAGACATTATGTGGCAGAGTTTACACACAACTGGCTGGGTTTAAAGGTGCGACAGAATAACCTTCGTTTTGCAAAAAATAATAGACTTGCAACTAGCAAAGGAATGGTGGTTACCAAAGTTGTTCCCAAAAGCCCCAGCGCTAGAATAGGGATCAGCTTAGGGGATATAATTCGCCAAATAAATCAGGACCGTATAGATACGGAAGAGGACTATAATAAATCCATTTCCGACCTGAATAACCCTGACCGTATTCTGTTGCTAGTACAAAGGGGTAGACAGGGATATTATGTGACGCTGGAACCGTGAATGAGTGAAGCTGAAAAAAAAGAAATTGAATCACTAAGAGAGACTATCCATAGACACGACCACTTGTATTATGTGAAAAATTCCCCTGTCGTTTCAGATAGGGAATATGATTACCTCTATTGTCGTCTTAAAGAGTTGGAAGATAGACATCCTGAGTCTGTTACTTCTGATTCGCCGACCCAGCGAATAGGTGGAAAAGCGGAACAACGATTCGAGCAAGTCGTGCATCCCATGCCCATGCTCAGTCTCGATAATACCTATAATATTGATGAAGTGCGGGCCTTTCATCAGCGTGTAATAAAATGTCTTCCAGGTACGGCAGCAGACTCCATCGAATATGTAGTTGAGCTAAAGTTTGATGGTTTAGCTGTAGCTCTAACCTATGAAGATGGAAAATTAGTGCGTGGCGCGACACGTGGGGACGGTGTTCAGGGAGAAGATATTACTGCAAATTTGAAAACAATTCGATCTATTCCTCTAGAAATTTCTGTTGAGCCCTTTAAGAAAATCGAAGTGCGCGGTGAGGTTTATATGCCTAAAAAAGAGTTTCAAAGGCTAAATGCTATGCGTGAAGAGGCTGGCGAATTACCCTTTGCAAACCCCAGAAACGCTGCAGCAGGGGCTCTTAGAGTTTTGGATCCAGCTATAACGGATTCTCGAAAGCTGGGAATTTTTATCTATACAGTCGGTTTTCAGGACAGGGATGTTTGTAAGACTCATTCTGAATTGCAGGAACAACTTAAAGCTTTGAGGTTTCCGGTGAATGAGCACAACCGGCTATGTGCAAACTTTGAAGAAACGATAGCGGTTATTGAAGAGTGGAGAACAAAAAAGAATGATCTGAATTATGAAGTGGATGGGCTGGTTATTCAAATAAATTCTTTAGCGTATAGAAAAAAAATGGGGAGTACTTCAAAGTTTCCACGTTGGGCTGTGGCTTATAAATATGAAGCTGAGCAGGCAGAGACCGAGATTCTCGAAATCGTATGTCAGGTTGGTAGGACAGGTTCTATTACTCCTGTGGCCAACTTGAAACCTATTTTCATCTCTGGATCTACTGTTAGCCGTGCGACATTGCACAATGAAGATGAAATTAAGCGGAAAGACATAAGAGTTGGGGATCGAGTTGTTATAGAAAAAGCGGGAGAAATAATTCCTAAGGTAGTCCGCGTGGTCGACCTTTCTGGAAAAAGAAAGGCTCCTTTTAAAATGCCGGCAACCTGCCCTGAGTGTCGAGAAAAAATTTTTAGGCCCGACGGAGAGGCTGCATGGCGTTGTGTTAATGCAGCTTGTCCAGCACAATTGAAAGAGCGTCTTAAACATTTTGCTTCTCGTAAAGCAATGGATATTGACCATATGGGCCCAGCAGTAATTGAGCAGTTAGTAGAATCAGGGCGTATTAAAAACTTTTCCGATTTATATACTTTAAAAAAAGATGAAGTTGCGGGTTTGGAGCGTCTTGCTGATAAGTCTGCACAAAATTTGATAGATGCGATTGAAAAAAGTAAATCTGCAGGACTGTCTCGACTGCTATTTGGCTTGGGAGTAAGGCATGTCGGACAAAGAGCGGCTTCTATTCTTGCGGACACTTTTCAATCTCTCCAAACACTTCAAGAAACACCTTATGAAAATCTTGAGGCAGTGGTGGAAATTGGGCCTGTCATTGCTGAAAGTTTAAAAAGTTTTCTCGACCAGAAAACCAATATGCAGGATATAGAAAAACTTTGCAGTTTGGGAGTGGTTGCAGAGGAGCATTGTGCAGGCAAAAAAGGGGAGGGAGATTTGGTAGGAAAGCAATTCGTACTTACAGGTACCCTTTCTAAATTTTCTCGGGATGAGGCCAAGGAAAAGATAGAGTCTTTTGGAGGTAGGGTCACCGCATCTGTCTCAAAGAAAACCGATTATTTAGTGGTGGGCAAAGATGTTGGCTCGAAATTGGAAAAAGCGCAAAAGCTTGGTTTGATTATTATCGATGAAAAAGAATTTTTAAAACTGATTGATTCTGCGTGAGGCTTTCACGAGCTAGAACGCGCTCTTGATGGGTGACGTTTTCGTTGGGGTCTTTTTCCATTGTGAGAACGATTATCTAAATTGGTTTTTTGTTTGATTGCCGAAACTCGTCGACGTTTCCTTGCAGGAGGCCTCCCTACTTTTTCCTCGAGATATAAATCCTCATCTGCCCAAACAACAGGTATTTTCTTTTTTAGATAAACTTCGACACGCTCCAGGTGCTGAGCGAAGTTCTCACAACAAAGAGTGATAGCAGTGCCTTTTTTTCCTGCCCTTGCGGTACGACCGATCCGATGGACATAGTCTTCAGCATCTTGGGGGAGATCGTAATTAATTACGTGGGTGATGTCATCAACATGCAATCCACGCGAAGCAACATCCGTAGCAATTAAGATATAGATAGCTCCTCTTTGAAAATCTTCTAAAACCTTTATGCGAGCTTTTTGATGTAAGTCACCACTAATTTGCCCCGAGCTGTATCCATTATGATTTAGCTTCCATTCAAGTTGCTCTGCTTCAATTTTGGTATTACAAAATATAAGAACTTTTTTCCCTTCCTCTTTTTTTAATAAACCAAGTAGAAGGTTAAATTTTTCATGTTGCCCAACATGAAAAAGGGATTGTTTGATTTCATCGACGACTGCTTTTTCAGGTTCAATGACAACCTTTACTGGATTATTCATATGTTCATAGCAAAGTTCCATAACACGATAATTAAGCGTGGCTGAAAACAGCATGGTTTGCCGTTTATTGTAAGGGGAACAACTGCGGAAGAGATATCTTAGATCTGCGATGAAACCCATATCAAACATGCGGTCCGCTTCATCGACAACCAGAACTTCAATTTGTTTTAGACTGAAAAATCGTTGTTTGTAAAAGTCAATAAGTCTTCCTGGGGTGGCGATAAGAATATCAACACCTGCTTTTATTTGGTTGCGCTGTTTATCGTAATCCACTCCACCAATAATACACGCCGATTTAAAACCACAAAACTTTCCAAGTAACAAAGCGTCTTTTTCAATTTGACGAGCTAACTCTCTGGTTGGAGCAAGAATCAAAGCCCTTGGGCCTTCTTTATTTTTTGGTACTGGTTTAGGTTTATTTTCTAGAAGCCTAGTAAAAAGAGTGATCAAAAAAGCGGCGGTTTTACCAGTTCCCGTTTGTGCTTGTCCGGCCACATCCTTTTTTCCAAGAGAAATTGGAAGCGATTTGCTTTGAATTGGGGTGCAGGTTTTAAATTCAGCAGCTCGAATTCCCTTTAAAAGGGGTTCGGGAATAGGTAGTGATTCAAAATTAATGAGTTCCAAAAACTGCTCCATTTTGCAGCAATTATCCAAAGTAAATTAAGCTGCTATTATCTTATGGGAAAACGTTTTTTCAGCTAACTGAGCCATTGCTATCTTTTAAAAGCGGAGGGATTAGAAGCTTTAAAATTCAATAGTTTACTTCTTATCTTTTTTGGCTGGCTTTATTATGATGGGCTTGTTCGGGTTTTGCAACCCCAATTTCATTTTGCTTGACTTTCAATAGAGGGAAATGTTTAAATCCACCCTCAATTTTATATTCGGTCACGGCCCCGATTAACAACCTCCCCTGATGAAATTCAACTAATTTATCTTTACTTGTGCAGTGGTTTTAGGTTTTTTAGGTGACGGATATAAATTATGATTGCAATAACCCATTAAGGATATAAAAAGTGCGTAGCCTGTCATGGATTAACAAAAAATCATATCTCGTTTTGAGGTGTTTCTGTGATCGAACATGATGTTGTGATCGTAGGTGCTGGCCTGGCTGGAATGCGTTGTGCTCTTGAGGTTTGCAAAGAGCTCGATGTAGGAGTTTTAACCAAGGTATATCCTTCCCGTTCGCATTCTGGAGCAGCTCAGGGTGGAATTGCTGCAGCACTGGGAAACTCAGAGCCAGATAGTTGGGAAGAGCATATGTATGACACCGTAAAGGGCGGTGACTTTCTCAATGATCAGGATGCAGTTGAGGAGTATGTCAAAGCAGCTCCCAGAGTTATTTATGAACTTGAACATATGGGTTGTGTATTCAGTCGTACTCCCGAAGGAAAGATAGCTCAGCGTGCTTTTGGGGGGCATTCCAAACCCCGTGCTTGTTTCTCAGCCGACCGAACCGGTCATGCAATTCTACATGCTCTTCACGAGCAGCTTATGAAAAACTCCAAGTCGGTTAAAATATATAACGAATGGTATATGCATTCTTTGGTGGTTGATGATAATCGTTGTAATGGTGTGATCGTAAGTAATATTCAAACAGGTGAAGTAGAAGTTATTCGTGCTAAGGCTGTGGTCTTTTGTACCGGAGGTTATGGTCGCGTATTTAAAATTACATCCAATGCTTTTGCTAGTACCGCCGATGGCGTTATGGCTGCTTTTGAGGTTGGTATTCCCCTTGAAGATCCAGAATTTGTGCAGTTTCATCCTTCTGGATTATACCGGCAGGGTATTTTATTTTCTGAGGCCGCGCGTGGCGAAGGAGCTTATCTTCTTAATGATAAAGGCGAACGGTTCATGGAAACTTATGCTCCTTCCAGAATGGAGTTGGCGCCACGCGATATTGTTGCTCGTGCCGAACAAAGTGAAATAGATGCCGGACGCGGGATCAATGGAGAAAACTGCATTCATCTCGATCTTCGACATCTTGGGGAAGCGAGAATCATGGAACGCCTGCCGCAAATTCGACAATTGGCAATCGACTTTCTCGGGATCGATTGCGTTACCGATCCTCTACCCATCCAACCCACAGCCCATTATTCTATGGGTGGTATTCCTGTGGATAAAGAAGGGCACGTTGTCATTGATGCGGATCAAACAAAAATGCAAGGGTTTTTCGCCGCCGGTGAATGCTCTTGTGTGTCTGTTCATGGAGGAAACCGGCTGGGAACCAATTCTCTCCTTGAAGCCGTGGTATTTGGCGAACGTGCGGGTAAATCTGTCCTTGAATATGCAAGAGGCAAGGATTTTGGTAATGTTAATGAAGGACAGGAAAAGGCCAAGGTCTTAAAAAAGTTTGAGGATATTTTCCAAAGAGAGGGTAGCGAAAGTTACAACCAGATTCGTGACGAAATGAAAGAAGTTATGATGTCGCATTGCGGTGTTTTCCGGGATGAGGAAAGACTTAAGGTCTGTATCGAAACTCTCAAAAAGCTGCAGGAGCGGTTCAAAAAAGGTAAAGTAACCGATAAAGGCAAGCTATTTAATACTGAAATATATGAAATTATAGAATTAGGAAATATGCTGAGTATGGCAGAAATCATTGCCTTCACAGCGTTATACCGGCAGGAAAGTCGAGGAGGCCATTTTCGTACCGACTTCCCCAAACGCAATGACGAAAAATTTCTGCATCATTCTTTGGTTTATGATTCGGCGGAAGGCTTTGTCGTAAAAACCAAACCGGTGGTGATCACAAAATATCAACCTGAAGAAAGAAAATATTGATGGCAACATTCAGAATCAAACGTTTCAATCCGGAAAAACAGCCCGAGCCCTATTTCGAAGAATTCCAATTGGATATTCCCGATGGTGCTACGCTTCTGGATTGTATGAACCAGATCAAGTGGACTCTCGATGGCAGCCTTTCCTACAGGATGTCTTGCCGAAGTGCCATCTGTGGTTCATGTGCGGTCAAGTCAAACGGCCATGCCTTACTTGCCTGTCAACGACAGGCAGAACACCTTGTGGATGACAACGATACTATTACTCTGGAACCTCTCGGCAATATGAAACCAGTGAAAGATTTGGTGGTCGACTTCACACCGTTCTGGGACAAAATTAATAAGGTAAAGCCTTATCTGGAACCTAAAGACGAGCCACCAGAAAAAGAAAGGCATCAGTCTCAGGAAGGTTTCCGAATTATTGATGATTCTAGTACTTGCATCATGTGTGGTGCCTGCTATTCCGACTGCAACACTTTAGAGGTGGATGATAACTTCCTAGGGCCTGCTGCTCTTGCCAAAGCGCAACGATTTGTCGGGGATTCTCGTGACTCAAAAACTTTGCAACGGGTGCAGGATTTGAGTGAGCCGGGAGGAATTTGGGATTGTACTCATTGTGGAGAATGTGTAGAACGCTGTCCCAAACCCGCACGGCCTTTCGACCGTATTAAAGAAATTATGACTGTTGCATTGGAAAAAGGAGTGCATAACAATAATGGAGCTCGACATGCGCTATCTTTTACAAATTCTGTTAAAAGAAGCGGCAATTTGAACGAAAATAGAATTCCGGTTGAGTCGATGGGTTTTTTCAATATCCCAGGGTTGCTTAGCCTTATTCCGGTTGGGCTTAGAATGTTGCTTAAAGGTAAAGTTCCGCCGGTCATCCACCACTCCATAGAGGAGGTTGATGATGTCAAACGTATATTTAAGGAGTTGGATCAATGAAGTTCGCACTTTTCACGGGTTGTGTCGCCAAAGGGGCGACTCGAGAATTGATGCTTTCTACCACGAAAGCGGCCGAAGGTTTGGGTTTTGAATTTGTAGAAATGAAAAGTGCATCTTGCTGTGGAGCAGGAGTGGTTTCAGAAAAAAGTCCGCTGTTGGCAGATGCCTTGAATGCACGTTCGTTCTCCATTGCTGAAAAACAGGGATTGGATATTGTCACCATTTGTTCAACCTGTCAGGGGACCTTAAAAAAAACTGAAGCACATTTGAACGAAAGTAAAGAGTATAAAGAAAAAGTCAACGACATCCTTGAAGAGGGGGGGCATCAGTACAACGGAAAAACAAGAATCAAGCATTTTGCCAATATCCTCGCAACCGAAGAAGGAATGGCAAGATTGAAGTCGCGCATTAAACGTCCTTTGACCGGACTCAAAGTTGCAGCATTTTATGGTTGTTATGTTTTACGTCCGTCCGAACGATCTGACTTTGAAAATCCCGACAATCCTACGGGGATGGAAGATATTTTCGCTGCTTTGGGAGCAACACCAGTTTATTACCCCAGTAGAGTTAAATGTTGTGGATTCCCGATTGTCATGATGAATAAGGACGCTTCATTAGGTATGTCTGGAAATGCTTTGCAAGATGCGATCGAGCATGGCGCCGATGTTGTTGCTACTGGATGTCCTCTTTGTCATTTGAGTCTTGATTCTTATCAGCCGGAAATAGAGTTACTACAAAAGAAAAACCAGTCCATCCCTATTTTACATCTCCCGCAATTGGTTGCGCTGGCGTTGGGTTATACTCCCACACAATTGGGAATGGACACCCATATTATTTCTACTCTCAAAATCAATCAAATCCTCTCAGGTTCGCATTCGAGTACCCACTAACCAGATAACCCTCCTCTCTAAAATTAAACTATTCTTATAAATACGTTATTTTTATTAAATGCGTAGAACTTTCTCGGATAATACAGTGTAGTAATACTTCTTAAAATTTCAATATGAGTTACCAGGAGAGGGTCAGCTTTTCTGTATCATGCTTGTTTGCAAAAACCTAAAACGTTAATATCCTTTAATGCATTCCATATTCAAAAAACAAATTATAGTTTTGCTTGTCGGCCTTACTGCTTTCTGCGGGATATTGCTCTCGCCTTTACCTGAAGGAATGAACGAAAGCACCCAGCGGATGCTCGGGGTAGTTGCATTGATGGCTATTTGGTGGCTAGGTGAAGGCACTTCGCTTGCCGTAACAGCGTTAATGCCATTAATTCTATTTCCATTGCTTGGTATTATGTCGAGCAAACAAGTTGCACCAAATTATGCAAATCATCTTATATTTTTATTTCTTGGCGGATTTATGATTGCGCTTGCCATGGAGAAATGGTTTTTCCATAAACGTCTTGCGCTATGGATCATCAATTTAATTGGGACTGATCCAAAAAATATTGTCTTGGGATTCATGATTTCCACCGCGTTTTTATCGATGTGGATCTCCAATACGGCTTCCACAATGATGATGTTTCCAGTTGCGATGGCAGTAGTTCGGCAAATCGCTTTAGATGCTTCCCTAAATGGTGAGCGAAACGCCGGTTCCCAAGAAAAGATTATAAATGGATTAGGACTTGTCCTTATGCTGGGGCTTGCTTACTCAGCCAGTATTGGTGGAGTGGGTACTCCTATAGGTACGCCTCCAAATATTGTGTTTGCTGGATTCTATAAAAAACTCTTTCCAGATAATCCCGACATCAGTTTTTTTAAGTGGATGACTTTGGCTCTGCCTATTGTTTTAGTTTTTATCCCCTTAACATGGTTTTATCTTTACCGAATTATTTCACCTTTTCCTTTCAGCCAATTGGAAGTTGTAGAAGATAAAATTATTCAAAAAGAACTGGATAAGTTAGGGGTAATGAGTCGAGCGGAAAAAATTGTGGCTTCTATTTTTTGTATGACCGCGTTTCTCTGGATTTTTAGACGTCCAATAATTGTTGGGGATTTTATTGTGCCTGGTTGGTCGGTTTTGTTTGAAGACTCTCAGTTTCTGCACGATTCAACCGTTGCTATGACTATGGGAATTTTATTGTTGTTGTTTCCAGTAAATGGATCAAAAGGATTAAACTTGAATGGAAAAATCGAATGGTTCGCTTTGGACTGGAAAACAGTGCAAACGAAAACTCCTTGGGGCATATTGGTTCTTTTTGGTGGCGGTTTTGCATTAGCTGCAGGGTTTGGCGCGAGTGGGCTTGATAAATGGCTTGGTGAGAAACTGACTGGAGTTTCTGATTGGCCCTTATGGTTAACTGTGTTGGTAATTTGTCTTGCCGTAACTTTTTTGACCGAGTTGACTTCGAACACAGCAACAACAACGGTGATTTTACCTATACTAGGCATGGCAGCGATAGCAGCAAATATCCACCCTTTATTTTTGATGGTACCTGCAACATTGGCAGCTTCATTTGCTTTTATGTTGCCAGTTGCAACCCCACCGAACGCCATTGTCTTTGGTAGTGGTTGGGTTAGTATGCCAAAGATGTCAAAGGCAGGATTGGTTCTAAATCTTATAGGGGCAGGTATTGTGACGACCGCTGTTTTGCTACTGTTGAAGTTCTTATTGATTGAATCTTGATGCCTGCCTATTTTAGCCAACACAATCTTGGTTGTATTGTATTAGGTGTATGACTTTATGCCGTGGAGGGATGATCTCTTCTCCATCGAAGAATGGGCTTACGTGCAGCGCGAGCTTCATCTGGCCGCGATACTTTTGGAAGTCTGGGAGCATCTTGAAAACTTTCCGGGTATTCCTGACCTTTTTTTGCAATAGACTTCATCGCTTCAATAAACATGTCGAGAGTTTCTTTCGATTCAGTTTCTGTCGGCTCGATCATCAATGCACCTTTTACGATTAATGGAAAATAGACTGTCGGAGGGTGAAATCCATAATCAATAAGTTCTTTGGCAAAGTCCATGGTAGTTACACCCTGACCTTTATCATTAAATACACATTCGTGCAGACTGGCCCGCTTAAATGGCAGATGGAATATGTCTTTAAGTTTAGCGCGGATGTAGTTTGCGTTTAAAACGGCGGATTGTGCAGCTTCAAGAATTCCTTCCGGACCGAGAGTGCGGATATAGGCATAAGCGCGAAGTAGCATTCCGAAATTGCCGTTAAAGATTTTTAGTTTGCCTACACTGTTTGGTCGATCATAATTTAAAAAGTATTTACTCTCTGTTTTTTCTACTACTGGTTTTGGTAAAAACGGTTCCAGGATATTTTTGATGCATACAGGGCCTGCTCCGGGTCCACCACCTCCATGAGGAGTCGAAAAGGTTTTATGTAGGTTGATGTGCAATACGTCTATTCCCAAATCACCCATTTTGACTATACCCATAACTGCATTAAAATTAGCTCCATCGCAATATACTAAGCCGCCTTTACTATGCACAATTTCCGTGATCCTTAAAATATCTTTTTCAAACATTCCTAATGTGTTGGGATTGGTCAACATGATTGCTGCGGTTTCTTCGTCCATAACCGCTTCTAGCTTGTCAATATCGATCAAGCCTTCGGAGTTGGAAGGGATTTGTACCGCTTTATAACCACAAAGCATTGCGCTGGCAGGATTGGTACCGTGCGCTGAATCGGGCAGCAAAACTTTTTTTCTGGGGTTCCCATTTGCTGAGTGATAGGCCTGTATCATCAGCATACCGGCAAACTCACCTTGAGCTCCAGCAGCGGGTTGTAAACTGACCTGATCCATACCACTTATTTCTTTTAAACACTCTTGTAACTCGTACATGAGTTGTAAGCTTCCTTGCGAGTCTTCGTCCGGGGTCATGGGGTGATGTCCCGAAAAACCGGGCAAGCGTGCCAGAGTTTCGTTTATTTTCGGATTGTACTTCATGGTGCATGATCCCAATGGATAAAAATTAGTATCAATGCTGAAGTTCCATTGTGACAATCGTGTGTAGTGACGTACTACATCCAGTTCTGTTAACTCTGGAAGTTCTTCAATGGGTTCACGAATCTCATGAGCGGGAAGTAAGGTTTCCAAGTTTATCTCTGGAACATCACAGTTTGGTAGAGAATAAGCCTTGCGACTGGGTGACCCTAGCTCAAAAACGACCGGTTCTTCAAAAATCAAACCTGTAGTAGCTATTTTTGATTTTGAGGAGGTTTTATTGGGTTCGTTGGTCATGGTATGTGTCTTTCAAAATTTTTTGGAGAGTTTTGATAACAGTTTCGGGCATTAAATTATCTTGGTTACGCTCTTCGAGTACTATGCTTATAGGATGCCTGGGTCCCCATCGTTGAATTTCTCCATGCTTAAAAATCACACAAGCAGGTTTTTCAACTGCTGTTGCAAGGTGCATGATACCAGTATGGTTACAAAAAAGAAGATTACATTGTCGGATTAAAAGTGCAAGTTCTTTTGTTTTCACAAGTGGTAAGAGTCTGGGTTTAAATTTCATTTCTGAAATTTTTGATTTCAGCTCGGCCTGCTCTTCAGGGCCATTGATAACCCAGATTTCGGCAATATTATTTTTTAAAATATGTTCTATGACAGACTGAAACTTCTTCCAATTCCACCCCCATTCATTAATACGAGTACCTATTTTAACCAGAATTAAAGGGAGTTCGTTTTTCCTAAACTTCATGATTTCGGCTATTTTTTGATTTTCTCTTTCGTTAAAGTAGATTTTTGGTTGTGAAATGATTTTAGTTACCCCCATATACTTTAGAAGTGCCAAGTTGTTTTCAATTTCATGACAAGGGGAGCTATTTATAGGCAGTCTTATGCTATATTTCCATGGGTTCTGCGGATGTAGATAACCTGCATTCATTTTTGCATTTGAACACAGTGTAAAAAATGTTGCTGTTGCGCTGAATTTTTTATTTAGCGTGATAGCGAGATCGAATTTTCCTTTACGAGATTCACGAATGGCACGCCAAAATCGTCTTCGCCTCATTAATATGATCTTATGAAGATTCGGGTTATTTCCCAGAATTCCTCCTTGAATTGGATTTACCATCGCTGTGATTTTTAAATGGGGAAAAGAGTGCTTTAAGGATTCGTAAACAGGTGTTGATAGTACGACATCTCCCAACCTGTCAGAGCGGACTACAAGCACGTTGGTAATTTTTGAGAAGTCGAGAGGTAGTGGCGCTAAAGGCACATCTTTTTTGGCAAATAATCCAAAAACTTTCCAGAGCGTGTTTTTGATATGGTATTCAACGGAGCGAAGAAACTTGTTCATACGGAATTTCAAGTACTACGGAGCAATGTTCGATCCGAAGATGGAAAGTGCTAGTTTTAAAAAGGGGTTGCTACGAACCTTCCATTAATCTAAAGGAAGGGCTTCATCAATTAGCATTATAGGTACATCTTCTTTTATAGGATATTTTAAACTACAAGTTTTGCAAATGAGGCTGTCCTCCCCTTCACTTAATTCCAGGTCGCCTTTACATTTAGGGCAAACCAAAATATCCAGCAGCTCTTTATCTATTCCCATAAACCACTCCCTATCAATTTTTTTTTGCTTGATTGCATCGAACCGTTTCAAATACTTCGTCTACGGTTATCTGTTTCATACATTCTTTGGTGTCCAATGGGCATTTTCTTTTCCAGCAGAAACTGCATGCGAGGACTTTATAGACGGTATCATGATTCCTTCCATATGCTCCATTTCTTACCGGGTCTGTGGGCCCAAATAATGACACGGTAGGCACACCCAATGCCGCGCAAAGATGGAGTGGCCCTGAATCACAACTTACCAGCAGTTTGAGGTGTTTGTAAAGGTGAATAGATTCTTGAATGGAAGTGGCGGGAGCCACCCAGCTTTTTTGCTTCATAGATGCGGCAATTTGTTGGGCTTTTTGTTCTTCTCCAGGTCCCCAAGTCAATAGTATGGAGTAGTCCATTTCAGAGGTAATTCGGTCTGCCAATTGTGCGAACCGTTCTAGTTCCCAGAGTTTACTTTCGAACCCAGCGCCGGGGTTGATTCCAATAATAGGTTTGGCGGTAAGCTCAGGTTGATTCTGAAAAAAGTCTTCGACTTTTTTCCATTGTTGTTCAGGTAGAAGAAATTGTTTCGATTCTTTTTGAATCCTTAAAGATGTTTTAATCAAGTTGAGATACATGTCTACGATATGAATTCCGCTTCCCATATAAGGCGCTTTTTTATTGGTAAAAATAGAGCTGATTTTTTCTTTGCAGTTATTTTTATGGAATCCAACCTTTATCCGTGCACCGCTTAGCATTGCAATCACTCCGGTTTTAATAAGCCCGTGCAAATCAAAAACCGCATCAAATTTTTCCGAGCGTATTTTTTTTATAGTACGCAGTATTTCTCCAAGGGTTTTCCTATTCCAATTTTTGCGCCAGGATTTGGTATTAATAGGAATGACTTCGTCAATATCAGGATTTTTATATAAGAGTTCTTGGTAACGCTCTTCAATAATCCATGCAATATATGATTTAGGATATTCCTGCCGCAGTGTTCGTGAAACAGGTAAGGTGTGAACGACATCTCCTAGTGAACTCAGTTTAATTATTAGAATTTTTTTTGGGCTCATTCGGCAAGGCTAGTGAGAGTTGTATATATTTTAATATTTTTCCATAAATCAGGTACCCTAGAAATCCCATTAAAACGCCCAAAACCATTCCGCCCAGAATGTCTGAAGGGTAATGCACTCTTAAATAAACTCTCGAGTAGCAAATGATCAAGGCAAATGCAAAGGCCATTAGTGTAGTATTACGAAAACATAGGCTCAAAAGAGTTGCAGCGCAAAATGAATTAGCAGCATGATTGGAGGGGAAAGAAAAGCTGTTAGAACAACTTACCATTCCTATAATGTCCTGGGGAAGTATATGACAAGGACGAACTCTTTGAATACCTTCTTTTAAAATATTGTGCCCTATGGCATCTGTCAGGCCAATAGCAATACCTGCGGCGATAATAAAAACAAGCCCACGATTTTTATAGGTTCCTAGAAGCGCTAAGAGACATAACAGGCCAGTTACGTAGAAGTTTTCTTTAATAGTTACAAACAGCATGAACTTATCCATCATTCGGGATTGAAAATGCTGGTTGATCCAGTAAAATAGCGAAAGGTCGAAATCGAGGATGGTGAAGGTTCCTTCGTAAAGATGAGAAAGAGATTTAATAATTGAATTTTATGAGGCTTTGCGTATTGAGTCAACCCCTTGGCATTGGCAGACGCATTTTTGATTTTCAAACTTTATTCTTTTGTCATGGCCAAAAGTGAATGGAGAAAAACAACGATAATGCAGTAATTCTTTTTGCTCGTGATCCTATTCTTGGGCAGGTAAAAACACGCTTGAACTCACTTCTAGATAATGAAACCATTTTAAAGCTTTATACATGTTTTCTGGAAGACAGCCTGGCAAAAATTCATCAGGTTGATAATGCGGATTGCTTTGTGGGGATTTTCCCAGGAAACAACTCTGGATTCTTTAATAAAACAGAAAGTTCGGGTATAACCTTGTTTTGCCAGCAAGGAAAAGACCTTGGAGATAAAATGCGTCAGGCTTTTATCGACCGATTTAAGCAGGGTTATAAGAAGGTTGCCGTCATTGGGTCAGACAGCCCATCTTTACCTGTTTCTTATATCAATAAAGCAATGGATTCGGAAAAGGATTTGGTATTGGGTCCAAGTATTGATGGCGGTTATTACCTGATAGCAATGAAGGGTAAAGTCTTTGAGGTTTTTAGCAGTATTGCCTGGGGAACCGATAAGGTGCTAAATGAAACCTTGCAGCGAATACAAGATGGTCATATTCCTTTTGAGTTGTTGCCGGTTTGGTACGATGTGGATTTACCAGAAGACTTGAAATTTTTAAAAACACATTTAATGCTCATGGATCAGGCAGGGCTTAGTGACGGCAGTATGACAAAATCAATTCTTGATAAAATATCTATTGAGCAGGAGTAGTTTTAAAAATGAAATTTTGCAAATTTTCAGAACCCGATTACGCTAATGTGGTGGACGATTTAGTGAATCGATCAAATACGGATTTGTTTACTAAAGATGAAAGGGTCCGGGAAATCTTAAAAGACGTAAAGAAAAAGGGCGATGAAGCTGTCTTGCAGTTAACGCATAAGTATGATCGACACAGCCTGCCTTTAGCGCAAATCCGGGTTACCCCAGATGAAATAAAGACGGCCTACACAGAATTAAATGGAGAAGAGCTAAATGCTCTAAAGGAAGCTGCGAAAAGAATCCGTTTGTTTCATGAAAGACAAAAGCAAAATTCTTGGACTTATGAAGATGAGGGAATCACGCTTGGGCAAATGGTTCGGCCAATTGAGTTGGCAGGAATTTATGTTCCAGGGGGTAAGGCTTCTTACCCTTCATCTGTTTTGATGAATGCTATTCCGGCAAAAGTGGCGGGTGTAGAGCGATTGATAATGTGCTCTCCATTTCCAGACGGTCAGACCCGGCCCCATGTATTGGTTGCAGCCGATTTGGCAGGGGTAACCGAAATATTTAAGATTGGAGGAGCCCAAGCGGTGGCTGCCATGGCCTACGGGACAGACACGATACCCCGAGTAGATAAAATCGTCGGTCCGGGAAATATATTTGTGGCTTTGGCAAAAAGGCTGGTTTTCGGAGTGGTGGATATCGATATGATTGCCGGACCTAGTGAGATATTGATTATCGCAGATAGTTCCGCTAACCCCGTTTTTGTTGCTGCGGACCTGCTCTCTCAGGCAGAGCATGACGAAGATGCTATCTCTGTCCTAGTGACCCCAGATGAAAGTCTGGCTAAAGAAGTCCAACAGGAATTAAAGAGCCAGGTAAAAACTTTGAATAAAAAGGCCATTGCAGAAGCCTCTTTGGATAATAATTGTTATTTGTTTGTCACAGACACAATTGAAGAGGCCGTGAATATGGCTAATAAGATTGCACCTGAGCACTTAGAGCTTTGCATTGAAAATCCTGAAAAGTGGACGGAAAAAGTGAAAAACGCAGGGGCTGTGTTTATGGGGCATTACACTCCTGAGGCAATGGGGGATTATTTGGCAGGTCCCAACCACGTTTTACCCACGAGTGGTACAGCGCGATTTTCTTCGCCTCTAGGTGTTTACGATTTTATCAAGCGCACCAGCTTAATTTCTTATACAAAAGAAGCATTACAAAATTGTGGCAAAACTGTAACTTTGCTAGCAGAAATGGAAGATTTAGGGGCTCATGCAAAGTCGGTAAAATTGCGTCTAAACGAGCCTTAAAAAAAATCCTAAAAACATTATTTTTTAAGGGCTGAGGGGGGTCGATTTTGTCTTGACACATTGTTAAGGCTATGATCTAATCACCCAAATTTAGGGCACTTGTACGTCAAAAAGAAGCCTGAATGATGTGATGAAAAAAGCCTTGAAAATAGGTGGCTTAAGGTTTTCTTTTGCTTTAAAATAAAGGTGTTTCAAATCTAATTGGTTGGACTCAAATAATCCGGGCATAGTTTTCGGTGATGAGGCTCTTGGGTTTTGCTGATTTTTTTGGAAAAGTTATTCTGAAATAAGAGAATTAAGTTAGAGTGAGTTTATAGAAAAAATAGGTACCTTATTAAATTTAAGTTTCGTATTACTAGCAACGGATCCTGATCAGATCCAAAAGGAGGTTAAAGCCATGTTGGGGAAAAATACTCGTAGTATCGGGACATTTTCACTGGGTTTGATTGTGGCGCTTGCCATTTATCTTATTCCAGGGATGACCGGCATTGCGGATGCCAAAGAGGCATTTGCTGAGCAAGTGTTCGCAGAAGAGGCCTTTGCCAAGGAAGTACAGGCAGAAGAGGTCGCTGAAGGCGAAGGCGAACCGGAAATTGAGTGGAGCCAAGACGTTTTCTATAAGGATTGGGAAGGTAATCCGCTTAAAGGACCGGTGAGTGGTTTTCCGGCACCTGAACTGGGTGAGTCGGACTATAACAATTATGAGTTTGCTCCTAGTAGAATGATTCTTTGGGTGGCAAATCAACAGCATCTCTACTTTGGTAGTTTTGTTCTGGCGGTTCCGATTTTCTGTATGATTATTGAGTTCATCGGAATCCGAACCAAAGAAGAAGATCCTGTAATGTCTGAGAAGTATGACCGGTTAGCGCATGACCTGATGAAGGTCAGTCTGACCGCCTATTCATGGACCGCTATCTTGGGTGGTGTTCTACTATTCACGTTTATCACTTTATTCCCGGGTTTCTTCAAATACATGGCAGGTATATTCCGCCCTGTAATGCATGTTTATGCGTTGATGTTTCTTGCGGAATCGGGTGTTCTTTATGTTTACTATTATGGTTGGGACAAGATGAAGGATGACAAGTTCCTGAAATGGATCCACTGTAGTCTCTCTGTTCTTCTCAATCTCATTGGGACGGTTTTGATGTATCTGGCCAATTCCTGGGCAACATTTATGCAAGCCCCTGGTGGAATTGATTCAGAGGGCCGGTTCCTAGGTAATATATGGCACGTAATTCACTCTACCCTTTGGAACCCTGTGGGGGTACATCGTATTCTTGGAAACATCGTTTTCGGTGGTGGAATAGTTGGTGCTTATGCTGCATACCATTATTTAACAGCTCAAACCGAAGAAGAACGCGCGCATTACGACTGGGTTTGTTATGTTGCTATGTTCATCGCGATCTTTGGTTTGATCCCGCTTCCGTTTGCGGGTTACTGGTTGATGAAAGAGGTTTATGCTTTCCGCCAACAGATGGGTATCACTCTGATGGGTGGGATCATGGCTTGGTTGTTCATCATTCAGGCTGTAATGATCGGCCTTCTGTTCTTTGGAGCGAATTCGTATTTGCATAACGGTATGTCGAGGGTCAAGGGATCACATCGATATATGAAGTATTGTAAGTACATGGTTCTGCTCTTAATCTGCTGTTTCACTATGTGGATGACGCCGCACACTATCGTTATGACTCCCGCTGAATTGAAGGAGATGGGTGGCGCGCAGCATCCGGTAGTGGGTCACTTTGGTGTAATGTCGGCGAAGAACACAGCGGTTAACCTGATGATCACCTGTACCGTCCTCTGTTTTCTCCTTTATCAGAGAGCAAACAAGAAGATCAATGTTCCTTGGGCAACCGTAGGAAACTGCTGGATAACGGCAATCTTCGTTGGTGCCGCTGCCAATATCATCTTCCTCGGTGTGTATGGTTATTTCTTGCCTGCTAACCAGCGGGTTGGACTGTCCGTGCCTCAGGTAACATCAACTCTTACGACCCTATTTGCGGGTACCGCCATCAATATTTCCATGTTTAAAGATTCTGAATCTTATGGAGATATTCAATGGGGAACCCAATCCAAGGTTGGGACATACGCTATTTTTCTCTTGGCGATTTCCTTTACTTGGTTGATGGGTCTAATGGGATATATCCGTTCCGCCGTGCGTTTGTTCTGGCATGTAACGGAAGTTGTTCGCGATAACTCTCCAGATGCTTACACGTTGACCATCGGTGAGGCAGGTAAGATGCTTACCTTTAATGCCTTGTTCGTTTGGACTCAATTTGTTGTGGTTTTCTGGGTGGGTAGCCTGACAGCCAAGAAATCTCCGGCTAAGGCTCCTGAAGGAGTACCGGTTCCAGCGCAACAACAACAATAACACTTATCTTTCTGGGTTGAGTGCTCCTCCTGAACTTGGTGGCGCTCAACCCAGATTTAATCTGAGGGTATAGGAGAGAGGGAAAAATGTTACCAGAGCAGCACGACATATTATTTTCATTTCTGTCGATAATATTTGCCTTATTTGGTGTCTACGTGTTCGGCAATGTTATCCAGCATTGTAGGGAGAGGGGCGGCTTGAATACCCCTCTTTGGGGTGGTATTTTCGGTGTGTTCGCCATCACCTGTTTTATGATGACTGTTCATATGTTCAGCCTTGTGCAAAGAGATCAGTTGATGTTCTTCTTTTCAACCTATCTTTGGACCATAATCCTCCTATTGATTATTTGGGGAGTTTTCTTCAAGAGTAATAAAATTGAAAGGCAGTCGGCACCGATTATTAGAGCCTTTTTCTTTTATACTACTATATCGGTGCTGCTTGCGGGATACACCAACTGGTTGCCCCAACAGCGATCTGACCCCCCGCCCAAAGAAGCGGCGGTTGTAGGTGATCTCACCATGGAAGAATTTACCGAAATGGGTCGCGTGATTATTTTTGGTGCGAAGCAGGTAGCCGGTCAAAAGGCAATTGGTAAAGGTCAGTGCCCTTTATGCCATACTTTTGAAGCGGGTAATAATATTGGTCGTTGTCCAAACCTTTTTGGGGTTGAAAAAAGAAGTCACGACCGGGTGAAAGAAGAAAGGTATAAGACAAGTCCAGTAGCCGTAGGTGAAACAGAACCTGCTGCGGGAATTGTTAAGGGTGCATATGATCAGATCCCGGAAGAATATAGGCGCCAGCATGGACCGGAAGAAATGACGGGTGAAGACTACATTCGTGAGTCCCTAATGTGTCCGACTTGCTATGTGGTAGAAGGTTATGGTAAGGCTAATGATACAAAAAGCCCAATGCCTGTTATCACCAAGCCACCGATCAGTCTGAGC
Organism: Nitrospinota bacterium; assembly: GCA_028345515.1. Taxonomy (GTDB): domain Bacteria; phylum Nitrospinota; class Nitrospinia; order Nitrospinales; family VA-1; genus UBA8687. The sequence continues at coordinate 20,066 of JAOMDP010000004.1, forward strand.
CGTACCGAGGTACACGCGGTTATTGCCTATCTTCAATCCAAAGACACACCTGGTGAATTTGGAACAGTAACGGTTCCATTGCCTCAGGATGATGCAGGTAATAGTGGGGAGGCTCCTGTAGCCGAGGAAGAAAGTGATGAGGAGGGTCCTGTTTTTGTGACTGGCGAAGAAGATATTCAAGCCATGATCAACAAGCTGGGTTGCCCGCTATGTCACACTATCCCTGGTGTTGAGGGAGCTCTTGGGGAATTAGGTCCAAAGCTGCATGAGAAGATCAATGCGCCAAAGAGGATCAAGGATCCAAATTATAAAGGTAAGGCAACTAATACCAAGGAATATGTGCAAGAATCAATTTTATGTCCTGGGTGTTATGTAGTTTTTAATGAGGAAGCCGGAGAATCTTATCCGGATGGTTTAATGCCTACAACCTTCTCACAGCAGCTTTCAGTGAAGGCTCTTGATAAGCTTGTAAATTTTATTAGTCAGACCGAGCCCCCGGCTGGCGGTTAACATAGGAGACAACAGTGAATAAGACTCTATTAAGCTTTTTGGTATTTGTTGTCGGCCTGGCGGTGTTTCATAACGCTATTTTTCCTATCTTTACACCGAAGGAGGTCGGCTGGATTCTTAACAGATACGTTTACTTTTTGTTGTTTGTAGCGTATCTGATCATCGCACATCTAATGCTCAGGCTCAGTCCCCCGATATCACTGAAGGGCCTATTTGTCTGGTGCATAGGTTTCTATTTTTACGAACATGTTTTGTCTCCGCACATTCCCTGGACTCTGTTTATTACGTATATGGTAATGTGGTCCATTGGAACCTTTCTTTATATTAGTCAGGATCCGGAGACTTTTCGGGAATTTAGGAAACCGATTGTTAAAACAATTGTAGGTGAGTACAAATTGGCTAGAATAATTGTGTTCACAGCGATGCCAATTCTTGTTGGCTTTGCAACCTACAACACGATTTATCCGAGTTTTCAGGAACCGGTTGAGTTGAGGACGGTTCATCCTGCTCCTCCTGCTACCACGAAAGTGCATGGCAAAACTTATCCGCTGGAATCAACGAACAACCCTTTCCGTATTGATGAGCAGGATAACTATAAAGACAGTTTCCCGTTTCTGGATGCGGACAAGCAAGAATATATGAAGTATGTGACAGAAGGCGGTACAATTTTCTTTCAAAACTGCCATTACTGTCATGGTGATCAGTTAAATGGTTTGGGAATGTTCTCACATGCGTTTAATCCCACACCGGCTAACTTCATTGATCCAGGTACCATCGCGATGTTACAGGAAGCGTTTCTGTTCTGGCGGGTTTCAAAAGGCGGACCAGGTCTACCTAATGAATCTACCCCTTGGTCATCAGCAATGCCTCCATGGGAAGAGCATTTGAAAACTGAAGAAATCTGGAAGGTCATCTTGTTTGAGTACTGGTACACAGGCTGGCATCCAAGAACATTTGGTACTGAAGGTTCTACCTCTGGTGGTGGAGAATAACTTGAACTTAAACGGTTACTAAACCTAAACATATGGAAATAGCCATGACAAAGAACATTAACTATCTAAAACGCCTGATTTTATCTTTTCTGGCAGTAGCTTTGATCGCGATACCGGGGACGGCTTTAGCCGGAGCACCTACACCGGTCAATAAAGACATGCTGGAAAAGGGAAAGAAGGTTTATTTTAAACGCTGTGTCTGGTGTCACGGTGTGGAAGGTGGAGGTGATGGACCTTCCGCAGAGAGATTGTACACTAGGCCCAGAAACTTTATCCAAGGAACTTTTAAAATTCGCTGGACAGACTCGGGTGAACTTCCCTTGGATATAAATCTTATCAATACAGTAAAGAACGGGCTTCAAGGTTCGGCAATGCCGGCTTGGGGTGAGTTCCTGTCTGAGGACGAAATCCTCTCGGTTGTTCAATTCGTCAAAAGTTTGGTGCAGGATCGAGAATGGGATGACGAAGACGAGGAAGTCAACAATGTATTAGGTGGAGCTGCTACTGCAAGTTCATCCATCCCTGGGATTGCAGCTGATTACGGCAAAGGCCCTCTCGGAGATGCGCCTTGGGCTGCGACTAAGGGGCCCTATCATCTAGGAGTTCCTCAGGAACATATCGATGCTGGTAAAGAGCTTTTTATTAAAAACAAATGCTGGGAGTGCCATGGCGGGGAAGGCCGCGGTGATGGTAACCCAACAATGAAGGACGACTGGGGTTTCCCAATTCTTGCTGCAAACTGGCAGGAATGCTGGAATTTCCGTGGAGCTCGCAGAGATCCATACAATCCTTTTGTTATTGCCCGTACGATATCTACAGGTTTGAACGGGACGCCTATGCCTAACTTCCGGGAGCAACTTACTGGAAATGAAAGATGGCAATTGGCAGCATTTGTAAATTCTCTTTGTCCGAGAAAGAAGATCGATAAGCTGAACAATAAGCCTGTTCCTGATTTCTTGATTCAGTCAGTTTATACGGAAGGTCCTGTTGTTCCGAAAATTGATGATCCAAGTTGGGGGTCCTCTTACACGGATTACAGAATTGTCCCTCTTTCAGAGGAGACACTAGAGAATCCAATGAGGCATTATATCGCTTTAGCTGGACAAATTACTCGTGGTAAGAGAAACTTTGATCCTAAGGCGGATAACCTCTGGGTTAGTTCGCGTTGGAGTCAAGAAGAAGGAGCTATTTACTATCTAGTTGAATATGACAATAGGTTCTTGTCAGTGGATCCGGAATATCCCGACGGCGTAGCGATTCAGTGGCCTGGGAAGTTGCAGGATCTGTTTGGTGCTGAAAAGCCATATTTTATTTATGGTGATTCAAAGAAACCGGTCGATGTTTGGAAAGCCAATTTTATAGCAAAGGATTATAATGCAACTAATCCGCCGAATGAAAAAGGCTACCAACTAGATGTAACTGTAAAAGAGTTGATTGGAAATGGCTTTGATGCGATTCAAGAGAAAGATGAAGTCAAAGTGGAAGTAGTAGATTCCATTTTTCATCAGGGTCGTGTAAAGGTCATGTTCAAAAGAGCTTTAACTACAGAGGGCGAGAATGATGTTCAGATTCCATCAGAACAGTTCATTCCAGTTAGTTTCATGCAATGGGCAGGTCGAGATAAAGAGCACGATGAGCATATGGCTATCTCCACCTGGTATTACACCATTTTGAAGCCAGCGTTGCCTGCGTCTTTGTACTACATGCCTCCAATTATTGCGGCAGTTTTTATCTGCTTCCAAGGTTGGTTGGTATGGATGACCAAGCGTACACGTAAAATGTATGACGAAGGGAAGGTCAAGCGTGACGAACTTCCTAAATAGTCATTAGAAGTTTTAAGAAAGCCCGCCGATTTATCGGCGGGCTTTTTTTTGTCCAAAAAGTGATCAAGATGTGAGGTATTTGCTTTTAAAATTAGAAACCTAAAAAGGCATTAATCGCTCAAGGTAAAAGCAATATTGGGCAAAACTTTACATTCTATCTAGTTAAGGAAAACTTGTTTAGCTTAAGTTATGTCTGGGATGGCAGGCAATACCTTGGGGAGATTTTTATTCTTCAGTAACTTGTTCCAAATCCATATTGCCTTCAATAATTTCTCTTAAGGCCAATTCAAAAAATATTTTAGGGTTATTAAGAGTTTCATCGCTCTCGATCTCTATGGTGGGTTGTGCTCCGTTTTCTAGTTGGTGAATTCGCTGGGTGACTAATATACATAGAAGATATCGGCTTTTAACAACATTTTGTGCCTCACGTACCAACTCCATTCTATCTTGCATTTCTAGTTCTATCATGATTTTCCTATTCAGTTAAATGTTGTTTTTCATTATAAAGCAATCTTTGAAACTGTCAAACTCCTTTAAGGTCACCGTTTTTTTAATATTGCCCTGATAGTTTCTATCACTATTTGAACTTGTTTTTTGGACACTTCTCGATGCAGGACAACCCGAAAGGTTTCTACACCAGTCATGAGAAGTTTAATTTGTTTTTTATCTAATTGATCGATAAATTTTTCGCCTTCCATTCCGGTCAGATTAAAGAATATGATATTAGTTTTCACTCGAGTTTCATCTAGTTCAATACCCTCTAGAGTAGCAATTCCTCTAGCCAAAAGTTTAGCATTTTCATGATCTTCTTGAAGCCGGTTTACCAATTCTTGAAGAGCAACCAAGCCCGCGGCTGCAAGGTGACCTGCCTGTCTCATACCTCCACCCACCATTTTTCTCATTTTTCTTGCTTGGTCTATAAAATCAGAGGATCCGCAAACCAATGAACCCACTGGAGCAGAAAGTCCTTTTGAAAGGCAGAACATGACCGAGTCCACTTTTTCCGTAAGTTTTGACACTGGAACTTTAAGAGCTACCGCTGCATTAAAGATCCTAGCGCCATCCAAATGAATTTTTAACCCATATTTTTTGGCTAAGTCGGCAACGGACGCCATGTAATCTGGACTAAGAGGAGAGCCCTGACAAAAGTTGTGTGTATTCTCAAGGCAAATCAGACGGGTAGGGGGGGAATGGATATCTGAATGTCGGATTCCTTTTTCCAAGAGATCCAAAGAGATTGTGCCATCACAGTTATTTGGGAGGGTGCGAGGATGGACTCCTCCCAATGCAGAAACTCCGCCAACTTCATAAAGAGAAATATGGCATCTGTCTCCCAATAATATTTCATCACCTCTACTGCAGTGGCTAAGCACGCTGATTAGGTTTCCCATAGTTCCACTGGGGACAAAAAGGGCAGCTTCCTTCCCGGTTTTTTTTGCCGAAAGAGCTTCAAGTTTTTGGATCGTTGGATCCTCCTGAAATACATCATCACCTACTTCTGCTGTTGCCATGGCATCACGCATGGATTGGGTGGGATGAGTGAAAGTGTCGCTTCTCAGATCAATCATGTTTTTCCTTTTTGTTGGTTTCTTGTTCTTTTTCCATACGGTTGCGTTTGATTCGATAATAAAAAAGAGACACGAAAAATACCGGTACTGCAAACCCACTTAAAATCAACCCATTTATATTTTCTTGCGGATAATCAAGGGCAACCATGCCTTGATAGAGTTGCTGAACGAGGAAAGCCAGAAGACCGCAGGTTATAAACATATAACCTATGCGTTTTGAACCTCTAATGTTGGGAAAAATAATTGAATAAGCAATAAAATTTAAACCCAAGAAAAGCAGCCCATTCAAAAACATTAAATAAATAATTTGATTTTGTGCCTGTGTGAGCAAGGTTTTTCCGTTTAAAGTGATTACCTCATTTTAGCGATTATGTAAGAGGATAGAAACTTAAATTTTTGTTAAGAGATCCTTGGGTAAAAAAGTTCAGTATCGAAGAAACGCCTATTTGCAAGGGTGTTTTCTGGTTTTGAATTTTTCTGGAAAATATTAAAAAGAATTAATACACTTAGTAATGATTTAAAAAAGAATAATAAAGAATCTTAGTTTGTTAACCATCATTGAGTTAAATTTTTTTCATACTTATTAAAAGAAGAATAATTTATTCCTAAGTTCAAGTCATTAAAGATTAAAAACTGATTAGCTGATAATTTGAAAATGTTTTTTAAACAAAAAGAATTTCTGTTGATATTAATAATGATTTGGCCAACATTTTCCTCTTTTTCGTGGGCTGATAATAAACGTCCTGACTTTAATCAATCGCGATACAAGGAAGATTATCGATTTTTAAAAAATCTTGGAAAAAAAACCGATTATTTTGATTCCCTAAAATACATATCATTCAACAAATCGGAGTCGTTCTATTTGACCTTGGGTGGGGAAACTCGCCAGCATTTTGAATCTATAAACAATAATAACTGGGGTAAAGGCACTCAGGATGATAATGGATATTACCTGCAGAGATATTTGCTTCATGGTGACCTTCATGCTGGCGAGCGCATACGTTTTTTTGTTCAGCTCATGAGTGGTATAGAAAATGGAAGGGAGGGGGGACCCCGAGCAGTGGATAACGACTGGCTTGACCTAAACCAGGGGTTCGTGGATTTTGATTTTTTAAAAAAAACGGGGCAGCGTTTAACGTTCCGAGCGGGACGGCAGGAAATGATTTTTGGGAGTCGGCGTTTTATTAACTATCGAGAACGACCGAATATGCGTCTCAGCCATGATGCAGTTATGGGGATATACCATAAAGATAATTGGGATGTACGGGTTTTCGTGGCTCGCCCGGTGGTTCTTAATCCGGAGGTCTTCGACAATAAATCTGCAGCATCAAATTCTTTCTGGGGCCTTTATACGGTACGAGGAAATTTGCCCTTTACTTTAAACCTCGATCTTTATTATTTGGGTTGGCGCAACTTGAATGCCATTTACGATCAAGGTCAGGCAGAGGAAACGCGTCATACTCTTGGAACTCGAATTTGGGGAAAAAGGAAAAAGCTGGATTACAATTTTGAGTTTTTATATCAATTTGGAGAATTTGGTCAGGGTGATATTCATGCTTATGCCCTTGCGTCAGACACAGGCTACACGTGGTCGCTCGGTGGATTGAAAAAATTACGTTTCAGCCTGCGTGCAGATGTTTACTCGGGAGATGATGATCCGAATGACTCAGATCTAAATTCATTCAACCCCTTTTTCCCAAAAGGAAAACATATCAGTCAGCTTGCCGCCAGTGGTTTGATTAACCAACGGGATTTGCATCCTCGAATAAATTTGACCTTGGACGACCATTGGTCTTTTACCACAAGCACCCTTTTTATTTGGCGTGATAGCCTGGATGATGGCATCTACTCGATTGGCAGTGGGTTGCTAAGGACTGGTTCGACGAGCCGAGCGCGTTTTGTCGGCACTCAGCCAGAATTCGAAGTGAAATATCGTTTTAATCGTCATATTGATTTAAAAGGAATCTTTAATTATTTCCGTGCTGGTAAATTTCTTAAGCAAACTCCTAATGGTTCAGATATTACTTATTTGGGTTCCATGCTGACCTTTCGCTTTTAAGACCCTCCACCAACCTTCTAACCTTTTCTACATTTTTATTTTTCTATCTATAGTTAAATTGTTTCAGTGGTTGGAGGTTACCATTTAGAAAGCTGTGCGTTTTTAATTGGTTGAAATTTTCCCTCAAGATACAATACTCTTTCTTCCGATATGAGCAGTTTATTAGAAAGCCATTACAATTAGTTATATGAAAAAAAATGAATGAGGTAATATAATATATTGATAAAAATTCCCATAAAATTTTGCAACCTTTGGGTTAGCTTGTCTTAACAAAACCTCATTGTTCCAGTCAGATTGGAATTATTATTTGGATGTTTTTTCGTCAAACTTATGACCTTAGAGGAGAAAGTTGCCCTTTAATGATTTGTTGATTGCTCAAGGCTATTAAGATAAAAGTATTTAGATATATAGGGTTATCTGGTTTCTTATGTGTTTAGAGTTTTTTGGCATACAAATTGCTCAAAGATAGAAAAAAGATTAATTAAGCCCCTGATTTTTATAGTTTAAATAAATTATTTATTTACGATAACAGGGCGGGAGAAAGATTTATGGCTGAAGACGAGGATATATTAGACGATCTTGAAGATGCGGAAGCCGCTGGTAAAAAAAAGCCATGGGGGATGATCATTGGCATTATTGTCGGTTTATTGGTGTTAGGCGGAGGTGGATATTTTGCCTATATTACTTTTTTCCAGGAAAAACCAGTGGAGGAAGCTCCTGCCGAAAGCAAGGAGGGTGCTTCTAAGGTAGTGAAAGAAGAAGGAAATATGGGAGTCATGTTTCCTCTGGATCCTTTTATCGTAAACCTTGCTGGAAGCGCAGGAAAACGGTTTCTAAAAGTCACTATTTCATTAGAGTTGAGTACCCCTGAAGTACACGCAGAATTAAAAGAAAATATTCAAAAAGTTACTGATTCGATTCTTGTTTTATTGAGTAGTAAATCTTTTGAAGATGTTTACTCCGTGCAGGGAAAATTTAAACTCAAAGATGAAGTTACTACCCGCGTCAATAGATTTTTAGTGGTGGGGCATGTAAAGGATGCGTATTTTACTGAGTTTATTATTCAGTGATAAAATTTTTTTTAGATACTTTAAAATAAGGCAAGAATAATGGGTGAGGGTGAGGTTTTATCTCAGGGAGAAGTCGATGCGTTGTTGAGGGGCGTCGGTGATGGTGAGGTTGCGACCGAAACCGATGAAGGTCCCGATACAGAAACAGGGGTTGTTCCTTATGACCTTACCAGCCAGGAAAAGATCATTAGGGGGCGCCTACCTACTCTGGACATCATCAATCAGATGTTTTCCAGATTATTCAAAAACTCCTTTAGCACATTGATGCGAAAGTCCATCAATGTCAACACTGTTTCCACTGATACGATCAAGTTTGGCGATTTTCTGCGTTCCTTACCTGTTCCATCCAGTTTACATATTTTTCGTATGGAACCTTTGCGTGGACATGGTCTTATACTTGTTGAAAACAAGCTTGTTTTTGCCGTGGTGGATACATTTTTCGGAGGTTCGGGTACTAATTTTGGAGAATCAGGTGTCAAAGAAGATGATCTTGCTGGTAGGGATTTTAGTTCCATTGAAACCAAAATGATCAAAAGTGTGGTTTTAAGTGCTTTGGAAGATTTGGAAGGTGCCTGGCGTCCGGTTCACGCCGTGACAACCAACTTTGTTCGGTCAGAGGTTAATCCTCAGTTTGCTGCTATTGTTCCTCCTACTGATATTGTTCTGGTTATGCTTTTTGAAATTGAAATGGAACATATATCTGGGACTTTAACAATTTGTCTTCCTTATGCGGCGATTGAACCCGTTATTCCCAAACTAAAAGCACAGTTCCAAAGTGAGGAGATGGAAATAGATCAGGTTTGGGTTAGGCGTTTGCGCTCAGAGCTTTTGACAACGGAAATCGAGTTGGTTGCAGAGCTGGGAAGTACAAAAGTAACACCACAAGATTTAATGAAATACAAAGTAGGGGATACCATCATGTTAGGTAATGATATTTCAGATCCATTAATGCTAAAGGTAGAACAGATTCCTAAGTTTAAGGGATTCCCGGGTGTTTCACGTGGGAATAAGGCAATTCAGTTAACAGAAATTATTGAAAGGGAAGGATAAAATTATGGAAGATGAAGCCGCAAAAGAAGATTTTGAAGCCCTAGATGATATTGAAGATATTGAAGCACCGGGTGAAGGAGGTGCTGGAGAAGTAGGTGAAAATGTAACACCAACAGCAGGGGGTGAAACCAAAAGCCTTGACCTCATTCTGGATATCCCACTTACTGTTGCTGTTGAACTGGGTCGAAGTAAAATGTTAATTAATGACCTTTTGCAATTAGGGCAAGGTTCTGTCATTGAATTGACGAAACTAGTTGGTGAGCCTCTTGAAGTATTGGTAAATCAAAAATTGGTGGCCCGAGGTGAAGTTGTTGTTGTAAATGAGAAGTTTGGTGTAAGGCTTACGGATATTGTTTCACCCATGGAACGTGTTCAATCTCTCGCATAAACCGATCCGGTCTATGCGAGAGTAAGCCCACTGCGAGCCCCTAATCCTTCTCTGGATATTCGCATGCATTTCTTTAATTTACGCTTCCTCTGTATAAAAATAATAAAAAATCAAATTTGTTGAGCATTTAGGTACGTCTTTTGCAATTTTTATAATCAAACAAAAAACGTCTAGTTTTTGACGGATTAAAAATATGTAAAGGTGTGCCAAATGAAACGATTTTTAAAAATCTTAACTTTCATTCCAATATTTTTGTTTTTAGCTAATAATTTTGTTGGGGCAAATGTTCAGGCCAAAGCAAGTGGAAAATGGAATTCCTTAAACGGATTAAAAAATGTTCATTCCCATTTAATGAAAAACGGTCATATTGTTCGCCTTGAATTTAAAAAGCCAATTACCAATTGGATAGAGCCTTTATTTTATGAGAAGTCTGTTCAAATTGATTTTCCAGGAGCTTTTGTTTCACCTTCAAAAAAGAGTTTTTCTGCAGAGAGTTCTTTAATAACAACAGTGTTTGCCAGTCAGTTTAAGAATGAAACTTTAAGAGTGCGATTTCATGTCAAGCCTGGAGTAACAGGTATTGAAAAAGGGTTTAAGCTGATGTCACAAGGTAGGTTTATGATTGTACGATTTGACTCGACAGCGTCATTATCTTCTTTTGTGTCTTCAAAGCATGAACATATTGAAAAAGGAAAAAATAAGAACTTAGAGATTATGGATGCTGATGAGCTTAGACAATTCCTTAGCCGAGCATCGGAGAAGATAAAAAATCAAAAAGATAAATTGCCAACCAATTCTGAAAAGAGTTCTTACCTTTATAAAAATAAAGGACACCAACTTGATAAGACAAAATCTCAAGTTAAAGTTAAACGTGCTGGGATAGGGGTGGTTCCTCTTGTCGATCAAATAAAAAAAGCTGCACTATTAGACACGGTTATAGATAAAAAAGGATCACAAACAAAACAGCCTGAGGCTAAAATTAATACCAAAGAACATGCGTTATTTTCTTTAAAAGATTCCAAGCCTACAGGGAAGCCGATGGAGCTTATTCCATCGGGAATGAAAATGATCTCTATGTTTGCCGTGGTGCTTGGATTAATGTTTTTGATATTTTTTGGTTTTAAAAAGTATGTTTTGAAAAACACAGCATTCGGCGGAGGAAACAAGTTGGTTAGCGTTCTGGGCACTTGGTTTCTTGGGCCGAAAAAAAATATTGCTTTAGTAGAAGTGGCGGGAGAAGTTCTGGTACTTGGTATATCTCAAGAGAATATAACACTCCTCAGCAATATTACCAGCGATGAAAAGATTGAAGAAATAAGAAATGCAGGAAATAAAGGAAAAAACATAACGAGTTGGAGTTCTAACCGTATCGAAGATATTCAGGATAGAAACCTTTCGGGTAAGGAAAAGGCTTTAGGTCAGTTTTCAAATTACCTTAGCAAGTTTTCAAAACCACAGGAAGAAAAAGAGACAATGGTTTCAGATACCAAAGAACAAATTTTGCAAAAAATTGGAAAAATGAAAACGGCAAGAGCATGACAAAAAAAATAATTTTTATATTATTTGTATTGATAACGGCATCGTTTTTAGGATGTATGGTTTCTTCTTCAGAGGCCGTTTCTCTTCCTTCAATTCAACTGGGGGTAGATGATGTTGAAGATCCAGAAAAAGTATCTAGTGCCTTACAGGTTTTATTTCTTCTAACCATTCTGACCTTGGCTCCTTCAATATTGATAATGACTACATCGTTTGCACGTATCATTATAGTCCTATCGTTTCTCCGGCAGGCAATGGGTACGCAGCAAACACCTCCAACTCAGATTTTGATTGGGCTGGGTTTGTTCTTAACACTTTTTGTGATGGGACCTACTTGGACAGAGATCAACGATAAAGCCTTGCAGCCATATTTGAATGAAGAAATCTCTCAAACTAATGCTCTTAAAATAGCAGGCGAACCTCTCAAGACATTTATGTTGCGTCAAACCCGCGAAAAAGATTTGTCGCTGTTTATCGATATTTCTGGGAAGGAACCAACTACCAATGAAGAGTTGGATATGAGTTCCCTCATTCCTGCTTTTATTATTAGTGAATTAAAGACCGCATTTCAAATTGGGTTTTTGATTTATATACCGTTTTTGATTTTGGATATGGTTGTCGCTAGTATCTTGCTTTCCATGGGTATGATGATGCTGCCGCCTGTTTTAATTTCTTTGCCTTTCAAACTGATGTTATTTGTCATGGTGGATGGATGGTATTTAACCGTCGGATCTTTGATGAGAAGTTTTGGGGGATAGATAGACTATGACACAGGCATTTATTATTGATTTTGCAATGGAGAGTATTAAAACAACTCTGCTTTTATCGGCTCCCATGCTTGGTTTTGGGTTGGTGACCGGGCTCGCCGTTTCTATTTTCCAGGCAGTAACATCGATTCAGGAAATCACCCTAACTTTTATTCCTAAAATTCTAGCAGTTTTTCTCTCTATCTTACTCTTTTTTCCTTGGTTGATGCAGTTGATGCTCACATTCACCTCAAAAATTTTAACCAACTTTCCTGAATACATCCAGTAATGGATATTTTAAATCTTAATTATGCGGAATTTGAGAGGTTTCTGTTTGTGCTGTTTCGGGTAGGAGCAATGATTATTTTTGTTCCTATTTTAGGTAGTAGACAGATCCCTGGGGCTGTGAAAATTGGTTTAATGCTTTTCCTTTCTATTGCTATATTTCCTTTAGTTCAAGATAGGCCTATACCAGAACCAAAGGGGCTTTTCGATTTGTCAAAATTCTTAATGGTCGATCTGACAATAGGACTAGGTATCGCTTACATTTCCCGACTCATATTTGCGGCGGTTCAGGTCGCAGGAACTGTAGTGGATTTCCAGATGGGGTTTGGAGTAGTAAATGTTATTGATCCGCAGACAGATACCCAGGTTTCTGTGACAGCGCAGTTGCAGAATATTCTTGCTATTTTTATTTTTCTGGCGATCGATGCACATCATTATATTTTCCAGGCAATTGTCGATAGTTTTTTTGTGATTAACCCTTTCGAAATTAATTTTGCCAGCGTAACTCCTGAATATGTGCTACACCTTTTTTCTGCTACTTTTACAACCGCAGTTAAAATTTCAGCTCCCATTATGGCCATTCTTTTCTTCTTAAGTGTTGGTTTGGGTTTGGTGGCACGAACCGTTCCTCAGATGAACGTTTTTATAGTTGGTTTTCCACTGCAGATCGGAATCGGACTTTTAATGGTCGGTTTGTCGATCTCCTTTTTTAGTATTCTTGTCCAAAATGAAATGCATGATATGCCTGCTAAATTCATGGGTTTCATGAGGGGGCTCTAATTTTAGGGGGAGATAATGGCTGAAGATAATAAAGACCAGAAGACTGAGGAGCCCACATCCAAACGAATCACTGATACTGAAGAAAAGGGTAACTTTGCCCACAGCCGGGAAATCAATTCATCTTTTATATTATTAGCCTCCCTAATGGGTTTTATGATGATGGGTGAGCAAAGCACTAAAAACGTTATGGAGTCATGGCATGTAATGATTACTGAAGCCAGTTCTCTACAGTTATCGACCGATGAACTTTTTAAAGTGACGGTGAATACAATGAAGTCTTTTATGAAGATCGTAGGTCCGTTTCTTTTTTTAATAATGTTTGCGGGAATTTTCTCTAATTTAGTCCAGGTTGGTGGATTAAGGTTTTCTGCTCATCCTCTGACTCCAAAGTTTAACAAGTTAAATCCGTTAAAAGGATTTGGAAGAATATTTTCTAAAAACTCATTGATGGAGTTGTTTAAATCTTTATTTAAGGTTTCAATAATTTCCACTGCATCCTATTTTACGATTAGTTCTCATTGGGATGAAATCTCTCCTTTAATGGGATTAGGGGTTGGGGAGATATTATCTTTTATGGGACTTGTAGCTCTTGAAATAATTTTCCAAGTACTGATCATCATGATTTTCCTTTCACTTCTTGATTTTGCATTTCAAAAGTTCACATACAAAGAGAATTTGCGTATGACCAAGCAGGAAATAAAAGAAGAGAGAAAAGAGACAGATGGTAACCCACAAATCAAACAACGCATCCGCGCAGTGCAAATGGAAATGGCCCGAAAGCGTATGATGTCTGCCGTTCCGGAAGCAGACGTTATTGTCACTAACCCCACGCATATTTCTGTTGCAATCAAATACGATGCGATAGAGCATTCTGCGCCCATTGTCGTAGCTAAAGGTTCGGGTGATATAGCGATGAAAATCAGAGAAATCGCCAAAGAACACGGGATCCCCATTGTCGAAGACAAGCCTCTGGCCAGAGTTTTGAACAAAACTGTGGAAATCGGACAACAAATTCCCGATAACCTCTTCAAAGCCGTTGCAGAAATCCTAGCTTACGTCTACCAACTCAAATCAGGCCTAAACCAAAGTTAAGGCATTGATAATCGCTAAGATTTTTCATATTCAACCATTTGCTTTCATAACATTTCTGAATAGGGGTTATTAGTATAATCTCTGCAGCATAAGTGCGGCACGGCACTTGCAATATTTTCTAAATCAAAGGGTTATGGAGTTGTTCTCCTGTCTATTTTAATGGTAGAGAAGTCAAAAAGTTATATATTTAAAGGGTTTCCAGGATAATCGAATCGGCTTCAAGCTGTCAAAATTTTGGTGAATTGAAGGTATAAACTATGGCGCAAAATGACATTTTAAAAACTATTAGTCAAAGACCTCAGGAATTATTGGTCGCCGGAGGAATCATTGTAATTCTCGGTGTTATGGTGATGCCAATTCCAACTTTTTTATTAGATATCCTTATTTCTTTCAGCATTACTTTTTCATTGATCATATTAATGGTGGCTGTCTTTATGATGTCATCTCTAGAATTTTCTGTTTTTCCATCGCTTTTGCTTGTTGTCACTCTTTTAAGACTTTCTTTGAATATTGCTTCAACTCGGATCATTTTATTAAATGGGGATCAAGGTGCTAGCGCTGCAGGGGAAGTCATTAAATCTTTTGGTAACTTTGTTGTTGGCGGCAACTTTGTTGTTGGAACAGTTATTTTTATTATTCTGGTAATGATTAACTTTATTGTTATTACCAAAGGTTCAGTAAGAACTTCAGAAGTGGCTGCGCGGTTTACCTTAGATGCCATTCCTGGGAAACAAATGAGTATTGATGCGGATTTAAATGCCGGACTGATCACAGAAAAAGAAGCCCGCGATAGAAGAAGAAACCTTGAGCGCGAAGCCGATTTTTACGGTTCTATGGATGGTGCTATACGCTTCGTTCGTGGAGATGCGATTGCCGGGATTTTGATCACTCTTGTAAATATTTTGGGTGGATTTGCTATTGGTGTTTTCCAGCAAGGTATGGATGCTTCTGAAGCTGCTCAAATATATACATTGCTTACGATTGGCGATGGTTTGGTTTCTCAGCTTCCTGCATTGATTGTTTCCACAGCTGCTGGCTTGGTTGTTACTCGCGCGCAGTCTGATAAAAATCTTCCGGGTGAGTTGATGAAGCAACTACTTGACCAACCTAATGCGTTTATTATTGCTGCAGGTATTCTTTTCTTTTTCGGAATGATTCCAGGGTTACCTCATTTCCCATTTTTTTTGATGTCCTTGATTACAGGAACAATTGCCTACCAAAAATTGAAGGATAATAAAAACATCGAACAGTTGGCACTAAAAAAGAAAGATGATGAAGCTAAGGCGCCTTTAGCGGAAAAAGTGGAATCCATTTTGCCATTGGATGTGATGGAATTGGAAGTTGGATATGAGTTGATTCCTTTGGTAGATGCGGAACGTAATGGAGAGCTTTTGGAGAGAATCAAATCTATTCGCAGGCAATTTGCGCTGGAAATGGGCTTCATTGTTCCTCCTTTGCATATTCGCGATAACTTACAACTCAAATCTAATGAATATTCTGTAGTGATCAAAGGAGTCGATGTGGCTAAAGATTCTATAATGATGGGTCGGATACTTGCTATGAATCCTGGGACAACTGAACAAGAATTAGACGGTATTAAAACGACAGAACCAACTTTTGGTTTGCCTGCTGTATGGATTCCGAGCACTAAAAAACAGGAAGCCCAATTAGCTGGTTTCACAGTAGTAGATCCGGCAACGGTTATCACTACTCATATTAAGGAAACCATTAAACGACATGCACATGAATTGTTGGGACGTCAAGAAACACAGGCATTACTGGATAAATTTAAAGAGACCAACCCAAAAGTGGTTGAAGAGTTAATTCCGAATTTGTTGTCTCTTGGTAAGGTTCAAAAAGTTCTTCAAAATTTACTTAAAGAACAAATTTCTATTCGCGACTTAAGAACGATTCTTGAACAACTCTCCGATTATGCTTCGCTCACGCAGGACGCAGATATTTTGACAGAATATGTACGACAGAGTCTGGCTCGCCCTATTACAAAGCAATACCAGTCAACAGATGGAACCTTGTCTGTATTGACATTGGATAAAGGGATTGAAGATATTATCGAAGGGTCTATTCAAAAATCTGAAACAAGTGCTTTTTTGGCTCTTGAACCAAATGTCGCTGAGAAGTTTCTTTCAAAGTTAAGAAACATGATTGAAAAAATCACCCCGACGATTGAGACTTCTCCGGTTTTGTTAGCTTCTCCAGGATTGAGAATGCATATTCGAAAATTTACAGAACGTTTTTTACCGGATCTTGCAATTATTTCACATAGTGAAGTTTCTCCATCTGTACAGATTAAAACTATAGGTGTGGTGGACTTAAATGCGAATTAAAAAATTTACTGCAAGCAATTATGCGGATGCTCTAGAACAGGTGAAAGGTGAATTGGGTGATGATGCGCTTATTATGAGCACCCGCTCTATAAAACCTGACTCTCCTTTATCAGGACGAAATGCTGCTACTAAAGTGGAGATAACGGCGGCGGTTGAATTTAAGGAATCCAGCGTTTCAAATTTTGAAGAGGAGTTGGATCTGGGTGAAGAGAAGGGATTGGATATTAAATCTCTCATATTTAATCTTTTAAGTGAGAAGAGTCAGGCTCAGACTTTAGGAATAAAAACCAGTCAGTTTGAAATTTATTCCCATTTAGTGGAAAACGGATTGGATGAGCGGTTGGCATCCAAAATTCTAATAAAGGCTAAGGCTGAAACGGATACCAAACCGAGTATAGAAAAAATGCGGGCAATGGATCTAATGAAAAAGATTATTCCTTTTAAAGGGGAAATTAATCTAAAAACGGAAGGCCCAAAAATAGTCGCATTCGTCGGTCCTACAGGCGTCGGAAAAACCACTACTATTGCTAAAGTTGCCGCCGACTACGTAATCCGTAAAAATAAAAAAGTAGCTCTAGTTTCTCTAGATACTTATAGGTTGGGTGCTGTAGATCAATTGGAAGTTTATGGAGATATTATGCGACTACCTGTTGAGGTGGCAGAAGGGAGTGAGGAACTTCGAGAAATCGTAAAGAGGCATTCAGATAAAGATCTTATTCTAATCGATACCACCGGACGTTCTCATAGAGATAAGGATTATTCGCGTCAGCTTAAAGAGATTTTTGATGTGGTTGGGGGTGTGGAAACACACTTGGTTCTCAGTGTTACTGCGCAAGAAAAACAATTTACAAGCACTTATCAACAGTTTTTACCTATTGGAGTAGACCGAGTCCTTTTTACCAAATTGGATGAAGGACTTAGTTTTGGTTCAGTGTTCAATTTTTCAGTTCGAAATCGTATTCCTTTATCTTATTTTACGATGGGTCAGAATGTACCTGAAGATTTGGAGATTGCAGTACCAGATAAGGTAATAAGTTTGATTTTTAATTGATTTCGAGATAAATTAGGGAGTTAGAAATGGTATTAGGCAAGCAAGCAACGACTTTAAAAAGAATAACATACGGTGATATGAACGAATCAGGCTTGAGGGTTCTAGCTGTAAGTAGTGGTAAAGGTGGTGTTGGCAAAACTAACATTGTGGCCAACCTTGCTTATGCCTTGTCTAAAAGGGGTAAAAAGGTGCTGGTAGTCGATGCCGACTTGGGTTTGAACAATATCGATATCCTATTGGGGTTGGCTTCTAAAAAGCATATTGGTCATGTCTTATCTGGGGAATCCAATGTAGAAGATATCATTTTACAGGGGCCTGAAGGCATTCATGTTTTGCCTGCGGGTGATGGTTTGCAGGAGTTAACGCAACTGGAAACCGAAAAGAAAATGGTATTAATGGATGAATTAGACAGAGTCAGCCGTAATTATGGTTATCTGATTTTTGATACTGGTGCGGGAATCTCCCCAAATGTAACTTTCTTTTGCAGCGCTGCCCACGAGACTATTTTGGTGGCTACAACAGAACCTACTTCGTTGACTGATGTGTATGCATTGATGAAGGTTTTACATAATAAACATTCACAAAAACATTTTAGGTTGATAGTTAATTCTGTCGTGTCAGAAAGGGAAGCGCAGGGTGTATTCCGAAACTTGACAGCAGTTACCGACCGCTTCTTAAAAGGTGTTTCTGTCGAATATCTTGGACATATCTTTCAAGATCCAAATGTTCCAAAAGCAATACGCCAACAGAAAGCCTTTTTGGAAATTTATCCTTTTTCGAAGTTCAGTGGGTGTATAAATAAACTGGCCGAAAAAATTTACAAAGAAAAACCAAAATCTCTTTCGGGAGATTCCAACCAACCTTATTTCTGGAGGAGTGCTTTCCAAGCCCAATGAACCCTATAAATATACAAAAAATGGCCGCTTCATTTGGTCTGTTCTCATTCGGATTTTTATGCATCGGCAGTGTATTAATGGGAGCTACAGTCTTAACTGGGGTGGTTCGTGGATTGGTCGGTGCCGTACTTTTTACATTAGTGGTTTGGCTGAGTGGGATTATATTTTTGCAAGAAGATGATGAGGATATAGTTGAAGGTGAAGATCATAAAGAGGATGTAGATAAAGGTACACAATTGGACCAAAGAGCTTAATGAGAGGACAGTAAATGTCTATTAAAGGACATGCAATAAATCAAATTGAGATTTCGGTGGAGAATCGTGAGGCTGTAATTAAAGAGTATTCTCCGATGATCAAGTATGTTGCAAACCGAATAGCAATGCGTCTTCCTCCGCACATCGAATTGGATGATTTGATCAGTGTGGGAGTACTTGGTTTAATTGATGCCATTGATAAGTATGATGCTTCTCGTGGTGCAAAATTCAAAACTTACGCTGAATTTAGGGTGCGTGGGGCTATTCTTGATGAACTTAGATCAATGGACTGGGTTCCGCGATCTGTCCGGCAAAAAGCTTCTGCTTTGGATGGTGTTGTCCAAAAATTACAAAATGAGTTGGGACGCCCTCCCGAAGATGATGAGATTGCTGGTGCAATGGGTGTCAGTATGGACGAACTTTTCAATACCATAAATGAAACCAAAAGTATGCCTATCCTAAGTTTGGAAGATTTAGGTATTCTCAAGGAATCTGGTGAGCAACAAAGTCTGCTGGATTGCCTTGCAGGTAAGGGCGATACAGATCCACAAACATTTTTAAGGCTGAATGAACTTAAAGAGATTATCGCAAAGGCGATTGATACTCTTCCTGAAAAAGAGCGGTTAATGATATCTCTTTATTATTACGAAGAATTGACAATGAAGGAAATTGGCGAGGTTCTTGGTATTACGGAATCTCGCGTATCCCAAATACACTCCAAGGCCGTTTTCCGGCTGCGCTCCAAACTTAAAGTCGTTATAGCCGAAGAAATGTAGATTTATATATTTCGTTTGAACTCTTCAAGTATTATTGCTCTAAAATTTAAAACCTTTTTTTGTTGGTTTTGATATGAGTCCTATTGTTGATCCGTAGCTATGATAATTCAAAAAACAACAATTCCTGGTATGGTAATTATTGACTTAGATATTTTTAGAGATTCTAGGGGGAGTTTTCTGGAAACCTATCAGAAAGAGCGTTATAAAGAACAGGGTTTGGATATCAAATTTGTGCAAGATAATCATTCTCACTCTACAAAAAATGTTTTACGAGGTATGCATTACCAGATTACCCAACCACAAGGACATTTGGTCTATGTTGTTCGGGGAGATATATTCGACGTGGGTGTGGATCTTAGAATAGGGTCCCCGACATTTGGCCAATGGTTGGGCTTCAGACTTTCGGAATCTCGTCCTCAACAACTTTTTTTACCTGAAGGTGTTGCTCATGGTTTTTGTACATTGAGCGATAAGGCGGATATTTTGTATAAATGCACGGATTATTTCGACCCTTATGATGAAGGTGGATTATTGTGGAATGACCCTGATCTTGGCATTGATTGGCCAATCGATCAACCTATCATCCATAATCGGGATTCAAATTTTCCTGTTCTAAAGGATATTTCAAAAAAACACTTACCTAGTTTTCAACAAAATTAATTAGGAATAGTAATGATATACAGTTGCCGTATATGTGGAACTGATCTGGAACCATTTATGTCATTTGGAGAAATGCCAATTGCAAATGGATTCCTAACCCCTGCGGAATTTAAGTCAGAATATTTTTTTGAACTAAAACCAGGTTTTTGCGAAAGTTGTTCTACCTTGCAAATATTGGAACAGCCTAACCCTGAAAGAATGTTTCATGAAAACTATGCATTTTTTTCACGAACTTCCAAACGAATGGCCATTCATTTTGAATCCTACGCAAATTGGGTTAAGAAAAATTATCTGACTAGCGACAATCCTTTTGTAGTGGAAATTGGTAGTAATGATGGTTTGATGATGGAGTTTTTCGCAAAGGATAACATCAGGCAACTGGGTGTAGAGCCTTCGGGAAATGTTGCTAAGAAGTCTCGTGAGCATGGTGTTGAAACATTGTGTTCTTTTTTTAATCTAGATACAGCGAAAAAAATAGTTTCTGAAAAGGGTTTTGCTGATGCATTAATTGCGGCTAACGTTATGTGCCACATTCCTGACCTTAATGGAGTTGCGCAAGGTGCTGACCATTTGTTAATTCCTGATGGAGTTCTAATATTCGAGGAGCCTTATCTAGGGGATATGATTGAAAGCACGGCATATGATCAAATCTATGATGAGCACGTTTTTATTTTTTCTGCCCGTTCGGTTCAGAATATTTTCGATAGATATAATTTTGAACTAATTGATGTTAAGCGTCAGTCAACGCATGGGGGATCGATGCGTTATGTTCTTGCGCGTAAAGATAAATGGCCAGTTTCATTAGATGTTAAAAAACAACTAAAATATGAAGATAATAAAGGGCTTCACCTAAAGTCTACTTATGAAGTATTTCGAGAAAAATGTGAGGAATCTCGAACTAATTTAGTGAGCATTTTAAAACAGCAAAAGGAGGAGGGACGCAGAATTGTTGGTTATGCTGCGACATCCAAAAGTACCACCGTACTTAATTATTGTAATATTGGACCCGAACTCATTGAATATATTTCTGATACAACGCCTATAAAACAAGGTAAATACAGCCCTGGAATGCATATTCCTATTCGCCCTTTTGAAGCTTTAAATGATGGATACCCGGATGGTTTTCTACTTTTCGCGTGGAATCATAAGGATGAAATAATGGAAAAAGAATCTTCTTTTTTGCAGTCCGGAGGAGAGTGGATTACCTATATACCGCAAGTAGATATAATCCGAAAATGATTTTTTGTAGTAACCCCAAAGCACAGTACCTTGCCTATAAAGAGGAAATCGATATTGCTATACAAAGAGTTCTCTCAGGCGGAAATTTTATTTTTGGGGAAAATGTTAATGCTTTTGAAAACGAGTTTTCCGATTATATTGGAACAAGTTCTTGTGTAAGCGTTGGTAGCGGTACTGATGCTCTTTGCATTGGTCTGCGCGCCCTTGATATTGGGCTGGACGATGAAGTTATCGTTCCATCTCATACTGCTACTGCAACGGTGGCTGCAATCAAAATGGCAGGAGCGATACCGGTATTTGCTGATGTGGACCCAGATTTTTGGACTTTAGATCCCTTTTCTATTGAAAAGCTCATTACTTCAAAATCCAAGGCGATTGTTGTTGTCCATTTGTATGGGCATCCTGCCGATATGGACAGCATTAAAAAAATTGCTCAGCAAAATAACTTAAAATTGATTGAAGATTGTGCTCAGGCTCCTGGAGCCACCTACAAAAACTCTAGGGTTGGAAGTATTGGGGACTTGGGGTGCTTTAGTTTTTATCCAACCAAAAACCTTGGAGCATTAGGAGATGGCGGTGCTATTACTACTTCAGATTCTAGTTTAGCCGACGCTCTTAAAAAGCTGCGACAATATGGGTGGGATAAGGATCGCATTAGTCAGTTCTCTGGTTATAATAGCCGCTTGGACGAAATTCAAGCAGCCGTTCTGAGAATTAAATTAAAATATTTGGAGGCAGATAATACTAAACGGAAATTCTTAGCAAACCAATATGGAAAGGCGTTGAGTTCTTTGCCTGTTAAGCCGTCCGGAAAAAAAATCGGGTGCTCGCATGTGTATCATTTATATGTAATTGATGTTGATTGTCGAGATGCTTTAGTCGACTATCTTTGGTCAAAGGGTGTGATGGTTGGAATTCATTATCCAGTGGCAGTGCATCAGATGCCTGCATTTGCTGAGTATTTTAAAGGAGTTTTGCCTCAAACAGAGCGCATTGTACATAGAATTCTTAGTTTACCCATTTACCCAGAGCTACTTCAGGCGGATCAAGAACTGGTTATCAATCATTTAAAGGGGTTTTTCATGAAATGATAAAAGACTTTAATGTTTGGGAAGGTGTTTATGAATCTTGGGAAGAAGCTCCTGGCGATGATGATGCCTTTAATGATAATGTGTGGCTTGGTAAAGTTAGCCAGCAAGCAAAAGATACCCTTGCTGAATATCGAAAGTCCTCAACATTGTCTCCTGTTACCAGGATTCGTGATTATATCCTTCCGGTTGCGGCTAGTATGATTTCTTCATCATCAAAAAGTGATTTAAAGGTATTAGATTTTGGAGGAGGAATGGCAGCAAGTTATCTGCCATTAATTTCTTCTTTGCCTGACTCAAACAATATCGAGTTTCATGTTATAGAAGGAAAAGAAATTTGCCTTAAAAGTAAAGAAATTTTGGGTGATTTTAAAAAGCTTTACTTCCATGAGAAACTACCAAAAGCTTCTCATTCCTTTGATATTGTGCATGCAGGCAGTTCGATACAATATGTTGAAGATTGGAGAAGTTTGTTGGCCAAGTTTTTCGATTATTGCCCGCAACTTTTAATTTTGGAAGATCTTATGGCGGGTGATGTGGAAACATTTATAACCTTACAGAATTACTATGGTAAAAAGATTCGATCTTGGTTTTTAAATATAAATGAAATTATTGAATCTGTGGAACAGTATAAATACAAATTAATCTATAAAACTCAGTTTACTCACGACATTCTTGGAAAGGTTGGCCCTTTGCCAATGGAAAACTTTTCTCCGCCTTATCGTCTTGACTATGGTTCACATCTTATGTTTGAACGAATAAAAAAATAGATCTATAGAAAGCACATTTTATTTATGGACCCTTTGGTTCAAAAATACTTTCATGGTAAGCGCATTTTGATTACGGGAGCCTCAGGTTATTTGGCTAGTAACCTGATAGACTTTTTGAAAAATATTCCCTGCTTCTTAAAGCGACTTTCCAGAGAACCTACCTTGCCATTTTTAAATGGGAAAGCCGACGTCTTAGATATACAGGGTAATATTAGCGAGATTTCTGTGTGGGACCGAGCTTTGAATGACACTGATATTGTATTTCATTTTGCAGGTCAAACCAGCGTTTATGTTGCAGATAAAGATCCAAAAAGTGATTATATGGTTAACGTTCTACCTATTATGCATATGCTGGAAGTTTGTAAAAAGATTAAAAGCTGCCCCGATATTTTATTTGCAGGAACTTCTACGCAAATGGGTCTGCCCAAAGATTTACCTGTAAATGAGAAGCCTCAGGACAATCCGGTGACAATTTATGATCTGCATAAATTGATGGCAGAAAGTTATTTAAAATATTACTCGCGTCTGGAGGTTGTTCGCGGGGTTACTCTAAGACTAACCAATGTTTATGGACCGGGACCTAAGAGCTCCAGTGAAGACCGGGGAATTCTTAATACGATGACCAGACGTTCGCTTAAGGGAGAGAATCTGACTCTTTATGGGCAAGGAGAGTTTATCCGGGATTATATTTATGTCGATGATGTCATATCTGCATTCCTTCACGCCGCTATAAATATGTCTTCTCTAAATCAAAAATATTTTGTATTAGGCAGCGGAAAAGGATACTCAATATCGGAAGCTCTCCACCATATAGTTGATCGAGTATCTTTGAAAAATGGAAGTCAGGTTGCGATCCAAAGCATTGATCCCCCTCAAGGTTTATCAGCTATAGAAAAAAGAAATTTTATTGCTGACTCCCAGTCATTTTCTCAGATTACGGGTTGGCGACCTGAAAATTCGTTAATTGAAGGGATCGATAAAACCGTTGAAGCATTACTAGAACTAGAGAAATAAATTAAAATTATTTCCTACGACTTTCCTGATTTGGGAATGTTATGATAACCAATAAAAATTATTAAGGATATGAATATTTCTTTAGCTAAGATGAAAAACAAAAAAGTTCTTATTACTGGTGGTCTGGGTTTCATTGGTAGTAATCTTGCCCATAAGTGCGTCGAATTAGGTGCGAAAGTAACAATTTTTGATTATTTAGATCCGCGATCAGGTGGGAATTTGTACAATGTCGAAGGAATTCGTGAAAAAGTCGAATTGGCTTTTCATGACATCTTGAACTTTGACCAAGTTTCTGAGTTTGTTACAGACAAGGATATCGTTTTTAATTGTGCATCCTCAACCTCCCACTCATTTTCCATGCGAGAACCATGGATTGATTTAGATATAAATGGTAAAGGAGTGATTAATTTATTAGAGGCCGTTCGCCGGTTTAACCCGGATGTAAAGTTTGTTCATTTGGGAACTAGTACGCAATTGGGAAAGTTATATTACGAACCAAGTGATGAGAATCATCCTGAATTCCCTAGGGATATTTATTCCGCAAATAAAAGTGTTTCGGAAAAATATGTTTTGATTTATTGCAAGGCGCATAACATGCGAGGAACGGTTATTAGGCTTTCCAATGTTTTTGGACCTCGTGCATCTATACATAGCCCTGAATTCACCTTTAATAATTATTTTGTAGGTTTGGCGCTACAAAATAAAGCAATCACAGTTTTTGGAGAAGGAAAGCAGAAAAGAAATGTGACTTACATTGATGATGCAACCAATGCTCTTATTCTCGCTTCTCTTGAAGATAAGACAAATGGGGAAGTTCTTTTTGCAGTAAGCGAAGAACATATTAGCGTAGCTGAAATTGCTCAATCAACTGTAAAGTATATTGGTTCAGGTAAAGTGACTTTTGTTGAATGGCCTCATGGCAGAAAAAACATTGATATTGGTGATGCGATAATTAGTAACCAAAAAATTAAGAATCTCTTGAATTGGTCACCTCAGATTAACTTGATAGATGGGTTATGTTTGACAAAAAAATATTATCACTCCTGCCTCGATAAGTATTTCCCATGAAATTGATAGTTACTGGTGCGTTAGGCCATATCGGTTCTCGAATAATAAGAGAACTTCCAGTGTTATTTCCCGGTGTTGAAATTGTCATGATAGATAATATGGCAACTCAACGATATCCCTCTATTTTTGATTTACCTACGCATGGATTATACACTTTTATTGAAGATGATATTTTAACTTTAGATTTAGATTCACTTTTTTCAGAAGCTGATGCTGTTATTCATTTAGCCGCAATTACAGATGCAACAAGTAGTTTTAATAACCAAGAAAAAGTCCAGCATAATAATTTTACGACATCTCTTAGGATTTCTGAATCCTGCGTTACCTCTAATGTTAATATGTTTCTCATTTCATCCACTAGTGTTTATGGTACTCAGGAGAAACAAGTTGATGAGAATTGTCGGTGTGAAGAACTAAAACCACAGAGCCCCTATGCTGAGACCAAGCTGAAAGAAGAAGCTTTAATTAAAGATAAAATTGAAAAGGAAGGTTTGCGGGCTGTGATCCTTAGGTTAGGAACCATTTTTGGAACATCACCGGGAATGAGATTTCATACTGCCGTCAATAAATTTTGTTGGCAAGCAGTCATGGGCCAACCTTTAACTATATGGAAAACTGCCTTTGATCAAAAGCGTCCATACCTTGACTTGATTGATGCGGTCAGGGTTATTGCCTTCTTCTTGAAAAATAATAAATTTGATGGAAGGATTTATAATGTGGTTACATTAAATTCTACGGTAAGAGAAATAGTGAGTATAATTCGAGGCTTTATTCCCGAGCTAAATACCGAGTTTGTCGATAGTCAAATTATGAATCAATTTTCTTATGAGGTTGTAAATAAAAATCTCGTTGAAGAGAGTTTTGTGTTCCAAGGTAATATTGAAAAAGCTATTAAAGATACCATTTTGCTACTTAAACAATCTATGTCTCGTTAAAAGACTTCCTTGTTTTTAATGGCAGTGTCTAAACCTTTACTTTGGTGGCATAAACTTGGATAATTCCTCCTCTTCTTAAAAGAATGGGTTCCATTATGGAGAAAAAGAATGATAAGGGTAAATAAATAGGTAGTAATACTAAGGTTATGAGAATATCTTTAAATCTTGTATCTTCCAAAAATTTACCTCTAAGATTCCTAGATTTAAGAAGATCATAGAATAAATTAAACTTAATTCTTGAAAGATTTAATAATGTTTGCAACCAGCCAAAGGGACTGTACTCTAGATGAAATCTTTTTATTTTCTTTATATAAAATCCTTTTTTTTGTAATAATCTAACTAGGCCTTTTTCTGAAAAATGAAATAAGTGGAATGGAAGGTCTAGATGAAACCAGTTTTCTTTACCAATTTTAAACTCAAGACTTTTAATATCAGGTACGAGAATAACTAGAAGACCATCATTTTTTAAAAGGTTATGGCACTCGTTAAGAACTTCGTCAGGTTCTTTTAAATGTTCTAAAACTCCACAAATATTAATTGCATTAAAACTTTCCGGTTTTAATGCATGGTCATTGATTTTTCCAGAATAAACCTTTAGTCCATATACTTGTTCTGCATAAGAAGCCGTTTCTTTGTTTAGCTCTGATCCTTCAACATTCCAACCCCCTTGGCGTAAAATATTCATGAATAATCCGCGGCCGCAGCCTACATCTAGTATTTTTCCTTTGGTTGAATATTTTTCTATTCGTCGACGCTTAATTATGCTTCCAAAATAGATTAAATACTCTATCAAGAAGTTGAATCTTGTTCCTTCATTAGTTCTATAATTTCCAGTGGAATATAATTTGGAAAGTTCTTGATCGGAAGGAAATGGGTGAACCATACCAATTTCGCAGTCTACGCATTCTGAAATATTACAAACAACTCCATTTGCGTAAATATTTTTTAAGACAGGTATAGACAAAGGCTTACCACAGAAATTGCAAGCAGTTTGTGGGTCCTGATTATTTTTTTCCATAAAGGGACTTCACTTCAAATCAAATTAAAATCTAAATGTGCTTAGCTAAAGAGTTCCTTTTTTATCTAAACGGTTGGCTAATTCTGCAGTGTCCTCCATACATTGATCGATATCCATGTATTTAAAAGCTCCTGTTCGCCCGGCTATAACTAAGTTTGGAATTTTTTCAAAATGTTCACGTATTTTTTCCAAATGCTTTCTATACCCTAGTTTATAGAATGGGTAAGCACTTTTAACCCTAATAGAGAAATACTGCTTTACTTCACTTTCGATGATAAAGTTATCTTTTTCTAAATAGGGGATACATAACTCGAATAATTCTTCATCGCTACCATTCCAAGTATTGTCGTTATAATGGCATGTTATTTCAAGGGCAAGCATATTTTCATTATCAGGGCATAGGTCTGGATGAAATCGATTTACATTGCTGACTCTATTGTACGGTCTATCAACTAGATAAAGATATGCACAATCAAAAACATCACGATCGGGTATCACAATATATAAAACGATGGTTGATAAGTATTCTAGCTTTTTTGCACTTTCAGTAATTATAGCTGGAGCTGCAGGGGTCATGATTTCGACCAAGTTAGAAATGGGAATAGTTGAAATTATATGGGTTGCCCTTGTTTCGATATTTTCCTTTACTTTGGTTTGGTAATAAACTTTAAAAGATCCATCATCTGCGCAAGCTATATTGGAAAGGTTACAGCCCAGCTCCATTTTTCCTCCTTTGGTAATAAAAGAGTCATGCATTTTTTTTACAATTTCTCCGACCCCTTTTTTAGGATAATAAAGCGTTAGGGTTGTATCTCGCTCTCCGACAGATAGACTTTCCTTGTTGAATTTTTTTACGAAAATGAGTTTCAATGTTTTCATAAAAGACATTTTTGAAGCGAGTGGTATGCAGTCTATAGATAGATCTTCGCAGGGAATACCCCAAAATTGTTCTGTATAAGGTTTAAAAAATATTTTGTATAAATAGCTGCCGAAATTGTTTTGAATCCAAGTTGTAAAAGTTTCTTCATTTTTCTGTTTTACTAAAAAGCGTCTGACAACTGCCCAGATATAGCTTACGGAGCATAAAAAAGCATTTTTAAAGCCCATATGAAATAGTACATTTTTGGCAGTGAGGGGATAGTCAAGGTATCTATCATGAAAATAAAGCCTCGCATCGCGATTGAATATAGCAAGCTCATCCTTTTCAAAGAGATCAATTATTTCTTTTAAAATATCCTCATTCTGGCTGAACAGATGATGTGGGCCAATATCTAATCTATATTCTCCACGTGTGATGGTTTTAGCCAAACCTCCCGGATGGTCTGCTTTCTCCAATAATATGACATTATATTTTCTATCTATAAACCTAAGACCTGCTGACAAACCAGTGGCACCTGCTCCCAGGATAATAATATTTTTTTTGGATTTTTCGTCCAATACTGGTACTCCTTTTTGTCTAACCCGAATTTTAATAAATTAATAATTTTTAAAAAATGAGACAAGTTATATTTAGAAACTATAATCCAAGAAAATTATTATTAGAACTGGTGAGCCTGCGTATTAAGGGATCATATGTCCTATGATATTCAATTAAATCATTTTCCTCGTTATGGCAAATTTTTGACATTTCTATCCTTATTTACAAAGAGCAAACTACGTGCCAATGGAGTATTAAAATCATGCAAATATGAATAATTATGAGGGCGGAGTAATAAAAGCGACGGGAACAGAATAAAGACGATAAAATAGAGGGAAATCAAAACCATATATTCTTTTATCTATGGCAAATATTCCTGATAGAAGGAGTCACATTTTTGCTTAATTCCTCCAAATATCCAAAAACCAGTATGCCATTTACTACAAAATTGAAGATATTGCTTTCCAATAATTTCTTTTAGTACTTTTCGGTTTTTAGAAAAATTTGCTAGTAATTCGTTTTCACTTGATAAAATTGCGTGAATATTTTTACAATTTGGTAGGGCTAAAAAGCTAAGAATTCTCGCAGTAACAGATAAAGATTTCCAGAAGAAGAAGGGATAAGGTTCTGCAATGAATACCTTGCCATTTGGTTTTAATATTCTGGTTGCTTCACTAACAACAGTTTTGTAGTCATTAGGATCAATATGGTGCAAAATTCCCCATATAATTACCGAATCAAAAAGTTTGTCGTTGAAAGGGGCATTGCATGCCGAACCAACTTTTACTTCAGAAAAAGAATTTTTTAATTTGGGTGATGATGAGTTAATCAGATCTTGATCGATATCGAATCCATACAAGTTTTTGTATCCCATTGATTTTAATTGACTGAGGAGTGATAAATCTCCACAGCCGACATCGCAAATCATTTCATTTTTATTTGTTCTCTCTAAAAACCCGGAACATTCGAATCTCTTATTATTAATATATTTAATTATCTTTAGTTTTCTTAAGTCTAAAAACCCATCCTTCCATTCTTCAGAAGTTTGACCTGAATTCTCTGTGAAAAATTTATTCATTCTGCTTTCAATAAGGTTTTTAAATATTTTTTATTTATAATTTAAATTAATTTTAATGCCCAAGAAATAATATGTGGCAAAATAACATGAGAATTAGTAAAGTCTTTTGGTTAAGTTTTAAATGACTGATTTTATAACATTTTTGTAGTTATTTATCCATTTCAAACACATTTTACTAAATATTTTCTAAATTTTTATTGAAATGACAGATTTGAATTCAAAGGCCGAATCAGCTTTCCCCAATTGTTCTTTTTGTGATCAGCCAATCGAAAAGATAGTTTTTAAAAATATTGTCAAGTTTGGGAAAAAGTACAATATATTCGAATGTTTGACTTGCCAAGTTTGGATTACCCGTCCTAAACCATCCATCAAAGAACTTTCAAAGCTGTATTCAACGGGAAATTATCGTGCTAAAACGGGTAAAAGATTTATTCCAATTTTAGAAAATATAATTCGATTGTTAACGCTTCGGAAGCGGGATAGGATAAAAAAATATTTTATTAATAGAGGGCGAATTCTTGACATTGGTTGTGGTCGTGGTCTTTTTCTAAATCTAATGAAAGAGGATGGTTGGAGTGTAACTGGGCTGGAGTTTGATGACAAATCGGCTTCCTATGCGATAAACAATTATGGGATTGATGTGCATACAGGGGACTTTACCGATAAGTTTGAAAATGAAAGTTTTGACGTAGTTAATATCAATCATGTATTGGAGCATATGGAAAAACCAGGAGAAACTCTTTCGGAATGTAATCGTATTTTAAAAAAAGGCGGGCTATTGGTAGTAGCGGTTCCAAATATAGATAGTCTGCAGGCAAAATTTGGAAATAAAAACTGGTTTCAGTTGGATATTCCTTTACACCTCCATCATTTTTCTTCAAAAGGGGTTGTTGGATTGATTGAAAGTAAGTCATTTAGTGTGGATATGATCAGACACTTTAAGTTTGAATATAATCCTTTTGGATGGTTACAAACCCTTTTAAATGTTTCCAAAATCCGTGAAAATTATCTCTATGATTTGTTGAAGAGTTCAGAATTAAAAAGTAAAGATAATAAAACCGCTACAGTAATGGATAGTGTTAAATCATTTCTTTTCATACCTTTATATTTGCCACTTTCTATCATTTTTTCTATAATCGAGGCTGGACTCAGGAAAGGCGGTACAATCGAGGTTTATTCTGTTAAAAAGTAATTCGTATAAAATTTTTTTCTAGTATAAACTGAAGTTTTAATAAGAAAGAGTAAGTTTAATTAAATCATGGCGAATATTCTTTTAATAAATCCCTCTTATCAAGCTGCCTATGGCAATTCCAAAGCTTCAATTGTCAATCCATTTTTTCCGACATTAGGGTTGGCAACAATTGCTGCAGAGGCTATGAGGTCTGGTCACCAAGTGGAAATACTGGACCTTTGTTGGCGTCCCTACGATTTTAATTTAATTCGTGAAAAGGTTGTTCAACAAAAACCTGATATCGTTGGTATTACTGCTACAACGGCGGGTATGAATCAATTGCGAGATATTAGTTGTCTGGTTAAAAATATATCAGAGGATATATTAGTTGTTGGTGGAGGGGCTCATCCATCCGCTTTACCCATGGAGAGTTTGCGGGAATCGAAAATGGATCTGGTTTGTGTGGGAGAGGCTGATTATTCCTTTACAGAAATCTGTGATGGCAAGATTTTCTCGGAAATAAATGGTCTGTGTTATCGTTCGGAGGATGATATTCTATTCACTGAACATAGAACTCCAGTCGAGAATCTAGATGACCTTCCCATGCCGGCATGGGAACTGTATGATCCTGCTGATTATAAAAAGATATCCAAATTGATTGCAAGTCATCCGCCCGTTGCTACGGTGGAGTTTTCGAGGGGCTGCGTATTTACCTGCGACTTTTGTGCAAGTAAAGTTACTATGGCCCTTGGTTACCGAAAAAAAACTCCAAAACGTTGTGCAGAGGAAGTTAAGTATTTAAGCTCGTTGGGTTTTACAGAATTTTGGTTGGCAGATGACATTTTTACTTCAGATCAAAAATGGGCAGGGGAGGTTAGTGAAGCAATAATTGGGGCAAATGTAGATATGCATTGGACTTGCAATAATGGCATAAGAGTTGAAAGTGCGGATGATGAATTATTTAATAAAATGAAAAAAGCAGGTTGCTATAAAGTTTCTTTTGGATTTGAAAGTGGTAATGATGATGTGTTAAAGGGTTTTGGAAAAGGAGGAAAAGCCACCACGCATCAGGGAAAAGTTGCTGTCAAAAAAGCTAGTGAGGCAGGATTGCAAACCAATGCCTATTTTATGCTTGGACTCTCTTGTGATGATGAGGAATCCATGCTAGATACTATTGAATATGCCCGAAATCTTCCTGTAGATTTATTAAAGTTTGGTTTAGCCATAGCCTTCCCAGGAACAGAAATGTTCGATAATTATGCTCGCAAAAATCTAATCAAATCTTTTGATTGGGATAAATATGTGGTTTATACCGATGAACATTTGTTTGTTCACGAGAAGCTCGAGTACGATAAAATCCAAAATTTTGTAAAGTATGCATATAAAAGGGCAGTTACCTTAAACCCTCGGTTTGCCTTGAGGCGATTCTATAATGCCATGAAAAATGGAGAAATTTTATCCGACTTGTATCATGGTTTTCTTTTTGTAGTTATGCCGTCCGTCTCGACAAAGAACACATCAATTTATGCAGCTCAGGATCAATGGCCAACGTATGATTTTGCGACTCAATCGCCCAGTGAATCTATTTATCAGACGGTTTCAAAGGTGACTGTGAGTCACTAATCCTCCTTAAAATTAAATTTTAAAAGCAATACCTTTAAGCAGTTCCTTTTATTCTTCGTGCTAGTCCTCAATAAAATTATTAAATATGAAAATGTGTTTTTTCGTGGTCACTCCGCCATCAAAATTCAATTTACTGATTTTTAAAATTTTTATAACCATCGGTAAATAAGGAAAAATAAATGAATCAAGCTGAAGAAAAAGACCGCTTTCAGTTAAATTGGAAATTTTTTATTTTTAATTTATTAGGTTTTATTTCTATTTTTTCTTTTCTATGTTTATTAAGAGCTCCTTTGCTGGTTAATGCTGATTATTTGCTAAATTTTGATGAGGCCTACCAAGGTAGTCAAATCATAGATTTGTTGAATGGTGGTCCTGTGCATTTTTATTATGAAGGAGTGAGTTACGCTGGAATATTTTTGGGCCTTGCTGCGGCTCCGTTTTTTTGGTTATTTGGTATAAATGCCTTTGCTTATAAGATTCCGGCTTTGATTGCTTACGCTTTGTATATTTTTTCTTCATTTTGGATTGTTAAAAAGATACATTCCCCAGCAGCATTTACCGCTGTATTTCTTATGGTATTTTCTCCTCTTACAGCTTTATTTATTAGTATTAATAATTGGCAACATAATCTAATTTTATTTCTAGGTAATATAATATTTTTACTTTTCTTCCATCTAAAGCAAACAGTTAAGCCAAAGGGAAGCACAGTTTTTTTGTTGGGAGCCGTAATAGGTTTTTCAATTTATTCATACACTTTTTCTATCCTTTATATTGCAACTATAGGTTTTTTGTTTATTTTGACTCACGATAATTGGGCTTTAATCCGTGAAAAAATTAGTTTCAAAATTTTTACAAATTGGTGGGCTAGCCAAAAGTCATTAAGGATGAAGCTTGGCAGAATAATTGATTTCATTATTATTTGTTTCTTTGGGGCAATTTTATTTTCATATGTGTTCGGAGGTTTTGGGATTGATATTGCTGGTTATTCGATTTTTCAAATTAATAATCTCCATAAACCAGTTATACAGGTGCTGGTAATTATTTCTATTCGATTATGTTTTTTTCGAGACGATTTTAACGGTAGATTAGCTATTAAGAATAAATATGCTGCTTTTAGAAAAAATGTTCCTGGCAGATTAATACTTTTTGGTATTTGGGGCTTTCTTTTAGGAATTTTACCTAGGATCCTAAGTATATTAACTGGAGAAATCGCAAGGGGTGGACAAGGATTTGATGTTGATTTTAATCCTATCAAACTAGTCATTCATTTATGGGAGTTGGTTTTTTATTTCATTCCAAATTTTTTTGATATTAGACAACCCTTGAGTGCTCTTTTTTCCTCTGAATTATCTTTTTGGGTATTGATTAGGGCAGGCCTTGCATGTGTTGTGGCATTATTGATTGTAATATCCGCGGTAAATTATTTTAGGTTTCAAAAGATACAAATAAAAAAAATAGTTAAGCTTAAAAGCCCAGAATTTTTCCCCGAACTGGTTTATATTGTTTTCCCAATTTTGCTTTGTTCTGCTGTTATTCTTATCCAAAATGGTACATTAATAAGATATCTTCTCCCTTTACAAGGTATTATTTGCATTTGGGTTGCTATTTATTTAAATAAAATTAGCTGTTATTCAAAAATAAAATTCGCCATTCTTTTGCTTGTTTGGTCAGGGTTTTATTTGTTAAATACTTATTTCCATTATGCAGGCAAAATTGGTGGACCCGCTAATTCCAATAACGTAATGCTTCGCGGTTTGTCTATTGTAAAGCTCGAAAATTATTCCACAGGATTAGTGGATTATTGTTTGAAAAAGAATATTTTACATGTTTACTCCGATATGGTGCTGGCTGCCCAAATTAACTTTATGAGTAAAGGGAAAATAATTTCTGGAGTATACGATAAAGATAAAAGAGTAAGAAGGAAAAATCAGGTTTTATCTTCGAAAAAATATTTTTCTATAATTATTTCTACCAAAAAAGAAAAACATTTAAAAATTTATCTAGAATATCTGGACAAGAACTCAATAAAGTTTTCAAAGGAATTAGTTGATGATCAATTTTGGGTTTTAACCAATTTTGCTGGTAATTTAGGTGCTATTAATTTGCTAAGACATCTTATAGCCATAGACCTTTGAGAACATTTTTTATTATGGAGATTTATTCCTTTTGTTGGACAAATTTAGGTTATTAAAAATTTGAAAGTGAATTTAAATAAAAATAGCCGGGGTTATTTAGGGGGTATTAAAAATTTAAATATTAGAGCTATTAATTCTGCCGCCTCTGCAATATCTTGATTTGCCAAATTCATTTTTGGAATTTTTTCATTCATAATGACAGAAAAGTAATTTTTAATTAATTCCTTCTTTTCTTTCTTTTTAGATAGTATTATTTTTGCTAAACCTCCAGCATCAACCCAAAATCCTGCACATTTTGAACATTGATTTACTTCTAAATCATCTTCCTTGCTAAAAAAATGCCGATATAATAAGGTAGTTTTGCAATTAGGGCAGGGATGTTCTGAATCTCGATATGTCTTAACTCCCTCCACTTTTTCACAAAAAAGAAAATCATAGCCTGTACCGGGCTGGAGGCGTTTTATTTTTTTTATTTGGGAAGGATGAAACCAAAGCCCTCCACAGGAATTTTGACAAACCTCTACTTTAACCCCTGAAACTTTACGGATTACTAGTTCATTTTCACAGGCGGGACATCTCATGATTAAAATGTCTAATAGAGTTTTTTTTCACCTTTTGGGCGAGTTTTCCAACGACGATGACCACACATCCAGGGTGTGGGGTTTTTTTGAATAACTGATTCTAAGTATGTCTCTATTTTTTGGGTCCAATTACGTATATCTTTATTTCTGTTCCCCGATTTTAAGAATTCTAATTCAGGGCCGTATTTAATTTTATATGTTCCTTTTGCGGTTGGATAGGAAAATAGAGGGATGACAGGGGTTTCCATTCTATAAGACAATTGCGCCACAGAACGCGGAGTAGAAGCTTTCAACCCGAAAAACTCTACGAATATTCCACCCTTTGCTGTATTTTGATCCATCATTACGGCAACGCTATTATTATTTTTAAGCTCCCGAACAATTTTTAAAAATGAATCGTCACGATAAAAAACATTATTACCGGTTGAGGTTCTTAATTTTTCAACTAAAGTATTTAGATAGGGATTATCTAACTTTCGTGCAATTGAAGATAAAGGACAAACTCCTAATAACCCGTGGTGTAAACCCATGATTTCCCAGTTGCCATAATGTGCTGTTAAAAAGAATATTCCTTTTTTTCTCTCAAGGCATTTTTTAAGTATTTCTAATCCTTCAGGATCTCCTTCTATTAATTGACGAACCCTTTTTTCTGTATTAAAAGTAACCCAAACTGATTGCAAGGCCGAAACTGCAAGAATTTTAAAAGAATCTTGTATGATTCGTATTTTCTGATCTGTTGTTTTGGTATCAGAAAACATTATATTTAGATTGGTTTTAGCCGTTTTCTTCCTTTTTTTTGAAAAGTAAAACACTATAGTGCCCACGCTTTTTCCAAGAATTACTACCGCATATCGTGGTAAAGGTCTTACCAGTAGTATGAGTGTACAAACAAAAATATATTCTAGAAGATGCCGAATGGGTTTCAAGGTTCCCCACTTTGCTTATTGTTCGGCAATGGCATGAGCGATTGCGTAAGTGCGATCGTGAGAGATTGAAATGTGGATGGACTTTAGTTTAAGCTTTTGAAATAACTCTTTACCCTTACCTATCATTTTTAAAACAGGTTGCCCAGTATCTTTATTAGTTATCTCCATATCTTGAAAACCAAAATCTCCGGTGATTCCTTTACCAAGACATTTTGAAACTGCTTCTTTAACAGCAAAACGTGCCGCAAAATGTTTTGCTGGATCACCTTGAGATTTACAATAACTTATTTCACTAGATGTGAATACCCGCTGCTCAAACTTCGGCGAATATTGTTTAATAGAATTTTTGATTCTATCTACTTCAATGATGTCTAATCCAGTTCCAAAAATCATAAGGGCTCCTAAACTTGGGGTGTTTCGTTTAAAGATTCTTGAATACTTTTAAAGTTTATAGCTCCTGCTCGAACCAGCCGGATAGGGGTCTGAGTGGTATCGACTAACGTCGATGGTTCTCCTCCCCTACAAATTCCTGCATCTAGTATAAGATCGACTTTGTTTCCGAAACGATCTTTAACTTGTTTAGCTGTGGTGGTTGGGTCTTCACCGGTTATATTTGCGCTTGGTGCTGTCAAAGGATAGTTTAATCCAGCTAAAAATTTCCGTGTTATTAAATTCCCTGGTTGTCTTATTCCTATTAGGCCTGTTGTGATATTTTTGGGAATGGTGTGCTTAGGTTTAAAAAGTATTGTTAAAGGGCCCGGCCAGAAAGATTCAATAAGTTTAGCGCTGGCCTCTGAAATTTCTTCTACCATATCATCTAATTTCAAAATCGAATCAATAAGCAAAAGCAACGGTTTTTCTGGATCACGGCCTTTGATCGAATAAATTTTATCAACAGCCTTTGTGTTATATGGATTTGCGCCCAAGCCGTAAAATGTGTCTGTGGGAAATGCTATTACCCCTCCACCCTTCAAGACCTTTTGGGTTTCCGCGATCATACTTTCCCATAACTCAGGACTGGATGGTTTAACCTTTAAAATTTGCGGCATAAGGTGTTTTTAGTTTTTGACTTTTTTGCTCCACCACTTTGGCTTGTTGTTTTCGATATTTTACCAGTTTACTGGCAAGTTTTTCATCGGCCAATGCCAGAATTTGTACCGCAAGAAGGCCAGCATTTTTTGCTCCCCATTTTCCAATACTTACTGTTGCAACAGGAATTCCTCCTGGCATTTGGGCGGTTGATAATATTGAATCAAGACCGTTTAAAGGAGTTGAGTTGATTGGTACCCCAATAACAGGCAAAGTACTTTCAGCTGCAACAACGCCAGCCAAATGAGCAGCGCCTCCTGCGCCAGCTATAAAAATACGAATGCCTCTTCTTTTTGCTCCCTGAACGTATTTTCTGGTCCTTTCAGGAGTCCGATGAGCTGAGGTTACTAACACTTCGTGGGCAACATTAAACTGTTCCAGTACTTTGCTGGCTTCTTCCATTATTGAAAAATCGGAGTCACTTCCCATAATAATTCCAACTAGTGGTTTATTCAAAACCTCGACCTCCTAAAAATTGACAAAATATTTATAGGTTTTTATAACAATTTTTAAGCACCGGATCAAGATACAGACTGATTCTATTCTTCGCAATAGGTCTTTTAATTTATGATGATTTACCCTTAGAGGTTGTTTTATTTCCGTGCTTAATTTCTGGAATGAGCATGAGGGTGGCGAAAAACATCATTGCAAAGGAAAGAATTCCGATATTTTGTGTGCCAATCAGACCGACCGTCCAATAACCCAATATAGGCCCAATGGTACCTCTAATTCCGGTGAGGCTGACATGTACTGACATATAAGCACCCGCTTTTCCAGGAGGAGCATACTTAGTAACCCAAAGATTCCATGCAATACTACCACCAGCAAAAGCAGCACCAATCAATGCAGAGCCAAAACTAATCATCCAAGGGTTAGAAGTAATAAAAAATGAAAGGACCCCGAAGCCAAAAAGTAGGTTGAGGATCATTCTTAACAAGACAAAATTCATTTTGTCAAAAAGATTGGCCCAAAAAGGGATGAGGAGCATTCGTATGGTTTCGGGAATGATGGTTATTATCATAGCCACAAAAATCGCGGAACCCTCAATTCCCCACTCAGGAGCTGTTACATAATCCACCCGAAGTGGTAAAGTCCAAAGGTTTGCAAAGCCCATTATGAACCAAGTTAACAATACATAACCAAATGACTTGTCTTGAATAACATACTTCATATTCCCAAAAGGATGGGCATGATGACTGTTGACAACTGGCTCAGAAGGCATCGAATAAATGGCCACAGCTTTGCCAATAGCGCAAATCCCTAAAAATATGAATATCCAATGGTAATTATTGATGTCGAGATTAAGAAACCAGGATCCGATAAATCCCGAAAGAGCGGCAATTCCTACTGAAATTAACAGTGGTTTGGAAAAAAAAGCTCCACGCTTGTCGGGAGGATAATTGTCATTATAGATATCCGTAATAAAAGGGAGAAGTGCACTTCGACAAATATAACCAGCAATTACTAGACAAGCGAAAAGAATAAGGGAAGGGGCCCATGCAGCAAGAATAAGGCAAAAGCCAGTTATGAGTGAAGGCAGAGCCCCCCAAGTTGATTTTTTCCAATTAGTTAGGCTTGCATAATGCAAAAGAAGCATGGAAAGAAACATTCCCATAAAAGGGGAAGCAGCAATCAATGCTTTGGTAGTATCTCCTGCGTTAAAAAACCGAATGGCTATGAACAGACAAAATGTTTGAGCACCAGAAGAGAGCACACCTTCGAATCCACCCCGCCATAAATCACAAATATAAGTTTTTTGTGTTTTGTCTTTTAAATTTTGATTATCAGAATGCCTCAATTCAATTGGCCTCTGCATTTGGCGATATAAACTTTATTGAACTCGGCATAGGGTTGAATAATTAAAGCCTTTTTAAAACTTTTGATGGCTTCGGTATAGCGAGCAAGCTGAAACAAACAGAGACCATGTCCATTCCAGGCTCCGAAATGGTTGGGGTTTAATTGTAATGTGATTTCACATTCTTTTATGGATTGAAGATATTTTCTCTGTATATAAAGTACAGTCGCAAGTTTATTATGAGCTTCTGCAAATGCAGGAAAATCCTTCACTAGACCTTCAAAAGTTTGCCGTGCTAATTTGTACTGTCGATAATCCATTTGTTGAGTTCCTTTGCGAACTCTAGATTCAGCTTTTTCTCCAGCTAGACTGAACCATATATTCCATAAAGCTCGTGTGGCGGTTTGACGCAATTCAGAGTCTTTACTCAATAAATCTTGCAATAATTCTTTTTCTTCCATTATTCAATAGTTCTTTTATTAGGTCATTTTTGATTGGAATATTGTAACAGGTAAATAGATATTTAGGTTTATCCCCTTCCAATCGAATTTTTTTCTCGAACCTAGATTGCAGTAAGCGTAAAATCGTAACCAATTAAATTATCTTTTATAGGTATTAAATGATTTTTGGTGGTTCAAATTCAGATCAAGCAGAAGTAATTGTTATTGGCGATGAAGTAATAAGCGGCCTGATTCACGATACTAACTCAAAATATCTTGGTGAAAGAATTCATGAGTTGGGGATAGGTGTTTCACGCATAACCAAAATTGGAGATGATTTTTCCACGATCGAAGAATGTGTTGAAAAGGCTATTAATCGATCCAATTGGATTATTCTCACAGGAGGACTGGGTATCACCCATGATGATATAACTAAATCAGTAGTTATAAAAGTATTTGGTTCGAAATTGCGTCGGGACGAAAAAGTCAGCGTAATGTTGCAGAAAGTTTTTAAAAAAAGAAACAGAGAAATCCCAGAAAGTCTAGAATCGCAATGCGAAGTTCCTGATAACTGCCAGGTGCTTTATAACGAAATGGGAACTGCACCTGGTTTGCGGTATGAAAAAAATGGTCGTGTTTTATTTTGTCTGCCTGGAGTACCTGATGAGATGAAGTATTTGTTCGAAGAATACATTGTTCCTGAGCTAGCTTCAAAATCATCAAAAACTTTTTCACAACGTATTATAAAAACTACTGGTATCTCAGAGTCTGATTTATGGCAAAAAGTAAATTCTTTATCAGCTCTGCAAGACAAAGTTTCTGTGGCTTCCCTACCATCTCATTTAGGAGTGCGAATTAGGCTTTCTTGCTTCGCAGAAAAGAAAGAAAAAGGAGAATTAGTTCTTGATGAGGTTGAACAATCTTTGATGGGTTATATAGGGCAATATATTTATGGTACAAATGACGAAACTCTTGAAGATAAAGTGGGTCAGTTGTTGGTGAATAAATCTATGACTCTGGCAACAGCGGAGTCTTGCACAGGTGGGCTAATTGGACATCGCCTGACTCAAATATCAGGTAGCTCCCTTTATTTTAAGGAAGGTTTTCTTGTTTATAGTAATGAAGCTAAGGTCTCTCGATTAGGAGTAAAACAACAAACTTTGTTAGATTATGGAGCTGTTAGTGAACCAGTTGCTCGCTCCATGGCAGAAGGGGTTTGTCGTGTTACAAAAGCCGATATAGGAGTTTCAGTGACAGGGATTGCGGGTCCAACAGGAGGGAATGATGAGAAACCAGTAGGTTTAACTTATATAGCCATCTGTGATGCGAGTGGAACTTGGTGT
This sequence comes from Nitrospinota bacterium, assembly GCA_028345515.1. Classification (GTDB taxonomy): domain Bacteria; phylum Nitrospinota; class Nitrospinia; order Nitrospinales; family VA-1; genus UBA8687. Next base: position 60,677 of record JAOMDP010000004.1, read on the forward strand.
AAAAAATTTATTTATACTCATGGTCGTATAAAAAATAAAGAGCGTGCTGCACAAACAGCTTTAAATGTTTTACGGTTGCGATTACTTGGTTTGTTGAGGTGAAAAAAATAACCTTAAAGTTTGGAAAAGTTTTTAAAAGGGAGTATTAAAAGCACTCCAACTATGAACCCACCAATATGGGCAAACCAAGCTGTTGCGCTTGCTGTAGTAAAAGCGCTGTTCCAGATTTGTAAAACAATCCAAAAGAGCAGTAGAACGATTGCGGGAATGCGGGCGATAGTCCAGAAAAACCCAAGAAATATGAACGTTCTTATTTTAGCAAAAGGAAATAAAATCAAATACGCGCCCAATATTCCGGATATTGCTCCGCTGGCTCCTACCATAGGTATTTTGGAATCCAGTTCGGTGGTAATATGCCCAAATGCCGCGAGTGTTCCACAAAGGAAATAAAATAATACGAAACGGAGTTTGCCTAAGACATCTTCAATATTGTTTCCAAAAATCCATAGATAAAGCATATTTCCACCCAAGTGCCAAATATCCGCATGAAGAAACATTGATGTATAGATTGTTGGATATACTTCAAGAGGTCGGCTTAATAGTTCGATTGGAACTAGGGCGTAGTCAGCATAAAGAGCACTTGGAGGAAAAGGTAAGCTAGTTCCATAAAAAAAAACTGCAATATTTAATAAAATGAACAGCAAAGTTATAAACGGGAATCTCTGTGTTGGGTTTTCGTCTTTCAGGGGAATCATCAGTAAGGGTTGCTTTCTTGCAATATGGTATTATTAGAAAAGCAGGTTATTCTAAAATCTGATTTTGTGTTTGGCAATCATCGATATTATAAGCCATAAATAATATTTAACCATGGACGATACAGAAGGGCTAGTTCCATTATCAGAGGGAGATGAGCTTCCTGTTGCGCCTGAGCGACTAGAAGAGTCATTGGACTGGGTAATCGATACTTACCGCAAGCACCAGTTGAATAGGGTGACCTCGTTGTTAAACGAAAACCTTGGAAAAGGTAGAAGAAAAAAAAATCTGATACCGCGGGTACTGTTAGACATAAATCCGATCACTCACCGACAAAGTTTGCTTGAAGTGGTATTTCCAGCGCCCAGAATTATCAATGAAAGTTTACTGGATGTAAATAGCTTGAAGTTTATGCTGGATGCCGGATCAGGGATGGGCAAGACAACCTTTCTTATGCTCTATTTGGAAGAGTTGCTTGATTCAACTAAACATTCAGTATATTCCCTTCCCATTTATTTTCATTTGGGTAATGTTCCAGAGGGTGGAGGATTTCAACAATTTCTCGAAACCGTCTATCAAGAAATCATTGACGTCATCTTGTTGGAAAAAGAGGATAATCCCGATTTAATTCTTGATACAGATTTGCTTCAGCAAACCATAAATTCAATTTTTGGTTACAGCAAGTTCATGTTTTTATTAGATGGTTTTGATCAGCTTCACCCTCAAGATCGGTTTCGATTTTTTGTAGATTCTTTTTTGGAAGACAATGCTTTTCGTAGTAATTTTGTTTTACTGGCAAGTCGAAAATTTGAATTTGGCTCATTGGCTACGGATGCTGTGATAAAACGCGGTGAGGGAGCTGCATTTCAAATGGCTTTCCAGCCTCTTTCTACCCAAGAAAGCAGTTTGTATCTAGGCGATGCTGCGAAAAATAAAATCATTGCAGAACTAGCTGCTTTTAATCCTGAACTTTTGCTAACACCGGTTTTGATGAAAATGATTCGTGATCTTTCTGAAAATGAGTTGTTAGAAGGGCTTTGTAATAGAGCAGAAATATATTCGCAATGGTTTAAATATTTATTGTTACAGGAGAACACAAATTCTGAGGATGTATATTTAGAAAAATCTATAGATCAATTAGGAGAAATTGCTTATCAACAGGTGACACAGGGACAAATCCAGCGTTTTCAAAAGGAAGAGCCTGGTTATGACAAAAGGGATATAGATAAAGATAAATTTGACCTTCTGATTCAAAAGGAAGACATCCAACCAAGATGGAAAGGTGTTATACAGCAGACTCCAAGAAGATGGGAGTTTCGTCATCCTTCATTTCAGGAATTTTTGGCGGCAAGACATATCGCGAAAATATCCAATTGGCAAGAAATAGTAAGAAAAAACTGTGGAGAAGAAAAATGGCATGAGGTTTTTAAAATATTAGCAGGTTATGTTTCTGGAAAAGAACTGTTTGATATTTTTATCGAAGAAGGTGCTGTAATGCTAGCGGGAAATTCTTTGCCAGAGGTTAGAGAGTTGCCTGAAGGACAAAGTTTGCTTGTCCGTCAGTTGTTAAAATATCAATGTCAAGAATCTCTACCTCAGTTTAAACCTTGCCGTCTTATTCGTGTAAAAGATGTTTGGAAAACCAACGATGAAGATTATTTAAAAGCTTTGTTGGATAAATTGTTAAAACGTGAGAATCGGGATAGCAGAATACTGTTCAGTGTTTTCGAATTGGTTCTGAGCAAAAATAAATTAGATATACATGGACTATTAGATAATTTTGATTTGGAACCAATAAGAAAACTAAAGGAATTTCAGGAGTTTTTTAATGAGATTAAAGATGGAAGCAGGGTAAACCTTTCCAAATTAAAAAAATATAGCGAAATGGTAACAGTGCCCAAAGGTAAGTTTATTTATCAGGAAGAAGAGGATGAAGAAGATCAAATAAATCTTGAGGAATTTTCGATCATGAAATTTCCAGTTACTAACTTACTCTATATGCAATTTGACCCACAACATAAAACTCGATACCCGCAATACTCATGGGAAGAAGATCAGCCGGTAATTGGTATTAATTACTATGAGGCAATTATTTTTTCTCTTTGGTTGGAACTCCGTTTGCCCACAGAAAAAGAATGGGAAAAAGCTGCAAGAGGTACAGATGGACGAGTATACCCTTGGGGAGAAGCCATGGGTTACGAAAAAGGTTTTGCCAATACTTGTGATTTTATGGAGTGTAAAACAAATTCAGTCTCCGAACTGGAACCTGGTATGTCTCCGTATGGTTGTTTCGATATGGCTGGAAACGTATGGGAATGGTGTATGCAATGGAATGTTTCTAAACACTCAACACAGCGGATTGTAAGAGGAGGGTCGTGGATGAATTATCTGGTACATGCGAAATGTTTTTTTAGGAATGCATTCGATCCTGCCGAAAGATATCTGGCTGTAGGCCTTAGATGTGTTTCAGGCTCTCGTTTTACTGAGATCGAAGACGAAGATATGGATGAAGATTGAATAGAATGAGCTAAAAAACAGATCTTGTTAATACCAAACGGAATGCATAAAAGTATTTTAATCCAATAGTTTACCTGATAAAATTGATCCAGTATTTACTCCTAATTCACAATTAACTATTAGCAGGGAATTTCGATAAGTCATAGCAATGAAATTGTCTGTCAATGAGGTAATACTACCGAAATATGGTAGGTATGTTTTGTTGTAATAGATTGAAATCTTCACAATTTTTTCTTTTTGTTCAAAAAAATGAATAACCCACATATGCTCAGGGCTTTAGAATTAGCCGCAAGGGGAAAGACCACACCTAATCCCATGGTAGGAGCCGTCCTAGTTAAAAAAGGGAGTGTTATTGGGGAAGGATTTCATTTATATGCGGGTGGGCCACATGCGGAAGTAGTGGCCTTAAGGAAAGCTGGGAAGAAGGCAAAAGGCGCAGATCTCTATGTTAACTTAGAGCCTTGCTGCCATAAGGGTCGAACTCCTCCTTGTACGGATGCCATCATTAAAGCTGGTGTGAGTAGGGTTTTTGCTGGGATGAAAGATCCGAACACAAAGGTTTGCGGTAAAGGAATTCGTGCTTTAAAAGCTGCCGGAATAAAAGTTTCGATCGGATTAATGATGAAAGACTGCGAAAAACTAAACGAGGTGTTTGTCAAGGTGATGAAGACGGGACTGCCTTTCGTTACCATGAAAACTGCTATATCTCTTGATGGGAAAATTGCTACGCGATCGGGAGACTCTAAATGGATTTCAGGAGTGCAATCTCGTAACTTTGTACATGGGTTGAGAAATCAAAACTCCGCAATTCTGGTAGGAACGAAGACTATAATGAATGATAATCCTCAATTGACTTGTCGTGCGAAACAAAAAGGAGTTCGGCATCCAGCGCGAATTATTTTAGATCGGAGGAATAAAATTCCACTAAAAGCTAAAGTGTTTGCAAATAGCAAAAAGCAACAAGTTATTTATATTGCTGGCCCAAAACTTTCGCTACAAAGAAAAAAATATTTAGTTGAAAATAATATAGAAATCGTAAAGGGGAAAATTGAAAAATCGGGATTTGATTTAAAGCATCTAATGAAACTTTTGGCAAAAAAAGATCTTACCTCCGTATTGATTGAAGGTGGAGGGGAGATCAACAGCAGTGCTCTTAAGGCAGGTATCGTTGATAAAGTCTATACCTTTATTAGTCCTATTCTGGTTGGTGGGCAGCAGGCTCCCGGTCTAATAGGAGGCATGGGTATTTCTAAAATTGCGAAGGCAATAAATTTAAAGAATATGAAGGTAACACAAATGGGAGAAGACCTGATGGTGGAGGCCGTGCCATGTTTAGCGGAATAGTTGAAGCAGTAGGAACGGTACGTGAATTCGTTCGCGATAAAGAAAGCGCAGCTATGGTAGTAGAGACGGATACTAACTTCAAAAATCTAGAAAATGGAGAAAGTATTGCGGTGAACGGCGTTTGCCTAACTGTTGTTGAATTCAATGATTCAATATTTCGAATGGACTTAGGAACCGAGACTTTAAATAAAACTAGTTTTAAAAATAAAAAGTCAGGGGATAGGGTGAATCTAGAAAGATCATTAACATTTTCCTCAAAAATCAGCGGCCATTTTGTAAGTGGACATATTGATCAGGTAGGTAAAGTAACAAGTATTGAAAAAAAATCAGGGGAAGTTTTGTTGAAATTTTCCCATCCTCCTTTTCTTAGTCCCTATATAATGGAAAAGGGTTCTATAGCCTTGGATGGCATCAGTCTAACAGTGTTTAATTGTAAGGATAATTCTTTTGATGTTTCAATCATTCCTTTTACTTGGAATCACACGAATCTCAATACTAGGAAAATAGGCGATTTAATAAATATCGAATGTGATATGATTGCTAAATACGTACACAAAGCATGTGAAAACCTTATTAAACCTCGAGCATCAGGGTCGGTATAGAGTTTTTACCAAACAAGGATAGGAATAAATGGGAAAAGAATTTAGCAGTATAGAAGAGGCTATTAAAGATGTCCGGGAAGGAAAAATGATTGTCATCGTTGATGATGAAGATCGGGAAAACGAAGGCGATTTGATGATCGCGGCCGAAAAGATAACGCCTGCACTTATCAACTTCATGGCCAGATTCGGTCGTGGTTTAATTTGTCTAACGCTGACTGAAGAGAGAACTAGGGAGTTGGGTCTTTCTATGATGGTGGATGATAATCAGTCTGCTTTTGAAACTCCTTTTACCATTTCTATTGATGCCCGACATGGAATCAGCACGGGTATTTCAGCTGCTGACCGTGCCCATACAATAAAAGTAGCTATTGATCCAGAATCTATTAAAAGTGATCTAGTGAAGCCAGGGCATATTTTTCCTTTAAGAGCTAAGGACGGAGGGGTTTTAGTAAGGATGGGACAAACCGAAGCTTCTGTTGATATGGCACGCTTAGCTGGACTAAATCCTTGTGGAGTTATATGCGAAATAATGAATGAGGATGGAACCATGGCGCGAGTTCCGCACTTGATAGAGTTTATCAAAGAGCATGGGTTGAAAATGATTACTACTAAAGATTTGGCAGAGTATCGGCTCATGAAAGAAGCCTTGGTGGAAGAAGTGACTTCGACGGTTTTGCCAACTTATGCAGGAGAATTTAAATCTGTAGCCTTTAAAAATTTATTAGATGAGCAAATTCATATTGCTCTGGTAAAAGGTGAAATAAAAAAAGATAACCCAACACTCGTTCGAGTACATTCGCAATGCTTGACAGGTGATGTATTTGGTTCTTACCGTTGCGATTGTGGCGAGCAACTGCAAAAATCTATGGAGATGATTGAGCAAGAAGGAACGGGTGTTCTACTTTATCTTTATCAAGAAGGTAGAGGTATTGGCATTATAAATAAACTAAAAGCCTATGCATTACAGGATGAAGGAAAAGATACAGTCCAAGCTAATGAAGAGTTGGGATTTAAGCCGGATTTAAGAGATTATGGAATTGGTGCCCAGATTCTTCGTAAGTTGGGCTTAAAAAAAATACGTATCATGACCAATAATCCGAGAAAAATTGTTGGACTGGAAGGTTATGGACTGCAATTGGTAGAGCGAGTTCCAATTGAGGTGGAAGCGAAGAAAGACAACCTCAAATACCTGCGCACTAAGCAAAAAAAACTGGGCCATCTATTTCAAAATATAAAGTAAGCCAAAATGGTTGAGATTTTAGAAGGAGATCAAAACGCCAGGGGCCTCAGGTTTGGGGTGGTAGTTAGTCGGTTTAATGACTTTGTTACTAGCAACCTCTTGACGGGAGCGCTGGAGGTTTTAAATCAATCTGGTGTAAATGAGGCGGACTTAAAGATTATTAAAGTACCAGGTGCTTTTGAACTTCCTCAGGCAGCGAAGAAACTGTGTTCTACTGGGAATTACGATGCGATAGTTTGTCTGGGTGCAGTTATTAGAGGAGACACCTCGCATTTCGATTATATATGTGCTGAAACTAGCAGGGGTATTGGCCAGGTAGGCCTTGAGTTTAATGTCCCTGTTTTGTTTGGTGTATTGACAACAGAAAACCTGGATCAAGCTGTTGCACGTTCAGGTACCGGAACTTCCAATAAAGGTCGTGAAACAGCTAAGGCTGCAATTGAAATGGCAACACTCTATAAACAACTTTAAGGGATAAAATGGGAAAGCGCCGAGCAGCTAGAGAATTAGCCTTGAAGTTTTTGTATCAAACTGAATTTAATTCTGAAAATCCTGATTTAGAATTGGATTCTTTTTGCCAAAGGATAAATGCAACCGAAGAAATTCAGGGTTTTACACGGGTGTTGATTAAAAAGCTTTTATTGCATGAAAAAGAAGTCGATGAATTATTAGAAAAGATTAGTACTAATTGGCCTCAGGATCGTATGGCAGTCATTGATAGAAGCATTCTTCGACTTGGGGTTTCCGAACTTTTATTTGATTCAACAACTCCTCCGAAAGTAGTCATTAACGAAGCGATTGAAATAGCAAAAAAATTTGGAACTGATGAATCACCAGATTTCATAAACGGAATTTTAGATAAGATTTTTAAAGAATCTAAGGTAGTTCCATAAAGTCGCCCATGAGATATGTTATATTCTCAGACCTTCATAGTAATCTCGAAGCCCTAAAACAATTTGAGAAAGAAATTTCTTCCATTTCTTTTGACCGTCTGGTTTGCTTAGGAGATATTGTGGGTTATGGAGCCGACCCAAATTCTTGTATTGATTGGGTTAGAAATCATGCGGATATTGTTATTGCAGGGAACCACGATTTCGCCGTAGTTGAAAAAACGGATGTTTCTTATTTTAATGATCATGCAATTTGGGCCTGCGAGTGGACTAAAAAAAAACTGACATCTAAGAACAGAAGATTTCTCGAATTACTTCCGATGGATAAGAAAGCTGACAGAATTTACTGGGTACACGCATCACCTTACCAGCCTGCCAGATGGCATTATATTGTTAATAAAAGAGGCGCAGAAAAGCATTTCAAGAGTTTTGATGTGCCTGTTAGTTTTGTAGGTCATTCTCATATTCCAATCATCTTAGAACAAAACCCTAAAGGTATAATTGATTGCCATACTGCGGATGTTTGCAATGTTAAAGCCGAAAATCGCTATATTTTTAATGATGGAAGCTTGGGGCAACCTCGGGATGGCACGACCCAACCTACCTATATACTTTACGATTCTGATGAGTGCATGGTTGAATTCAAAAGATTTCGTTATGACTTCGCACCAACTCAAAAAAAAATCATTGAAAATGGACTACCCACATACCTTGCAGACCGTCTTTCTTTTGGAAAATAAGAAAAAAGTATCTTTTTAATTTTGGAAAACCCTCCAGACTTCCGTTAAACAAAGAAAAAGGTTTGTTGACCCCTACTATAGAGAAATGTTATAGTTAAAGCAAGAAACCTCAATAAAATTAATAACTTAAGAAATAAATTCCCTGTTTTTAGATGAGATGGCTTCCATGCGTTCTCTAATTTTAAAGATATCTATATCAATTTTTGTTTTTGGAGTATTTTGTGCCCAGCCAGTCTTAGTTTTTGCGACCTCGGTCGGTGACTCATATTTCTTAGCCCAAAAATCATTTTACCTACTAAAGGCTTCTCCTGAAAAACAAAAGTTCAGGCACCACTGGATGAACACCATTAAAATGTTTTTAAAAGTGGTAGATCATTTTCCCAAAAGTGGCGAAGCGTATAAGGCAGAATTCACAATAGGAAAGTTGTATGAAGGGTTGAGCGCTATTTCCAAAAGCCCTAAAGACCTAGAAAAGGCATCGTATCATTACAACAAAGTTTTCAGGAATTTCCCCCCTGGAAACCTTACAGATGATGCCTTGTTTCGGATTGCAGAAATTTATCTGGTGAAAAAACAGCTTGCCTCCGCATCTGAAATATTTAAAAAAATTGTTACAAAATATCCAAAAGGGGATCAAGCTAAAAAAGCTCAGCAAAAATATAAAAGTATTAAAGTAGTAGCTAAAAGCAAAAATACAGATCAAATCGCTCCTGTGAATATTCAAAGTCAGCGAAAGCTGACTTCCTTTGCAAATCGGGACTTGGCATTGAAAAAGGTGGGCTCTCTTGAAACTAACAAGGGTAGCGAAAGGTTTATTGTAGGATTTAAGAATGAAATTCAAAAAGAAAACTCTGAAAAACAGGTCCTAAACAAAAGTATCACATCTTTACGAATTAAACCAACCAGGCAAGTTTCAAGGAAAGCTTTAAATCGAACTATTGATGTTCCTAATACTTTTCCATCTAAAAAGATAGTAAATGTCAAAGATGGCTTTGGAAGGGGGTATTTATATAATCCAAAAACTCCTAAGAAAAAACAAGTTACGCTGCCTTTGATCGTTGTGGATGCAGGTCATGGTGGCAAGGATGACGGCGCCATGAGTGCCTCAGGTATGAAGGAAAAGGATATAAATCTAAAAATATCTAAACATGTAAAAACCATTCTTGTGAGTAGATATAAGTATCGAGTGGTGATGACGAGAAAGGACGACACATTTATTCCTTTAAAAGATAGAAGTAAAATATCAAATAGGAGAAATGCGGACTTATTCGTATCAATACATGCTAATGCCGCAAAAAGAAAATCGGCCCACGGCATTGAAACTTATTTTCTTGGGACATCCAACAATAAACAGGCCTTGGCAACAGCAGCTCGGGAAAATGGAGATTTGGTGAAATCGGTAAATGATGATCAGGTACAGCAGATCCTTGCTAGTTTGATTACTACAACAAAAATTAATGATTCATCCAGGTTAGCTGGACGTGTTCAAGAAAATCTTTATAAGACATCCAAAAAGACAAATCATAACGTAAAAAACTTGGGTGTAAAAGAGGGGCCATTCTATGTCCTTCATGGCGCCGATATGCCTAGTATTCTTGTTGAAGTCGGGTTTTTAACCAACCCGAAAGAGGCTAAAATGCTCGCTAAGCCAGAATATCTTTACAAGTTAGCATCTTCTATTGCAGAAGGAATCCACAAGTATATGAAGGATAAAGGCCCTTCCATTTAAACTAGTATGTCATCCCTCATAATTGCCATTGTTGGCAGAGCAAACGTTGGCAAATCTACCCTCTTTAATAAACTCACTCAAAGTCGTAATGCTATTGTTAATGATACGCCCGGTGTTACCCGGGATAGGATGTACGGCACGGTAGATTTTGGAAATCGTACTGCAATGATAGTTGATACGGGTGGGATTGATGTAGATCAAAGTAACCCAATAGAACTCCAAGTGGTTGAGCAAGGAAAATGGGCAAGAAATGAATCTGACTGTGTAATCGTGGTTGTAGACAACCAGGTAGGGCTCATGCCGCATGATCGTGAAGTGGTGGATGAAATTAGAAAATCTGGAAAACCTTTTATAATTGCAGTTAATAAAATTGATTCGCCAACTAAGCATCATATGCATCTAGATTTTAATTCCTTGGGTATTGATAATTTATTGCCGGTTTCGGCAGAACATGGTCATGGGATCTATGAATTGATTGAAACTGTGACCAAACTCCTCCCTGAGAATTTTGAACAGAAACAGGACAATAATGCGATAAGAATTGCCGTAATTGGAAAACCTAATGTGGGCAAATCATCATTAATAAATAAACTTCTAAATTCCGGCCGATGCATTGTCTCAAATATTCCAGGAACAACTCGGGATTCTATTGATACATTCCTTCAAGCAAATGGACAGGATTTTGTGCTGATAGATACTGCAGGTATTCGTAGAAAAGGTAAGACCAAGCAGGTGCTAGACAAATTCAGCGTAATCATGGCACTAAAGGCACTGGATCGTTGTGATGTGGCAATCTTGTTATTGGATGCAATGGAAGAGGTTACAGATCAGGATGCCACGGTGGCTGGATATGCTTTGGATCGGGGCAAGAGCTGCATTATAATTGGAAACAAATGGGATTTGATGCGAGAAAATGAAATATCATTTGAAGAATTTGAACAAAAAGTGCGACGCAGACTCAAGTTTCTCGATTTTGCTCCTATCTTAACTGTATCTGCAAAATCAGGTATGCGGATTGATAAAATTTTGCCGCAAACGGAAAAGGTATTTATGGAATATTCTAGAAGAATAACAACGAGTCAAGTGAATGATTGTTTTGAAAAGGCGATTCAAAGAAATCCGATGAGTAGTTATCGTGGAAAATTTTTGAAGATGTTTTATGCCACTCAAATTAAAATTAACCCTCCCACCTTTAAATGTTTTTTGAATTTCCCAGAAGCGATTCATTTCTCTTACCGACGTTATTTAGTAAATAGCATTAGAAAAACGTTTGGCCTAATGGGTACACCTATCCGGCTTATTTTATCTAGAAAAGAAGACCCTTAAAGACTGATAATTTTTTTTTATTAAAAATTAGTCTAAGCTACTTTTCAGCTTTAACCTCAATGAAATGAATTGTATACCTTTGCAGATTTAGTATTTGTTATGGGAATTGTTTCTCTATATCCCCTAAATATTCAATTTAACCGAATTTTTTGTTAAATTCGTACTCATAAACCTTTGACTTTTCCCTCGAAATTTGGAATGGTTAGGACTCCAAAAACTATTGGATTCAGATTTTTTGTGGTGTTTTAATTCCCGATAAATAGGTTGGCATTTTTACCAAGCGAGGAAATATGAAACAATACAAACTTCAAGACATCCGCAATATAGGGTTTGTGGGGCACGGTGGTTCGGGCAAAACCTCTTTGGCCGAATCTGTTTTATTTTTGACAGAGGTTTCTGATCGTTTAGGTAAAGTTGGTGATATCTCCTCGGTTATGGACTATGACCCTGATGAAATAAAGCGAGGGCATTCAATAAATTCTTCCGTGGCATTTTGTGAATTCAATTCAACAAAAATTAACCTTCTAGATACTCCAGGAAGCAGTAACTTTATAGCTGATACACCATCCGCCTTAAGGGTTGTTGATGGTCTGGTTTTTGTTATAAGTGCCATTGAAGGGGTGCAATTTTATACTGAAAAAATTTGGAAATGGGCAGACGAGTTAAATTTACCGCGGATCATTTTTTTAAATAAGATGGATCATGAGCGAGCTAATACAAGTCCAATTTTAGAAGCTATTAAAAACAAATTTAAGATAACCCCAATTTTCATTCATCTTCCCCGAGTAACCGAAGACAATTTGTCAGGAATTGTTGACTTGATCGAGAATAAATTTTTTTTATATGAAAAAGAAAAAAAAGGTAAAGGAAAGCTGGAGGATGTACCGGCCGATATTTCCGAGGAAATTGAGATTAGTCATGGGGAGTTAATGGAAGCAGTTGCTGAAGTTGATGACGAATTGATAGAGAAATATCTTGAAAGCGGGGAGCTGACGGAAGAAGAATTTTCACGTGGACTAAAAGAAGGCATTCAAAATGGTCAGTTGATCCCTGTTTTATGTGGATCTGCGTTAGAAAATATAGGTGTAGACCTTTTGTTGGAGGCTGTTGTTAAATATCTTCCCTCACCTGAAAACCGGATTCCTGTAAAAGCTAAAAAAATTGAGGATAATACAGAGATCGCTGTATCTGCAAACGGAAGTGACGTAGCTTCGGCTCTAGTTTTTAAAACAGTTGCAGACCCTTATGCGGGAAAATTAACTCTCTTTAGAATGTTTTCTGGGGCTATTAAAGGAGATTCTTCAATATATAATACATCGAAAAATGTTTCGGAACGGATTGGGCAGCTTTATATGCTCCAAGGCAAAACTCAGATCTCCGTTTCTGAAATTTCGGCCGGAGACATTGGTACCGTGGCCAAGCTTAAACAAACCATTACGGGAGATACTTTTTCTAGTACAAATGAGAAAGTTATTTTTCCTCCTATCGTTTTTCCATTACCAGTTTTTTCAAGGGCTCTGCTACCTAAAACTCGAGCAGATGAAGAAAAAATTAGTCATGCATTACAAAGGCTCACTGAGGAAGATCCGACTCTTAAAGTTGAGCGAAATTCTCAAACAGGTGAACTACTGATTTCAGGGCTGGGGCAGGTTCATTTTGATGTATCTTTAGAAAGGTTAAAGGCTCGCTTTGGAGTTGAAGTTGATGTTAAAGCCCCACAGATTCCATATCTCGAGGCAATAAAGGGTGCTACCAAGGTGCAGGGAAAGTATAAAAAACAAACTGGCGGTAAAGGGCAATTCGGCGATACCTGGATAGAAATCTCTCCTTTAAAAAGAGGGGAAGGCTTTATATTTGAAAATAAAATAGTTGGTGGAGCGATACCAAAAACTTATATCCCTGCAGTTGAAAAAGGGATCGAGGAAGCCATGGCAAGTGGGATTATAGCCCATTACCCCATGGTTGATGTTAAGGTTAGTCTATATGATGGTTCTTACCATAATGTAGATTCCTCTGAAATGGCCTTTAAAATTGCAGGATCTTTGGGTTTTAAAAAGGGGATACCGGATTGCAAACCTATTCTAATTGAGCCAGTAATGAATATGGCAATTGTGGTACCAAATGACCAAGTTGGAGATATTATGGGGGATCTTAATGCCAAACGAGGGAAGATTCAAGGAATTGATCCCGGCGAAGACATACAAACGATCCGTGCCCATGTTCCTATGGCAGAAGTGTTGAATTATGCAGCGGATTTAACTTCAATGACTGGAGGAAGAGGAATGTTTGTGATGGAGTTCGACCATTATGAAGATGTTCCTGATCATCTTATGAAAAAAATAATTGAGAATTCAAATAAGGATTTTGAAGAGAAGCATTGATCTGCCAAATGAAGAAAATAAATGATAGACCCCAACCTTTGAGGTAGTTATATTGAAAAAAGTAGACTTAAATGGAACTCTTGTTAAAGCTGATATCGTCGACTTGGTTTATGAAAAGGTAGGTTTTACACGTCATGAAGCAGCTCAAGCTGTAGAGATCATATTTGATGAAATAAAAAGACATCTTGCTCAAGGTGAAAATGTTCGAATATCAAGATTTGCCAGTTTTGTTTTGAGGAAAAAAAATGCTCGCAAAGCACGCAACCCTAAAACGGGAGAATCAATTAGAATCAGTGCCCGTACCGTTTTAACTTTCAAACCTAGTAAACAATTGCTTGCTTCTACAGACCAGGACACAAATGAAGATACCTCCGATTCCTGATAAATTATTTTTTAAAATTGGTGAAGTTGCTGACCTTGTGGGTATAGAGCAGCATGTGCTTAGGTATTGGGAAGAGGAGATTGAATCTCTTAAACCCAAAAAAAATAAATCCGGTCAGCGGCTCTACCAAAAAAAGGACCTTGAGTTGATCTTCGAAATTAAGCAATTACTTTATGCAGAGAAGTTTACGTTAGCAGGTGCTAGGAAAAAATTAAAGCAAAATAAGAAAAAAGAAGTTCAATTGGATATTGCTTTTGATCGTGGGGATTTCATTGGATGGAAAGAGGAGATGAAGCAGGATCTAGAATCTATCTTGAGAACGCTTGACAAGAAAGGGTGACCTTTCAGGAAGCAAAAATATTTAAACATTCCTGACCTAAGGGTCAGGAATGTCTTGTGATAAAACTTATTAAGAGAAAGCCTTTTTGGCCACATCCACTAGTCCATCCAAGGTTCTACAACCTAAAAGTTCTGAGTCTTCTCTGATTACTTGCTCACCGGTTGCATCAACAGCAATAACTGCACGATTGAGATAACGGCTTTTTACACCTTCCAATGTCAGTTTGTTTGCATTTCCAAAATCCTGATTTACATCTTGCAAAAGGTTAGGTAGTCCTCTACCCGCATTGGATAAAATATCCGTTCCAACGATGACAATAACTTCATCGGCGCCAGCTGCTTTAAATTTCTCTTCATTTTCTTTAATCAAATCAAACTCTTTATTGCAGAAACCACCCGCGCCTGGTAGCGTGATTATTAGCCTTTTTCCTTTATAGTCATCGATCGACAGTTCCTGTTCTATGGGAATGGTCGCTGCGTTTTCCACGGACCATTCTGGATTTAATTTGATCATTTTCACATCACTACCAGCCAATTTTGCCATGTATAAACCTCCTATTTTAGGGTTTTAATAGAGATCAATATTAGATGTTTTACTTAGAAGAAAGATGCGAAAATTGTTCGAAAATATTTTACTGGGTACAAATAGACAACCTATTGAAACAATTAAAACTATTTAATAATTGATCTGTAGCTAAAGACTTCGAGATTTGTTAACCTTCCAACATAGGCAATAATTTAGGAGAACTTCCGGAATGACTAAAAGATTTCTTGTGTTATTTTTATTTGGGTTTTTACATGTGTTTTATATCTCTGCGAACGGATTTGCTCAAGAAACAAAGCGTCCATTTTATGAACATCCTGGCAATTACCGTGATGAAATAAATCTGTTAAAAAAGGAATTTGCAAACAGTTTTGGTTATGAATTGATTGATTTAGAGCACGAATGGAGGCCTTGGGAAATTAAAAAACTTTCAATTGCTTTTTCAAATCTTCCGGAAACATTATTAAACATTAAAGGGGTAAAGGGTTTTTATCTTCTCAGTAAGTTTAGGGGAGGTCCGGAGGGTATGCCGGTGGATGATATTCCAGCTGCGACTTTTCCCAGTTTTCAAACGGTATATAGAAACGCAAGTATGGTTTATCAGGTAGAGGTAGGGAACCAAGAACCTAGAATTGAATTTTATACCAAACTTTTTTATGAAGACCAGGAAAACTTAAACAATATTGTTCAGCATGAGATGGCTCATATTTATGATATGTTTGAAAATTATCTTTCGTTTTCGGATGAGTGGTTAAAAATAACTGATTTTGAACTCATCCACCTTCCGGCTTTAGATTCACGTCCAGGAGACGATTACTTATTTACACCCTTAAATAATTTCGAAAAACTCCATTACGCTCCTGTTTCTGCCCTCCAACTGCCCACTTATTCAAGGCAAAATGCTCAGGAAGACTTTGCCAATTCGGTAGCGGCATACATCAATTACCCTTATTTCCAATTTAGCCACCCTAAAAGGTATCAGTTTTTAAAGGAAAAGGTTTTTGGAGGAAAACATTATTTCCCCGAAGAAGAAATAGAATATGTAGAAAAGGTGACCTTAGATTTCCAGAAGGCCATAGAAAGTAAAAACTGGGAAAGGGTAATTAAGATTACCCGAGAAGTGGCTAGAGATTATCATCCCGAGATTGAGCAAAAGTTAGTTCTGTTAATGGAAAATGAAATCAAAAATGCTCCAAATTCAGTAAGAGACTTGAAGCTTGCATTGGCATCTTGTCATTTAGTAGATCCTAATTCTTTAAAAATTCGTAAAAATCTTGTACGCAAAAAGCGTGTTCCTTTGAATGTTTTATTAAAACAGCGCAGTTGTGCTTTAATGGCTAAAAGGAGCTTTGAAAAAGAGCTTGGCCTATGGTCAATGCGAAATATTTACTTTTTTCGAAGTAAAGGACAAGCTTATATCCAATTTATGGATCCTGTTTCCTTAACATCAAGGGCTAGAGGTTTTGATACAAGGTATAGTTGGCGTATTTTTAATGAAGGAAGTAGTGTCCATTTAGCGGAAGGAAGTTTTGCTGTAAATGGGATAAACCCTGGATCAGTAAAAATTAATCTTGGAGAAACTGCTGTGGGTACTTTGAATTTGCCAATAGAAAAACCATTGATCTTAGAAGTTGGTGCCCAACGAGTACATCCATTAGAATTTAAAAGATTAAATACAAAAATTTCAAAAATACGATTCGTTATTCCGGCAGGATTTAATTATAATGGATTTAAGAAGACTAAAATAAGAGTTGTTTATCCCTTGCGGCCAGAGTTCCAAAGTTTGAATTAATCACTCAACCAAATCTCTGACCATTCTGTAAGCCATATTTAAATGAGCGTATTTCGATGGCCAAACCTTCATCCCATCTTCATATTGAATCACCAGTGCTGAGGAATCTTTTTCTGTATTAGTCCATGTAGTTCCCGCACTTCCGGATTCAAAGACAGAGGGTAAATAAATTTCGTCTCCATACTTGTCTGTATTCTTAAATTTGAGATCGAAAAGAGACCATGCCTCGTCTTGTTTGGGGTAACGCCAGTTTTCATATCCCCCTAGCCTTTCAAGGTTTGCAATTTCAATGTAGTCTTGGCCCTTGAACCAATTCATCCATTTTTGTGTGTCTTGAAAAGAATCCGTTTTTCGCCAGATTAAATTTAATACATTATCGCTTACCGTTCCGTTCCCGTTATCTATAAATCTGTCTGGCATATTTATCGCTCAATAAAAGTATTAGTTTTGAAATGCGTCAATGTGTATTTGCATTTTTTAAAATTATATTGCCTTACCAACCTTGTCCTTTGACACCATAATTACGACTTCCCGCTTTGCCTTTGCTTAGGTAACTATCCAAACTATCTTTGGGAGAATTAGAGAGATTTTCCTGGTTAAGTCTGTTTTTTAAAGCTTTCTTTATGTATTCTTTCATCTTATTTTTGTCATCCTTACAGAGCTCCTTCAATTGCTTGAACACTTGTTCATCTAATTCAATTTTCAAACCCTGACTCATATATGGACCTTTAAAAATATACTTTAGTGATATATTTTAAAATATTTGGCAATTGAAAGAAAGCGTTTGCTTTATCTTTTAGTAAAATCTAAAATAATCTATACTAAACTCTTTTGGAATTGCAAGGTATTGTGTGAATAAGGAAGGTCGATTATAAACTTGGTTCCTCTTGGATGATTGTCTTGCACATTAATAGTCCCATTATGGTCAATAATTATTCTATTTACAATGGCCAATCCCAATCCTGTACCTCTTCGTTTGGTTGTAAAATGCGGTAGAAACAGCTTTTCTCGGTCTGCGGATGAAATACCTACTCCATTATCAGAAAACTCAATCCGTACAATTTTTTTTCCATCAAGGACCTTTGTTTTAATTTCAATAGTCCCGCCCTCATCTAGAGCGTCTGTAGAATTCTCAAAAAGATTAATTAGAACTCGTCTTATTTGTTCCGGATCTATGATCAACTCAGCTAAGTCGGGATCAAAGTTTTTTTTGATTTCAATATTTTTTTCATGTTCTGAGTAAGAAATTAGAATATCGTCAATTATTTTATGTAAAGAAGTCATTTTGGGATCTGGAGCGGGCATTCGTGAAAACCTTAGAAACTCGTTTAGAAGGTCTTTCATACCTTCGACTTCTTGAGTAATAATATTAATGCTTTCATCAAAAACCTTGGCAAAATCATCTCGGTTTTGATAATACTTTTTCTTTAAGCGTTGTGTATTAAGTTGAATAGGAGTCAGAGGATTTTTGATCTCATGTGCAATTCCCTGGGCAACTTCTTTCCATGCAGCGATTTTTTGAGCTTTTATTAACTGAGTTAGATCTTCAAAAACAATAACCATTCCTCTGTATTTTTTTGATACTCCAGCTAAAACTTGAATGTTGATAAGAAGATTAATATTTGTGCCTTTAACCCGCAGATCGATTTGTTCCTCAATGGAGTTTTGATTCTGAGTATTCATTTTTTGAATTAAATTTCGAATTGGCTCATGGTAGGAATATTCAAACGCACCTTTATAATTAGACCCAAATATATTTTGATCTGTTATTTGTAGAATCTTTTCCGCGGCCTTATTGAAAGTAGTAATTTGGCCTTTTTTATTGATCGAGATAACTCCTGCACCAATATTATCTAAAATTGTTTCGATATAATTTCTTCTTCGGTCTAACTCAATATTTGTTTGTTTTAGATTTTGGTTGACTTGTTGTATACCTATGCGACTTTCATTAAGTTCTTTTGTCATAGTGTTAAAAGAATCAACAAGCAATGCTATTTCATCTGTAGCTCGCACACCAATTCTAAAAGTTAAGTCACCCTCGGCTATACGTCGTGTTCCTTCAGCTAATTGCTGTATTGGAACGGTAATTCCACGAGCCATATAAAATCCAAGCCAAATTGCTGAAAATAGAATCAATAATGTTATTAGTAGAAATGTGATGTGGTAATTGGCACTTACTGGAATTTGGAGATACTTTTGTTGTTTATAGTCTTGATAAGTATTTTTTATAGCTTCTACTTTCCCCAGTGAATTCTTATAAGCTGGAGTAAGTGTTAGAATATATCCCCAAATAGAAATTTTATTATTTATTGTTTCTGTGAGAGGAACAACCACAACCATTACATTGTTTCCTTCAATTGTTTTAATTTCAGTAAACCTTTCTCCATCTATACTTTTTTGAATCATATTTGCATGATTGATTTTTTTTGTATTGGGTAATAAGCGAGAGTCGATTGTGGAGGCTATTTCCTTTAAATTATCGTCATAAATAATTATTCCTGCTAGATTATATTCCGTGGTTTTATTTTGAATAAATGTGTGTAAATTTTCTCTGTTTGCTTTTAGATATAGTTTTCTGTCTTTTATGAAAAATTCTATCTTTTTTGTTTTTGAAAGAGCTCTGTCTTCAAATTCAGAGTAATAATCTCGGGCTATATCCATCGAATATTGAAGGGTTTGTTCAGTCCTTAAATTAAACCAGTTCCCAATACTAAAAGAAAATAGTTTGCTTGCAACCGTAAATAATAAAATAGAGGGAACCAGTGCCAGAATTAAAAATGCGATGATAAGTTTTGTTTGAAACTTTGAACCAATAATTTTACTTTTGCGCTCGTTATATACTTTTACAAGATTCCGAGTTATTAAAATAATCAAAACGAAAAGCAAAATAATTATTATATTGAATACAGCTAAAATTAGGATATTGTTCGCGATAGACGTATTTGCTTCCGCTTGAAGAAAGTAACTCTCCACAAGAGTTGATGCAATTAGGGCAATTATCACACCAAAAATAATATATGTTGTGCGCTTACGTTTTTGCTTTAGTTGATCTTCATTCTGAGGTGTTTGAGGAGAGGGGCTACTTGTTAAACGATCGGATGACATCTCTCGATACCTTTCCTTTTCTCGTTCTTGAATCATTACCAGAGGCTTGTTTGGAAAGTTCTATATCTGGATCAATCGACAAAGGGGATGTCTGTGCCCAGGAAGTTTGGAAGTCATTAAAGGGGACAAAAAAGAAAATATAGTTAAAAGGAAACCAGAATCTATCTGTTTCCAAGTCTGCTTTTACTCGTATATAATAATTTTCTTTTGGATCCAGACGATAAAGAGGAGTAATGGGAATATTGTTCAAGGTGAGCATAAGTTTTTGGTACCTTGCCGTTTTTCGGGTGATTACTTTTCTGCGAACATTCTTCCCCACTTCTGAAAAGCGATATGCTTTTTTAAGAGGTTCATATTGGACTTTATGCCTTACAGTATTTGAACTTATCAGGCTGTCGGCCCAGACTGCATTTTCTTTTCTTAGTTCAATTTCATAGGTAAAACCCATTGGCACACCATTTTCAATGGCCTCCAAAATATTCTCAGTAAATCCATCAATAAGACGAGCGTTCATTACCAAATACTTACCTTTGGTGGCGACACCTATGTTTACAATATTTGGTGAGTCTGCAAATGATGGGATGGTGGGAGACGTAATAAAAACAAAGAAACCCCAACTTAGAACAGAGTTAATCAGTTTTATTTTTGAAGTAATTAAATGTTTCAACAAGTCCTTCCTCCAAGGAAACACAAGGTTTCCAGCCAAAACTTTTTAGAAAATTTTTGCTATCAATTGCACTTCTTCTCTGTTCCCCTTTCCTAGCGGGACCGTGCTCAGCAGAGATACCCAATTTGCTAATTTTTAAAAGACTTTCCGTTAAAAAATTAACACTGACCTCATTTCCAGTTCCTACATTAAATACCCCAGTGCATTGTGGGTTTAATGCAATAACATTAGCCTCAGTTATATCTCGAACAGATATGAAGTCTCTTGTTTGCTCTCCATCACCATAAATAATTGGTGGCAAGCCTTCTATTAATCGCTGACAGAAAATTGCAACTACACCTGCTTCCCCATGTGGATTCTGGTAAGGACCATATACGTTGCTATAACGCAGTATGGAGGTATTCAAGCCATACTGCATGCAAAAATAGTTGATATATTTTTCCGCACTTAACTTTGATATTCCATAGGGACTCAAAGGTTGGCATGGATGCTCCTCGCCAGCCGGGAATATCTCTTGCTCACCATACATCGCTCCTCCGGTTGAAGCGAATATAAATTTTTCAATTTTTAAACATACAGCATTTTGTAGAAGTTGTAAAGTACTTATAATATTGGAGTTAGCGTCGAATAATGGATCTGAAATTGATTCTGAAACGGATATTTGAGCTGCATGGTGATTAATCACATTTATTTTTTCTTTTTCAAGTATGGTCTTTACTTCCGGAGAATGGATGTTTAACTGATAAAAATTAGCTTTAGGGTTTATAAACTCCTTTTTTCCAGAGGATAAATCATCAATAACTATTACATCATGTCCTAAATTAATATATGTATTCACAACATGTGAGCCTATAAAACCAGCACCCCCTGTTACCAAAATCTTCATTTATGGTTTTCCTTTAATATTTTTGATAATTCGAAAAGTATTTCCAGTGCTTGTTTGGGTGAAATATCGTTAGGATCGATTTGGCTTATCTTCTGGATCAACGGATTTTCAGGTTCTCTAAATAAACCCAGTTGACTTGGGGCACTTGAGTTGTTTATGTTATTCTCCGATCTCGAAATTTTTGGAAGGCCTACCTCATCAAACTCACTTTGTTCAAGATTAAAAAGAACTTCATGTGCTCTATCTAGGACCTTCTTAGGTAAACCGGCAAGCCGAGCAACATGAATACCGTAGCTCTTATCGGCACCACCAGGAATAATCTTTCTTAAAAAAATTATTTCATCGTTCCACTCTTTTACTTGAATATTAAAGTTCATGACACCCGATAAAACTCGTGATAAATCTGTTAGCTCATGGTAATGGGTTGCAAATAAAGTTTTTGGTCCCCCTTGAGGTTCTTTCACATGTAAAAACTCTACAATAGACCACGCAATACTTATTCCATCAAAAGTACTGGTCCCTCTTCCAATCTCATCGAGAATAATCAGGCTCTGTGGTGTCGCATTGTTAAGAATGTTTGCCGTTTCATTCATTTCAACCATGAAGGTTGATTGTCCTTTTAATAAGTGATCCTGGGCACCCACGCGAGAGAAAATACGATCCGTTATTCCCATTTTGACTTTTTCAGCGGGGACAAAACTACCAATTTGCGCCATTAGGCAAATTAAAGCAACCTGTCTGAGATAGGTGGATTTGCCTGCCATATTAGGTCCTGTAATGATCATAATTTGACTATCGTGAGCATCGAGAAAGGTGTCATTAGGAATGAATCTGTTGCCAGGATCGATTTGTTCGATTAATGGATGCCTACCGTTGGTAATATCCAGGCAGGAGTCCTCAAGGATTTTTGGATGACAATAGTTTTTCTGATGTGCAACCTCTGCGAACGAAATTAAAGCATCAATTTCACTTATAATTTTCGCCATTTTTTGGACTTGTGCTCCTACAGAGGAGATTTTACTTCGAATTTCATCAAATAGTTTTTGTTCCAGTTCAATAATCTTCTGCTCTGCTTGAGTTACTTTTTCTTCGTATTCTTTTAATTTGGGAGATATGTATCTTTCTGTATTCACTAGGGATTGTTTTCTTATATATTCCTTAGGCACTCGGTCTAAATGTTTTTTAGTGACCTCAATATAGTACCCATAGATTTTATTAAAGCCGATTTTCAATACAGGAATACCTGTCTTTTCTTTTTCTTTCGATTCCATACCAGCAATCCAGCTTTTACCTGTTCTAGATATGTCCTTAAGTCGATCTAATTCACTATCGCAGCCTGGTTTAAATAAATTCCCTTCTTTTAGGTTTACGGGGGGATCATCTACAATATTTTTTTCAATTAGATTGAATAAACTTTCAAGATTGTCCCAGTTTTCCAAATAGCTCGAAAGCTCTGTCGTGTCCAATTTCGTTAAAGTTTTTTTTAAAGCCGGAAAAGTTTCTATAGAGTTTTTAAGAGAAACCATATCTCTTGCATTGCATACGGATAGAGTGATTTTTCCCAATAACCTTTCTAGGTCAAATATCTTATCTAAATGTTCTCGGATTTCTCGCCTATTTCTAGGAAGGGATTTAAACTTTGATACAATTTCAAGCCGGGTTTTTATTTTTTCTGAGTTGATAAGAGGTTTAATAATCCATTCCCGAACTCGCCTGGAACCCATAGGGGTACAACATTCATCTAGAAGGCCAAGTAGAGAGTTTTTTCGGGTTCCTTCGCTAGATTGAATCAACTCGAGACTTGTAATTGTACTTTGATCTAGCGCCATATAGTCATGAATATAATACGGGCTGATTGAGTTTATATGCTCTAATGCCGATTTTTGTGTTTCATGAAGATAGTGAATCAATGCGCCAGCTGCCGAAATAGCGTATTCCATACTTTCGCATCCGAAACCCTCGAGAGACTGTGTTTTAAAATGATTTAGAAGACTTCGAACAGCTTCACCGTGCGCATAGGTCCAGTCTTCCCAACTATGAATAAAAATTTTTTTATTAGATAACCAGGATTTAGGATCTTCTATTAAACTTTTAGGAATAAGAATTTCTTTAGGCTCTATTTTTTGCAATTCGTCCGTTAAGGCTAATTTACTATCATTATCATTGAATTGCGTTATCTTAAAAGTACCGGTGGATATATCCAAAGCTGCCAATCCAATTTTATTTTTAGCGATAAAAATGGAAATAATAAACTGATCAGATTTAGGATCCAGCATATTATCATCCAAAACGGTCCCGGGAGTTATAATGCGCACCACTTCTCTCTTAACGAGACCTTTGGCAAATTTTGCGTTTTCAGTTTGCTCACAGATTGCCACTTTTTTCCCCGCTTTTAAAAGTTTTGTAATATATAAATTTGATGAGTGATGGGGGATGCCACACATAAGGACTGGGTTGGATTGATTTTTATTTCTCGATGTGAGAGTAATCTGTAGAATTTTAGAGGCGATTTTTGCGTCTTCATTGAACATTTCATAAAAGTCTCCCATCCGGAAAAATAAAATGGAATCTGGATGATTCTTTTTAATGCCATAATATTGCTGCATCATAGGAGTTTCCTCTTCCTTGACACGCAGACTTTTAGCGGAAACAATCATTTAAGCGAATATATTAAAGTTTTTTAAAGTGAGGATGTAGTTTTTCGTAGGTCGATCGTATATGTTCAGGGTGAACTTTTACGTCCCCAAGTACAGGCATAAAATTTGTATCGCCTTCCCACCGAGGAACTATATGACAATGGATATGCTCATCATAACCGGCCCCTGCTGCCTTTCCAATATTATACCCTGTGTTAAAACCATCAGGCTCGATGACAGCTCTCAAAATTTTAATACATTCATGAGTCAATTCAATGTTTTCATTTCGTTCAGTCTCATTTTGTTTGGTAATACAGTTTATATGTCGATACGGTGAAACCATGAGATGAGCACAGTTATAGGGAAAAGTATTCATTATTACGAATGAATGAGTTCCTTTAAAAAGAATGTAGTTTTTTTCATCATTATTAGAAGCGGGAAGAGTACAAAAGATACATTCGTTGCTTTTGTCGCTTTTAATATATTCCATTCTCCAAGGGGCCCATAGTTGTTTCATTATTTTTCAATAGTTAGAAGTTGCAGGAATCGATTAATACTGTTTCGGGAAAAATTTTCTTGAACAATTCCCGAGTTTTATCTCGCATTTTTATTTCTTCCTGTTCCGATATTTCGTGGTCATATCCTAACAGATGTAAAATACCATGAATTAGTAATAGAACTATTTCTTCATTAAATGCCAAGCTATGTTCTTTTGCCTGTCTTTTCGCTTTATCTAAAGAAATCGCAATGTCTCCTAATACTATTTTTTCAGGAATAAAAGGATCTTCCTCTGAATTTTGTGGGAATGATAAGACGTCGGTTGCATTGTCAACGTTTCTGAACTCTTTATTAAGTTGACGAATATCAGCATCTTCCATAAATAAAATACTAATTTCTTGGTCCAGGCAATCTAGGCAGTCCATTATGATTTGAACCTTCGCATCCATATAAAGGGTGTCAATTATTATTTTAGGATGTTCGTTTCTTAGCAATACAGCCATTAAGATTTAAACCATAGAATTAACTGAGAATCTGAGTTATGCAGAAGTTTCTTTTTCTGAGTCAGATTCATCGTATGCTTTAATAATTTTTTTTACTAGTTCATGGCGAACAACATCTTTTTCCGAAAAATAAATAAATTTAATTCCTTCAACTTGTTTTAATAAGGTTTTTACTTGGACCAAACCAGAATCCCTTTTATGAAAGAGATCAATTTGCGTTATATCACCGGTAACAACCATCTTTGATTGAAAACCTAGCCGAGTTAAAAACATTTTCATTTGCTCTTTTGTTGCATTTTGTGCTTCATCTAGGATGATGAAAGCATCGCTCAAAGTTCTTCCTCTCATATAAGCAAGAGGAGCGATTTCTATAGCGCCATCTTCGATAAGGTGGCGAACCTGGTTTTCTTCCATCATATGATTTAAAGCATCATAAAGAGGCATCAGATATGGATGAATTTTCTCTGCAATATCTCCAGGTAAAAACCCTAACTTTTCGCCCGCTTCAACGGCAGGGCGAACCAGTACGATTTTTTTAAAACGACGTTTTAACAATCCTTCAACAGCCATTGCAACGGCAAGGAATGTTTTTCCGGTTCCCGCAGGCCCAATAGAAAGAACAATATCTGCGGCCTTGATAGATTGAATGAATTTATGCTGGGAAGGACCTTTGGGAGTTATAAAGCCTTTTTTCGGCGAAACAGAAATGCGCTCTGAAAAAATGGTTGTTAAATCAGCTTGAGGATTTTCTGCCATCAAACGAATAGCAAATTTTATATCACCATTTTCTACGGACTGATCCGATTCATGTAGCTTCTCAAGCTGATGGAAAAGGTTTTCCACGGAATTGAGAGATTCGGGTTCGCCTTTTATACTTATTTGGTTTTCACGAGTTGTTATGCGGACGTTAAATTTTTTTTCAATGAGTTTTAGATTAAGATCCTGACTCCCAAAGATTTCAGGAATGACTTGATTGTTCTCTAAAATTATTTGTTTGGTGGAGGGACTCAAATATAACTCGTTAATATAGTTTTTGGATCATATCACTTTCTTGTACCCTGTGGAGGTATGAGACTTAGAAACTCGCCGCGTGTTCTGGCATCTTCTTTAAAAGAGCCCAACATTGAACTGGTTGTTGTATAAGAGTTTTGTTTGGAGACCCCGCGCATGCACATGCATAAATGCAAGGCCTCTATTACGACACCTACGCCAATTGGTTTAAGTATTTCTTGCAGATTGTGCGCGATTTGGTTTGTTAATCGTTCTTGTACTTGCAGTCTTCTGCTGAATACGTCAACTATCCTGGGTATTTTGCTGAGCCCAATTATTTGGCCTTTGGGCAAATAAGCAACATGGCATTTTCCAATAAACGGTAACATATGATGTTCGCACATACTGAAAAGATCAATATCTTTGACTATCACCATTTCATCATAATCTTCACGAAATAATGCGCCATTAACCAATTCCTCAATGTTAACCTGATAACCACTAGTTAAGAACTTGAGAGATTTTTCTACTCTATCTGGAGTCCTTTGTAACCCTTCCCGGGAAGGGTCTTCCCCAATTTCATGTAATAAATTTTTAATAAGTTCTTTCAACAGATGCTCCATGGTAGACAACAAAATTACGTTCAGATTCGAAGAGTTTTACCTCGTGTAACTCGCCACTTTTAATTTTTGGTTTAAGAATATTCCATATATGGATAGCAATATTTTCTGCGGTAGGAATGACTGCTTTCAAAAAATCAACATCTACGTTTAGGTTTTTATGGTCGACCTTATTAATTATTTCCTCATTAATCAGTTTTTTTAGAGCTTTTAAATCCAGTACCATACCCGTTTCAGGATCCACTTCCCCCTTAACCGTTACCTCTAGGACATAATTATGACCGTGACCGTTGGGGTTATTGCAAAGACCAAAAGTTGATTCGTTTTTTTCATCAGAAAAATCAGGATTAAAAAGACGGTGGCTAGCACAGAATTCAAGGCGGCGGGTAATATAAATCATTTGGCTGGTATTTTTTTATTTAAGATATTTTCGTTTGTTGTCAGTAGAATAAAACCCAGGGCCATACAAATGAAAGTTCATTTGATTAAAA
The DNA here is from genome assembly GCA_028345515.1 of Nitrospinota bacterium. Classification (GTDB taxonomy): domain Bacteria; phylum Nitrospinota; class Nitrospinia; order Nitrospinales; family VA-1; genus UBA8687. The sequence continues at coordinate 87,652 of JAOMDP010000004.1, forward strand.
AGTTTTTCTATCTTGCCGCCACATTTTTCGCATTCCGTCAGCGGGTCATCACTTATTTTCTGTAAAACTTCGACGACTTCCTTGCATTTTTCACACTGATATTCATATACAGGCATGGTATTGCCTCCCAGCAAAAATTTATTTGTTACCTGATATTATATTATATTCTGGTTTTGAAGAAAAATTCAGATTTATCAGAGTTTTCCCATCTTCAAACTTCGTTTGGCGCTGTCGATTATTACTTCCTCTGAAAACATTTAGCGTTTTAGGGATATTTTTTTTGATCGTGTCCATTTGAAAGATGGTAGATGGCAACGTAAGTCCCCATTCCGGGTCATAAACGCCTACCAGCATGTTTTTTTCGCTGATTATCTGAATGACAATAAACTTTTCAATGGAATATTTTTTTTGGATATCCAAAGGCATCATATATGTGGAATTTTCATTTTTAGATCCATACCGCATTACTGCCTTGCCTGAGTTTGTTGTTTCAAATGATAGGAAAGTAAAATAGCTATCCAGATCTTTGAAAATACGGCTTTTAGGGAACACTACGATCCCATAATTTTCTTGGTTCTTGTAAAGCTGATAATCATAATCCGAATTTGCCAGGGCAGGGCTGGTAATTCCAATTAAAATAAAAATGAGGGATATAAATGCAGATTTCATAGTAATGATTTAAAACACAAACTTTTCAAAACGACTTTAGAAAAATTAAGATTAAGAAAGAATTTCAGTTTCACTGAAAAAATAACTTATTTCAAACACAGCATTTTCCGCTGAGTCAGATCCGTGGGTTGAGTTTTTTTCAATATTTAAGGCAAAATCTTTACGAATGGTGCCGGCACCTGCCTCTTCAGGGTTGGTTGCCCCCATTAAATCCCGCCATGCTGAAATGGCACCTTCTTTTTCCAATACTAGAAGGACAACAGGACCCGAACACATGAATTCAGTCAAGCTTCCAAAAAACGGTCGTTCCTTATGGACATAATAAAAGCCTTCAGCTTGTGCTTTTGAAAGTTGGATTTTTTTCATTGCAGCTATTCTGAAACCATTGGATTCTATTCGTTCTAATATTTTTCCAATCAAATTTCTTTCGACCGCATCTGGTTTGATAATTGCAAAAGTTCTTTCCATTTTAATACTTTCTTTTTAGATTGAACAAAAAAAGGTATTTGAGCTGTTAGGCTCAAATACCTTTTTTGGTAATAAGAAAAATTATCGTAAAACTACTCCGGATTTTTTAATGACGAAACCTTCGTTCAGGTCATCAATCCATTTCATTTTTATTGCATCATTTTTAGCAATATCCGAGCAAATATAGACACATATTTCACAAGCCTTGCATCTGTCAACCGATACATAGGCGGATTTATCTTCTTCGCTATAATTTATACAGTTTGATTCAGGACAATACTGCGTACATAGATGGCAGTTTTTAGAAGCACAAATGTCCTTATCAACTTCAGCAATGTAGTACATGTTTTCTCCAGTTTAACGTTACGCGGTGCTTTTAACAGGTTGTTCTGCTTCAGACCAGCCTTGATCGATTGTATATTGGATTGCTCCATCCAGGACTCTTTGGTTTGCTTCAAGGAGCTTTTGCTTTTTAGCAAACTTTTTCTCGATAGCACTATCCAAAGCGGCAGTACCACCAGATACCACAATACCTTTTCCTATAAAGCGATCCTTAACAGATGCTGCTAGGGACTCAGGGTCTGGGAGACCAAAGATACCCGAAATTGCTCCACACATGGCCATGTTAGTAGCCAGTTCTGTTTTTGCAAGATCATTTGCCATTTCCGTAGCGGGTAAGTAGTAGATCCGAGCTTCTTTTTCTTCCAGTTCTCTTTCTTCATCGGGGCTGAAAGGAATCGGGGTCCTGCTGTTAATCAGGATGATCCCATTTTGTTTCAGTCCGGTATAAAAAGGCATGGTGTAAGATTTACCAAGGGTAATAACAGAAGGGTGAAATATCATAAGAACATTTGGGAAAATAATTTCACCTATCTCATAAATCGTTGAGTTTGAAATCCGGACATAACTCTCAACAGGTGCATTACGCTTTTCTGATCCAAAGAAAGGAACCAAGGAACTGAAGCCACCCGAGATGACTACCCCGTTGCTAACTATGTGGGAGGCTGTTACAACGCCCTGTCCACCAATGCCTGCCATTCGAATGTTATACCGCTTTACCGGTTCTGCTGCTTCTGTCATTTTAGGGTTCTCCTCCTTTTATCAGTCAGATTTTTTCTTTTTAGGTTTTTTCTCAACCTCGTCTAAATACTCTTTAGCTGCAGGTGAGATAATTTCTTCAAAGCCATAGCGTTCTTTTTCGATTTCAAAGGCATCCTTCATAACATCCGGAGTTGGGATAGAGTATTCAATGTTGCAAGATGTATATGCTTGAACATAACTATGTCCCACTTCGCGTGCCACCATAATTGCGCGACGTATGGTTCTCGCTACACGAGCCGGATTGGTTGGTGCCAGACGGGCAATATAATCCACGTTAGCTACTTTGGCTAATCCCAACGCATCGACTTTATCACCAAACTTGCCGCGCGGTGCCATTTTGAGTACTTTACCATGGTTGGTCATACCACTTTCTTGTCCACCTGTATTTCCATAAACTTCGTTATCGAGCATGATCGTGGTGAATTTTTCTCTACGGAACCAGCTATGCATTAAACCCTGGAAACCAATATCGATCAGGCCGCCGTCGCCCGCCATCACCACAACATCTTTTTTCTGATTCGGGAAACGAACTTCCAAGCCTCGCTTCAAACCGGATGCAACTGCATTGGTATCTCCATAGTTACCGTAGATAAACGGAACCGAGGCTTGAGATATCGCTAAACGGCCACATCCCGCTGTTCCTACGACAATAGTATGTTCAGGGTTGGGCATTCCAATGTAAGCCAGGCGAATGAATAGTGTCATTGCACAGCCAGCGCACATAGGGTGCTCTTCAATCACTTCCTTGAACTTTCCCATGTCCGTAACTTTTATAGTTTGTTTGGTGCCATCTCCTTTACGGTTATTGTAAGGGCCATGTTCGACTAAATCTTTGTATTCAACAGGTAAAACATCTTTGAAGGCCGGTGAAGGTCTTAAAGTTTCAAGAGACATAGAATATATCCTTTATAAAAATGTCTTAAATAGTTATTTAATTATTTAATAAACAGGCTATACAAAGCTTTTGGCTAGTGTAATTATACCTGTATTTACTAGGCTAAACAATAAATCCTGTAAAAACGATTATTTTACTTCTTTACGAAACTCTTCAAGCCACTCGAGGACCATCTCTGTAGGCATTGTCATACCGCCGTATACCCTCGGCCCATCTTTAATAACACCTTTTGTGCGGCCATAAAGAACGGAACAAACTTCTTTATGTAACCAGCCCGCTTGATTGAACTCAGGAATAAGAATTCTCTTGGCGCCTTTAACCGCCTCGTAGATTTCTTCTGTCGGAAATGGGCGAATCGTTTTAACTTTAACAAGGCCGACTTTTCGTCCTTTTTCGCCTTCCTGTCTCACGGCTTCACGGGCCTGAGACACGGCGCAGCCAGATGCGATTATGAAGTCTTCTGCTCCTGGATTGACCACTTCAACCAAGCCACCAAGATATTTACGAAAATATTTAGCCGATCTTTCAACAGCCGCAAAGACTTCTTGCTGCCAACTGGAATGCATATGGTAACTAATAAAATTACTTTTTTGAATTGGGGCATCCCTAGAAATACGTGCCGGGGGATTTTCGTTGTCCATTGCAGGCACAGCGGATTTCCAACCGTCACGAGGTGGTAATTTATATTCTTCTGGAGTCACCTTTACAGGACCACGTGCATGTGTACAGAAAAACCCATCCACAGAAACCACCGCAGGTAATGTCACATCAACTTGTTCGGAGGCACAAATGGCCGCAAGTGGATAATCATAAAAATCCTGCTGATTTTCAGCGTGTAACATGAGGATTCCTGTGTTCAGCATGAATGACATTTCGATGTTATCAGGTTGAATAGCAAGTGGTGTATTAATAACCCGGCACATATTCAGCATAATAATAGGAGTTCTTGCACCTGGCCAAGAGCTGATCGCTTCCATACCGCGCATTAGGCCAGGGCCTGAAGTTGCTGTCAGGCTACGTACTCCTGCACGGGAGGCACCTGAAATAGCGGAGAAGGTACCAATCTCTTCTTCGGCTCGGTAATACTCTTTGATATAGCCTTCATCGTAAAGATAGCCGGCCTGCTGCATGGATTCACTTTGTGGAGTGATCGGATAGGCGATAGCAATGTCAATGTTTGCTCGTCTCATCGATTCCCTCGCTGCTTCACTACCTGTAATAAATAGCTGTTCTCTGGGAAGCTCGTGAAACATTTTCATTGGGTCTACCACTGTTTGTCTTTCACCCCCTGGTACCCAATCTTCGGGTTTTCCCTCATCAACGGCGGTTCTACAAACTGAACTACCAACTACATTTGCCATGATTAAACTCCTTATTTTTTCAAAATATCAGCGCTCAGAACTGGAAAAAAATTCTGGAATAAATTAAAATAACTATTTAAAAGAGCGGGGCTAAAGAAGAGGAATATGCTCTTTACTTAGAACCCACCCGTTTCTTCAAAAAGAGACATATCTTAGAAACAATAGTGGTAACTGTCAAGCCCTAAGCCTATAAAAAATGTGCTTTTATGTGGGTTTTATCCTATCAATATTTTCTAGGGCTCCTGAGGTAACATTTTCTCCAGTGAACCCAACTCCTCAAGGTATTGAAAAGATTTTTCAATGAACTCGTTTAAAGATTTATCTGTGTAAAACTTCAGAGTTTTGTCTGCCAGTTCTGTTGTATGACAAGCTTCAAAACTTGAAATGGAATCATCTTTAAATTTTATGACCTCAACTTCCCAGTGGATCTGGGCAATTTCTTCCTGAGGCCTGTTAACCGCCGATAACCCATAGTTTTTAACGCGATAAATAAGTTGGGTACCACCCATACCTGAAGGGTCTGAACGGGTTAGAACCAGGTTATCTTGAATAAGCATTTGTTTACTCATATTGAGGTTTATCATTCGCGCTACTTCTTATGTAGCTTTGAAGAGTAAATATCATATGCTAATATACCTGAAATACAAGGTTTGTTCCATAAAACCCGTGATTATCACCCACTAGCCAACTAAGTTGTATTACAGCTTATAACTGAAATTTATACCTAAGAAACCATGCAACCTATTGAAATGAGTGACCCTGCTAAAATTGAACAGTTTCTCAGTAAAATATGTTTAGTAGGCAAAGGATTCACCACTGAATGCCTTCTGGTAGATGCTTATGAGGCGGGGCTCGACTACCCAGACTACTTGAAAGCAGAAGGAGAAGACCCTGATGCCAGTTATGAGGGAAAGTCTCCTGCTTGGGCGAAATACCATATGCGGCAGGGGAAACGTGTCTTTATGGTTTACGGAGATAAAGGTAAAGACCGCAGAACGCATTTCTCTGAAACTCCTTGACCCAAAGAAACATTTAAGCCATTAAGTAGAAAAATAATAATCCTTTTAACCTTTTTGAGTAATTTCTGTGCAATTTGATAAGGAAACCCAAACACGAATTTTAAGAGTAGCCTCAGATAGGCAGCATGGTCGAGATCTTGAAGAGTTAGACGCGCGCATTGCGCACGTTATGGATCTTCACCCTGAATTTGAAGAAATTTGGGCTCAGGGGGAAATGGCTGCCTACCCACAAGAAATTAATGGGCAGATTGTCAGTCCATTTGTGCATACGGTTTTACACACCATCGTTGATAGCCAACTTCGTACAGGACAACCAGAATGTGTCGAAAAAACTTTTAAGAGACTAAAAGAACAAGGGATGGAAGAGCATGAAGTTCTTCACGCTATTATTTCAGTTTACGCTGATCTGCATTTTTCGAGTTTTAGGCAGGGCAAACCTTTTGATCAACTGGATTATGAGAGTCGGTTGGACTACCTATCTTATGAAGATGTACCTTCCAGCGAGGATGACAACTAATACTGCATTCTAATTGCTAAAGAACTTTTTGAATAGTTTTTCCCAGGTCTGCAGGGCTTTTTACTACCTTAATTCCGCACCGCTTCATGACCTTCATTTTTTCCTCTGCGGTGCCTTGCCCTCCCGAGATAATGGCACCCGCATGGCCCATTCGCCGGCCTGGAGGCGCGGTTTGTCCTGCGATAAACCCAACAACAGGCTTTGTTACATGTTTTTTAATGTAGTAGGCTGCTTCATCTTCAGCTGTACCTCCAATTTCACCAATCATACAAATGGCTTTGGTACCTCGATCTTTTTGGAAAAGCGCTAATATGTCAATGAAACGTGAGCCGATAATAGGGTCACCACCAATTCCTACGCATGTAGATTGACCAATTCCTAGCGAAGTCAGTTGCCCAACGCATTCGTAAGTTAAAGTACCGCTTCGAGAAATGATTCCAACATTACCCTTCTTATGAATGTGCGCTGGCATGATCCCAATTTTTGCCTTTCCAGGCGAGATTACACCAGGGCAATTGGGTCCTACCAGTCTGCTTTTCGTCCCCTGAATATATTTATAAACATTTATCATATCGCTAACGGGAATGCCTTCTGTGATACAGATGATGAGTTCAATTCCTGCATCGGCTGCTTCTAAAATTGCATCTGCTGCAAAAGGCGGTGGAACAAAAACCATCGTGGCGTTGGCTTTTGTTTTTTTAACAGCATCAGCTACCGTATTGAAAACGGGAACTTTTCCCATAACAGTTTGTCCGCCTTTGCCCGGTGTCACACCACCCACAACCTTTGTTCCATATTTCATAGATTGCTCGGTATGAAACATGCCTTCTCGACCTGTGATACCTTGAGTAATCAGCCTAGTTTTTTCGTCAACGAGTATACTCATTTAATTGCTTTGACCACCTTTTGGGCCCCATCCTTCATTCCATCCCCAATTAAAAAATTGAGACCTGAGTCTTGGAGAATTTGATGCCCTTCTTCCATATTCGTGCCTTCCATTCGAACCACGATTGGAATTTTGATATGGAGTTTTTTAGTTGCAGCAACTACTCCTCTTGCTAGAACATCGCATCGAAGAATACCGCCAAATATATTAATAAAAATTCCTTTTACTGATGCATCTGAGATAAGAATTCTAAAGCCATTTTCGATCATCTCTTCATCGGCACCACCCCCCACATCCAAAAAGTTAGCGGGTTCACCACCGGATAATTTAATTATATCCATTGTGCTCATTGCCAGTCCGGCACCATTAACCATACAACCAATGTTACCGTCCAATTTAATATAGTTGAGGTGAAACTTACTGGCTTCCACTTCTGTTGGGTCTTCTTCGTCGGTGTCGCGATAAGTTTGTGTGTCTTTATGTCGATACATCGCATTATCATCAATATCTACCTTTGCATCGAGTGCCAATACGCGATTGTCTGATGTAATGACCAGTGGATTGATTTCCAGCATGGAGCAATCTTCTTTTGCGAATGCATCGTAGAGATTGATAATGAAGGGAATAATAGCTTTTAATGCTGCGCCCTCTAAATTCAATGCGAAGGCAATTTTTCTCGCTAGATAAGGTTGAACCCCGATTATTGGATCGACTGTCTCTTTAAAAATTTTTTCCGGCGTTTTAGCTGCTACTTCTTCGATTTCCATTCCGCCGGCCTCTGAAGCCATGATTAGAACCTGACTGGTTTCTCGGTCAACCAGAATGCCCATGTAGAGTTCCTTGGCAATGGCCATGCCTTCTTCGATTAATACTTTTTTAACTAGTCGACCTTCGGCTCCTGTCTGTGGTGTAACTAAAGTCATGCCAAGAATATTTCCAGCGTGTTTTTCCGCCTCTACAGGGCTTTTAGCCAATTTAACACCACCGCCTTTACCCCGACCACCGGCATGAATTTGCGCTTTTACAACGACCACCTTAGTGCCCACTTTTTTAGCAGCTTTTGCTGCTTCAGATTTGGAAGAAACCAAAACTCCGTTAGGAACAGGAACATTGTATTTTCTTAAAATTTCTTTAGCTTGATATTCGTGGATCTTCATGAATTTTTCTTAAGTTATTGGGAGAAAAAGAGAACAAGTTTTTATCATAGGAAAAGGGAATATGTCAAAAGAAACTTCTACCGTTGGAAAAAGGAGGGAGGCAAAAACTATTATTGGAATTGAGAGTAATTTAACACTTTGAGGTTATGTTTTTAGGTTGCCCGGTTTCATTCTGGTTCGTGTTAGTGGATGTTTCATAAACTTTGACCCATCCTTCTAAAAGACGGTTCAAGATATTTAACACAGCTTGCAAAGGTTTTGGATCAGATTTAATATTGGCAAGAGTCAATTGACTTAGCGCAAACTGATAAAGGGATTCTAGACGAGGTGCAACATCGCCACCTTTTTTAAAATCCAGAGAGAGTGAAAGCTCGTTTATAATATCATGGGCTTTTTGAATATATTTCCCCTGATTGGAAGCGTCACCCTGTTTAATACTTTTTGCAGCCATCGTAGTGAACTTAATAGCGCCTTCATACATCATTAAAATTAGACGGCCCTGGTTAGAGGTGGAGATTTGGTTTCTTCGGTACTGATCGTGATATTTAGATGGAACCATTTCTATTTTCCCTTTTATTTGCTTCCTGAAAATAAGGCTTGTATACCTTTAATTGAACTATCAAAAGCATCACGCTGTGAGTTCAATCTTCCCAAAACAACCTCAAGATTAGTAAAACGGTCACGCAGGTTTGACTCAAACAATACAAGTCTTTCTTCTAAATCGGTAACTGTTTGATCAAATTCAAGAAGGGTTTCTTTGGAACTGTCTATCTCTGCCTCAAGCGGGCCTTGCAACGATGCATCAGTCAATCGGGCTATAACCCGATTCGTTATTTGTGCCACTCCTACTGATAGAGTGAGTGTTCCATAATTTCCATCGGACAGATTGCCTATGCGAAAATTTAATCCTTCAGCATTACTGCCTGCGGCTCCAGCAAAAAAATTCCCATTGCCCACGGCGTCTGTAAAAGTTGTGGTACCTGAAGCGGCCAATTGAGGTACACCGTTTGATACTCGAACATTATAGGTCCCAGGCTCTGTCTTTGAAGTAAATCCAACAAATGTAACAGCGCTGTTACTGGCAGCTCCTGCACTGGAGAACAACTGAGTAACGTTTTCTATGCTGCCAGCAATGGCAGTGCTAAGGTCTCCATCATTAATGGAGAGTGTTCCATCCGACTGAGTACGTATACCAATTTGTGATAAATACTCTAAACTCCCATTTACACCAACTACTTTATCAGTGATTATTTCTCGTAATGTTTGTTGTAAATTTTGGACAGTGAAATTTGCAAATAAAACTCCCGTTTCGCCGGTAGATGCTGTTAAAGCTAATTCTTTGGTCAGATGCTGCATGATTTCATTAAATCCATCTACATAGTTCTGGATTTTTTCTTTAATAGCATCTTCATCTGGGGTCAATGTGATTATACCGGAGCCCGCTGATTCTAATTGAAGGGTTGTGCCTGAGATGACGTCCGAGACAGTGTTATTGGCTTTTGTTACCGCCACTCCATCTAGTACAAAACTTGCGTTTTGAGCAGTTTGTACTTCAGAAAATGTCATCGGGCTTTGGAGCCCCGCTCCAAATAAGTTTGAAGTTAAGGAAACGGAGATTGCATTGTCTAGTCCTGTCTTTGTTGCAGATACAACTAACTTGACAGGGTTAGTTGCACTTCCATCATTCAGAAATGTGGCCTGAATATTGGCGCCAGAATTATTAATGGCGAGCCGAAGCCCTTCCAAAGTATTATTGCTTCTATCAATATTAATTTTAGTGGTGGTGCTCCCAACTGTTAAATTAAGAGTTCCCGTACTGACGGTACCAGATGTGGCTGCGAAACCGGAAGAAACAAGTTTGGTCTCACGAGCCAGATTGTTAACCACTAAGGAAAATGTCCCAGATGTAGCGGAGCTGTTGGTGCCGAGTGTGGCGACTTTATTGGTATCCGTCGAGCTGTTATTAGAAAATGTTCCGACTGTTGAAAGAAAGCGTGATTCGGTGTTCAGGGTATTGACCACACTTTTGAAGTTTTGCAGACGATTTTTGAGGTCTTGAAAGCTGAGTAGTTTGGCTTCTTCTAAGGCTCTCTTTGCCTCAACGATAGTGATGGGCTGGCGTTGAAGGGTTATCAGATTATCAATAATTCCACCTGTATCCAGGTTAGAATTAATACCAAATATTGCATTTTGAGCCACTTATGTCCCCTTCAACTGATTTCTATAAGCTGAATTCCCCAAATATCTTTTGATTTATCGGTCTTAAAAAAGCCAAACTTTAATGTTTTAAAGGGTTAAAAGCAGTTTTAAAGCGTTGCCTTTGAAAGGGACTAGACAAAAGTTTGATAACCCTATAGATATTTAAAAAATAAGGCTTTATCAAATAATTGTTGATTTAGGTTGTCAGGATGATAAATTGTACATATATCCATAATCACCCCTAAAATCATGTCTGATCAATTCGATCTATTTGGCGATTCTTATGAAGAAGAGCCTGCCAAAACAATTAAACTGGGAACGGAACCTCGTATCCAATATTTTGATTTGGAAACCCAAAAAAGCGCAGATGAAGTTGGTGGCTGGGGCAACATCCACAAAATGGGTTTGGCGATTGGAGTGGTTTGGGATAGCGTGGACCAGGACTATTTCGTCTATGAAGAAAAAGATGCCAAAAAACTGGTAGAAAAACTTCAGACGGCAGACTTGGTCGTTGGTTTTAATGTGATTGGATTTGATTACACCGTGCTACAGCCGTACTCTGATTTTGACCTTCAAGAGATCAATACTTTCGATATGCTGGTTGATGTAAAGAAGTTACTAAACTTTCGCCTTAGCCTCAATCATTTAGCTGAACATACTTTGAATGCAAAAAAATCTGCTGATGGTTTAATTTCCTTACAATGGTACAAGGAAGGAAAAATTGACAAGATCATTCATTACTGCAAGCAGGATGTCCAAATCACGCGCGACCTTTATCTTTTTGGTGCGGAACACAGTTATGTTAATTATCAAAGCAGATCAGGTAATCCTCTTCAATTGGAAGTGAATTGGAAAACGGAGAACTTCGTTTCCTAATTTATCGCTCTTCTGAGTTGATGAATTTTTTCAGGAAGGGGAACATTGCGCCACGTTTTTCGATCATTTCTTCTCGCGACTTTTTTACAACAGCTTCATCAATAATTCTTATATTTCGTTCTGCAGCAAATTTTTCTATCCCTTTTACCACCATGCCTCGAGCAAAAGAGGGGATACGGTCTAACCGGCCTTTAGCTTCCGGTGTCCATTGAGTCTGAAACTCAACTTCTAACCCAAGTGTGTCCTCAACTTTTAAAGTGATGGCTTTGCCACCGTACTTCCCGGGTTCATAATCACAGGAAGGATCGGGATCCATATAATTTCCGGTTTCGGCAAAGGCTCGTGCGCGGCACCCTGAGCACATTGCGGAAAATTCGCAAGTACCGCATTTCCCATCCAATTCTTTACGGTCGCGCAGCTGGACCATTAGTGGCGCATTTTCCCATAAGTCTTTAAAGGAACGCGATTTTAAATTACCCACCGACTCTTCAATAAAAGGGCAGGGGGTTAAGTTACCTTCGGGTGATATTCGACTATAATGTGTCGCCGCTGGACAGCCACCAGAATAGGTACGGGTGTATACCGATTCTGGATCATTCTCATATACTACGCGCTTGTATTGAGGCGCGCATTTAGAGTTAATCATCAATTTGCCTTTGTATTTCATCTGCTGTTCGTAAAGCATTTTCAAGGCTTCTTCATAAGCAGCATTAGAAATGTCTGTGTTTCCTTGACCACGCCCGGTGCAAACTAGAAAGTAGAGATTGAATGCGATAGCGCCTATTTTTTCTGTGAACTCAACGACGTCCGGGATTTCTTTGTAGTTCATATCGGAAACAGACATTTGCACGAGGAAATCAACGCCCACTTCATTTAAAATATCGAATGCCTCCATGGAATGTTCCCATGCCTTTTCTACGCCACGAAACTTGTTGTGCTTATCCGGATTCATGGAATCAATGCTGATGCCAACCCCATGCGCGCCTGCTGCTTTAATCTTTTCGGCGTTAACACGATTGATCATGGTGCCATTAGTGCCGAGCACTACCATGAACTTTTTGTCGGCAGCGTAACGGATGATATCGTAAATATCAGGCCTTAATAATGGCTCGCCTCCAGTGAGAATTAAAAATGCGTTGGGGTTAACCTCTGCAATCTGATCGATCACACGGAAACATTCCTCAGTATTCAATTCATCGGTTTTGAGTCCGCCTCGAAACTCTGCATCGAGATAACAATGGTCACAATTGAGGTTGCACCGCTTAGTGAGATTCCAGGATATCGAGTAAGCACGAAAATCCATTTTTTCAGGACTGATTTCAGGAGTAGATGTTAGTTCCATGTTAAATTAAAGGCTGTAGTGCCTTGGGTTAGTTTGTAAGTATTAAGTCTTTGAAAACTTTTATTCATAATAGAGGGTTTTAACAGGTGAGACAAATTTTTTGCGTGTTTATAGCAATATTTTTGCTGATTGCTGCCTCTTGTGCTGGAAAACAGGAAAAGGTGAAGGAAACAAGCTCTGAAAATGTTTATCGTATTACCTTGTCCGATTCTTTTGGCAAAGTATCTTCAAGCCTCTGGACTCTTACAAAGTTTGAAGCATTAGGAATAAGAAGAATACCGAGTTCTTATTTTGACCGTGCCTTGAAATATAGCGGCACTGAGTTTGAAGCGGTTTCCATTCTAAAACTAATTGACCAGTTTCAATTGAAAAATGGTGAAGACGCTATTTTGCTCAATTGCTTTGATGATTACCAAGGACTTCTTTCTTTTTCGGATATCCACAGATACGATCTGCATCTAGCTACAAAAATTAAAGTCAGCTTGGGTTCCTCAAAGCCAGATTGGTTAAACCCGCTTCTCGTGATTGTGCCTGATAGTAAGGATCCTCCATTTGAAGAGCGATTTTTAACAGCGAATATAAGGCAATTCGAATTTGTGAGGCTGAACGATTATTATATGCCTCTTAAAAAAGTTGCTGATACTTCTATTGAGGCGAGGCAGGGTTTTGAAGTTTATAAAAATAACTGCCTTTTCTGCCACGGCCTCAAAGGTAAAGGTGGGAACAAAGGTGTGCGACTTCTTGATGAATATTCTTTCTCAAACAACGAGGGAAGAAAAAAGTTTTCGGGTGATTTTAAAAATTTTCATGATAAAGATAATGCAGATAAACAAGACGTGAAACAGTTTGTTACAGGTGATCAACTAGAAAGAGTGATCGATTTCTTGTTAGCTTTTAAAAAGAAATAAAAAAACTTGCGAAACTGGCACCATTTAGCTCCGTTATCTTTTCAATAAAATTTTTATTCTCACGGTTAAAACCTTATGAAAGAGATGGTGTTGAGGCCAACTCCAAAAGATAGCCCCAACAACCACCCTTCTTCATCAGGTTTTTCATGCTACATTCAAATATTTAGCAATTATCAGGCCAAAAATAGCGCTAAATTTTAGAAAACCCTTTACCCTTTATAAATCAAATACTTTAATTCAAATTTAATTTCTTAATTTTTGAATAACGCTTTTCCAAGGGGAAAATGAATAACACTAAATCATAAATTTGTATGATTTTTTAACATTTTTTACCTAATAAAAAATAAATATCAATAAAATTTACCAATAAATATATTTATAATACGGTATTCTGCATAATAAAAATAAATATTAATAAATATTCCAATAAATATATTTATAATACTATATTATTCTATTATGGTAAATTATTATAAAATAAAAGGTTAGTGTGTACATCGATGTACAGTTTTGCATTTTTTAACGTAATTTGCCAGTTTTAAGCGGATATTTACAATGTTTGGGGTCAAGCTTTCATCTGTATTTAGATAAGTTTGGTGGTAGCTATGGAAGGGTAACCCTTTTTGTTTGTAGAAAACGTTTTGGTTGAGTTCTTCTTCCTGAAACGAACCAGATTCGACTTGTTTTAAGGTTACCAGTCCATATCTCAACGCGGCTGAATCCTTTGAATAATTTTTTTATCGCAGTTTCCCAGTTGTCTGCCTGAATGGTTGCGCTGAAAGGGATGGTTTGCATTGCAGGGTCGATGGAAAACAAAACTCCGGTTTCCTGTTGAATATTTTGCAGAACATAAATTAAGGAAAGATTTTCAAAACGCAGGCTTATTTTCTTGGAAGCTAATTTTTTGTTGTAGCTGATTTCGGATAAAGCAGGTTGTGGGACAGAGTTGAATTGAGAGACTGGGGCTAAATCGTTAGGTACCTGTTCTTTTTTTTTCGGGTCGAGAAGATTCGCGTAGGCAGACACTTGGCATAAGCCAATAGCTAGCATAACTCCTAATTTAGCATTAATTAAATGCTTCATCCCGATCCTCCACAAGTCGAGAAACTTCGGACTGAGTATAGCCAAAAAATCAGATAAAAAAAACTAATAAGATAAACAACCCATTAGCAGGTTATGGGTTCTTTGAGGGAAGCTAACCATAGGGCTGTCACCGTCCGGCTACCGCTATCTTCTTCCACCTTACCCTTAATGATAAAGGGACCTTTGCCTATTAGGATATGCCCAAATTGTTGATAGACTTTGGGGAACAACGTGACTTCAAATGTTCCTGTAGGGTCTTCAAAACTGATAAATTTCATCAGTTCCCCTTGAGTCGTGCGAGTGCTTTTATGGGTGACAATGATTCCCAGCATACTTACGAAACTTCGGCGTGCTTTATCTAGGTCTCGCGCTCGTGTGAAGCCATTAGGCCAATTCTCATTTGTGATTCCATGTAAAGTCATAGGGTGTGCCGTTGCCGCCATGTCGAGCATATCTATTTCGGTAAGGAGTTTATCTGTTTCTGTAAGGCTGGAAAATTCGGGAATCCTGAATTGGTGGTCAATATTCAGAGGTAACAGCGTTTGTCTTCTTTCCCGTGACGAGGGATTTCTCCGGTACCATAGAAGAGCCTCTACAAACATCGTAGGACGTGATGGTCCTAAACCATCGAGAGCACCACAATGGATAAGCGTTTCCGCTTCGGATAAATCCGGTGTTACCCGTATGAGAAAATCGTGGACCGATTCAAATATTCCTTTTTGTCTGATTTTTGTAGTTCGGTCGATAGTGCTACGACTCAATCCTCGTACTTGCATCAGGCCGATACGAATTGCGTCTGATCGCTCAGCAAAAAACTCATAGCGGCTGTGGTTGATGTGAGGTGATAGAATCTTGATTCCTGACCGGCGGGCTTCTTCAATGTACGCACAGGGATCGTAAAACCCGCCCTCATTGGTAAGTACCGCAGCCATGAACTCTGCGGGATAATGTGCTTTCAAATAAGCCGCTCGGTAAGAGACCAATGCAAATGAGGCAGAATGTGCTTTGCAAAACGAGTATCCGGCAAAGCTATCTATGTTCCTCCAGATTTCCTTGCGGATGTTTTCAGATACGCCATTTTCTTTTGCACCGGTTAGAAAACGCTCGCGATAAGTTTCCATACGTTCCCAATCGCGTTTCTTGCTCATGCACTTTCTCAAACCTTCTGCTTCACCCAGACTCATATTAGCCACCAAGTGGGCTACTTTAAGAACGTCTTCCTGATAGATCATGATGCCGTAGGTTTCTGAAAGTACTTCTTCCAATTTGGGATGCAGATAAGTGATTGCTTCTTTCCCGTTGTGGCGGTTGATATAAGCCTGCATCATGCCACTAGAAGAGACGCCGGGGCGAATGATGGAACTGGCAGCAGTCAGCTTTTCAAAAGAGTCCACGCGAAGTTTTTGTAGCAAGTTTCGCATTCCCGGACTTTCGATATAAAAACAGCCCATGGTTTTTCCTTCGCGCACTAAGGCTTGAGCTGCTGGATCGGAACCTGGATCGATACAAGAAAGATCAAGTGGTGTATGCTCGCGCACCGCTTGCACCGCATCGACCTCGACTGCAAGTCCACGCTGTGCAAGCAGGTCGATTTTCAACAGTCCGAGATCTTCGACGGGGTACATATCATATTGTGTGACTTCAAATCCTTTTGGCGTTTTTTGCAGTGGAATCAAATCGGTAATCGGTTTTGTGCTGACAACGATCCCGCCACAATGGATGGAAATATGGCGTGGCAGTCCAACAATTTTTTTTGCAGCCGCAATCATGTTGCAGAATGGCGGATCTTCCAATGGTAGATCTCGGCATTCGGGGATGGTATCGCGTACTGCTTCAAGATTGTTCATATCAGCGGAATGGGGTAAGCGTTGAGTGACCCGGTTGATATCGATAGGGGATAGGCCTTGAGCCTTGCCGGCCTCCCGCAAGGCAGAACGACTGCCGAGATGAATATGTGTAGAAATCAATGCGACGCTAGGATACTTACCGAAGACGTAACGAATCATTTCATCGCGACGGTTCCAGGGGAAATCGATATCAATGTCCGGGAAGTCTTCGCGTTGTTCGTGAAGGAACCGTTCAAAGTAAAGATTGTTTTCAATCGGGTCCACTTCCGTGATGTTGAGAGATCGGCACACGAGGCTGTTGGCTGCCGAACCACGACCCACTGTGGGGATGCCGCGTTGATGCGCTTCACGAACAATGTCCCATACTAGAAGGAAATAGGATGCGAGCTTCATTTTCTCAATCGTATTTAATTCATATTGCAAGCGCTGGCGAATATGTTTGCTGATAGAGTTGTATTGTTTGCGTACACCCTGCCACGCAAGACTGCGTAATTGTCCGATATGCGTTTGGCCGGGAGAAAGATCGAAGGGAGGAAATTGTAATTTCCCAATCGGGAGTGTCATGTCACATTGTTCGGCAACACGGTGGCTATTTTCCAATGCTTGAGGAATGTAACGATATAAACGTTGCATTTCAGATTGTGGTTTCAGCCACGCTTGACGACTGATTGTATCCGTCGAAGTAAGGCAGGCAGTATTCAGGCGGATTGCTGTTAAGAGTCGATGGGTTTCCCAGTCCTCTGGTTGTGGAAAAAAAACCCGGTTTGAAGCCACCAAAGGAATGCGGTGTTTCTGTGAAAATTCCCAGCGTTGTATCTCACCGCTTTGCCAGAGTATGAGCTCGATTCCCAGATTAAGACTACCGCGCGCTTTTGCCACCGTAGCGATGATTTCAAGAGACGGGCTCAAAATAATAATGTTGTCGTTGCAATTACGAAGGCGCGAGGCCAGAGAGAAGTCTGACTTTAAATTGCGATCGGTGACAACCCGGCATACTTCACCGAAGCCCTGCAGATTTTTTGCGAGTAAGACGGCATGTGTCCCGGTTTTAGGGTCATCGATTTCAGCACCGAATATTGGCCGAATACCATGGGATAGGGCGGATTTCTGAAAATCTACCACACCGTAAGTTGCGTTGGTATCAGTCAGAGCCAATGCGGGGAATTCAAGATCCGATGCTCGATGGACTAGGTTTTTGACACTCGCTGTTCCGCGTAGCAAGGAATAGAAACTATGGCAATTCAATGGAATAGTCATGCGAATAAAAAGCGAAAATATGGCATAAAAAAAATGAAATTGAACACTTATGGATTTGCACCAGCATAGTCGAAACTCGCTATAGGGTCAAATCAAGAAATAATTATTGTCCTACTTGAGTAAGTAAATTTTGCAGTACTTGCGCCTGTGATGGCGTGGGATTCAGTTTTAGAGCTTCTTTTAAGTGAATGGCGGTTTGGACTTTATCGTCTTTAAGTTCGAGTAGAAGTTTAGCAAGGTTGAATCGCGCTTCCAACAATTTTGGGTTTTGTTTGACCGATTTTTCAAACTGCTGCAATGCTTTTTCATATTTTTTGGAATTGATGTATGTAATCCCAGCCTGATTGTGAGTACGTGCTTTATCTAAATAAAATTGGTGCGGCGGACCATTTACATGGCCTATGAAAAGTTTGGCAGATATATCAAACTCTTTGCTGGCTTCAATATGCTTGCCTAGGCTTCCGTAGAGGCTAGCAAGATTATAGTGAGCTTCTGGTGCCTCGGGCTTGATGCTGATTGCATCTTTAAATTTTATTTCTGCATTAGTCATATCTCCTAGGTACTTAAATGCGAGGCCCATGTTCTGGTGGACATCGTAAAGTCCGGGATTAATCTTCAATAAATCATTGAGAGTTTTGAGGGCATTGGGATATTTTTCTTCCATTAGATAGTGAATACTCAAAGTTTTACCCGCACTCAGTTTGTTGGGGTTTTTTTTGAACGTATCCGCCCATAGCGATGAAGGTGTAGCATAAGCCTGATTCCTTTTTACTACCAGAGAGGAAAAACTGATCCCGATTAAAAGTACTAGTGATACCCCCCATAAAAAATTATTGCGAGCGTCTTTGAAAAATATCAGATAAATAATTACTGCAAAAAAAAGACAGAGTCCGAAATAGGGGAGGTACAGGTTACGTTCGCTGAACAAATTAATTCGGGGCATGATGGAATTGCTCGGTGCAAGGGTGATCAAAAACCATAAAATAGAAAAGGAAAGTATGGCAGATTTTAAATAAAACTTTTTGATTACCACGAACAACGTGACTGCTAAACCAAGGATAGATGTCAGGAGTGTTCCCCACATAACCCGACCTCCAATGTCGTGTTCAAAGGTAAGGTTGATCGGAAAGAAAAATAGTTTAATAGGAATTTTGAGAATACCCAGTTGAATCCAAATCAGGGAGAACTTAACCTTTTCTAATAATCCTCCAATCACTACAAAAGCATGAGGGGTTTGCAGGTAAATGAGTATTGTTATAGCGGGAAACAACATGTAGAAGCCGATCCGATAGCGAAAAGCTTTCCAGTTTTCTCCCTTCATAAAATATAAATCATAAAACAATAAAATGACTGGCAAGGTTAAGGCGGTTTCTTTACACAGTAAAGCCACAAAAAACGTGAATAGTGATAAAGTGTGAAAAATAAAGCTAGGTATATTCCTAGAAGAATTTTTTAACCCACCCAAGATAAACATGAGAAGAGATAAAAGAAAAAAAAGGGCCGCCATTCCACCTGGTCTACCTGAAATGTAGGTAACTGTTTCTGTTTGGACGGGGTGGAGGCCAAAGAGCAGAGCGGTTATTATGGCAATTGTTGACGCGCCTTTTTCTCCCCACTCTGTGGCGTTCTTGATGGTTAGGGATACGATTATAAAAACCAGTATCACAGTACAAATATGGATAAGTACATTGAACAGATGATAGCCAAAAGGGTTTTCTTGGCCCCATTTATAATTTAAGGCAAAAGTTAAAAGGCTGATTTGTCGGTACTGGAGTGCAGTCGAAGTGAGTTTTTCTGGATTCAAATAATATGCGGGATTATCGATTTCTAAATTTAGAAAAATATGTCTTTCATCATCACTTTGAAAAGGGGTATTCAGTCCATTGGCGTATATCAAGAATAGGGTTACGGCAAGGACCAATAGCAAAAGAGTTTTTTTGAGTCGAGCCTGGGTGAGGGCCACATTTTCTCCTGATTTGGAAATGTTTTAATTTAGAACGGCATTTTCAGGGATATTTTAAGCTATTTCTCCCAAAAACGGTTAAAATGGATCCAATTATTCGGGGTTTCGTTAAAGCAGGGGATTTTTTATGTCGTTAAGCTAAGATAAAGATGTAGATATAAAGTCATTTAACCGAAAACTCTCTTCATGCCTGTAAATCGTCCTAAACATTTAATGATTATCGGAGGCGGTGTCTTTCAGGTGCCTGTCATTAAAACTGCTAAGTCTATGGGACTTAAAGTGGTGGTGACTGATTATAATCCTGAGTCAGAAGGCATGTTGCTAGCCGATTTTCCTATCGAAGTCAGTACCCGTAATATCAATCTTACTGTGAATACGGCAAAGCAGTTTCATATAGCCTGTCCTTTAGATGGTGTTATGACGGTAGGTACTGATGCGTCGCAAACTGTTGCCGCTGTTGCTGATGCTTTGAATCTACCGGGTATTCCTTTTGAAGTCGCTGAAAGAGCCACGGACAAGATTAAGATGCGACAGATCTTAGAGGAGAAGGGTGTTCCGGTTCCACAATTTCGTTCTGTTTGGACTTTGGATGAAGGCCGTGAGGCTCTTAATTCGATGACACTCCCACTGGTTATTAAACCCTGTGACAATATGGGCGCACGAGGTGTTCGCAAAATTGAACGTCCCGATGATTTAATTCCAGCGTTTCGCGAAGCTAAGGAAGCTTCTATCAGTGGTAAGCTAGTAGTGGAAGAGTTTATGGAAGGCCCGGAGTTGAGTCTAGATGCACTGGTGTATGGCAATGAGATTTTTATAACAGGTGTTGCGGATCGAATCATTAAATATTCACCTTATTTTGTTGAAGTCGGTCATACACTTCCATCAATCTTGCCTCAAGAAAAGGTCAAAGAAACCCTCGAAGTTTTTAAACAGGCGATACGTGCCTTGGGTATCAACACCGGTGCGGCGAAAGGTGATATCAAATATACGATTTCTGGTCCAAAAATTGTAGAGATTGCTGCGCGTCTCAGTGGAGGCTGGATGTCGGCTTATACCTATCCTTTATCTTCTGGAGTCAATTTATATAAGGCTGCAATCCAAATAGCTTTAGGGCAAATGCCCGATGATCTAGAACCCAAGACGACCTTAGTTTCTGCAGAACGTTCTTTGATCCCGGCACCGGGAAAAATTCTTTCTATCCGAGGTGTTGAAGAGGCTAGAAAAATTAAAGGGGTTCGGGAAATTATTTTAATGAAAGAGGCTGGCGATTGGGTAGAGGAACCGAAAAGTAACATGGGGAAGGTGGGTTATGTCATTACTGCAGCCAAGAACCGTGAAGAAGCAATTCGGGTTAACGATCTAGCCCGGGAAACGATTCAGATTGAAGTTGGTGCTTCTAATGCTTTGACTTGGGATATTATTCGAAATAATGCGAGGAAAAAATTCTACGTTGCATGTAAGGCCTGCGTTGTTTGTGATGGCCATGAATGTTCCGGAAAAGTTCCAGGTATTGGTGGTATTGGTACAGGTAGTTCCTTCACGGAAAACCTCACTGCATTGGCTCGCTATCAGGTGAATCTGCGGACTATTCATAAAATTAAAAATCCTGATACATCGATAGAATTATTTGGCCATAAACTAGCGCTGCCAGTTTTGGCGGCCCCTATTACTGGAATGGAAACGAACCTTGCTGGAGGTATGGACGAAAAAGAATATGCCAACGCCATTCTGGATGGTTGTTTGGAGTGCGGAACATTAGGGATGGTGGGGGATGGTGCTAGTCCCAAAAAATATCTGATCGGATTGGAAGCGATTAAAAACCATGGCGGCTTAGGAATCCCAATTTTTAAACCACGTGAATTCAATCTTGATATTATCAAACGTTTCAAGGCAGCAGAAGATGCCGGTGCTTTAGCTGTTGGTGTTGATATTGATGCAGCTTCTTTTAAGACTATGTCATTAAAAGGCCAGGCAGTAGGACCTAAGACCATTGATGAGTTACAGGAATTAAAATCATATCTGAAAGTTCCTTTCATTTTAAAAGGAATTATGAATGTGGAATCCGCATTATCTGCAGTTGAAGCGGGAGCCGATGCTATTGTTGTCTCCAATCATGGGGGACGGGTTATGGACCATATGCCAGGGACTGCTGAAGTACTTCCAGAAATTGCCAGTGCAATTGCGGGTCGCATCAAAGTTCTTGTGGATGGAGGAATTCGAGAGGGAATTGACATAATTAAGATGCTAGCATTGGGTGCCGATGCGGTGATGATTGGCAGGCCTATTTGCATTGCAGCTTTTGGTGCAGGGCAGGAGGGAGTTTCGTTTTACCTTCAGGAGAAAGTCAAGGAATTGAAAAAGGCGATGATTCTCACTGGGTGCGGTTCCATTGACAAAATAGACCCTTCCATTATTTTCAGAAAGAAAGGTGAGCGTTGATGAAATTGAAAAAGCCTTCATCCAAGGCGATGCCTAAACGCAGTTTGTACCAATTGCAATCGTTTATTGAAGACAAACCAATGAAAAAGGCCGTATCTTTTCAAACGACATTAGCCCGTTCTTTAAGAAAATTAAAAACCGAATATGATGCCTGCGGGCTAAAACTGTCTACAGAAGATGCGGGTATGACTATCCCTCAGATTAAGTTTTGGGCTGATTTTTCTATGTTGCCTGTTGTAGTTAAAATTGGCGGGCCCAATGCCAGAAACGACATCAAGCAGCTTGTACCATTAAAAATTGAAGGTTTGATTGCGCCGATGGTGGAATCTCCCTACGGCCTGGAAAATTTTATTACTGCAGTAAAGGACTTCGCTACACACAAACAGTTTGAAAAATTAAGTAGACACATCAATATAGAAACGGTCACAGCAGTCAAGCAGCTAGATAGCATCCTCAATATTCCTGAAGCTGAGTTTCTGGATGAGATAACTATCGGTTGTAGCGATTTATCAAATTCCTTAAAAAAGCCTGCAATAGATCGTGCTCTATTGAACCGAGTGGCACGGGTTGTAAAAAAAGTTCAGTTGAAAAAAATCCCTGTTTCAGTGGGAGGTGGAATTCAACCGGATACAATTGATGGCTTTCTTAAAAAAGTGCAGCCCGATAAATTTAATACGCGAGTGGTAACTTTTAATGCTAGCCCTGCTAGAAAATATGAGCAGGCTGTGGCTGAAGCATTACGTTTTGAAATTCTTATGTTGGAGCACGATGCGAGCCAAGGTTTCATTACTCGTGATGAGGAGAAATTTCGTATCCAGGAGCTTAAGAAACGATTAGAATAGCTTTTTTAGCCAACGTTTTTTGGCTTTCCTCCCCCCCTATTTATTCGCTAATTATTTATGTAGGATATTATTGACAAACTAGCGAAATATCTTAAAATACAGCCCTCGATTTACCTTTAGACCATTAAAAAAAAGTAAATTTAGCGGGCCTGATCTTAGACAGTTTTCCGCAATTTATTGATTTGCTTTTACCTCATTTATTTTTCATTATTTTTAATCTTGGAGAACAGGAAAACAAAATGCAGATAACTGGCATGCTTTGGGGAAGAAAATTATTGGACCTGGTGGAATTCCCCCACTCAGAAGTCCGGGGTCCAGAACTGAGTGTCGATGAAATTAAAGATATGATCAAACGACACGGTCAAGTTTTCATTAAACCCTTGTTCAAAGGTGGTGTTGGTAAAAAAGGGAAGTCTGGCCTGCTAGGCCGGGTGGATAATATAACCGATGCCCTAAAAGAAAAAGAACGCCTTTACTTTTGTGAACATGTAGATGGTTTCAATAAAGTGAAATCAGACGGTGTAACTTATGAAGGCGCGGTTCCTGCCGATTATGAAGTTTATTTTTCAATTACAGAAAGCACAGAACATCGGTCTCCTGTAATGACTGTCACACATCATGGGGGTGTAGATATTGAAGAGTTAGATCCCGAAAAACTTGCAGTGGTTCCATTCGATCCATTGACAGGTTTAAAGGCATTTCATGTTTCGAATGCGTTGATGGATTTGGGTGCTCCTCCTGAGGTGATAAGTCCCTTGGTTCAGAATTTACCCAAACTTTGGGATTTGTATAACAATTATGGAATGTTGATGTTGGAACTCAATCCCATTCGTATGCAACCCGGTAAAGGAGGACGGCTGGCTCCTATTGCCTGTGATTTTAAATGTGCTTTTGATCAGGATGACCCTGCTTGGAAAAGATTACATTTGCCTGAACATCTTTTTGCATCCGATTACTCTGAGTTTGAACAGGAAATCAATCAACTTCGTACCTACCAGGGGCAGAGTGACGTTTTTGTTATGAATGATAAAGGAACTATCACCGCGCCTACTTTTGGTGGAGGTGCAAACGCAATGGTTACGGAATTGTTGGGTGAAGATGCCACCATATCTTCTGACTTCGGTGGTAATCCACCTTATGAAAAGATGAATGATATTTCTAAAATTAGTTTTAAATATTGGCTACCGCAGTCCAATGTCTTATTCATTATTGGTGGTAAAGCAAACAATACGGATATCTATGAAACATTTCGAGCGATGGGAGATGGGTTGCGAGAATTTTTCCAGGCAAATGGTCCTATCCCAATATTCGTAGTTGTGGGCCGAGGAGGCCCTAACGTAATCCGTGGAATGAATTATCTTCGCGACATTCTGGATTCTCTTGGGCTGCCTTACCGTTTTTTCGGTCATGACAGCGCAATGTCTGAGGTCATCAATTATGCGCTCAAAGTAAATGAATGGATGAATAATGGTGGCAAAGACCAAATAAAAGCTAAATTAAAAATTTAACCTATCGTAACCGATGGAGGTTTGAATGTATAAGCAAGGCGTAGGGGACTTCCCCTTTTATTGTGGCATTAATTCACTATCTGAATTGGCAACCAAAGATGACAGATGTGTAGTGTTGAATATTCTTGGTAAAGAAAGTTCAGGTGTTACTCCGATTAGTCATGATTACTCTGGAGGTAATATTGTTTTTGGTACCGGCCCAGGAAAATCAGGAAAAAACCTGACAACGAAAAATGGGAAAATCCCGGTTTATAACTCCATTAAAGAAGGCATGGAAGCGGGACATAAATTCAATACTGTTGTAATTTATCTGCCTCCTTCTGGTGTCAAAGATGGGCTGGCTGAAGCAGTGCGTGACAACCCGGACCTTAAGAAAGCTATTATTCTTACAGAAAAAGTTTCAGTTAAAGATTCTCGTATTATGCGAGCGATCTGTCAGGCGAATGGGATCGACTTGTTTGGTGGGAATTGCCTCGGGTTGGCTGATGCCTGGAATCATGTTCGGTTAGGTGGTGCGCTGGGGGGGAACGCGCCAGAGGAATCGCTTATTAAAGGTTCCGTGGCTCTTTTTTCCAACTCCGGTAACTTCACGACGACCATAGCCGTTTACCTTTCTACTGCAGGGTGGGGGACAACGACCTCTGTTTCCAGCGGAAAAGATGTCTATATTCAGTACAGCGCAAAAGAATTTCTTTATGCATTAGATAACGATGAACGGTCAAAAGCTGCTGTTCTATACAGTGAACCAGGGGGGTACTACGAGCATGGACTCAAATCCGACAAACCTATCGTTGCTTGCGTGGTTGGACGTTGGAAAGCAAGACTGACGAAGGCCTGCGGCCACGCAGGATCTTTATCTGGATCTGGAGATGATGCGCTTGCGAAGGAACAATGGTTTATGGACTACTTCGGGGTCGATGGGATTTACACTCCAGAAAAACCAATATGCTCGAAAAAAGGTGCTCTGGTTACAAACATTGCATATATTCCGGAAGCCTTGACCAAGGTCATGGAACTCAACAATACCAAACCAGATTTTGAACCACGAGGTAGTCTGAACCTAAAACCTTGGTTTGGCAACAATCAAGGTCTGTCCTTACCCTCGGATTTGGATGTGCCAATTGTTGAGGCGGCCAGTCCTTATAATGAGCAAATTGAAGCTCTTGATCAAATGGTAGGTGCTCAGCATAGACGTGAAACATTGAAAGATGCGAGTGGTGCTTCAATGATGGACCCGAAAACTCAGGTTTCTAAAATTCATAATACCTCGATTCTCGATGCTTCCATGAAAAGCTTTGAGGCAAACTTGGTTTTTGCTCTTACGCGTCAATACACTTGTGATTATGGAGAAAAGCTCGCCAATATCGTATTGAATATGTACGTTAATCAGCATAATCAATCAACGCTTTTAGCAGCAGAAGCAGCTCGTGAGAACGGTAATTCACCGAACACGGTTGTGGCTTCCGCGGTAGCGATTGTAGGTAAAAAGATGGTACAAAAGGCGATGGATGCATCAAATACGCTTTTAGAGTTGTTTCAATACACCAAACTTGGTGGACCGAAAGAGAACTTTGATTATGCTGCACAATTAAAAGAGGCGGAAAAATATAAAGATACTTTACTTTCCGACGAGAAAGATCCGTGTGCTGCAAACCTTGTAGATTACCTCAATAAGGCCGGAGATTCTGTTTTTATAAAGTTTGTACAAGATTTTGCAGCAGCTAACGGCGGTAAACTCTCTACCGATGCGTTGTTTGGTGCGGTATGGGTTACTCTTGGATGGGAAGCTTTAAAAGGTAAAAAGATTTCTAAAGAAACGCTTGTCCGACTGCCGTGGTATTCACGTATCTATAGTACAATCGTTGGAGTTTCTGCTCCGGCTTCTCGACACACAGAAGATAGTATTGCAGGAGTTAAACTCGACGAGTTGATTCCCACTTACAGTTTTACAAAAACGGCGTTCGTTACTTTGCTTGGTCGGCAGCCCTCTGAGTCCGAACTTTATGAGTTCCAGGTTTTGCTAGGACTCATAATCACTAACGGGCCCGGTACAATTTCTGCTCAAGGATCAAAAGGTGCAGTTAGTGCCGATGGACCCGAACAGCCGCAACGGGTTCAGGTGAACAAAGCCTTTATCGGATTTCTCACTCATACCGGATTTGCTCATGGCGGAAATGGATTTGAAGCGGCGGCTTTCCTGATGGAAAACTTTAAAGATAAAAATTTGAATGACCCTGCTGATGCAAATCATGGGCTTGATCTCGATGCAATGGCTCTTAATGTTGCCAATAATTATTCGGACTACAAGAAAAAACAAAAAACAGTGGGCAATCTTGATTATGCCAAGTTGCCTTGCGTAAATCATCCTGTGTTTAAGGGTAAGGATGTGAACTACGATCCACGCGAAGTTTTCGTCAACGACTTGTTCAAGAAAAAAGGTATTAACAACGTTTTTCTAGACTTTTATCACAGTCTTGTTCAAGCCTTATTCAAAGCGAAGGTCAGTAAGAATGTTTATTGTGTAAATATTGATGCGGTGATCGCCGTTATCCTTCTTAAAATTGTCTGGTCTGATTTTAATGATGGCAAGTTGAAAGAAGAGGATATTGAATCTGCCAGCTTCGCGACCTTCCTGTTCGGTAGGATGATAGGCTGTGCGGCTGAAATTGACGACCATACTTCTCGTGGTAAAAATATGGATACCCGTACTCCCGCAAGTAAGTGCTCTTATGTGGGGTAGTTTTTTCGGAAATCATTTTAGATCCTCTCCCAGTTTTTTGGGAGAGGATTTTTTTTTGGTATTTGCATTTGGAAATATTTAAATGCATATTTAATTAGGAAAACCTAAGAAAAAGGTTGTCTGTAGACGAATGAAGTAAATTCTTATCAAAGGTATTTTATGCAACCTCAAGAAGGATTATTAAAAATTCCTTATCAGCATTCGTTGATTCAGAAATATATTTTTAATGATCTGCCATTGATTGCCATGAATGTGGCGCGTATTGGTGCGCAATCTCCAGGAATGGCATATGAGATTGCCGGTGGAGAAAAACATTTTCTGACAATTGGTTTTGGTCCAATGAACTGGTTGCTAATTACACCAGATATTCCAGCACCTGGTGGTTTTAGAGCTTTTGATGAAATAGATATCGGAGATGAAGAGATGCCGGAATCTGAAGGTGATTTGTTACTTTATTTTTCTTCAGGCGAACCTCAGCTAAACCGCGAATTAGCTTATCAGATCAGTAAATTGTTTGGAAAAGACGGCGAGTTGATTGAGGAAGTGGAAGTGGAGGGGGGCGAACATTCCGATATTTCGAAAGTGAAAGAAAAAGTACTGATCGAAAACCCAAATTATCTTGATCAGGCACAAAGTGGTTTTATGAGTACGCACCGTTTCTCAACACGTGTTGAACCTAAAACAACTTTACCCCAACATCGATATCATTATAAAACAGATAACCAATCCGGCGACTATGTCCTAACTTTTAATAAAAACCCTTCTACTTTAGAAGCGCATAGTGAAGCTCTAACAAAAGCTGCTGAAACCCGCGGCTTATTTTTCATCCCTTCCCTCGATTTATTAACCAGCCTCCGAATGGGTGGTATACGCATGGGTTCTCTGGCTATAAATGCTAAATGGAAGGGTCACTGACTTGATAGTAGAGTAGTAAACCTATTATATGAGCCAATCTTATTTACCATCTATATAAGAATTCTTTTGCATTTTGTATGGGAATGTTGCCATGAACCTTAAAACTGATTTTATTTCCTTTTCATGTTTTCGCCCATTACAATTTCTTATCTCTTTAAAAATTAAAAATAGTAATTTTAGCTCTGGGAGTTAAATTCATGAAAAAAATATTAGTATTGAGTGTCATTTCTTTTTTTAGTTTTGTGGCGCTGGCAAATGCAGACGTTAGGACAGAAGAAATCGAATACAGTCACGACGGCACACAATTGAAAGGCTATCTGGCATTTGATGATTCAAAGCTAGGTAAGCGACCAGGAATCTTAGTGGTACACGAATGGTGGGGGCACAATGACCATGCGCGAAATCGGGCTAAAATGCTGGCTGAAGCCGGGTATACTGCATTTGCATTAGACATGTATGGCGCTAGTAAGTTAGCGAATCATCCTAAAAAAGCCGGGGAGTTTATGAATGCGGCCTTTAATAACTGGTCTAAATCCCAAGCGAGATATAATAAGGCTTTGGAAATTTTGAAAGCTCATAAAACGGTTGATGCTACCCGTATTGGGTCTGTCGGATTTTGTTTTGGAGGTGCAGTTTCTATCAAAATGGCTAGAGGAGGTGCAGACCTAAAAGGAATAGTAGGTTTTCATAGCGCCCTACCAATGGAACCCGCAATTAAGAAGAACTCTATGAAGTCTGCTGTACTGATTATTAATGGGTCGGAAGATGGTTTCCTTAAGCCCGAAACCGTAGCCGCTTTTTCACAAGAAATGTTTAACTCAAATGTTGACTTTACATATATGAACCTAAAGGGAGTCAAGCACAGTTATACGAACCCTAAGGCTGACGAGTTCAGCAAAAAATTCAATATACCTGCACTTCAATACAACAAAAAAGCCGACGAGCAGGCTTGGTCAGAAATGCTGAGATTTTTTCAGCGTATTTTTTAATTAGGATCTCCGAAGGCCCACCTGTGAAAATTTAGCAGTTTCCCGACTCTCAAATTTCATAGGACTCAAATTGTAAAAACCTGATAAACATTTTTGGAGGTTCTTTGAATAAAAAAATGGCTCAAAAGATTTCTAAAAAACGATTATTCCTCTTTTCGGTAATACCTCTTCTATTTTTCTTATTAATGTTGGAGTTTGGGGTAAGGGTGTTTTGGGAATCTGAACCCAATCGGGTCCTTTGTAATCACCCCGTAATGGGACGAATCTATTGTCCTGGTACAACAGGATACCTAAAGGAAAATAAGGTGAGGATGTATATAGAAATCAATTCTGATGGTTTGCTAGGAAAGGCTTATCCTGTAAACCGTGTTCCTGGAAAGTTTCGGATCGCATTATTAGGAGATTCTTTCGCAGCTGGAGAAGCGATCATTCCGGAAAAAAAATTTGCGGGGGTTTGGGAAAGAGAATTATCAAAAAAAGTGACCGAAACCGTTGAGGTGATCAATTTTGCAGTAGGTGGGTCGGGTACTTGGGAACAACTTCAAATGTTTCATATTAAAGCGCTCAAATATAAACCGGATTTGACGGTTCTGGTTTTTTGCTGGTGCAACGATATTGAAGAAAATCTTGAGGAGTTTAAAAATGGAAGCATGAACCCGCTTTTAGATGAATACGATGTGGGATGGTTCAAACGTTTGAAGGTAAAACGGAAAAACTTTAATAAATGGCTATGGAATAATAGTGGTTTGTATCAATTTACAAGGACCAAATATAATCACCTAGAACATTATTTTAAAAGAATGTTTTTGCCGGATTATATGAAAAAAGTTCACGCTGCAGCAGATAAAAAGAGATTGGAAAGAGGGCAATTACAAAAAGGTCTTATGTTCGACCCGAAAAATAAAATGTGGATAAGAAACAATCAAACTGCAGAAGAAAAGAGATTCGAAAGAAAGCAAGACCGAGAAGTTCTTATGTTCCATTCGAAAAATATGGATGAAAAAAAATTAAAGCTCCCTGAATATAAAGTGAACACGGATTCAGTATTTGATGATTTGTTTTTCTTTAACTCAGAGGGTTGGGAGTTAACAAAAAAGTTGCTTTTAAAACTCAAAAAGGAAGTTAAGAAAAATGGAAGTGAGCTTGCGTTAATTCATTTTGGAGGTGCTCATCAATATCGTAATTTTCCTGCCTTGCCGTTAAAACAATTCGGTGCATTTCTTGAATCCAATGGGATAGCTCATTTTAATGCTTTCGACCAGTTTGTAAAAATCGATGATGAATTTTTACCAGAAAACTTCATTCCCAACGATGGCCATTTTAGTGAAACGGGTCATCGCCATTTCGCCGAAATTTCAACTAATTTTTTGCTTAGGCTGATCGAAGACCAAGCTTTAATTACTAAAGCACTCGTGCCATAGGATAAATTTATTGAATTGAACGACCCATGAAAAAGGTTTCCGGAATTATTGGTAATTGGAATGGGGAAGACGTTCTTTTCGAAATTAGACATCATTCAGCATTATCACGGCGATATAATCGCACTACCCCAATAAACGGATATTACGGTAGCCAAAAAAAACGGGAGCGGAGATCAGCAGCCGCATAAAACTTTTCTGTTTCCGGTTCAGGATTTTTAGAGATTATCCGATGGCGTTTATTGGCGGGTGCAAACTGTAAAAATTTTCAAAGTTTCCTTTGCCTATTAAAAGTAATCTCCAACTTTGATCTTCTAAAAACTCTGTGGACTGGAGAAGAAACTGAAGGCCTTTCCTTTCAAATCCGGAACCAATGAACAAAATCAAAATCGAAATTTCAGGAATTCCAAGTTGTTTTCGTGTTGATTTGCGATAAATATTTTAAATTTTTGGGTGAAACCGTTTTAAATCGACACCATTAAGAAATAGAAATTTTGAATTTTTCGTAGACTTCTTCAACTGATATGGATTCCGGTGGGTCGAATGGCTTGTGTGCAATAGTTTTTGCAAATGGTGAGAGGGGGCCGCAACATTCGACTGGAAATCCTATATGAATAGAAATCATTTTTACATCGAAACAAGAAGCTATATGAGTTAATCCATTATCTAAGCCAATGTAGAAATTGGCTTTTTTGATCATTGCCGATGAAGGGCCTAAAGGAAATCCTTTTAATGGAATTGTTCCTTTAAAATTGTAAGGGTTTTCTTTAGAAGTAAGAGTGATGATTTTAAAATCAAAATTCTCATGGATTTTTTTGATGAGAGATGAAAAACGTTCGTAGGGCCATTCTTTCATCTCTTTTTTTGATCGAGTTTCTGGTGAAAGGACCAAGAGTTTGTCGGTACTGGAAATTCCTAATTCTTTAATTTTTTTTTGAGCTTCCTTAATGTCCTTATCGTCTAAATAAATTATGGGTCTGCGTTGCTTTAAAGTTACCCCACACTTTTCAGCATAGATGTCCAGTAAATGTTTTTTTTGCTTCCACCAATCTCTATTTCCGTTATCTAGAAGAAATACAAGATCATGTTTTTTATATTGTTCGCGATAAGCCTTTCTTTGTGCTCTTTTTTTCCAAACATTATAGGTAAAAGGTGTTTCAAAACTGTCAATATTGGGGTCATTTTTTATGGTGTTGTAAAAAATTCCATCCCCTACACCAAAAATAATTTTAGCTTTTGGATATTTTTCTTTTAAGGCGGCAACTGAGGGTGCTGTTGCAATTAAATCACCGACTCCGCCAATTAATCCGATAAATATTGATTTCGGATTTTTGCAGGTAACGGGAAGTCCGATCCACTTTTTAAAAATTGAGTGGATCATGATTAGTGATTATAACTTATTAAATTTACTTTCATTTTCTAAGACTGTAGGAAAATAATTTAAAATCAATGTTACATTTAGCAGCTATAAGAAAATATTGTTATTGAAATCGTTTTGCTTTGAAACGGTAGAGTGCGTATTGATCACAATCGGAAAACCCTCCCTTTTTCAGGCATACTTTAAGTTGTTGCTCGGCTGATTTGATATTTTCCAAATCGGGCAGTAGTACTCCCTGCTTACCTTCACCTTGTACTAATAGTCCTGATTTTTTTATATTGTGACCTTGCAGATTTTCAATTTTTTCTAGTGGTGTCAAAACATCTACAGAAAATGTAAGAGACGCTAGTTCCCTTTGCTGGATGGGATTAAAGCGTGGATCTTGACTGGCTGCGAGAAGAGCATTTTGAATAACTTCTTCAGCAAGGTTTTTATATTTCGGTGTAATAGTACCAATACAACCACGCAGAGACCCTTGTTTTTTTATGGAAACAAAGACTCCGGCATTCTGTTTTAGGTATTCCGGGAATGGGTCTGGGCAGGTAAGTGGTTTGCCAGTTTCGATAAAATGTTCCGCCGAGCGAATTGCAAGTTTTACTAAATGGTGCACATGAGTCTCTTTCTTAATATTGATATTATAAATTGATTGCTGCTACCAATTCTTATAAATATCTCATTACCAGAGAGGACAGTCTGTAGTTCCGTCCAGCCTTTTAGTCTGTTTTCTCAATGCGTAATGCATTGTATGATATTGCTCAACTATTTTGTAGGTAAGGCGGGCGAACTCGGTGAAGTGTGTCGGCTATGTATGTAGTCGGCAATAGCATCAAAATATTCGATATATCCTGGTTCTGGAAAATCAGCTTTTCGCAGATGTGATTTGGCTCGATCAATGTAATATCTTGCAAGATTGAGTGTGTAGTCTATGGACTTATGCTTATGCATATGATCAACGATGTAATGTACTTCTTCCGTCCCGATATTTTCATTTTGAATAAATTCTTCGATTTCTTTTTTTAATCTCTTATCTGCATTGTTATAAAGGTGGTGGAGGGGAAGGGTGACATGCCCTTCTTTGAAGTCGGTTCCAGTTGGTTTTCCCAAAACTTTTTCATCGGCATCGTAATCAAGTGCATCGTCCATTAACTGAAAGGCCATTCCAAAATCGTCTCCAAACGAGATGATAGCAGTTTCCTGCTCTTCTGTAGCATTTCCGAGTAGACCGCCTAATCTTGCACTTACCGAGAGAATGGATGCTGTTTTTCGATAAACAACATCAAGAATATGTTTTTCAGTAATCTTGATTTTGCGAGCTTCAGCATATTCTAAAATTCCTCCCTCAACTAGGATTTTAGTGGCTTCAGTTATTGCTTGTATTATTTTTCTTTCACAATCTTCTGCTAAAATTAAAATAGCTCGTGAGATCAAGAAGTCGCCTACCAAAATGCTAGCATCGGAACCCCATTTTGCATTGACTGTTTGTTTTCCTCGTCTGACGGTTGTTTCATCTACAACATCATCGTGTAAAAGGGTTGCTGCGTGTATATATTCAACTACGCAGCCGTGTTTGACCACGATTTCGTCTGCTTCCCGACCACAAAGCTTAGCAGCTAGAATTGTCAGCATGGGGCGAATTCGTTTTCCGCCACAGCTCATTAAATATGAACTGATACCTGGGATTAGAGGAACATCTGATTTGTAGTTTGCATTAATGGCTTTTTCAACTTTTGCGAGGTCGCTTTTTAATTCCCTTGTGACGTCTCTGAAATCCATATTTAACTCTTTTTAAATGAATATACGATGATTTTTTTTGCGCGGCTTTATAAATAGAAAGGTTTATCAATATACTTAGGGTAATGGTCAATATACTTAATATGCAACCCTAAAATTTTTTATGCCTGTTTATTTTTAAATCCCATTAAGCATACCGCGATTTCTAATAGCTAGTAGGCTGTTTTTAAATTCATTACCCCTTGGAAAGCCCTTAGTTTTATGAGAAATTTAGGGGTTTGTCAAGCCATTTATGATCTGTCTCTATGTAGGGCTATTTTGTATTTATGGAGAATGAGGTTTGGTAAATCTCACTAAGTTCATTAATCAATATTTTTTCTTTTGGGTGATTTTAATTGGGATATGATTGGAATGGTTTGTATTTTTGAGTGTTTATACAGTTTGACTATTTATTACATATAAAACTTTGTTTTAAAAGCATTGATATAGGGTTAAATTGTCACTATCTTTTTCGGAAAATTTTTCAAATATGGATTTATCACTAGTTTCCGTTATTATTCCAAGTTTTAATAGAGCTTATTGCCTTCCAGAATGTATTCGCTCCGTATTAGGACAGAGTGGTCTTGAATTGATTGTTGTGAACGATGGTTCCACGGATAATACGGATAAAGTTCTTAAAAGTTTTTCAGATATCAGAGTGATTCATTTATCTAATAACCAAGGGGTTTCCTATGCCAGAAATCAGGGGATAGAACAGGCTAAAGGGTCATTGATTTGTTTTTTAGACTCCGATGATTTGTGGGAAATTGGAAAGCTGAAAGCCCAAGTTAAATGGATGCAGGATCATCCCGAGTGTCAGGCAGTTTATACGGATGAGATATGGATTCGGAATGGAGTTCGAGTTAATCCCATGTTTAAACATCAAAAATATTCAGGCGACATTTTTAAGCAGTGCTTACCGTTATGCATTATCAGTCCTTCTTCTGTCATGTTAAGAAAAACGTTGCTAGATGAAGTTGGAGTATTTGATGAGTCTATGCCGGTGTGCGAAGATTATGATCTTTGGTTGCGAATTGCGGTGCGGTACCCTTTTAAATTTTTAAATGATAAATTGATCATAAAACGTGGAGGGCATAAGGATCAACTTTCCCGTAAATATTGGGGTATGGATCGGTGGCGAGTCTATGCTCTTGAGAAACTTTTGCTTGGCGATGATTTAAACCCCGAGCAAAGAAAATGGGTTAAAGAAATGTTGATTGAAAAGAGTAATATCCTGATCCAAGGTTTTGAAAAGCGAGGTAAAATTGAAGAGGCTAGGCGCTATAGAAATCTTTTGACTACCTATCTGGAGTAATGCTGATTCAATAAGGTGAAAAATGCTAAAAAAGTTGTTTTTTTTACAGGTAATTGTTTTTTTTGGGTTCCAGGGATTTGCCTGTGCAGATTCCAAGACAGAAGCAGTTTTGCAAAAACTTCGTGAAGACTGCAAACAATTGTTATTGAAAACTTATAAGCATGAAAATTCTTTTGTGCGGGCAGCAGTAATGCGTGCTGCTGGTGAATCTCATGATACAGGTTTAATCCATCTTCTTGAAAAAGGTATTGAAGATTATTATCCTACGGCACGATTGTTTGCCTTGCAGGGATTAAAACAGGTTTCGAAAACTGCAGCACTTGCGGCGGCTCGTAAATTAACTAATGATCATGATGTTTGGGTGAGAAGTGCGGCTGTAGAAATACTGGGAGATGAGGGTGGATCCGAGGTATTGGAAGAAATTCGCGGTTATTTAAAATCATATGATGTACCCATGAAATTAGCAGCAGCAGCCGGTTTGGTAAAGCTGGGAAAAACTAGTTATCTTGAAGGTGTTCTAGATCCACTGACGCATCCCATCCCGGATCGCCGTTATCAGGCCATTGGGCATCTAGGAAAGATAGGAAGTAAAGAGGTGCTGCCTCATCTAGTCAAATTGCTAGATCATTCTGAACCAGAGATGATTTTTTATAGCCTTAAGGCTATTGAGGGTAAAGCAACCTTGGGTATGCTGCCTAAACTAAGTAAATTATCAAAACATAAAAACCCTTCTATTCGTTATGCAGCTGCGATGGCAATGAGTAATATTCCTGAAGCAGAAGTCGACTTAATTCCGTTGTGTGCGGATAAAGATGGCATGACAAAATTGTCTGCGGCGGTGGCTTTGAATCGAATTGGATCAGATTCTTGCCAAATAGTTTTTGAAGAATTGCTTGGTCATGAGGACTTTAAAGTACGTAGTTCGATGGCGAGGGTACTGGGGAAGACCCCCATTCCCCAAAGATTGTTGATATTTACAGCTGTATTACGAGACTCTCATTCTCGTGTTCGGACTGCAGCTGTCCGAGGAGTAGGAATGATGGGCGGCCCCGATGCCTTTACTTTATTAGTGAAAATGCTCAAAGACCCGAAAGATGCTATCCGTGCTTATGCCGCCGGAAATCTTATCCGCCTCTTGGAATAGTTATTCTATTCCGACTTCTCCAGAATCGAAGGCTACCTCTTTTCCAGAATCATTTGCTATGACTAGTCTTCCACGATTGTCTAATCGAATTGCTTTGCCCTTTATGATTTGATTACCCTTATTGAGGGAAATAGTTTTTCCGAACAAGTCTGAATTGCGAGTCCAATTATCAATAAGAGCTTGCACTTTGTTGTTTTGAAATTCGTTGTATTGAACATCTAATTGTGTGATCAAACTTTTAATCAGGGCGGTGCGATTTATATCTTTCCCAAATTCTAATTTGAGTGATGTGGCGATATCTTTAAGCCCGACAGGAAATTGGATTTGGTTAACATTAATGCCAATACCAATTATTACCGCAGGATTTTTTCTAGAGTGGTATTCACATAAAATTCCAGCGATTTTTTTGCCTTTAAGCAACAGATCGTTAGGCCATTTTAGTAGTGCTGGCTGGGGAATAAATTCATTCACTGCTATCACTGTTGCAAGCCCCACCATCAAGGTGAGAATCGGCAGTTTTTCCGGAGTGATATTGGGTCGAATGAAGGTAGATAGGTAAATGCCAGTTTCAGGTTCGGAATGCCAAGCCCGCCCCAATCGACCCTTACCTTTTGTTTGTCTATCTGCTATTACAACTAGATCCCCTCGTAGGGGATGGGCTGAAAGACTACGTTCTATTTCGGCGTTGGTTGAGTCGGTTTTGGAAAGAAACCTCCACTTTCGTGGGTTCTTAGAGGAGATTTCTTGCAAAATAGAGATATCAATATCTGATGAATAGGACAATTGTAATACCTTGTAATATCAAGTTTAGTTCCAATAGATGGAGATTTATTCTATTGTAATAGGAAACTCTCAAAAAATGATTGAATTGTTGCAAAAAAATTGCTAAAAAGCATACTTTAAAGTGGTTCCAGCTAAGCAAAGCCGTGCTTGGAATCAAAACTTTTTTAGAGGAGAAGGCTGGATGAAAAAGTTGGTAGCTTCTTTTATTTTGGTTTCATTGGTATTGGTTTTGTCTTCTTGTTCGATGGAACAGAGGTGTTATGAAGGTGAATGTGAGCCACCTGAAGGCCATGAAGAGAAAAAAGAATAATTAATTTTAATTTCTTATTGAACTCATTTAGATGGCGGGGAGGATCTTATCCCCGCCTTTTAAATGCCCTGTTTTTCAGTGTCCTTAGTATTTTTAAGCCTGCTAGGTAGCACGCTTTTGTAATTAAGGATTACTCTCCCTGCATTTCCCCTAATCCCTTGACAGTTCCTGTTCCTAGAATGTTACAATAGCGCCTTAAATTACAAAAACCTATATAGCTATTTCGGAAATTTTGTATTTGGTTAGGTTAAGTTTTATCAGTATTTGATGATAAAAAATTGACTGTTTGGTGTGGGTTTTGATTTTGCCACCCATGTTTTTTTAGTCGTAAATAAAATTAGAGGAAGGAAATGACAGATAAATACCC
Source organism: Nitrospinota bacterium (assembly GCA_028345515.1). Lineage (GTDB taxonomy): Bacteria > Nitrospinota > Nitrospinia > Nitrospinales > VA-1 > UBA8687. The sequence goes on from JAOMDP010000004.1 coordinate 125,118, forward strand.
TGTGACAGTAGACGAAGTAAGAGATGCTCAGGATAGTCTTAAAATTGGTATGGAAGAGCATGAGCAGAAAAACTTTAAAGAGGCTATCGAAGCTTTTAAAAAGTCTGCAATGATTCACCCTTTCGATGAAAATCATTTGCAAGAGCTTGAGAAAAAGCTGAAAGCGGGTAGCTATAAATTACAACAAGAAAGCATAGCTTTTATGGGATGTGCATGTGTGCATCTTAATGAAATGATTCATGGATTGGATGAAGATCAAAAACAACAAGTTCCAGTTGATGATTCATTAATGAATGCATTTAAGGAGTGGTAGAAATATGTCCATCCAGAATCAGGAGTTTTTATACAGTATTTTTCGAAAAGAAATAAAGGATAGAAAGATTCCTCTGAGTTTAGGCAAAACTTGTCCGGTTAAATGCACATTTTGCTATGAGATGGATCATAGCTATCGTAATACCTTTGAAACTCCTTTGACTACTCAAGAACATTGGGAGTTTATCTTTAATGAAATTTGCTCCTTTCCAACTCGTGATGCAGAATCTTGGGTATTGGGTGGCAATGAATATATGGAATGGACAGACCTTGCTCTCCATCCTAAAGCGATGGATTGGATTGAAGAGTTTTTGGATAAAACGGATAAGAAGATCACCGTGTTTTCAGTTGGTTATTTTGACCCAGTTAGGATCAATCGATTGGCCGACAAGTATCCTGGTCGTATCAATTTTGAATTGTCAGTGATTACCCTAGGGGCAAATCGAAAACAATTAATGCCAAAAGGACCTTCAGTTGAGCAAGTATTAGCAGTTTTGGATGGTCCGGCCGTGACATCTGCGAATTTTTATTCTCTAGGTCCAGACTCCATGTCTCAAGATGCAAAGAAGATTTCAGAAATTAATAAAAAATGTTTACTTTGGATGGGATGCCTTACTCCATTAAAATATATTGATGGTGAAACAACAAAACTAATGCGAAAGGGTAAGAAATTTCTTCCTGATGAAGCAAAAAAAATTTACGATATGGATTTACCTAATATCCAAATGATCCATACGGAGTCAGATATCACCGCTTTTTTAAATAGAAACAAAATAATCAAAACCTTTGATGCTTGTGAACTCGAGAAAAAAGATTGGATTGTTATGGCAGGAAATGTTCACCGAATTTTAACCCTATTTAGAAATGGACGTGCAAGGTTTTTATATGTCCCGAATGCTACTTTGGGAGGTGATTCTGACTGTACTACCCTACTTACTTTTGATGATGTTGCTAAAAGAATTACCAATCAGAAAGTTGTGCATTTACCTCGAGTGATAATGGAAAAATCATCCAATGATGAGAGAGATATTTCTGGTAAATCGTTTGATGAGTTTAAAGAGCAGTTTCCAGGTATAAGGTTTAAGGTGCTTCACAAAATAAATTCAGACCTTTCAAATAAGAAATTATATGAAAAAGGATATTTGAAGAATTATGTTGAGGGATATCTGAATAACCCTTTATCCAAAAAATTTGAAAATGTGGCCTATCCTAATTAGTATATTTAAAAAGGAAATAGTGGCTTTCTGAACAATAGAAAGGGAATCGAAATATGCAGTACCGATTAAAGATCGTATTTGTGGATAGTCAAGAGCTAATATTGGAAACTACAGAAAAGCATGGCTTCAGCGATGATTTAGAGTTATTTGAAGTTACCACTGCAGATGAGATATTTGTTATCCCATTAAAACAAATAAAATATATTGCATGTGATTCCAAGATATTTAAAAAATGATTGGTAAAAGCCCAAATTTATTTTTGTTATAGTCGTATACGAGCCTTCTTTTTCCATGTCTCTTCATTAAATTTTCCCTGACAAAATTTTTCGAAAAGTACTTCGTTTAAAGTGAGAGGTTTACCATCAATAAAATTTTCATTATTGCCAAGTGAACCAACCTTTTTGGCTAGATCTTCTTTATGTTTGAGTGTATTTGATTCTGCGGGCTCTGATTTATAGACACAAGAGTTCTTATTATCCTTTTCAGAAATCATTTCATACAATTCATCTAAACTGAGAAAAAGATTTAAAACTGCTATGTCGTTTATTTCTTCCTGTTCTTTAAGCGTTATAAGTATTTTTTGAACTTCCCTGGAAGAAACAATAGCTTTTAAAATGGCATCATTTAAGTTTTCATATTCTTTTTCAAATAATTCATCTGAACCCATATTTAAAAACTCCTAAAGTTTGTTAGATATTAATAATTTATAAAAAGCAAATACTATGCCATTTAAAAAACTATGAGGCAGAATGGGTGCGAACTCCTTTATTTATATATGTTTTGGTTGTTCATGAGGATTCTTTGTAATCCACATATTTTTGACGCCAATTAAACTTTGGTGTTCTAAATTTGAATAAATTATATTTTTATTTAATATATTATGACCTTATAGGCTTAAAAAATTGAAATTTATGCTGGACGGGGAATATTGTTAGATAGTGTAAAGTTATATTGAAATAAATTTCTTCAGGTATTAGACTTAATATTAGTTTGAATTATAAAATATGTTTTGTAAAATTTATGTCCATTTTGGCTAAAAACTTAAAAACCATTCGAAAAGAGTTGGGTTGTACCCAATCTTTAATGGCCAGCATATTGAATGTTGGTTTTAGGACGTTTGTGCGTTATGAGGCAGGAGAGAGAGATGCACCGGTTGAGGTATTAGTGAAAATTGCTCGTTTGGGTAACATTTCTCTTGAG
>JAOMDP010000040.1:0-4106 GCA_028345515.1 Nitrospinota bacterium
GTGTTGAATCGGATAGCGAATATGGGTTTTGGACCGGAATCTTTTTCTGTTTACGCTGGTGGAGGTCGATTATTTTTCAGTCGATCTAAAAATACGAGTATGACATTACAAGATTCTGAAGACTTGCTTGCATTACCAACAGTGAGGCTCGTTGTTCCTCGGCAGAGAAAACGCATGCAGATCATCAATAAAAAGGAATTTACAAGTACTAGAGTTTATGGAGTGACGCCTGATTGGCAACGCGCTCGTGGCTGGAACATCGTAGACGGTGTTTTCTTATCTGACTCAGACTTGGATCGCAAAAAGAAAGTTGTAGTGCTGGGTGCTACGCCTGCACGGAAAATATTTAAAAATAAAGATCCCATTGGGAAAATGGTGCGGTTACAAAACAATTTTTATGAAGTGATTGGACTCTTAGAGGAAAAAGGTTTGACGGAGAGTGGTTACGATCCTGATGATAGAGCATTGATCCCCCTTACTACATCGATGGTTCGATTAACTAGTGAAACACATTTGCATAGTATTAAAGTGGTGACACTGGATGCTTCACAGGTTCCTGAAACAATGGAAGCTGTGAAACAGGTGTTACGCCGTAACCATAATCTTTCGGTGTTTTCTGAAGATGATTTTCGCTTTGTAACTCCTGAGGGAATAATGGAGTGGGTGACTGAGTCGGCGCAGGCGATGAATCGAATGTTGATACTCATATCCACGGTTTCCCTTTTAGTGGGTGGAGTTGTGATTATGAATATTCTATTGGTTTCTATTCGAGAGAGGGTAAAAGAAATCGGTATTCGCCGTTGTTTTGGAGCTAGGAGATTTGACATCACCTTACAGTTTTTATTTGAATCAATTATGGTTTCATTACTAGGTGGAGTTTTGGGTATTGGGTTGGGACTTGGCATATCTTTTGGATTAAAACGTTTTGATATTTTACCAACGCAAGTCACCTGGGAACCTTTTGTGCTGTCATTTGTGTTTTGTACTTTCATTGGATTGATTTTTGGAATTCATCCGGCACGCAAGGCCGCATTGATGAGCCCTGAAGAATCGATACGTTCCTAAAACCTGACATGAAAAAATTTGCTTCATTTGATATTGCAGTCAGCGCACTATTTACTCATAAGACTCGGACTTTTCTGGCTTCCTTGGGTATTTTGATTGGTATAGCTTCGGTAGTTATTATGGTGGCTATTGGAAAAGGCTCGCAGCAAGAGGTGATGGATGTGATAGCAGGGATGGGGGAGAACCTGGTTACCATCAATGCGGGAGAAATGAAGCGGCGAGGAGGCAGATTAAGGTTATCGGGTAATGTAACGACTCTCTCTCCACGGGATGCTAAGCTTATTGAAGATGAAATCGAAGAGGTGGAACTGGTAGCACCGTTTGAGGAAAAACGTATGAATGTTAAGTTTGATAATAATGCGGCTGAGACCAGTATCTCAGGGTCTACCCTCGATTTTCCTTTAATACGAGGCTACCGAATAGAAAAAGGTGAAATGTTCACCGAAAAGGATTTAAAAACTGCCAGTAGAGTAGCGGTGATTGGAAAAACGGTTGTTAAAAACGTCTTTGGCGAGGAGGACCCCATAGGACAAGTGATAAAAGTTCATTTCATTCCTTTTACCATAGTAGGTGTTTTTGATGCGAAAGGGGTCGATACCAATGGGTTGGATCAGGATGATTTAATACTTATTCCCTTATCGACATTGATGCGGCGTATTGTTAATCAGACTCATGTAAGTCGCATATTTGTAAAGATCTCAGCTCGGGAAAAAATTTTTCAAGGTACCGAAAAAATTCGCGAACTTTTGCGTGAAAGCCATAAACTTATGGATGAAAGAGAAGATGACTTCACTCTTATCAGTCAGTTGGATATGGAAGAAATGAAACGTGAAACATCTGAATTATTTACAAAATTGATTGTAGGTGTTGCAGCTATCTCTCTTTTGGTTGGTGGTATTGGAATTTTAGCAGTGATGTTGATATCGGTTAAGGAGAGGACGAAAGAAATAGGAATAAGGAGGGCTGTTGGAGCTACAAGAAAAGATATTATTCGTCAATTTTTATATGAGTCTTTGATAATTGGTTTATTGGGTGGAATTTTTGGGATCCTTCTTGGTGTTGGGTTAACGCTGGCATTGACATATTATGGGAACTGGAACTTACTGCTCGATCAAGATTCGATTTGGACTGCCAGTTGGGTATGTGCAGTGATAGGAGTCATATTCGGTGTGTTTCCTGCCATAAAAGCCTCTAAACTCGATCCAATGGAAGCTTTGACGATAGAGTAACCCTTGGCAAAAAAAAGGCTCGTCCCAAAAGGGAACGAGCCTTTTAAGTTTTGTTATCTGTTGCGTTAGTCAGTTAGAACATTATGCCGCCATGGTTTGCGGAAATCATTCCGATTAGCATGGGGATAGAGAGCCATGCGTTTGTTCTGCTAGCTAGAAATGCCATTCTTTTTGCTTTATTCAATGCATCACCTTCAAGTTCACCGGCAATGATTTTTTTCTGGTTAGGCCAGATGATAAACCAAACGTTGCCGGCCATGATAATGCCTAGCAACATACCGATCATAATTTCTCCACTGGGAATACCTTGTACGACTCCACGACCCGCTATGTAATACGCAATTCCTGTGATTACGGTCCACAAAGCAGCATGGCGAAAAAGGAATAAAGCTTTTGGCAGAATAATCTGCGTGTAGGGTTTTGCCGCCCCTGCTTCAACCATTTTAGGCATAGACTGTACTTGCACTAGATTGAAAAAATACAACAAGCCTATCCATAAAATTCCGACGATTACATGAAAAAATTCATATACCCACATTTGGTTTTCCTCTCAATACGATGGTTGATATTTTTCGGGTAACAGTTATTGACTTCCCCGTTAGGTCAATACGATGGTTGATATTTTTTGGGTAACAGTTACTTACTTCCCCGTTTAGGGTACTTATTTGTTGGATGGGGAAACAGAAATAAAAGATTCTGTTTTTTTACTTATAAACCATTTTAGCAGAAAATCGAAAAAATTTCCATTGATGGACATCTGGAAGCCAAAAGCAGTTAATTAACGTAAAAAAAAGAGAATTAATAAAAACAATAAAATAACAACTAGCACTACAATCCCCATATTTTTTTTGCGAACATATTTTTCTGGGTAGCGAGATAGGGTAACTTCCTCGGATAAAGCCTTAATCTTTTCCTGTAGCTGACTATTTTTATCTTTTATTTCTGCTTTTTGTGTTCTGAGTTTTTCGATTTCGTCTTTCAATCTTAAACGATCCACCTTAAGCGATTTTGATTTCTCAATTTCGCGTTGTAGGGCTTCCTCAGGTCCTAGGGTTAGTCCGTCATTTTCGAGTGGATCTTCCCATTTTTGATCATCATTCATATCATAATAATAAAGATTTGTGGAGAAGAGGGGAAGTGGGAAATTATTAACTGCGAACTTTGACCGCCGGAAATGCATTACTGGCTTCGGTTAAACGGGATAGATGCTCCACGCTTAATTGCAGGTTTCCTGCTGGAGCGAACTCTTCTACTTGCTCAGGATGGCGGGATCCGACAATAGCGGTAAAAATATTTTCTTGTTTCAATACCCAGGCAATAGCAACTTCAATAGGGTTTCGCCCCAATTCGCTGGCTATAATACGAACCGTTTCCCAAACCTTTTTGGCCTTAGAATATATAGCCGGTTTGAAGAGATGGTGCATTTTTCGCGTTGGCATTTCCAGGTCTTTTTCTTTCATCGGTCGAGCAAGGAGTCCTTGTGCAGTTGGTGAAAAAGCCATATATTGGAGACTATTTTTTTTGCAAAGGTTCAATGTTTTACCTTCATACCCACGATCCAATAAACTGTATGGAATTTGGTTTAGATTAAATTCTTTTATGTGGTTACCAAGTAATTCTAGATCATCAGCTTTAAAATTTGAAAGACCTATGGTTTTTGCCTTACCGCTTTTTTTAAGGGATACCATACTCTCTACGAGTCTAGTGCTTTTTTCATGACTATCGAAAAAATTTCCAGGCCAATGAATTAAGTATAAATCCACGTAATCTCTATCCAATGCTCTTAGAGAATTTTCGAGGGCTGATGTATAA
>JAOMDP010000042.1:0-3749 GCA_028345515.1 Nitrospinota bacterium
AAAGATTAAATTATTAAGGAGGATGTACTTTTAAGTTGCTCTAACATCAAGTCCTCCATTAGGAAAGATGAGTGCTAGTGCTATTAGCCATTACTTTGAATCTTATCTACGATCTCTTTCAGCTTTGTGTCAGCATCTCCTACTTCTAATTGGCAAGTACCAGCGCCCTTGTGACCGCCACCAGCATATTGACTCATTAGTTCACCCACATCTGTATTACAATCTCTATTAAAAATGTTATGCCCTACTGCGCACACAACATTTTGCTTTTTAAAACCCCAAAAAATTCTTATCGATATATTGCAAGTTGGGAATAATGTATATATTAAAAATCGGTTTCCTGTTGGGACTTCATCAAAATTCCTTTGATCAGTTACCACAACATTTTTTTCTAGGCGAGAACAACTTTTCAAATGACTAGAGAATTCTTCATTATGCTTGAAGTACATTTCTGTGCGTTCTTTTACATCTTCAAATTCTAAAATCTCGTCAACATCATGCTTCCCGATCCAATCTGTCATTTTCATCATGAGCTGAAAATTACTAATTTTAAAGTCTCTGTACTTTCCTAAACCAGTTCGAGAATCAAGCATAAATCCAAGCAAAATCCATCCAGTGGGATTGGTAATTTGGTCCATTGTCAAACTAGCACTATCCATTGCGTCTACATCATTTAAAAGATTTTCAAATCTTTCTAGTTTTTCCCTTCCGCCATAATAGTCATAGACCACTCTTGCTGCACTAGGTGCTATTTCAAGAGCCCCTTTAAAATCCTTTATATTTTCAGTTCTAGTGGCTTCACTGCTATGATGGTCAAACCACATTCCGCAACGAGGATCATAAGGTATATTTGTAAGAATATCTTTTTGTGTTATTTCAACTTTGCCATCTTGAATATCTTTTGGATGCACAAAGATTATTTCGTCAATGCTTTCAACCTCTTTAAGTAAAACAGCACAAACTAAACCATCCATGTCAGAACGCGTTACAACTCGCATACATACCCCCTTTACACAGTCATTTGATTAAAGCTATTAGCAATAAAAATAAAAGAATTTAGCGTTAACGAAATAACATTTTATCATGATTTTTTATAAAAAATTTAACATATAGTATATTGCTACAAAACTTGTATATTATTAGGTTTTGTGGGCATTATCCGTTGTTGAAAGTGAAAGTTCCTCGGGGGACTATAAAAAAATTGAAGTTTTTCCCAAACATCGTAGCCAAGCTAAACTTTAACATCAGTTATATCCTTGGAGAACGGTTGGCAGATATGGTAGGGAAATCAAAACAATCATAGTTTCAATTCTTATTTGAGTAAAAATAGAAAATTAAATATTTTTTAACTATTTCAATTTAGGTAGTTATTCGTTGGTCTGGTGAAAACTTTCTGGTAATAAAATTATACAACCATCCAAAAGTCAGACCACAAATGCCACCATCTGCACAACCCCATAGAAAACCTACTATGCTACCAGATGGACTGATATTGTAACCTATATAGAATCTCCCTATAAAGGTAGGGTCACCAGACGCTCCTTCAAGCAAAATAATCCACCATGTTAAGAAGAATATGCCCACTCCCCATAAAATCCCAAAGGTGAGCGCAAATGCTTTGACATTTAATTGCATTAGTATCCCCTCTATTTTTTGTTTATTCTTAAATTATACCTTTAAACCTCTCACCTAGATCACTTAAAAAATCAAATAAGCTTAAGTACTAGTTTTGTGGTAAATTATCGCTTCCAATTCTCTGGAGGAGGTTGGGTTATACGACGAAATAAAAGTTGACTAGGTTTTTTTATGTGCCTTTACCGATTTCCTCTACTATCAAATTTAATCACTCTGTTCCTTTTAGTACCTTGGTATGCATTTGCTGAACCTAACAAAAACGGAAATATAATAGTTCCTCAACCTATTCAGGAAATGTTTCAGTCGAACCTGGTCTATCCTCAGGAAGAGGATGAAATCCAGTTCACTTTGTTCCCGTCCTTTAGCAAAAACCGAAGTGGTCAAAAAGTGAGAACTTTATTCGAGGTTGAATATGGAATTACCGACGCGTTTCAGGTTATCTTCGAATGGGACGGACTGTTATACAATAATCCTAGGAATGGATCTACAATTGCCGGCCCTGGAAACATTGAGGTTGGCGCTCAATACAGTTGGATGGGTTTGGGTGATGGCAATACGCACTTTTCTTTTGGAAATTTAATAGAACTTCCGGTAGGACCAGTAGAAAATGGACTCACAGAAGGTTTTATTGAAGTACAACCGTTTATAGTTTTGGCAAGAGATTTTCCCAAATTAAACCAGAGTCAAATATTTTTCGAGTTTGGTTTTGACTGGGTGGACCAGATTAGAAATGCTCCTGAAAGTTCAGAGCCCGAAGTTGATAGTATTACATGGAATGTAGGTGCCTTTTTCCCCATTGGCCTTTGGCGCGCAACCATAGAAATCAATGGCAACAATAACAAATGGGACGGCGGTAACCGAAACGATATATATATCACGCCGGGTACTATTTATAAATTATCCAAAGAGTGGGAAATAGGCGTGGCCGCACCTATTGGGGCTACCAAAACTTCTGACGATTATCGAGTTGTGGGGTACTTGATGCGGGAGTTTGAGCTAGATTAAAAAAATTTATAGAAATGGGAAAAACTATAAATATTGACCTTAATCTCTGGACTAAACCCAGAATCGGCGTTCTGCTTTATCTTTCTCTGTTAAATGCTTACCTGCTTCCCACAGATCAACCTCTTTCAATCGTTAAGCTAACCTATCAAGATTTGGCAACCCTTTAGGTGTAACTTTTGGCACAAGATTCTTGGGTGATTTTTTCTTCATCAGTCGAGTTTAGAAAATATTACATAGTGGACCCAGGCATATAAATGGTTCCATCTGCAGTTTCGTGAGTATGAATTTCTCCTCCCAGGCCTAGCATTTTCGAGGCTTTTTTAGCTTCTTCCGGAGTTTTATAAATATGATCCATTATATTACTGCGATTGCCGGAGCCTTCTTCCTGACGTTGATCTCCTCCTGAGCCCTCTTCCCTATGACCTCCAGAGCCTTCTCTTTTCCCAGGATGTTGACCTTGTTCAACCAGGTTTATGGCTTCAACCAACTGGGAAAAAAATTTCGTCTTCTGTGTGTAACCTTCAATACGACCGATTTCCTTTTTTCCTTTCGAGTCCCAGATCAGAAAAGTGGGGGTCCCTACAATTTCTCCCACCCTTCCATCATCTATAGCTTGTGCAAACCACTCTGGAAAAAGTTTTCCTTTAATGGGGACTATCTTTGCGGGAAGATTTTTTCCAGGGTTACTTTTATTGTATTCAGGCAGAACTTCTTGCTGCCATCGCTTAGAGTTTTGAGATTTATCACCACTTAGGACAAGAAGTTCATTGGCGAACCCAATACTGGATAAAAGGGTGGAACAAAAAATTATAGAAACTAAGAGCAATTTTTTCACAGCGCACACCTTAAAATTAGGAGGAGTATTAGCTTTATTCCGTACAATTATTTAACCATAAAATTATAATTGCGTCATCTTTAATGTTCGAATATAGAATGAAGAAATCACTCTAACCTCAAAATATAAAACAAGTACCTGGGCCTATATCTCGCTGAGGATAGCTTCTTAATTGCAAATAGCGGGTAAAGTTAGAAATTGATTAACAGGAAAAATCAGACCAAATTTCAATGACCAAAGAGGGCCATAGCGAAGGAAATTGCTGAGTAAATCA
>JAOMDP010000041.1:0-3843 GCA_028345515.1 Nitrospinota bacterium
TCCTGTTCGGATAGAATTTTTTGGCGATATTGTAGATTCAATTCGTGAGTTTGATGTTTTTTCTCAGATTTCTACAAAAACATTAAAGAGTATACATATTCTCCCTGTTCGAGAACTTTGTTTAGATGATGCTGAGATTCAAAAAGGATTGAAGACAATTTTGAAATTATCGGAGGAAATGGGATTGAATGTATCAAAAACAAGAGCGATTCAGGAGCGAATAGAAAATTTAGGTTGTTTCGCAGAGCCACAGTTTTTGGCACCATTTTTTTTCGATAGAAGGGAAACAATTTTCGAATACTTGCCTCAGGATACGATCGTTTTATTGGATGAACCGGATTTACTGAAGAAAAATAGTCTTGAATTCGAAGATCTAATTCGCTCTGAATACAATAATTGTCTAGATAAGGGCTTTATTGCACCCGAGGTAGAGAAACTATATTGCTTATATGCAGGGTTAGAGAAAAAATTTATGGATTTTCATGGTCCCGTTATTTTGAACTCTCTAAAAATGACAGAGAAAAATAACTTAATGATTAAGCAGATCCCTCAAATGGTGGGTAATTTGGATTTATTTTCTGACCAAATTGCGAGATGGAAAAAAGATGAACAAAAAGTTGTGATCGTTGCTCCGACAAAAACACATATCGACCGTATCTACGAATTAATGCATGAATTAGATTTTGAAGTCGATGTGGATTTTGGGAAATTAAGTGAAGGTTTCCATTTTAAATCGGCTAATTTGGTTTTTGTCGCAGACCATGAGATTTTTGGTAGGTCATCCAAACTTCGCCGTAAAAGAAAATCTAATACCCAAAGCTTTCAAAGAGGTTTGAAAGATCTACAAAAAGGGGATTATCTTGTTCATGTGGATTATGGGATCGGTGTTTATTTAGGAATTAAAGAAATCAGAACGGGATTGGGAAGCGGGGAGTTTCTGCATATTCAGTATGCAGATGACGAGAAATTGTATCTTCCCATGGAGGGATTGGGTTTTGTTCAAAAATATGTGGGTGCATCTGAATCACCTCCTCCTTTAAGTAAAATGGGCGGAATTGCCTGGAAGAGACAAAAGAGTAAAGTTAAGAAAGCAATTGAGGAGATGGCAGGTGATTTATTGAAACTTTATGCATCCCGAAAAATGGCAAAAGGCCATTCCTACTCAGAAAACACACTGCTCATGAGAGAGTTTGCAAATTCTTTTGAATATGAAGAAACCGATGATCAATTAAAAGCGATTGAAGAAGTTGAAAATGATCTGGAGAAAGACAAACCTACAGATCGTCTAATTTGTGGTGATGTAGGTTATGGGAAAACGGAAGTAGCCATGAGGGCTGCTTTCAAAGCGATCTTAGATAAAAAGCAAGTAGCTGTTTTAGTCCCTACAACTATACTTGCTCAGCAACATTTACAGACCTTTCAGGAACGTTTCAGAGAATATCCTGTAACTATAGATATGGTAAATCGCTTTAGGTCACCCAGAGAGCAAAAGGTCACCTTGGAGAAGTTACAAAAAGGAGAGTTGGATATCATTATAGGTACGCATCGATTGCTATCCAAGGATGTTGAATTTTCTTCCTTAGGGTTGATCGTGGTGGATGAAGAGCAAAGATTTGGAGTTAAGCATAAGGAAAAACTAAAGAAGCTAAGAAACTCAGTAGATATTTTAACACTCACAGCAACCCCCATACCACGAACCTTACATTTTTCATTAATGGGAGTGCGTGACCTGAGTATTATCGAAACCCCTCCTTTAGATCGTCTTGCTATCAAAACGTTTATTAGGAAGTTTGATGAGGATGTTATCCGTCAAGCTATATTGAGTGAGGTTGGTAGAGGAGGCCAAGTATTTTTTGTGCACAATAAAATTCATAGCATTCATTCTATCGCTGAATTAATAAGAAGGTTGGTTCCGGGAGTCAGTATTGATATAGCTCATGGTCGATTACCCGAACATCAACTGGAAAAGGTAATGAAAAAATTTTTAGATAAAGAGATAGATGTTTTACTTAGCACTTCCATTGTTGAATCAGGTTTAGATATTCCTTCCGCAAATACGATTATCATTAATCGCGCTGACCAGTTTGGGTTGGCTCAGCTTTATCAGTTACGTGGGCGAGTGGGTAGATATAAGCATCAAGCCTATGCATATTTATTAATTCCAGGGACTGATGCATTGACTGGTGAAGCACGAAAAAGGCTTGCTGCTATGGAAGAATTAAGCGAATTGGGCGCGGGGTTTCAATTAGCGGCTCGAGATATGGAAATCAGGGGTGTTGGGAATATGCTTGGAAGTGATCAATCAGGGCACATAGCATCTATAGGATTCGATCTTTATTGCAAATTAGTTGAAGATATGATCAAGGATATACGCGGTGAAAAAGTTGAGCCTAGGATAGAAACGGAAATTGATTTGTTTATAAAGGGATATATTCCAAATGATTATGTGCCGGATCTCAATCAAAGGTTGGAGTTATATCGACGCATTCAAATAATCAGTAGCAAAAAAGAGTGTTTTGAACTATCTAGAGAAATAATTGATCGATTTGGTCCTCATCCCGAGTCTGTTGAAAAACTGATGACGTTACTTGAAATACGCGTGTTATGTCAGTCATTACATATAAGTAAAGCAAAAATTAATAATAGAGAGTTAATTTTAACTTTACTTCCTACTACCTCTTTGAATAATCAGATTCTTGTTCCTCTATTCGATAAAAGTTTTAAAATTATTTCAGAGTTTAAAATAGGAATTCTACTGGATAGGAAAGGATGGAAATCTGATTGCAAGATAGTTTTATACTATTTACAAAAACTTTCAGAATCCTTGATTTTAAAGTAAGCATGAAAAGAAACCGAATAAACAGAACATCGATAATTATAGTATTACTTTTATTTATTAATTCTTGTTTTAATGAGAATGAATTAATAGATTCTGTTGCTGACAATGAAGTTCTGTTGATAATTAATGATGAGAATATTACATCAAAAATATTTAAAAAAGTGTTTGAAACGCAGAGAAAAATTTTCAGGGTTCAGGATCCAAAGGATTTAAAGCCGGAGGAGTTGGCTTGGGTGAAAAATAGAGTGATTGATGAAATAGTTAAAAACTCTTTACTTGCACAGGAGATAGAAAAAAATAATATAAATATTGGAGAAAACATATTAAATCGTGCATTAAAAGATGCAAGAGAGGGATACCCAGATGGGATTTTTGCAAAAACTTTGGAATTGGAAAATATTTCGATTGATGAGTGGGAGGATGCTATCAAAATCAATCTTCTTACAAATAAATTGATTGAGCGACAGGTCAATAGTAAAGTAGCCATAGGCGATAAAGCATTGCGTATGTACTTCAATGAAAATATTAAAAATTTTCATAAAAAAGAACAGGTTAAAGCTCTTCATATCATGGTCGAGACAGAAGATGAAATTAGGCAAGTGCTAAAAGAACTTCAAAGAAAACAAAAATCATTTTCCACGTTAGCAAAAGATTTTTCTTTGGGCCCTGAAGCCATTAGAGGTGGCGATTTGGGCTACTTCGAGGCTGGACAAATGCCAGAAGAGTTTGACGATGTATTTAAATTAAAGACCGGTAATGTTAGTGGTATTATAAAGACTCCATATGGTTTTCACTTGTTTAAAGTAGTAGATAAAATTAAAGAAAGACAAATGGATTTTGATGAATCTAAAAATATGATTGAGAAAATTCTTCTTCAAGATCTTCAGGATAAGGCTTTTCAGGATTGGTTTTTTAAGCTAAAGAAAAATTCTCGAATTGAAGTAAATTATGCACTCCTCCAAAAAATTTATTAGTCACATTTTTTCCGTAGTTATTTTCTATTT
>JAOMDP010000043.1:0-3641 GCA_028345515.1 Nitrospinota bacterium
ATAACTGCTTCAGACTTTCAACGGCCCGCGGATTTTTTATTTCTTGATTTTCGCCAAAAATAACAAATTCGAAGTTAAACAAACTGTAGTGAGGGATATTTAAATAAGATTGATCATCTACAATCTTTATTGACAGTCCGTTAAATCCCACCCTACCAAACTCATTTTGGTTATTATCATGAAACCTTAAATTTAAATGATCATTTTTAATCTCATAGTAATTCAAATTCTTTGGTATCACATTTGAAGGTTTTTTTTGATGGATGAAAAATGTAATAACTGCCAATATGATAAAAAGTAAAGTGGCATTTTTTTTCATATTATTTCTCCTATTAGGATTATTTTCCCATCTCTCTTTACGTAAGTTGCCAAAGCAGTTATCTTCATCATTTCTTCATTAAAAATGTAAGGAAATGTGACTTATCCTACTGTTGCTTGTTGGTTTGAACTTTAACTATTTAGGACGATGCGTAATCCTTGACATTTTTTTGAATAATATCAAGGCCAATATTTCGACGATGCTTCTTCTTTTGTTCGTCAAGCAAATAGGAGAGATGGGTCTTGACAGCAGATACCAAAGCCCTCAAACCCTTCGGACGTGCCCCAGGAAAGATTCGTGTACCTAGCAAATAGGCTGTAAATAATCCCCCGATATGTTTATAGAGAGGTATTAGCCAAAACTGTCTGGCAAAAAATGGCAGAGTTTTAAATAGAAACTCCGGTAGGAGACAGAAAAGAGGTGCAAGATAATACAAGTTAAGTTGTATTTTTTTCTCTTCAGACGTATACCCTGTCAATACAGACTCACCTGTAAGAGATGTCAAATTGTAATCATAGTCTTTATCAAGAAGCCCCAATTCAATTGAATGTTCTGTCAAATCTGTTCCAGGAAAAGGCGCAAAAATTGTAAAAGCCGGATAGGCAATTTTCAACTTTTGCACGAACTTCACAGACTCAAAGTCATCTTCAATAGTTGTACCCGGAATCCCCAAAATGGTTGTTCCCCATATATTGATGCCACTATTGCGCGCACCGTGAAATGCATTCAATAAAATTTCGTCAGTCATATTTCTTTTTAGTACTTTATTGCGAACATGAGCACTACCGGCTTCAACGGACATACATACTGAAGCACAATTGGCTTTTTTAAGCTTTTCAATGACATCCTTTGTTAAGGCATCTGCGCGAATCAGGCAATAGAATGGGATGCCCACTTCTTTGGAATATCTATACGTAAATTCATCTAACCAATCTAACTGTTCTTGGTCAGGGGTCACAAATACATCATCTGCAAACCGGATAAAGCGGACCTCAGGATAGTTTTTTACCAAACTTTTTACTTCCTCTAGAACATCACTTACAGAACGTCGGCGTAACAATTTAACTCCAGGTCCTTTAAACATAGTGTTAAAAGCGTGATTAAAGCAATACGTACACTTATATGGGCACCCTTTCATTGTCAATAAAGATCGTATGCCATGTTTTTTCATTTCTGGTGCCGCTTCATAAAAAATATCTCGGTCCGCCCATGGGATAATATTCATATCTTCAATAACTTCTTTTGGACCCATTGGAGCATTCGGAGTCGTTACATTCGGTATCCTCTCCATACTGCGCCCAGCTTGAATAGCTTCTAGCATACTAAGAATGGCTCTCTCTCCGTCACCGGCACAAATGGCATCCAGGTTTAATTTATGAACCACATTAGGAAAATAGGTGGGATGGGGTCCGCCCATGATACGTTTAACAGGGTGGCCTGTATCTTTTGACCAAGCCTGAATAATGTCATTTGCATGTGCAAATGAGTTTTCGTCAGAGGTCATCGTACTATAAGCAATCACATCTGGTCGGAAATCATCAAGAATTTCAATAAGGTTTTCACGAGCAACTATTCCCAGGCGAGTGGAGTGACCTTCCTTTTTGCAAATCGCACTTAAAATCATTATCCCGAGAGGTTCCGAGAAATAAACATCTGCAACAACAAATAAAACTTTTAGTTTTGATCCCATGTTAGCTTTCATTCAAATACCAATTCACTACCTTCAAATACCACTCCAAATTATTTTCTACCATCTTTATCGGAAAGAAACGAGCCTTATGTTAATAAATTAATGGTCCGTTTTTCCAATCAATTTGATCAGAGAATAGCCCGTTTTTGCTATTCTTAGAATATAAACTGTGGACCTAAACCAGTAATCTTATATTTGTCGTCTTACCAAAGCATCTCCCCCTTATATCTAAATTCATCCTAATTTATCAATAGTTTAAATGATAATCAAGATATGCCGGATTTCCAAAAATAAAATATTTAAATATTTCTAAATTAGAGCAAAGTTTTACCTTAATGGGTTTTATTGGCCTTCAATCATTAATTTGGGTATATATTACTTATTAGGTTGGATTTTGGGATAAAGGTTTCTTCTAGATTTTACGAAAATAAGAACAGTTAAAAGATATTGATCTTAAAGGGGCAGGCGGACTATAATTATGCTGTGACATATTGATTTTTAGGGACTTATGGATAAACTTGGTTAATAATTCTATCAATAGATTCCCTTTCTATTGGTTTTCTGTGGCATCTTTACACTCTTCTATTATAAAAAATATGGCTCAAAAACTAGATATTCTACTAGTTACGCCCCCAAGCAGAAATAAAGTTTTCCAAGAGCTGGGAGAAAATCTCACCGGAATCGAACCCCCAGTTTGGTCTACTTTATTGGCTACTTTTCTTCGAAAAAAAAATATTTCTGTATCTATTCTTGATGCAGAAGCCGAATCAATCGGGTTTAATACGACGGCGGAAAAAATAATAGAAATAAATGCCATATTGACAGTTTTCGTCATTTATGGCCACCAGCCCTCTGCATCGACTCAATGTATGCCGGCAGGAAGAGAGGTTTGCCAACGTGTCCTGGAACAAGCTCCACAATTAAAAACAATTGTTATGGGGACTCATGCTTCTGCTCTCCCGGAAAGAACTTTAAAAGAAGAACCCTATAAATTTGTCTGTGGGGGAGAAGGCCCTGAAACAATTTTCGAGTTGGTCAAAACATTAAAAACAGGCAGCAATCAATATGGAAAAGTTCGAGGGCTATGGTATTGGAGTGAGGGATCCGTTTGCTCAAGTGTAAACGCCGAAAATATAAAAAACCTTGATGAAAATATTCCCGGGCAGTCTTGGGACCTTTTGGACATGACTCGGTACCGGGCTCATAACTGGCATTGCTTTGATCATATTCTCCAACGCCAGCCTTATGCCTCTTTGCAAACGAGTTTGGGGTGCCCCTACAAATGTTCCTTCTGTTGTATCAATGCTCCTTTTGGCGAAGCAGGAATTCGGTATTGGTCCCCTGAATTGATTGTGGATCAAATTGACCTTTTGGTGAACAAGTACTCCGTGAAAAATATAAAAATACCAGATGAGATGTTTGTTCTTAACGAACAACACGTGATAGGTATTTGTGACCGTATTATTGAGCGAGGATACGATTTAAATATATGGGCCTACGCAAGAGTCGATACAGTAAAAGATCGCTACCTGGAAAAACTAAAGAAAGCGGGTTTTAACTGGCTTGCATTGGGAGTTGAGTCGGGTAGTAAGTACGTCAGAGACGGTGTAGAAAAAGGACGATTCAACGACC
>JAOMDP010000044.1:0-3554 GCA_028345515.1 Nitrospinota bacterium
TTTTACAAGGGGGTGCGACTGCTCAGTTTGCGACAATTCCCATGAATCTACTTCGTGGGAAAACCAAAGCTGATTATATTTGGACTGGTGCTTGGGGAAAGAAAGCCATTAGTGAGGCAAAAAAATATTGCGAGGTAAACGTTTCGGCTTCCTCTGAAGCTGATAAATTTACCACCATTCCTCCCTTTGAGAACTGGTCTTTGGATTCAGATGCAGCTTACGTGCACTATACTCCAAACGAAACAATAGGTGGTGTGGAATTTCATTGGATTCCTGATACCGGGGATGTGCCACTGGTTGGCGATTTTTCCTCTACGATTTTATCCCGTCCATTCAATGTGAGTCGTTTTGGGCTGATTTATGCGGGTGCACAAAAAAATATTGGAGCGGCGGGCGTCACGTTAGTAATTGTTCGCGATGATCTCATTGGGAATTCGCTATCCACGACCCCGAGTGTTTTCGATTACGCGCAACAAGCTGAAGCGGATTCGATGCTGAATACTCCTCCGACGTATACGCTCTATTTGGCGGGTTTGGTCTTCAAATGGGTGAAAAAGCAAGGGGGACTTTCCGCTATGGCGAAATTAAACGAAAACAAGGCCAATAAATTGTATGCCGCGATTGATAACTCAAACTTCTATAGTAATCCCGTGGAAAAAGCTTCGCGATCTTGGATGAATGTGCCATTTGTGTTGGCCAATGCCGACTTAGATAAAGAATTCTTAGCAGGTGCTGAGGATATTGGGTTAACCACCCTAAAAGGTCATCGTTCAGTCGGAGGAATGCGAGCGAGTATCTATAATGCCATGCCTGAAGCTGGCGTTGATGCTCTGATTGATTATATGAAGGATTTTGAAAAGCGTAAGGCTTAATAGTTATATTTTGATATCATCATAGCTGTTTCAGCTCTGGAGATGGCCTTAAAAAAATTTGGTGCTCAGGTTGAATTTGGTAAAGGTGTAGCTGCCACTCAGAAAATATTATTAGAAGCTTATTGAGAAAAATCGCCGGTGATATTCGGCAATCACTATTTGGAGCTAACGAATGAAAGTTCTTGTATCTGACAATCTCTCAGCAACGGGAGTTGAAATTCTTAAAAAAGAGTCTGGACTGGAGGTCGATGTTAAAACAGGTCTATCCAAGGAAGAATTAATAAAAATTATTCCCACCTACGATGGTTTAATTGTCCGAAGCGCAACTAAAGTCGTTGCTGAAATTATTGAAGTAGCCGACAACCTTAAAGTAATTGGACGGGCTGGGGTCGGTGTAGATAATATTGATTTAGCGGCGGCTGGTAAAAAGGGAATCATTGTCATGAATGCACCAGAAGGCAACATGATAACTACTGCTGAGCATACGATGGCCTTAATGATGGCGCTTTCCCGGAATATTCCACAAGCAAGTTTTGCATTAAAAAATAGAAAATGGGCTCCGAAAGAGTTCATGGGAGTAGAACTGTTTGAAAAAACGCTTGGTATCATTGGGTTAGGTAGAATCGGTTCTAATGTTGCCGAAAGAGCGCGTGCTTTCCAAATGAAAATATTGGGTTACGATCCCTTTATCACACAGGAAAGAGCAAAGTTGCTCGGTGTAGAATTAGTGAAAATGGGTGATTTACTGACGCGGTCAGACTTTATCAGCCTACACACTCCTGGGCAGGCGGACGGTTCACCTCTATTGGGAAAAGAACAGTTCGACCAAATGAAACCTGGGGTTCGCATTGTAAATTGCGCTCGCGGATCTTTAATCGATGATGCTGCACTGATTTCAGCCATTCAGGATAAAAAAGTTGCGGGAGCAGCTCTGGATGTTTATCACAGCGAACCGCTGGATCTTGATAGCGCCCTCCTAAAAGTGAACGAAATCATATGTACCCCACACCTAGGCGCTTCTACAGGAGAAGCACAGGTGAAAGTAGCTACCTCGATGTGTGACCAAATCATTGATTATCTTAAGAACGGCAATGTTCGAAATGCAGTCAATGTACCATCAATTGATGCTGAAACTCTGGCTCTAATTAAGCCCAACATAACTTTAGGTGAAGACCTTGGTAGTTTTGTTTCCCAACTTGTTGATGGCCCAATAAAACGTATTGTGATTAAATACAATGGCGAAGTTTCTAACCTAGAGGTAAAACCTATAACAAATGCTATTCTAAAAGGTCTCTTTAATCACTCTATTGATGGGATCAATATGGTTAACGCTCCATTTATCGCAAAAGAAAGAGGAATTGAAGTGCAGGAGTCGACCAGTAACGAGGTGCACGAATACACTAGCACTGTTCAATTACAAATCACCAGTGAGAAAGAAGCACGAACTGTAACTGGTAGTATTTTTGGAAAAGGCGATTCAAGAATTGTTCAGTTCGACGAATATAGTTTGGAAGCTGTAATCTCAAAAAATATGTTAGTACTTAATAACATGGATGTGCCAGGAGTCATTGGTAACCTTGGAAACATTCTAGGGAAACACAACTTGAATATTGCAGGTTTTCATTTAGGAAGGGTAGAAGATGGTGGAAAAGCGGTAGCTATTATCAATATCGACTCTCCGCCCACCACTGAGGCCTTAAAGGAACTACGAAACACTGCCAACGTAATTAATGTAAACAGTGTAACTCTTTAAATTATCCCCAAAAAAAAGCATAGCCCTTGAACTAGACCCACTTTAGGTTTCTTCTTCTGATTCCGAACTTTCTTGTTTTTCAACTTTTTGTCCGAAAACCTGAGCTATTACCTCATTAATGACATCAACACCAAGAATATTATAGACCGTGTTCGCAGACTTAAAATGAGGGCTAGTAAAAAGACTTAAAACTTTTTTGCTAGTATATCCCAACATCATAAACTCATGCGCATAGTTTTCTGCAACCAAACGTAATGTATCCTCATCGGCGTCTTCATCACCTGTTGGTGGGCCTGCATCTGGATCAACATCTTCTTGAATTTCGTATACATATATTAAATGCCAGCCGAATTCCGTATGGATGGGGCCAACCACATCCCCCTCTTGAGCAGTAAATGCAGCCACCTCGAAAGGGCGTACCATAGCCCCCTTCCCAAACCAACCCAGATCCCCACCACGTTTTTTTGAAGGACATTCACTATGCTCTTCTGCTAATTTTGTGAATTCTGCCCCTTCATCTATTTTAACCTTCAATTCCTCAGCAAGCTCCTTAGAACCCACAAGAATATGTCTGGCTTGAACTTTTTTAACTTTTCTTTCTTTCGCCATTATTTTAATCCAGTAAAAAGGTGGTACCTTAAGGGTTAATTAGAAAATCAATTCAACATTAGCGCACAACATTTTTTGTATTTTTTTCCGGACCCACATGGGCAAGGCTCGTTAGGTTTAACTTTTTCCTGTTGAATTGCCACAGGGGCTTGATTCTTCATTAGCTCCTGGCCCATTTGTTTTACTTTTTTGTATCTTTTTTTAAGCCGGTCATTTAGATCTGGAATAAACTGATTCATTGCAATCAGCATATCATTATTTTTTGGAGAGAGCTTAGCATCTTCTTTTTCTCTAGCTTCTTCTTCAAAATAATATACCGA
>JAOMDP010000045.1:0-3154 GCA_028345515.1 Nitrospinota bacterium
AAAGAAACATGATGCCTCGTTCCCAAAAAATGCCGTTGAGTTTTGCCTGCAAAAAGGTGGTATACAGGTTTCCGATTTGGACTATGTCGGTTTTTACGACAAACCATTTATTAAATTCGAAAGAATTCTTGAAACTTATTTAGGGATCGCACCAAAAGGAATAAAACAATATTTGGCTGCTATTCCAATTTGGTTGAAAGATAAATTATGGACCCGGACGAATATAAGAAATAAACTGGGCTATAGTGGTACTGTTTTGTTTGCTCAGCACCACGAATCTCATGCAGCTAGTGCGTTCTTCCCATCCCCTTTCCAAGAAGCGGCAATTCTTACTATGGATGGTGTCGGAGAATGGGCAACGACGAGTATTGCATCTGGCAAAGATAACAAAATAGAATTACTTCAAGAATTACACTTCCCGCATTCCCTCGGGTTGCTTTATTCTGCTTTCACTTACTATTTAGGTTTTAAAGTTAATAGCGGTGAATACAAGGTTATGGGTTTGGCTCCCTATGGGAAACCGATATATTCGGATTTAATCCGCGAACATTTGATCGACTTGAAGGAGGATGGATCTTTTCGAATGAGGATGGATTATTTCGACTATCTGGGTGGAATGGCTATGACCAACCAGAAATTTGCCTCTATATTCAACCATCCGGCACGAAAAGCAGAATCAAATTTAACCCAAAAAGAAATGGATATCGCGGCTTCTTTGCAAGAAGTAACTGAAGAAATAATGTTGAAGATGGCTCGTCACATTCGTTATCTAACCAACATGAAAAATCTGTGTCTTGCAGGAGGGGTTGCCTTAAATTGCGTTGGTAATGGCAAAATTCTAAAAGAAAAAATTTTTGAAAAAATATGGGTACAACCTGCCGCTGGTGATGCAGGAGGTGCTTTGGGTGTTGCGCTTTGCATTTGGCATCAAATAATAGGTAACAATCGGTTAACCAATGGCAAAGATACTATGAGAGGTGCTTATTTAGGTCCTCATTTTAAAGAAAGTGAAATTAAAAATTTTCTTGATAGTAATGAAATACCATATCGCCAAGTGAATGAAAGCCAGTTAACTAAATTGGTTTCCACTGATTTGCAGAAAGGAAAGGTAGTGGGCTGGTTTCAGGGTCCAATGGAGTTCGGCCCACGCGCACTTGGCGGCAGAAGTATCATTGGCGATCCACGTAATCCTAAAATGCAGTCAACTATGAACCTGAAAATAAAATATCGCGAATCATTTCGCCCTTTTGCTCCTTCTGTATTAGCAGAAAAAGTAGATGAGTGGTTTGAAATGGATGAAGAAAGCCCTTATATGCTAATGGTTGCAGAAGTCCGAAAAGACAAGAGAATATCCATGACAAAAGAGCAAAATAAACTTTTCGGAATCGATTTGCTAAATGTTCCCAAGTCACAAATTCCTGCTATTACCCATGTTGATTATTCAGCTCGAATACAAACGGTGCATGAAGATACCAACAAACGATATTACGACTTAATCAAAGAATTTGAAAAAGAAACCCAATGTGCTGTACTAATTAATACCTCCTTTAATGTGCGTGGAGAACCTATTGTATGTACTCCAGAACAAGCCTACCGCTGTTTTATGCGTACGGAAATGGAGACTCTGGTACTGGAAAACTTTATCATTGATAAAAAAGATCAGAAACAGCATGAAGGGGACAACAAATGGAAATTAGAGTTTGAACTCGACTAGCAGCAATCTGTCTTAAGAAACAGGTCAAAATCGAAAAATTCTAACTAACAACAATCCGCTTATTTCTCTCGATTGTTAGATTTGCCCACAGAACCGCTTTGCCTATTTATGCTAAAACAAAATTTGTGTTCATTACTCTGGCCGTTTTGGCAGTCTACAGCTATGGCTGGAAGGTAACAGAAATTAATTTAGGTGACCTTTTTCGTGACTTTAATTTAGTAAAACCCCTTGCTAAAGAGCTTATCCAACCGGACCTGTTCTCAAGAAAAAAACAAAGCCAAACAAATGAAACTGAATTTTTTCTTGGAGAAAATTTCTCTCTGCAAACACAATCCGACAATCACGCACAAAATAGAAACCTGATTTTATCTCAAAAATCAGGAACAATTGGTGACCAACTAACTATAGAAGGGGTTGATTTAAAACCAGATTCTAAAGGAATACTATTCTGGGTCAATGAGATAGAACAAGAGTTTCAACTGGGAAAATTTAAAACAGATTCTATGGGCAATTTTAAAAAAAACATTGCCGTTCCACCAAGTGCACGAGGAAACCGACAAATCGTGAGAGCAGTTGTAATTTGGGAGGAAGGTTCCTTACAGGTAAGCGAAACTTTACGCCTGACTTGTGAAAAAATGGTAGAAACCCTATTTCTTGCTTTGATGGCCACTACCTTCGCTGTTTTCATCGCAATTCCTTTAAGCCTTTTAGCCTCCCGGAATTTGATGACAGGAAACTTGCCAGGAACTCTTATCTACTATATTGTTCGAACAATTCTCAACTTATTGCGATCTATCGAGCCATTAATAATGGCTATCCTGTTTGTAGTTTGGGTAGGGATTGGTCCTTTTGCAGGGGTTCTAGCCTTAGGGGTTCATTCTATTGCTACTTTAGGCAAACTCTTTTCGGAACAAATTGAAAGCATTAACAAAGGACCTGTTGAAGCGATCACCGCAGTCGGAGCAAAACCTCTCCAAGTAATAATATTTGGAGTTTTGCCTCAGGTAATCCTACCTTTTTTAGCATTAAGTTTTTATCGTTGGGATATAAATGTACGAATGTCTACGATTATTGGCTTTGTTGGTGGAGGTGGAATTGGTTTTCTTTTACAACAATGGATCAATCTTTTGAAATACAATGAAGCAGGCACTGCATTATTCGCAATTGCACTTGTTGTTATTACACTAGATACTCTAAGCTCTAAAATACGAGAGCAAATTCGCTAACTTTGTTGCACCAGCCAATAGGAACCTAGGTCGATGAAAAGATACTGCGCAGATTTAGCAATTATCAAATTCTAGAAGGAAAAAAAACTCATGCCTATGAAACTATATTTATTTTCTCCGGGTAAAATTAGGAGGAGCGAGTTTGTTAAATATTTTTATAAATTGCTTCCCAGATTCAGGAACTTTTCTAACTTGTCCTGTTAATAAGATTTCA
>JAOMDP010000046.1:0-3069 GCA_028345515.1 Nitrospinota bacterium
AATACACTTGATTTTAGGAATACTTTTTCAATAAATTTCGTTTATCTGATATCACCCCATCTTGACTGCAACAACGATAAAACCACCAAAGGAGCAGTTTCTGCTCGAAAAATCCTAGGCCCCAACCCCAAAGTCTGAAAACCATAGCTACGAGCTGTCTCAACTTCCGCTAATGTAAAACCACCCTCTGGCCCTATCAAAATATTCACTGAGCGTGGAATGTCAATCGGTTTAATATCCTTCAGACCTTTATCCTTTTCCATTTCCCAAAACATTAATTTCAAATCTGAGTTCTTTGATTGTTGGCAGTAAGCATCAAGTTTGGCTACTGTTCTTGATATTTGAGGAATACTGCTGACACCACATTGCTTGGAACTTTCTTCGATAATCTTTTTCCAACGCGGAAATTTTTTATCATTATTACCTTTCAAAACAGTACGTTCTGTCAACAACGGAGTGATGGTTTGAACACCAAGCTCCACGGACTTTTTTAAAACAATATCAAATTTATTTCCTTTGATTAATGATTGACCAAGGTGAATTTTTAACGGCGATTCAGTATCGATTTTTTCGGAAGAAACTATTTTACCTTTGACTGACCTGCTTTTAACTTCTTCAAGCCTTACAAGATAAAGCAAACCTTTTCCATCACAAACTTGTATATCGTCTCCTGCATGCAAACGAAGAACAGTAGTAATATGGGTAGCATCAGAACCTTGTATAACTATCAAGTCGTTTGAAATATTTTTTTTACCCACAAAAAATCGCCGCATCTAAACTAATTGCGCGCCTATACGCAGCAAATCATCCAATGAATGCAACTCATAGTCAGGTTCTATATCTTTAGATATAATTTTACGTTCTCTGTTTATCCATGCACTCTTCATCCCCACTTTTTTAGCACCTACCACATCTAAAGAATAATTATCTCCAACGAAGAGAATTTCTTGCGGCTTCATTTCGAAATTATCTATTGCTAATTCAAAAATTGAAGGATGTGGTTTTCGAAAAGGAGTGGCCGATGAATATATTGCAAAGTCAAAATAAGACTGTAGCCCAAGAATTTTCATTTCGCGTTCTTTCATAAACTGTGGGTTAGTTGTATTGGAAACAACCCCCATAAGGACACCCATTTCCTTAAAACGACTCAAAACTCTCATGACTTCCGGGTAGACTCTTCTTCCTGAGTAAACTTCAAGGTAATAGACCTCAAGAAGTTCTTTTAGAGTAATCTTCCTATTTAATAGAATTCCA
Organism: Nitrospinota bacterium; assembly: GCA_028345515.1. GTDB lineage: Bacteria > Nitrospinota > Nitrospinia > Nitrospinales > VA-1 > UBA8687. The sequence goes on from JAOMDP010000046.1 coordinate 1,255, forward strand.
AAATCATCTATCAACTGCTGCAAAACAACTTCGAAATGTGCCTCCTGATTTGTGACATGTGCTTCTTCTATCATCGGGAAAAATATTTTTCTCGATCTGTCTAGACATTCTTCAAAATCAGGAAGAGGGATACTTTTACTATTTAAAAGTGAAAAAACTTTTTGCAATGGTTTTCGATCATCTTCTCTTACAAGATCAACCAATGTATATGCCCAATCAAAGCCAATTGCTCTAAATGGAAAGCTCATTTATTATCTTTTGTTATTGTGCTAATAAGGGTAGGATTTGGGATTAGCCACACGCGATCGAGAGCCAGTAAACATATATAAATCAATTGATAAAACCCTTATTGCAAGATTGCCTTTAAAGCGATTCCAGCACTAAAGAAAACAAAAGTATTATACATGATTCTTGTCTTGACCTTCCAGATTTTGCATTGAATACTGGGCTATGGTGACCATTTAGATAAGTAACAAGAAATGATGTTTAAGCAATGATACCTGATAATGTTAAAGCGATTCCAAAGAATATTAGTTCCAACCAGGAATTAATTCAAGAAGCTTTAGGTTTAGGTTGCACGAAAGCAAAAGTCGTTTTGACGCAAACTATCTCCTTGGGCAACTGGGTGAAGCTTCATTGCCAATTCGGGTGTTCTCAATATGGTAAGTTATTAACTTGTCCTCCTTGCACACCAGACTCAGAAGAAATGGCTGAAATTTTAAGCCAATATGAAAAAGCTCTTCTTATCAATGCAAACCCTGATAGCAACGTGCAAGAAATTGTTGTAAGTCTTGAAAGTAGTTTTAAAAAGAAGGGTTTTTATAAAGCCTTCGCTTTAGGAGCCAAGCCTTGTGATTTATGCAGTCCTTGTACAATATCTACTTTTTGCCAGTACCCTGAAAAAGCGCGTCCCACCCTACAAGCCTTTGGCATCGACGTGCAATCTACTATAGAAAAAAATGGTTGGACAGATCTTTCCAATCAAAAGCCCTGCTCAGAATCACATACCATTGGAATGGTTCTACTAACTTAAACACTACGATAAAGTCAAAAAAAGTTATTACAACAATCAGGCTTCATTTTTTGGCCATGGTTGCGTTATTCCCTTCTCCACCGACTCGTTTAATTCCTGAAGGTCATTTCCATTTATTCCTAGAAAATATAAAATCAATTTTAAATCATGCAGATTGATACTTGCCTGTGCCTGACGCTGCACTATTGGCTTAGCATTAAAAGCAATTCCTAAACCGGCTTTGGCCAACATTTTAATATCGTTGGCACCATCACCTACTGCCACGACTTGCCTAAGGGAAAACCCCTCTTTCTTAGCTAACGAAACCAAGGCATTTTCTTTAGCCTGTGCATCAATGATTTCTCCCTCCAACTCCCCTGTGACCTCACCATTTTCTATTTTAAGTTGGTTAGCGATACCATAATCCAAGTCATACCGTTGACACAGCTTATTGATAAAATAATCAAATCCACCACTGACCAAAGCAATTTTGTAACCTAAATGTTTTAAAATCCGAACCAGATTCTCAGCACCCGAAGTAAGTGGAAGATTCTCGGAAAGCGCGGCAAGTTCTTTAACAGGTAATCCCTTTAAACAAGCCACCCTTTTTCGCAAAGCTGATTTAAAGTCCATTTTTCCACTCATTGCCTGACGAGTAATACTGGATATTTTTTCCCCTTGCCCCGCTAATTTCCCCAATTCATCTATTACTTCACATTGCAAAAAAGTCATGTCGGCGTCAAAAACAATCAACCTCTTATTACGGCGGAAATAAGTCTCCTCCTGCACCGCGATATCTACGC
>JAOMDP010000047.1:0-3057 GCA_028345515.1 Nitrospinota bacterium
TCTTCTGGAAACAATCACGAATTATTAAATGAATCACAAAATTTGATTAAAACTCTGGAAAAAGAATCTTGAATAAAATTATTATAAATTTTGCAGTTTTAATGGTTATACTTTTTCAACCCCTTTTGGGGTATGCAAAAGATTTTATGAGCGAGGTAGCACGAGCTAATGAGCTACATGCAAATAATAATTTTCAGAAAGCGGCAGATGCTTATGAATCTATTCATGAGGCAGGGCTGGAGAATGGTTATCTATATTATAATTTAGGGAATACTTATATTCGCCTTGGCAAAAACGGCTTTGCAATTTTAAATTATATTCGTGCGCTTAAATTAATTCCCCGAGATGAAAATCTACAGGCAAATTTAAATTTTGCTATCCAACAAACACATGACAAAATTCCCTTACCTGAAAAGAGCACTTTAAATAATCTCTTTTTTTGGGTTAGTGATCTGAATTTAAGCGAAAGCCTTAAGATTGCATTTTTAGTTAACGTAATTTTCTGGTTTGCTCTAATAGCATGGTTTTATTTTCGTTCAAAAGTCTTTAAACTAATTCGAAATCTATCGTTCTATATACTATTGCTTGCCATCCTCTCAGTGATAGTTAAATCACACCTTGAAACAGGTTATAAAACAGGAGTAGTTATTGTAAACAAGGCTTCCGTTAAATCTGGTCTTGATACATCGAATGCTACCTTATTTGAGTTACATGAAGGGGCGCTTGTCAACATTACAGCGGAACGTGAAAATTGGTTTGAGATTCGATTAAATGAAAAACAAAAAGGTTGGGTTCCTAAGGACACACTAGGGAGCTGATATTCAGAAATGTAAATAAATTTGTTTGGTAATAAATTTCTAAAGGTGTGATGATTTATTAAGGGTTTCTTTCCACGGGAGTAATTTCTCCATATTCAATTATTTGTGATGCTTGATTTGCTAGTTCTTTTTTCTTTCCTAATAATTGAATTCGTTCTCGCATTTTTTTAACTTTTTCTGCCTGATCCTTATCTTTAGCAATATTAATTTCTTTAAAACCTATTATTGCTTTGGCAATTTTTTCTCTCATTAAATTTTTCTTTGCTGATTCAATTTCTTCAATTCGTGCTCTTTGATTTTTAATCAAATAATCATTAACAATTTCATCGTTTAATTTAATTTTTTTATAACCCTTGACCAAAATTCGAATCATTTCTTCCCTGGTTTCCTTTTTGGTCTTCATATTAAAATTCCAATCGAGATTATCAATCGCCAGTTTGGCTCGGGCCGCACCATAGCGATATTCTCTTTTCTCATTAACTTTTAATATTAGGGTACTTTTGTTCGACATCTGTATACCGTAAGAGTCGATATCTGGATGACCATAATATCTATATATTGACTTAAGCTCGCTTGATGCCAAGTCCATAATATGAGGATTCATTATTAATCCATTGCCTAGGTTAAAATGCTCTTCCAATATGTAGGGATCAATCAATGTATTTCCCTTGATATGTATATTTTGCACAAATTTTTCATCGGCTAATGATATCTGGCAAAATCCTAGCACTAATAAAACTAAAAAATTAAACCTTAAAACCTCTTTTATTATTTCTAATTTAATATTTTTCATAATTAGCCCATTAGCTTTCTTATAATTTAGCTAAAAAAGATATTCTGAATTGAATGGATACACTAGGATTACATTGCTTAACGGCAATGCCTGTACATACTTTATATTAATGAACTCAACTAAAAGGAAGTAAACCCTATATAGTAAAAAGAAGGTTAAAGCTAATTAAATTAAACTCTGTTTTCCAAAAAATTTTATACAATCCTCAATTATCCAGTCGATAGATGATAGTAATCCATGATCGCTATCCAGCTCTGTTAAATGGCACCATGGATGGCTACTAACAAAGTCCCTTGATTCTTGAATATTTACAGTATCATCATGCAAGCCATGAACTATTTTTGTTGGAATATTTTTCTCCAAGGAAAAGGATTGCCATAGCTCGGCGTCTATAAATAAATTAGTATTTAAAAAAACTTCTTTATTGTAACGATAATGGAAAACAGGAATTAACGGATCCTCAACCTGGGAATTTTTAAGTTTTTTCTGCCAACGTTCCAGAAAATTAAACCCAGGAGCCATAAGATAAATGGCCTTCACGGTATCCCTTGTTTGGGCAGTCAGGCTAGCTAAATACCCACCCATGCTACTACCAATTAAGCCAAATTCTTTACCCTTCTTGTCATCTATTATTGACTGAACCAGTTTTATCTGTCTAGATAAAGTCAAATTTTCAAAATCATTTTCTTGTAAATCAGGCACACAAATAGGCACATTTAGTTCTTCAAACCGCTTTTTAAATGCGTTTGCTTTATTTGAATTAGGTCCCGATGCAAATCCGTGCAGATAAATAAATTCTGTCATGAAATATCAGTATTTACTGTTTCTATTTTTATCACCACCTCTTTCATTACCCATAATAAGATCAGTCCTGGTAAAGCAAATATAAATGTAGAGAAGAAGAAAGAAACCCAGCCGAATTTATCTACCAAGACACCTGAAACTGGACCAACAAAAACCCTTCCCAATGATGCCAAGGCAGAGAGTAAAGCAAATTGAGTGGCTGTAAATCGATGATCACAAAGAGCCATTAAAAAAGCGACGAATGCAGCTGTACCCATTCCTCCTGCAAGATTTTCAAAAGCTATGGTAAAAATCATTAAAGGATAATTTTTCCCCACCATAGCCAATATCATAAATGAAAGATTTGATATTGCCTGGAATATTCCAAAAATTAACAGGGATTTAAATAAACGAAATCGAGCCATTAAGACGCCACCGAAAAGAGCCCCAATTATTGTGGAAGCCAGTCCCATGCCTTTATTAATGGCCCCCACCTCCCCCACTGAAAAATTAACTCCCCGGATTAAAAATGTTGTTGTCAAACTACCTGCAAAGGCATCACCTAATTTGTAAAGAACGATTAACCCTAATAATGACCAGACACCACTGCGGGAAAAAAACTCTTTGAAAGGCCCTTGTACAGCCTCTTTCATTGTGGCGGGA
>JAOMDP010000048.1:0-3005 GCA_028345515.1 Nitrospinota bacterium
AAAAAAACAAAGCCAATGGACGCGCACGTTAATTTTATTTTAAAATTTTAAAAAAGATTGACGGGGAAGCCTTGAATACAGGCTCCCCCAGCTTTATCTATGGTAAAACAACGTTTATCCAACCTTGACGGCTATATAAATCGTTGTCCCTCCCCTTTTAACCAGGAAAAGAACCGAAGCACCTTTATTCACAGAACTCAATAAGCGCTGGTAATCTTGCAAGTTGCTTATTGGTGCACGATTGATTTCTGTTATGACATCTCCTCGACGAATTCCGGATTCACCTGCGAAACCGCCTGCTGTCACATCTGAAACAAGCACGCCTTGAATGTTTTCCAATTGTAAACTTTGGGCTAGTTCTTCGGTAATATCCTGAACTTGGAGACCTAAAGGGTCTGCTTTTGCAACTACCTCAGTTTTTTTATCTTTGAGAACTTCGATTTTTACATTTAGGGTTTTTGGAGAACCTTCGCGAATAACCTCCACGTTCACCACGGCATTAGGAGTGGTTGCGGCAACCATTTTCGGCAGATCTTCCATATCTTTAACAATCTTACCATCGAACTTTACGATGACATCACCACGTTTGACACCAGCATTGAATGCTGGTCCGTCTGGTATAACGTCACCTACCAAAGCTCCTTCACTCTGGTTCAAGCCGAATGATTTGGCCAATTCAGGTGTGATTTTTTGAATCATAACTCCCAACCAACCGCGAGTTACCGAACCTTTTTCTTTCAAGTCCTTCAAAATACCCTTAGCAATGTTTATGGGTATTGCAAACCCTATACCCACATTGCCACCGGAGTTTCCGGATATAATCGCAGTATTTATCCCTATAACATCCCCTTCAATATTAATCAGAGGGCCACCACTATTACCTGGATTAATAGAGGCGTCGGTCTGGATAAACTCATCATAGGGGCCAGCTCCAATGCTTCTACCTAAAGCACTTACCACACCAACGGTTACCGTATGACTCAACCCAAATGGGTTTCCAATTGCCATAACCCATTCCCCAACTTCCAGGTTTTCGGAACTTCCTAATTTTAAAAAAGGGAACTCATTTGGAGTATTTTCATCGCGATTAATTTTAATCAAGGCAATATCAGTTTTTGAATCCGAACCAATTAAGGTTGCGGTATATTCTTTTTCACTTCCTTCATCCTCAAGCAAAACAACAATTTCATCCGCACCTTCTATGACGTGATAATTAGTGAGAACATGCCCCTCTTTATCAATTATAAACCCTGAGCCCATTCCTCCTTTAGGTTTTTGATTAGGGCGCTCACCTCCAAAAAACTTATCATAAAAGTCACGGAAAGGATCTTGACCGCGTCCCTGCCCTGGACCAGGGCCCGGCCTCGGGCTACGTCTTGGGGAACGAAAATTATTTTTCGGTTTTTCTGTCTTTGATTTTACGCTGACATTTACCACCGCCGGATTCTGCTTTTTTGCAATCTCGACAAATAGATTGCTTGAAAGTTGTTGTGTAGCACTACTCAAAGCAAAAGAATCGTTACTGGTGAAAACCATCGCTGATGAAAAAGTAAAAAGCAAAACTGCTGTGGTTGAACGAAAAAACTGGAGAAAAGATTTGTGCATTTTAATAAACCTCAAATAGAAAGAGCACCATTTTCGATATATATAGCCTCTGTGCTTTTAATGTTGAACCTAAACACAGAATTACCATTTAAATTTATTTAATTGATATTAAATTTTAGTTAAATGGAAATTAAATTTTCTTAATCTAGGCAATAATCACTCTAAAATTAATGACCCAACTTAATTAGTGGGCATACGAAGGGAAAATAGAGAATTTAAACAATTATATAATGCTTTTTTTGTTATTTACAACCTCAAAACCTTTATAAAACAATCCAACCTCTATTTGGGATCACCTTAATTAGATATTGACTCAATATAAAAGATCAATGATAATCAGGCCTAGAAAAGACCCTCCTAAATGTTGACTGCTGAAAAGGTTAAAGCTAGTTAGTTTGGTAAACCAATTTTAATTCATACATCAATATTTTAAGTTTATTAAAATTTAAACAATATATTCTTAATCTGCTTATGAGTTTTTTTCTTTCCGCCTTAGGCTTAATGATGGTTTTTGAGGGTATTCCCTATTTTTGTTTTCCCCAGAAGGTAAAATCATTTGCGGAAAAACTACCTGAGATATCAGATGGTACGTTAAGAGTTATTGGATTTTTTCTAATGATGATAGGGTTACTGGTTATCTATATAGGAGGGGCTAACCATGCATAAACTTACAATAGCGTTTCTTTTCATTTTATTGCTTTTATCTGGGTGTGCTACATGGGAAGCATGGGACATAGGGTTAGATGAAGAGAGTGAGCCTCCACCCCCGCTAGTTATTGAAACTGCCCACCCTTTTTCCGACATACCCGTTCCATCTGGTTTTTCCCGGAATAATGGTAAATCATGGATATATGAATCAGGATCAGGAACAGTTAAAGTAGGACGGTTATTTTTTTCTGGCCGGAAAAACATGGATGAAATCCTTCCCTTTTACGAAAATGAAATGCTGAACAAAGGCTGGAATCTTGTGAACTCAATCAAAACTGAAAAGAGACACATCCTGAATTATGAAAAAGAGGGTTGGGTAAGTACCATAATGCTTCGTTCGAATATTGTTAGCACATTTATAGAAATTCAGGTCGGCCCTAAATAACAGGGCATTTCATAGCAGACCTTTAACTATGCCCGACCAATCCCCCAAGCAGTTACTATTAAATTTTCCCGCTAGACCTGAGTTTAAATTTTCCAATTTTGTTGTGTCTCTAGGGTCACGCCTTGCATTTGATGCAGCCATGAATTTTTGCTCCGAAAACCACACCCTCTACCAATCCCTATTTGTCTTTGGCCAGAAAAATTTAGGGAAAACCCATTTACTACTTTCAATTGGAAACCATGTTGCGGAGAGAGGTGCTAAAGCTCTTTACATTCAAGGAAAGGATTTTTCAAATAAAGTAGGTGAG
>JAOMDP010000049.1:0-2993 GCA_028345515.1 Nitrospinota bacterium
TCATTGATTTGCTCGATCCACCTCCAAGGTTTGTATAACCCTCATCTTTATTTAATCCAATCTTTTAATTCAGTTTAGACCAGGTCTCCAAAAGAGATTGGAATCAGCTATTTATATTGTATTTAAATTCTGTTCACGGTTTTCGTAGGCGGAAGAAATAATAATTTTGTTTTCTTGCATGGGTTTTAATTTTACATGCATGTTATGGGAGAAAGTTCAGTGGTTATTGTAGTACGAAATACGTTTTTAGTTTTATCCCTTATTTTCTTTGTTTTTTCTGCTGCCTTCGTTCAGGCAGATGAAAAAAATAAGGCTCAAAAATTAGAGGAGCTAATTATTTTAGCTCCAAAAGCTGAACTTCGGGATACGTTTGCCGACGTCATGCCAGTACCCACATCAAAATTCAAGGTGGATCGTACCGAAATAGATACGATTAACTCGATGACTATAGAAGATACACTCCGTTATGCTCCCAATGTTGAGGTAAGAAGGAGATATATTGGTGATGCTAATGGTGTTGTTTCGATGCGAGGTAATGGAAACTTCCAGACAGCGCGACAGATGGTATTCGTGGACGGTTTTCCTCTTCACAGTCTGCTTCGTACAAGGTTCAACGGAGCTCCCCAGTGGAATTTTGTGGCACCCGATGAAACGGACCATGTAAATATCACCTATGGTCCTTTCTCCCCGAAATACAGCGGTAACGCAATGGGCGGGGTGATCGATATATACAGCAGGGAACCTCAAGAAGAGGAATGGGCTTTTCAAACCACAAGCTGGGTTCAGGATTGGGAGTTACAACAAAGCAAAGGTGCTGCAGTGGGTTACAAAACCTTTTTTGCGCATGGCAATAAAATCGGGAAGCTCTCGTATTATATGTTCTATAACCGCTTGGAAACACAGACACAGCCTACAGGTACAAACTCACGTGCTACTCCTGATGGCCAGGCTGCAACCACTCCTGTTACGGGTGCAGTTAACGTAAGAGATGCGACAACGGCGGATGTGATTATATTTGGTGATGATGGTGAAGAAAACATTATTAATGATTTATTTAAGATGAAAATGAACTATGACTTTTCTTCCCAGTTTAAGTTAAGAGGAATGATTGGTTTTCTAGATCGTCATCGAGACCAGTTGAATTCGAATAGTTATGTTCGAGATGCCAATGGCAGCACAGTTTGGAGTGCCAATAACCTAAATCTCAATGGAAAGGCTTTTAGAATAAGAACAGGTGATTTTGATGTAAATAATGTGGATAAACAGGATTTGATTATTGGACTGGGTGCCAAGGGGGCCTTATCCAATGGTTGGAATTATGATGTGGCTTTAAGCACTTATTTTGTTCTAGAAGACGATGCCAGAAGATCCGATGAAAACCCAAAAGACCCTGTATATGATGCCAGTGGTCGGATTACAGAGTTTTCTAATACTGGTTGGCAGATGGTTGAGATGAGATTTGATAAAAAATCGATCTGGGGTTCGCCTAAACTTTCTTTCGAGGGTGGATACCATTACGATCATGCTCGGATGAAAGTTGAGCAGATCAGACAACTTCCAAACTGGAGGAGCTCAGATAGAAGCGAGGGTGCTCTTAACAACTCCAGCGGGGGTGAGACAGATACTCACGGTGTCCACGGAAATCTTGGCTTACAGTTAAATCCTAAGTTGGACCTACAAGTTGGGTTACGTACTGAGGTCTGGCGCTCTTTCAATGGTTTTAAACATGAAACAGCAGGTGAAACCGGTGAGCATCTTCATAGAACTGAATCGGCTTTCTCCCCAAAACTATCTTTAGGATTCAAACCCAACACTGAATGGGATTTACGTTTTTCTCTAGCCCGTTCAACACGGTTTCCTTTACCTGAGGAGTTATTCGAAAATATTGATGATCTGCAAAACCAAGGTATATCAAGCCCAGGACTAAAACCCGAAGTAGGCAACCACGCTACTATAATGGTAGGAAATTATACGGCTAAAGCAACGACCCAGGTAAATCTGTTTTTTGATGAAGTCACAGACACTATTTTTTCGGATCAGGATATAACCAACGGGGTTACGACCAACACCTTTGTTAATATTAACAAGGTCAGGACCTTTGGTGCTGAGTTTGTTGCGCAGCGAAGGGATTTTTTAGTATCCGATCATGACCTATCTTTTAATGTTTCTTATACGAATTCTGAAATCAGAAGGCATGATTCAAACCCATCAGTTGCAGGTAACGACTTGCCTCGCGTGCCTCGATGGAGGTCTAAATTCCAATCTTTGTACCATTTTACTAATAAATGGGATGGAATGTTCGCCGGTAGTTACCAGGATAAGGCATTTGGCCGAATAGACAATGCCGATATTCTTCGAGGAGATAATGGACAGGATGAGTATTTTTTCCTGGATCTTAAAACAACGTACCGGACTAAACAAGTAAACGCTTCATTTGGTGTAAATAATCTAACTGACCAATTGGCTTATACGGGTCCGCACACATTCCCAAGCAGAACCTATTCGGTTGACTTGCAATGGAATTTTTTGTGAGTACTTTTATATAACGTGAAAACTGAGAGAAAATTATCATGTTTAATCAAAAAGAAATGAAAATTATCCTTATATGTTTTCTTTTTCTCCTGTCCTGCGCCGGACCTGGGTTGGAGATTTCTAAAAAAGAAGTACCTTTAAATATCGCATCAAATAATGAATCTAAGGTTATTTGGGAACCTAAGCCAAGACCTGTTGCTAAAGGAAATGACGGACAGCTTTTAGTGCGAACCTCGGAGTCGATGAAATTGCTTTTAGCTGTTGGAGGAGAAAAGGGTTACAGGCTTCGATTTCTTCTTTTTCAGGATCCCGATTTCCTGGTGGGCGGCATTTGACAATATTACAAATATAGGTGTCTTTTTCTCGATTCAGATTCATTCCCTTTTCAATAATCTCAGTCAATTTTTTACCCGCACGACCGACAAATGGAAGACCTTGCTCATCCTCATCTGCGCCCGGCC
>JAOMDP010000005.1:0-106365 GCA_028345515.1 Nitrospinota bacterium
TAGTAGAACCTGAGATTCAGATGGGGGTTTATTTGTCATTCAGGTATCCAATAATTAAAACACTAGTATAGCAAGGAGAATCTTTTTTGATATAAAGTTTTTGCCCATTGCCTTTCTATCAACTGAAATGATATTTTATCACCAATATTTATATGGAAAATTTTGTTTTGATGCTTAACCTAATTCGCTTGGAATAATATGGATGTTAAATCTTTGAAAGAAAGCTTTGTGGATAATGGTGATCAAACCGTTACTTCAAAAGAACACGGTTTGATGTGGGTTAAAACCGATTCCATGAACGATCTGAAAAAATGGGTCAATTATCAGGATAGTGTTGATTATGTTCGTGAATTGAACGAAAAAAAATTTGCCGGATATGAGGATTGGCGATTACCAAAACGTGATGAAATGCCAACTTTGTTTAATAAGTCCCTGAGTAACACAGATCAATTTGGGAAAACCATTCATATCAGTGATAAATTTGCTTCAGGTGGAGGGTTTTCTATGGTTGCCCAGCAGGTCCCGGGGCGAATGCGAACCTGGGTTTTGAACATAAGAGACGGCGAATTTAGTCATCCAGAAGGTCTCTGGACAATTACAGAGGCTGCCCGCGCGGTTCGTAAGATATAAATTTAATACCAGTTAATTGGAGATAAAAAAATGAGTGAGGAGCTTTATCAACCTCCAGAATGGATTTCATCCAGAGCTCATATTGCAACTATGGAGCAATACCGCGAGATGTATGAGCGATCTATAAATAATCCTGAAGAGTTTTGGGCTGAACAGGCCAACCATTTTTGCTGGTTTAAAAAATGGGATCAAGTAAGGTCATACAATTACGATGTGAATCAGGGGGACATTAAAATTGAGTGGTTTAAGGGAGGAAAATGCAATATTACCTCTAATTGTCTAGACCGACATCTTGAAACGAAAGGTGAGCAGACTGCTATTATTTGGGAAGGAAATGAGCCTGGTGAGAATATTAGCCTTACTTATAGACAACTTCACACGGAGGTTTGCAAATTTGCCAATGTTTTAAAAAATCATGGAGTTAAAAAAGGTGACCGAGTTTCTATTTATATGCCAATGGTTATTGAATTAGCCGTAGCCATGTTGGCTTGTGCTAGGTTGGGGGCTGTCCACTCAATTGTATTTGGAGGATTTTCCCCGACAGCATTATCGGACCGAATAGTAGACTCCTCTTGCAAAATTCTTATTACTACAGATGGTGGATATAGAGGCTCAAAACCCATTGCGATCAAAAAAAATGCAGATGAAGCAATTAGACTTGCAGGAAAACAAGGTGTGCAAGTCAGTACTTGTATCGTTGTCAAGCGTGTAGGAAATAAAATTCCCATAACTATGCAAGATGGGCGTGATGTGTGGTGGCATGAAGAAATGTCTGAAGCCAATCTTGTTTGTGAACCCGAAGTCATGGATTCTGAGGACCCTTTATTTATTCTTTATACTTCAGGGTCAACTGGTAAGCCGAAAGGGGTACAACACAGCACAGCTGGTTATATGATTTTTACTGCTCTGACTCACCGATATATTTTTGATTACCATAATGAAGATATATGGTGGTGTACGGCAGATATTGGATGGGTGACTGGGCATTCTTATATAATTTACGGTCCCTTGGCCAATGGAGCGACGACCGTAATGTTTGAAGGGGTGCCTACATATCCTGATGCAGGTCGATTCTGGGATGTTGTGGATCGATTAAAAGTAACTCAATTTTATACCGCGCCGACTGCAATTCGTGCTTTGATGTCTTTTGAGGAGGATTTTCCTGGAAAATACAATCTTTCCACGTTGCGTGTTTTAGGGTCAGTGGGAGAACCCATTAATCCGGAAGCTTGGCGTTGGTACCATAAAAAAATAGGAAAAGGTCGGTGTCCGATTGTGGATACATGGTGGCAAACAGAAACAGGAGGAATTTTAATCACTCCATTACCCGGATGTACGCCGACTAAGCCGGGTTCGGCGACGTTTCCTTTTTTTGGAGTTAAGCCTGTGATTATTGAGGCCGAGACGGGCAAGGTTCTGCAAGGAAACGGAGTCACAGGGGTGCTGGCATTAGAGGAACCTTGGCCTAGCCAAATGCGAACCATTTACAAGGATCAAGATAGGTTTGAAGAAACTTATTTCAAAATTTATCCAGGATATTATTTTACAGGAGATGGTTGTCGGCGTGATGAAGATGGTTATTTCTGGATCACCGGCCGCGTTGATGATGTTATTAATGTTTCAGGTCATAGAATTGGAACGGCGGAAGTAGAATCTGCTTTGGTGTTACATGATGCTATTTCAGAGGCGGCCGTAGTTGGATTTCCACATGAAATTAAAGGGCAGGGGATCTATGCCTATGTTTCGCTTAGGGAAGGAATTAGTGCGAATGAAAATTTAAAAAAAGACTTGGTCAATTTTGTACGTAAGGAGATTGGGCCCATAGCAGCCCCCGATGTTATTCACTGGGCACCTAATCTTCCAAAGACGCGATCTGGCAAAATCATGCGGCGCATCTTGCGCAAAATAGCCGCTAACGAAGCAGATAAATTGGGAGATATTTCTACACTTGCTGAACCTTCTGTTGTGGAAAATTTAAAGGCTTCCTACGCGAAAATGTTTTCAGGTTAGCTAAGGTAAGATCGGGATCATGGAGTTGAACGAATTCAACTCCATGAATTTTCACTCATATAGTGAAAGAGCAAGGTACCCCTCCCCCCCCAAATGTTTGAGCTTCTGTAATACGTTTGGAACCAGTAGATTAGCTACATTTTAAGCGAAAAGTTTCGTGTGTCAATTGAAACTTTTGATTTTTTGTAAATAAATTATTTGTTAGCTAATTTGGGCTCGTTTTGAGAAATTTGTTGGATAGCGAAGTTTTTTACCTAAGGCTTTTCTTTATAAGGGCTTCCTTTGCTTTTCTTAACCCCTTTTTAGCAGAATTGTTCAGAGGTTCGAGGCGAATGGCCATCTTAAAAGCAGCTCTTGCTTCCAATTCCCTTTTTTGTGCTAAATAGGCCCATCCTAGCCCATCGTAGGCATCAGGTTGGTCGGATCTCATCTTTAATTCATTCATAAATTGAACAATAGCCTTTTGACTATTACCATTAATTAAATGAATCCTACCTAATTTGGTAAGAGGAGTAGTCTGGAGTTTAAAAGGGGCAATGGCATTTTTACCAGTGATTAGTTCGAATACTGGTTTTGGAATTGGGTTCAGGGCTAGGCACTGTTTGAACATCTGTTGAGCTTCTTGAAGATTCCCAAGTTGGTAATTTATATATCCTAGTCCCTTCCGTGCCTCAGATCTGTGGGGTTGCAATTTTAAAGATTTTTTAAACATTGCCATCGATTTATTAATTTTTTCGTTTTGAAAGTAGGTCCAACCCAGAGAGTTGTAAACCTGCCACCCAAAACGCTCTTTTGCAATTAATTCAACAAAATTTTGGGTTAGTGCAAAATCAGGATCCAAGGAGATAGCTTTTAAAAAATATTCTATAGCTAAATCTGGATTTCGATTCTTATAATGGACCCAACCAAGAGCCATATAGGGTGAAGCTAATAAAGGGTGTTCTTTTAATATTTTTTCAAAATAACCCTTGGCATTTTGAGGATTTTCACTTTGTAAAATAGCCCAGTCTAATTTGTAAGCAAGCTCTTTATTACCTGGATCGTGGCTAAGTGCAGTTTCTAAATAAGGGATAGCATCTCGAAACTCATTAAGCGCGTACAAAGATAATCCCAAGCCCTTTGAAGCGTCGATTTTGTAGTCTTCATGTCGGACCGATTTTGTAAATTTTTGGATAGCATAACTATATTGTTTCTTTTTATATTGGCTCCAACCTAACCCATTATAGGCATGAGCAATATGAAATTTCTCTGAAGGCCAATCAACATCTTCCTGCACGTAATCATAATAAATTAATGCAGCAGTTTTATAGTCGCCTTTTTTTAAAGCTTCATCAGCTTTATAAAGATGTTTGTTGACGGCTTTTAAAATTTGGTCCAAACCATTTAATGCAACAGGGTTATTTGGTTCTTTTTCTAATGCTTCTAGAAAATAAGTTTTGGCTAGATCATACTCCTGCCTTGCCAATGATATTTTTCCATGTTGATTGTAAGGATGTGCCCAGTTTTTGTATTTAAACAATAATTCGTCGAGTTTTTCTTTTGCGAGGCCGTATTTTCCTAAGTCAAGATAGTATTGGGCGTATGAAGCTTGTTGTTTTTTTATTTCCCTTATTTTAGTTATTCCTTTAATTGCACCAATAAATTTCGGATAGAGCTCTAGGATCTCTTTGAATACTTCTTCAGATTGGTTGATTTTTTTGGCCTTCAGCAAACTCCATGCAAGACCATTTACTGAATCGAGATCTGGGTTTTTATTTATGGAAAGCGTCTCAAATAAATTCATAGCTTTTATATATTTCCTTTGATGATAAGCTTCCCAGGCAGTTTCTAATTCAGAAGTTTCTTGTTTGGTTGGTAATCCTAAAAGAATGCTTCTATAGCGTGGGTATTCATCAGGCAAGGTAAATATGGATGTTGATTCCGCAGCAGATGGTACTATTTGCCATATTGCATCTGGGTTTTCATACAACCACTGATTCCACATAGTGATAATATTTTCAACTTTATTGTCATCAAATATTTGAATCAATTCCTGTTTTGCAAGATCTTCTCGTTTTTGTTCGAGATAAACGAAAGCTCGACCTTTATGAACTTCGTATGAATCAGGCATCAATATTTCTACACGGTCAAAACGTTCAAGGGCTTTTTCATATTCCTTAAGGCTAAAATAACACCAGCCCATGCCTATTAGGGAAGTTGTATTTTTTTTGTCAAATGTATGAGCTTGACCAAAGGCAATAACTGCTTTGTCATAACGTTTTTGAAAAAAATAAGTCCAAGGTAATAAGTTGAGAGCGCGTAAGTCTCCGGGACGGTTTGCTAAACTTTTTTTTAAATAAAATTCAGCGGCCGCAAAATCTTGACGGTTAAACTGATTCTGGGCGAATTGGAAATCCTGATCTTTATCGTTTCTTGTAATGGGTGATTTTTGAGTAATAGAAACGATGCTATTCTTTGTTGCTTGGATTGTTTTTTTGAGCGCTTTTATGGGTGATTTTTGCGTTATAGAAACTATGCTATCCGTTGCTCCTTGGATTTTTTGTTTCAGCATGGTGCAACTGATCCCGTAAAATATCAGGAGAATATATATACAGATTTTGGTGCACCGATTTTTCATAATTTTTACCCGTGGCTTGGTTTGTTAAAACAAGTATTCTCATTATTTATCGGTACTTGACAGAATTTTTTAAGGGAATAATTCGATAATTAATAGGTTTTCTTAATAAATGGGTCTAAATAAGGTAAATTTTATTACTTAAGGGCATTTTTTTTTGAAAAATTCGGTTAAAATGTTATTATTCAAAACTTTTATAATCCCTATGAAAACAATGCGCTTTTTAAAATTATTTACAACGTGTCTATTCATTTGCTTTTTATGTTCTTGTTCCGAAAAGCCAGCTAATAAAGCAGATGATTCTTTACATCCCAGTCTTTCAGAATTGCCTGAAGTTATAGAAGAGTCCAGCCAACTACCTAGTCAAATGGTGGTTCCAGTAAAGTTAAGCGCAAAAGACCAAGAAAAGGCAGCTAATGCTCCTGATGGAATGGTTTTTATTAAAGGTGGGTGTTTTGTCATGGGAAACGATTATACCCAGGAAGATGAAAAACCAGAACATGAGGTTTGCTTGAATGATTTTTATATGGATAAATTTGAGGTAACTCAGGCTCGTTGGGAAAAGTTGATGGGTTTTAATCCTTCAAAGTTTATAGGTATGGATTTACCGGTTGAGCAAGTCAATTATGAAAATGTTCAAAAATTCATTAAAAAATCGGAGGGTGCGTGTAGGTTGCCATCGGAGGCGGAATGGGAGTATGCGGCCAGAGGTGGCGCAGATAAGCGGTATTTTTGGGGGAATATGGTCAATGAAAATTATACGTGGTATGAAGAGAACTCTGATCAAAGCACACACCCAGTAGGCGTAAAAGCTCCGAATCAATACGGTTTGTACGATATGATGGGAAATGTTTGGGAATGGGTAGATGACTGGTATGAACCTTACTACAAAATCCGCACCAAAGATAATCCAACTGGGCCGCAAAATGGTGAATCTAAAATAGTCCGAGGTGGTTCTTTCACTTCTTCAGCAGGAGCCTTACGTATAACGAACCGTGTATGGTTACATCCAAAAAATAAAGTTTTCCCTAAGGTAACCACATACGGTCAAATCATAAACGAAGTGTATAACTATATCGGCTTCCGCTGCACGAAATCCATTTCTTAAGCACGAACCTATAAGAATTTGAATTAGTTGTTTTTTGTTTTCGTCAGCGGCATTCGCTGCAAAGACCAAACATGTCTAGTTTGTGGGAGGTTATAGTAAAACCATTCCGACTGGCAACTTCTTCTTGGAATTTTTCTATAAGCGGGTGATTGAATTCGATAATCTTTCCACATTCTGTGCAGATCATGTGGTCATGATGGCTATGCATGAATTTATGTTCATATCTTTTTTGCCCATCCCCAAAATCTAATTCAGAGGCAAGACCACTTTGGACCAGCAGAGCCAAAGTACGGTAAACCGTAGCTAGGCCGACTTTTGGTTCTGTAGCGATTACCAGGTGATAGAGTTCCTCTGTGCTTACATGATTTTCGCATTCAATAAATGCGTTGAGTACGACGCGACGTTGTTTAGTGATTTTTAGATTGTTCTGGACTATATAATCTTCCAGCACTTCCAATTCTTTGCTTGCCATACTTTGCTCTTTTGGGTTGGTTTAAAATAAAAAAGCTTTTTTAATTTAGCACGGCAACTGGAAAGGGTCAATAATACTAATTAAAATATGGATGACTCACTTTAAAGTATTGCAATTATTTTGAAAATTACTTGTTTATTTCAATCTGTTTTTCTATTTCAGTAATTAAACTGTTAACTTTCACCTCTTGTTGTTCACTGTTACTCATATTTTTTAAAATATATTTTCCAGATTTTATTTCACTTTCTCCAATTATTAAGGTAAAGCGACAATTGGATTTGTTTGCTTTTCGCATTTGGCTTTTCATGCTTCCCAATTCATAATCTCTTTCAACTTTAATTCCCTTAATTCTTAGCTCATGCGCTGCTTGAAATCCAGCTATTTTAGCAGTATCACCCAGGCAAACTAGAAAGATATCAGGATTCTTGTCGGGTTCTTCATTAAACGGGACCAGTGAAATTAGACGTTCCATACCTAATGCAAAACCAAAGCAAGGAGTGGACGGGCCAGAAAGTTCTTCGACTAAGGTGTCATACCGACCACCACCACAAATTGCATTTTGTGCGCCTAATTTATCAGAGGTGACTTCGAAAGCGGTCATATTATAGTAATCCAACCCTCTTACCAAATTCGTGTTTATAGCGTAAGGTGTTTTTGAAATATCCAACAGGGATTGTACTTCATCAAAGTGCTCTTGACTGGTTTTATCTAAATGATCAATCATCTTAGGAAGGCCTTGTGTTATTTTTTGGCATTGTTCGGATTTACAATCAAGAACACGCAATGGATTTTTTTTGTAGCGGCTAATGCAGTTTTTACAGAGGCTATTCAGATGTTTTTCTAAGGCAGACTTTAAAGTTTCTATATATTTAGGTCGGCAATTATGGTTGCCCAAGCTGTTAATTTGGAGTTGTATATCATCCAGACCCAATTCCCTGAAAAATTCGATTAACAGGATCATAACCTCCACATCTATAACAGGGTTAGATGATCCCATCGCTTCTACACCAATTTGATAGAATTGCCTCAATCTTCCAGCCTGAGGTCGTTCATAGCGGAACATGGGTCCAATATAGAACATCTTCATGACAGAAGGTGGTGCATACATTTTGTGTTCTATATAAGCGCGCACAACAGAAGCAGTTCCTTCTGGACGAAGAGTGATAGAATCACCGGCCCTATCTTCAAAGGTGTACATTTCTTTTTCAACAATATCCGTGGTTTCGCCAATACTACGAGAGAAAAGTCTTGTATTTTCAAAAATTGGAAAGCGAATTTCATGGAACCCATATCGAGAAAATACTTTATGAGCTATGGATTCTACCCATTGCCATTTCCATACTTCTGCGGGTAATATATCTTTTACGCCACGAATACTTTGTATTTTCATAATATTTGATGATATTCAGAATAAGCTTGGTTAGAAGAGTTTATTTGGAAATAATTTGATTAGATTTCTCAGCCACTCAACCATTTAAACCAACCACCCTTTTTAACAGTAGAAGCTAGATGAGACTCTGCCATCTCCACATCCTTTTTGCTGCCGATAAAGAGCGGCAACCTTTCATGTATTCCCTTCGGTTTGATATCTAAAATTCTCTGATCACCAGTAGAGGCCTTTCCTCCAGCATTTTCTACAATAAAAGCAAGTGGAGCAGCTTCAAAACAAAATCTTAATTTACCTTTTGGACTATTGGTATCTTTTGGGTACATGAATAGGCCGCCTTTTAATAGTGTGCGATGAAAGTCCGCTACCAAAGATCCGATATAACGGAGCTTATAAGGTCTTCCGGATTTTGGGTCGTCTTCTTTCAAATAGGAAACAAGGTTTTTTTGTGTTTCATCCCAAACACCCCAGTTCCCCTCATTTGCACTATAAATAGCACCTTGTTCGGGAATTTTAATATCGGGATGAGATAGAAAAAACTCACCTAAAGATGGATCGAGTGTAAAGCCATGAACACCTTGGCCAGAGGTATAAACGAAGATAGTACTGGAACCGTAAACTATATATCCAGCAGCTACTTGATTTTCACCTTTTTGAAGTAAATCTTCTTTTGTTACTGTATCGCCATCGCTTTTTTTGCGATAAATAGAAAAAATAGTACCTATATTAACATTTACATCTATGTTGGAGGAACCATCTAGAGGATCCATCATAAAAATATATTTTCCGGGATTCTCATCAGGAGGAATGATATATGGAGTTTCTTTTTCTTCTGATGTGATGGCGCAAATAGCCTTTGATTTCCCCATGATTGTTGTGAAGGTAATATCTGAAAACTCATCTAATTTTTGAACTTCCTCACCTTGGACATTTATTTTACCTGTTAGCCCCAAAATACTTTCTCCGATACCGGCACTATTTACTTCAAGAGAAATAATTTTTGAAGCCACCATTATTTCAGTCATTAAGTTAGTGAATTCGCCAGTAGCTTCTGGGGTGTTTTTTTCCTGTTTTCGAAGATGCTGAAGTAGCGTAGTGCGTTCCATGTATTATATTTTCCGTTTAGAAAGATTTTATTGAATTTGTAGATTTCCAAATTCAAAAATCGTAAAGATGTATCGTTTTAATAAGATTTAAAGATATTGAATGGGAGGAGATTTTACATTATTTCTATTTTTTGGGCAACGTAAATGGCTAACTGGTAAGACTGGTTAATATTTTTTCTTTTGAGGCATTATATCTGGCAGGTTAACGTTTTTGATTCAAGAGGGGTTATAAAATTGTTTTCTTAGCCATAATATATTTTGCACCAGATAAAAGGATGTCTAACTCAGTAGCTTAATAATGGATAATTATTTTGAGACAAGGTTGTCATTTTGGCTGCGAGTTTTTGAATATCTTTTCCGGTCATTTTCATTAAGAATTTTCTTTCTAAGTCGAATTTTTTTTGGAGTTATCTCGGCTAATTCATCTTCATTCAAAAAACTGAGAATTTGCTCCAAACTCATTTTCGTAGGTGGTGTCAGAATTATATTTACATCCGATCCAGAGGCCCGCATATTCGTCAGCTTTTTTTCTTTGCAAACATTTACAACTAGGTCATTATCTTTATTGTTTTCACCCACAATCATTCCCGTATAAACTTCTTCCCCAGGTCCCCAAAACAATGCACCTCTTTCTTGAAGATTGAAAAGTGAGAAACCCGTAGTGCAACCATTTTCGAGAGCAATTAAAACCCCGTTAATTCTTTGGGCAATTTCTCCACAATGCGGGATAAATTTGTTGAAAGTACGATTGATGACACCGGTACCTTTAGTTAGCGTGAGAAACTCAGATCGAAAACCAAATAAACCTCGTGTGGGTATTAGAAACTCTAAACGAGCATTTCCTTCATTTTGAGCCATGTCCTGAAGAGTTGCTTTTCGTTTCCCCATAGCTTCCATTATGCTTCCAACATAATCTTCATCTATATCAAGAATGACAAATTCTTCAGGTTCATGTTTTTTCCCATCGACTATTTTTATTAATACTTCAGGTCGGGATATGCAAAACTCGTATCCTTCTCGCCGCATTGTTTCTATAAGAATAGTAAGATGAAGTTCGCCCCTGCCTGAGACTTTAAAAGTGTCCTGCGTGTCTGTTTCTTCTACTCGTAAGGAAACATTAGAGCGAATTTCTTTGAATAAGCGGTCACGGAGTTGTCTGGAGGTTACGAACTCCCCTTCTTTCCCCGCAAAGGGTGATGAGTTTGAAGAAAAATATATAGCAAGGGTAGGCTCATCGATTTCAATGACAGGTAATGCCTCTGGAAAATCCGGATGAGTAAGGGTTTCGCCTATTTCTACCTCCTTCATTCCCGCTATACCAATTATGTCTCCAGTTGCCGCTAACTCTGATTCTATTTTTTTTAATCCTTCAAAAGTATATAGCTTGGACAAGGAAAAGGGTTTAGCAACTCCGTTTCTATCTATTTGAGTATAATTTTTTTTAACTTGGACCTGGCCTCGATTAACTTTTCCAACAGCGATCCTGCCAACATAATCATCGTAATCCATAGATGAAACGAGCATTTGAAAGCCCGATTCCGAGTCACCATTATGGCTAGGGACTTTTTCGATTATTAAATCGAGAAGGGGTGTAATATCACTATTAGGCCCTAAAGGAGTAGACCTTGAAATACCCTGCTTGGCCGAAGTATAGATAATAGGAAAATCTAATTGCTCGTCATTTGCACCAAGATCCACGAACAAATCGAAAATCTCATCTACAACCTTCTCGGTTCGAGATGCAGGACGGTCAATTTTATTGACGACTACTATAGGATTTAACCCAAGTTCTAAAGATTTTTTCAGCACAAACCTGGTCTGTGGCATGGGGCCCTCTACCGCATCCGCGAGAAGCAGAACTCCATTAACCATTTTTAATATCCTTTCAACTTCACCTCCAAAATCAGCATGGCCAGGTGTGTCGACAATATTAATCTTATGATTTTTATAAAAGATAGCTGCATTTTTGGAAAAAATTGTGATTCCTCTCTCTTTTTCCAGCTCATTGCTGTCCATGATGCAATTTCCAGATAATTCATTTTCACGGAACATACCACTTTGTCGAAGCATACAATCAACTAAAGTAGTTTTTCCATGATCAACATGAGCAATTATACCGATATTTCTAATAGATCTTTTTTCTAACATTTTATCCTTTAAATTTATGTGCTTATAATAATTTAAATCAGGTCAATTATTAAATTAATTGATACTAGTAACTTTGTATTTAGTGGGTAAGTTTAGGTATGTTTAAGAACTGCGAAGCTTATGGCATATGATGAACCAATGAGGGAAAATTGCTTTTTTAGAGAAATTTTTTAACATGCGCTAAGGGTACCAGATTGGTTTAAAGAAACCTATATAAAAATATTTAATTGTAACTTACTGAATATTATATCATAATTTTATTATGAAAGCCCTAATACATGATTTTTCCGAATATTTGCGAATTGAGAGAAGGTGCTCTCCGCATACTGTCTCAGGTTATTGTCACGATTTGGGTCGTTTTGCAAATTTTGCAAGCGATCGGAAAATTGGTTCTTTAAACACCTCGGATATCCGTGAATTTTTGATTTTTTTGAGAGAACAGGGTTTGTCTGGGGCTTCCATCGCCAGATGCTTGTCTTCTATTAAATCTTTTTATAAATATCTATGTGTGGATAAACAGTTGGAAAATAATCCTGCAGAAATTTTGAATACGCCAAAGAGTTATCGTAATTTACCCAATGTTTTGTCTTCACAGGATATCGATAATTTATTAAATTGCCCCGATAAGAAGTCTTTTTTAGGCCTTCGCAATAAGGCCATGCTTGAAATTCTTTATGCTACTGGGTTGCGGGTTTCGGAGCTGGTGAATCTTAAGGTTAGCGAATTGGATCTTGAAGTGGGTTGCATACGTACTATGGGTAAGGGAAGCAAAGAACGCATGGTGCCAATTGGCAGCATGGCTAAAAAAGCAGTAAATAATTATTTATTGAACTCACGTCCAGCTTTACTGAAAGGCCAAAGTGCTGAAGAAATATTTGTAACTAAACGAGGTGGGTGCATGACCCGACAGGGGTTTTGGAAATTATTAAAAAGGTATGCAATTCAATCAAATATCCAAGCTAGTGTATCTCCGCACATTCTAAGGCATGCCTTTGCCACACATTTATTGGAAAGAGGTGCTGACCTTCGTTCTGTGCAACAGATGCTCGGTCATTCCGATATTTCCACTACACAGATTTATACCCATATTCTGAAAGGGAGATTACTGAAAATTCATCAGCAATTCCATCCACGTTCATGAAGAGTGAACTCGTATTATTTTCTTGACTGGTTATGTCATAAAAGCTAACATCCACTACTTAAAGTTGTTATCCTACCTTCTGATTTTGGTTTCCCAGATTTTTTAAGGGTATGAATTCAAAGGTCAAAAATGATTTTTGAAGTAGATGAAATCCCTGAAGGGGGATTAAATGTTGATTTTTTTGTAAAGAAAGAGCAACTCCAGATTGATCAACCAGAGTGTTACTTAGCTGAAAATGTTAACATAAAAGCCAAGCTAAAACGGATCGAGCATGAAGTTTTTTTTGCAGGTGAACTTCAGACACTACTTCAAGTTATTTGTAATAGATGTTTAAAGTCGTTTTCGTTACCGGTAAATAATAAAATACAAGTACACTTTGTTCCACAGGTGAAAGAGCCTTCACCTGGAAGTGAAGTTGAAATTAAAGAAACGGATATTGAAAAAGAAGTTTACCAAGAGGGTTGGATTGATTTAAGAGGTCCAGTTCGTGATCAGGTTTTACTGGATTTGCCGTTGATTAATGTTTGTAAGAAAGATTGTAAAGGTATGTGCTCTGTGTGTGGTAATGATTTCAATGTTAACCAATGCGAGTGTCAAAAAGAGGAAGAAATTGATCCTCGTTTAGCTGTATTAAAAAAATTAAAAGATAAGTTGAAATAGGGAGAGAAAATGGCGGTTCCAAAGAAAAAGACATCGAAGTCCAAACAGGGAAAAAGAAGATCCCATTTGAGTCTCAGCATCCCATCCTATATGGAGTGCCCTCAGTGTAATGAAATGACCAGGCCTCACCACATTTGCAGCCATTGTGGTTATTATAAGGGCAAGGAAATAATGGAAGTAGAAGAAGTTTAATTTTTTGCAATTCTGATTAATTCAAAACCCTCACTTATAGAATCTCTGTTGTCCAGTTTAAAGGAAGGAGCCTGGGATGAAAATCGTGGTTGATGCCATGGGAGGCGACCATGCCCCGGAAGCCATAGTGGAAGGAGCTGTGCTGGCAGCCCAGGAATACAATACGGAGATTATCCTCACTGGTCTATCTGAGCAAATTAAAACTGAGCTTGATAAGCACGATTCTGATCGCCAATTACCAATTGAAATAGTCCATGCAGACGAGGTCGTTGAAATGCATGAAAGCCCTGGGAAGGTTTTGCGCTCAAAAAGAAAATCTTCAATGAAGATTGGTTTAGACTTGGTAAAACAAAATCAGGCTGCTGCATTTGTTAGCGCCGGAAACACCGGTGCTGTTCTGGCTTATTCCACTTTAATTCTAAGACCGGCAAAAGGCGTGGACAGACCAGCCATTGCTATTCAATTGCCGACTTTAAAAGGAACATCGATACTTTTAGATGCTGGTGCTAATGTGGATTGCAAATCCAATCAGTTGTTTGAATTTGGAATTATGGGGCATGTTTTTGCGGAATACATTTTGGAAAAAGAAAAACCAAGTGTAGGACTCTTAAGTATTGGTGAAGAAGATGGCAAGGGTAATGAAATTGTCAAAGAAACTTTTCAAATGTTAAAAAAAAGCCATATAAACTTTATTGGAAATATTGAGGGTAAAGAAGTATATCGAGGTAATGCAGATGTAATTGTCTGTGATGGTTTTATGGGAAATGTAGCTCTTAAAATTAGTGAGAGTCTTGCTGAAATGATAGGGACCAATCTTAAACTGATGTTCCAGAGTAATTGGGTTAGTAAGCTGGGTTATTTATTACTAAAACCCCAATTAATCGATTTTAAAAAGAAGGTAGATCATTCAGAAACTGGAGGGGCACTGTTATTAGGCTTGAATGGAGTGGTAATCATTGCACATGGAAGTTCTTCTCCAAAGGCAATCAAGAATGCCATAAACCGCGCACAGGAGTTGAGTGAGAAGAAGATCATAGATCATATTAAGGAAGACATTGAGTTAAATCTTTCTGGTGTCGAAAATTCCAAGGAAACTATTTGGAAACAAATAAAAAATATAGCATTTGGTAACGAACAGATAGATGATAAAGAAGATAGTAATCCTCAAGTTAAGAACCCAGAATCTAAAGAAACCTGAACAAAACTCCCTTGATGAAAACAATTTTTAAAGCGGTTGTGGCGGGAACCGGTTTTTATGTTCCGGAGAAAATTCTCACCAACAAGGACCTTGAACTATCTCTTAATACAACAGATGAGTGGATAACTACACGTACAGGAATCAAAGAGCGTAGGATTGCTTCAAAAGATGAATCTGCATCTACAATGGCTGCTAAGGCAGCAAAGCAGGCTCTCGAATTTGCCGCTTTAAATGCGGATCAGGTAGATATGATAATTGTATGTACCTCTAGCCCGGATATTCTTTTTCCTTCTACCGCTTGTTTTGTTCAAAAGGAATTGGAGGCATTTAACTCTGCTGCGTACGATATTTCTGCTGTATGCTCGGGTTTTGTTTTTGGTCTATCAATTGCTGAACAATATATTAAAGCCGGACGCTATGAACACATTTTAGTTATTGGTAGTGAAGTGAACTCCAGGATTGTAGATTGGTCAGATAGGTCAACGTGTATTCTTTTCGGAGATGGAGCAGGTGCTGTATTACTAAAAAGAATTGAACAATCTGAATCGATTGGAATATTATCCACGCATATTTATTCCGATGGGTCATTATCGGATCTAATTTCTGTTCCTGGCGGTGTTGGCAAAACGGGTATCAATAAACAGGATATAGATGATAAGAAATATTTTATAAAAATGGCTGGTAATGCGACTTTCAAAGTGGCTGTAAAAAGAATGACAAATGTCATTCTTGAGGCATTGAAATATAACAATATAACAATTGAGGATATCAATCTATTTATTCCACATCAGGCTAACCAGAGGATTATAAGTGCGGTCGCAGAAAAATTAAACTTACCTGAGGATAAAATACATATGACTATTCAAAAATTTGGCAACACATCGGCTGCATCTATTCCCATTGGAATAGAAAATGCGAGGCTGGAAGGAAAAATAAAACCAGGAGATGTTTCCGTTCTAGGTGTTGTCGGTGCAGGCTTAACCTGGGGGGCTGGAGTCATAAAATGGTGAAAATAGCATTTGTATTTCCCGGACAGGGGTCACAATTTGTGGGAATGGGTAAGGATTTTTATGACCATTATCCGGAGGCTAGAAATCTATTCGAAGAGGCTAACGAAATATTACAATATGATATTTCAAGAATTTGTTTTGACGGGCCAGAGGATACTCTGCGCTTGACAGAGAATACCCAGCCAGCCTTGTTGATACATAGTATAATGGCCTTGAAAATATTAAGAGAAAATGGTATTAATTCCGTACTTGCAGCAGGTCATAGTCTAGGAGAATTTTCGGCATTGGTAGCTGCAGGAGCACTTAAGTTTCAAGATGCAGTTCGTTTAGTGAATTTGCGTGGGAAATTCATGCAGGAGGCGGTTCCTGTCGGAATAGGATCTATGGCTGCTATTATTGGGCTTCCTATTGAGAAAATACAGGAATTATGTGAGAGAGTTTCGAGTAATTCCAATCTTGTGCAACCTGCTAATTTAAATAGTCCGGTTCAGACTGTAATAGCGGGTCATAAGGAAGCTGTTGAAACGGTATCTAAAGATGCTTTAACGGCGGGGGCAAAAAAAGCGGTTGTACTTCCGGTGAGCGCCCCTTTTCATAGTGCTCTCATGAAACCAGCTGAAATTAAGCTTCAAAAAGAGTTAGAAGCTACTGAGTTTTATGACCTGTCCTTTCCTGTAATCAATAATATCGAAGCAAAACCCATTGTAAAAGGAAATGATGCAAGAGAATCTTTGGTTAAGCAGGTTTGTTCGCCGGTTCGATGGTGCGAGACGATGCAATATATTGTAGATCAAAAAATTGATTCGGTAATTGAGTTAGGCTCAGGCAAAGTTTTAAGTGGTTTAATGAAGAGATATAATAAAACCATCAACTGTTATCAAGTTGGTGATAGCGAAACATTAGCGAACCTTCTTACTGCATTAAAAAAGTTTTAAGATAAAAATCCAATATATGAGCCTAAATGGAAAAATTGCGCTAATAACTGGAGGCGCTCAGGGAATCGGTCGTTTTATTAGCGAAGAATTGGCTGGTCAAGGAGCGCATGTTGTACTAGGGGATATAAATCATGAGGGTGCTGAAAAAACAGCTGCTGAAATAAGAGTTAGTGGAGGTAAAGCCTCTGCAGTTAGAATTGATGTTTCCAGTGCCACCGATGTGCAGGGTGTATTCGATTCAATTTTAAAAGAATATAAACCTGTAGACATTGTTGTTAACAATGCTGGCATCACTCGAGATGGGTTATTGGTGCGTATGAAAGAGGTAGACTGGGATCTGGTTTTAAATATTAATTTGAAAGGCAGTTTTCTTTGCAGTCAGCAAGCAGCAAAACAAATGATGAAACAGAAAAGCGGTTCTATTGTAAATATTGCATCTATAGTAGGAGTGATGGGGAATTTTGGTCAGTCCAATTATTCAGCTTCTAAATCAGGCTTAATTGGATTTACGAAAACTCTAGCAAGGGAAGTTGCTCCGAGAGGTATACGTGCTAATGCAGTTGCGCCTGGTTTTATAGATACAGAAATGACCCGAGTTTTGGAAGAGTCGGTGCGCTCAAAACTTATTGAGCAAATTCCTCTCGCTCGATTAGGCCAGCCTGAAGATGTTGCACGTTGTGTTTCATTTTTAGTTTCAGAGAATGCCAGTTATATTACAGGGCAGGTAATAAATGTAAACGGTGGTATGTTGATGTAATTCCAACTAGGAGTGTTAATAATTATGTCTGTTGAAGAAAAAGTAAAAGAAATTATTGTCGATCAATTAGGAGTAGATGAAAAGCAGGTTAATTCTGAAGCCTCTTTTATTGATGATCTAGGTGCCGATTCTTTGGATACGGTAGAGCTAGTTATGGCTTTAGAGGAGGAGTTTGATATTGAAATTCCTGATGAAGACGCTGAAAAGATAGCGACGGTTCAAAATGCGGTGGACTATATTAAAGGTCAAACTAATTAAATTACCTTCCTCGATCCCTGAGGTGAATTAATGAAAAAACGTGTAGTAGTTACTGGGTTGGGGATTCTCTCTCCTTTGGGATTAGGGGTGGAAGCTAATAGAGAGGCTTTGTTCGAGGGTCGTTCAGGTGTTGATTACATAACACGGTTTACTCCTGCAGATGACTTCCCGGTGAAAATTGCAGGAGAGGTTAAGGGATTTGATCCAAAAGATCATATTGATCATAAAGATATAAAGAAGATGGATCGGTTTATCCAGTATGCTATAGCCTGTACTAAAATGGCGATGGATGAATCTGGGTTAGAAATCAATGACTCCAACGCGGAAAGGGTAGGAGTTATTGTTGGCGTAGGTCTCGGCGGTCTCCCCGCAATAGAAAAATACCACGATATTTATAAAGAAAAAGGGGTAAAGAAAATCACTCCCTTTTTTATTCCAATGCTGATCGCAAACCTAGCTTCCGGACATGTTTCTATTTTAACGGGAGCTAAAGGTCCTAACTCCTGCGTAGTAACGGCATGTGCAACAGGAACCCATTCGATTGGAGAAGCTGCACGCCTTATTCAGTATGGGGATGCGGATGTAATGATTGCTGGAGGTACAGAATCTGTTATTACCCCTTTGTGTGTGGGAGGATTCAATGCAGCAAAAGCTTTGTCACATCGTAATGAAGATCCGAAGTCTGCCAGCCGACCTTTTGATAAAGATAGAGATGGATTTGTGATTGGTGAAGGTTGTGGAGTTTTGATTCTTGAGGAACTAGAACATGCTAAGAAACGAAAGGCTTCCATATTTGGAGAAATAGTTGGATATGCTCTAAATGGTGATGCTCACCATATTACAGCAACAGCACCTGAAGGCGAAGGAGCTGCAAGATGTATGAACCTCGCTTTAAATAATGCAGGAGTTAATAAAGAGGATGTGGACTATATTAATGCTCATGGGACTTCCACGGCAGCCGATGCGACTGAAACCCAAGCCATAAAAACTGTATTTAAGGGTCATGCTAAAAAACTAGCAGTTAGTTCCACTAAATCAATGACGGGGCATCTTTTGGGCGCTGCAGGAGGTGTTGAAGCAATATATTCCATCATGGCTATTGAAAGTGGGATATTGCCCCCTACAATAAATTACAATACGCCCGACCCAGAGTGCGACCTAGATTATGTAGCGAATCAAGCCCGCGAGGCGAAAGTAAATGTATGTCTTTCCAATTCATTTGGGTTTGGTGGTACGAATGGAGTCCTTGTTTTTAAAAAATTCTCCGGATAAAATTTTACATGGACCTCTCGGAACCACGTTTAAAAGAATTAGATTCTCTTCAAAGTCAGACTAGATATAAATTTTTAAATATAAAACTACTTAATAAAGCTCTCACCCATAAATCTTATGCTAATGAAAAAAATAAAAAATTAAAACACAACGAGCGAATGGAGTTTCTGGGTGATTCGGTTCTGGATATTCTGGTAAGCAATTACCTAGTTGAAAAATTCAGTGACTTTTCTGAGGGTACTTTATCTAAAATTAGAGCTGCTGTTGTAAATGAGTCGTGTCTTGCGCAACTAGCCCAAAAAATTAATTTGGGTAATTACCTTTTATTGGGTAAAGGAGAAGATCGTTCAGGGGGCCGCGAAAAGCCTTCAATTTTAGCAGATGCATTTGAAGCACTTGCTGGTGCGGTGTTTCGCGATGGAGGCTTGGAAGCCGCTTCTAATATTTTTCTTCCACTATTGGCAGGAGAAATCAAAAAAACGGCTGAATCTTGGTCATTCAGAGATTTTAAAAGTGATTTGCAGGAGTACACACAAAATAAGATGCTTTGTATTCCTTCGTATAAGGTTGTTAGGGAAATGGGACCCGATCATGCTAAAGAATTTGAAGTGGTTGTAAGGGTTAAAAATGAGATTTGGGGCAAGGGCTTGGGTCGAACTAAAAAAGAGGCTGAACAGGCTGCCGCAAAAATCGCAATAAAAGATTTTTCTTCCAGCTTGAAAACAAATAATGTAACTCGTGATAAAAAATAAGAATATTACTATCGTTATTTAGATTTAATTTATATGCTTGAAGATTGGGTTCTTAGGAAAAAAGAAATAGAAGACTCCAAAGATAGTTTGCAAGGTGCAGATCTATGCAATGCCAAACTTATGCAGGCTAAACTAGACTGCGCGAAGTTAGAAGATGCTGATTTGACCGCCGCTTATTTGATCAAGGCGGATCTTCGAGGAGCAAATTTGGCAGGAGCCGATTTAACACAAGCAGTTTTAAGTGAAGCAGACCTTTCGGGGGCGGATTTTAATGGGGCAGAATTAGAAGATACTTTTTTAAATGGAGCAAATTTAAAAAATGCGCTTAATTTAACTTGTGACCAAATTGAATTATCGAATTTTGATAAAGATACTATATTTCCAGATTATATTACGATTAGTTGGTTACCAGATGGTCTTTGCAAGTGCTTAGAAAAAAATGAGCAAGAGTAGATTTAAAGATTATAGATAGAAAAATATATTTAAATTGGATTCTATTGTCCTTTTTTATGTTTTTTATTTTTTCTAATTCATATGGCTGTGTGGTAACCTTTTTATCAGTTTCTGAATTACCTATGTCGCCATTACTGAATGGCTAAAGGATTAAATTTGTGAAAAAAAGAGATCTTTTAGTTATTCCTGTTTTTATTCCTCATGAAGGCTGTCCCTACCGTTGTTCTTTTTGCAACCAGTTAAAAATTACAGGTGTTAATGTTCAAAGTGATGAAATAGTTATTAATAAAGCTATTGCATCATATTTAAATATTTTCAAAAGTAATGATTTACCAAAAAAGAGAGAGGTTGCTTTTTATGGTGGTAGTTTCACAGGTTTAGAATTGGAAAGACAAAAGCATTTGTTAAATGCTGTGCAACCTTGGATTAGTTCAGGGCAAATTAATTCTATTCGGGTTTCTACGCATAGCTTGTTGGTAAATCAAGATAATATATCTTTATTAAAAAATAATGGTGTTAAGGTTGTAGAATTAGGCGTTCAATCAACGAATGATGCCGTTCTAAAATCTGTAGGTCGTCCTTGTAACTTGCAGACTGTGAAATCAGCAGTGAAAATTATTCGCGATAATGAGTTGAAACTTGGTTTGCAATTGATGCCCGGTCTTCCATTGGATAATGAGTTGATTTTCATGGAATCCGTTAATGATGTTATTGATTTAAAACCTGATTTTGTGAGAATTTATCCCACCCTGGTAATTAAGAACACCGAATTATTCGAAATGTATAAATCTGGTAATTTTGTACCCTGGAGCTTGGACAGAATGATTGAACTTGTTAAAAATTCATTAATTGCATTCCACAAAGCTGACATTCCCGTTATTCGAGTAGGTCTGCATGCAGACCCTTCGATGTTAGAGAATTTTGTTGAAGGACCTTATCACCCTTCATTTAGATATCTTGTGGATCGTTTGATTGCCAGAGATAAAATGTTTGAATTATTAAATCTATTGCAAGATTTACCTAAGACGATTACTTTTAGGGTTCCTTCCCGGTATGTTTCATTGTACCTGGGACATAAAAAGGATAATATCCTGGCAATCAAGAAGAAATTTGGAATTCAGCATATTATTTTTAAACAGATTGACAATCAGGAGGATTTAGAGTTAGTTGCCTGATTGTTTGTTTTATTAATTGTCATTCGAAAGGACATGTTGATGGTTACTATTGGAATGAACTACAAAATGATTCCTGGTAAAGAAAAGATTTTTGAAGATGCTTTTACTGCTGTTTTAGGAGTTATGGAGGAAATGGAGGGCCATTCGAAATCATTTTTGTATAAAGATGTTAGTGATGCTCAATCCTATCTGATCGTGTCAGAGTGGAGTGAAGAAAAGGCATTTAATGATTTTATGGCCTCGGAGAAATTTAAAAATGTAGTAAATTGGGGAAAAGAAAATATTTTAGCAGGAATTCCTTCACACACTGTTTATAAGCATTAATTCGCCGGAGTGTGTTCATAAAGGCCGTCACGAATACAGCGCTTGACTTTTTTATAAAACAACTCTGTATCATGAGGTAACTGGCCATCCAATCGCCAACGAACTTTAATAATTTTTCCTGAGGGATGTTCAGTTACAGCGATCACCTCTCCTGTATTTCTTGACATAGGTTCGTATATTGTGTCGCCAGTATTTATTTTCATTTTTATTGGTAAGTATTCAAATTTAGTTTTAGTTTATACATTTTTTCTTGTTTTGTCTAAAGAGAAGTCGTTAGTTATCTAGATTTTAATTTTTGTGAGGTAAGGTTTATGGAAGGTTATATTATTATGGCGGCAATGTATAACACCATGACTTCGGGGAAGGTTGATAAGTTTCTGGTTAAAAAAGGTGACACGGTGGTTCCAGGTACTGCCGTTGCTGAGATTATATCTGAAGGTTATTTTACTTTACTCTCGGAAGTGGAAGGCGTTATAAAAGAGTTTTATGTGATGGAAGGAGAATATGTTGAAGTCGATACTGCAATTATAGAGGTTGACTTGGCTGATCCTAAAAAAGATTAATTAGAAAAAAGCAAGAATATATTTTGCTGTTAATAAATAAATGGCTAAACCAAGGATATCGTTAGCGACGGTTACAATTGGGCCTGTGCTTATTGCAGGGTCAATATCCAGATTTATAAAGATTATGGGTGTTAGCGAACCAACTAACGAGGCTACCGAAACGGCCAATACAATACCTGTTCCTACCACTAAGCCTAATAAAGGGTCAGTGTTTAATACCGTCTCAGCTGCAAGACTAATAATTATGCCACAAAGAACCCCAAAAATTATTCCATTTAGAGTTCCAACCAGTATTTCATTTTTAACTATGTGTGAAATATTATCTTCCTGAATATCTCCGGTTGCAAGTCCTCTGACAATGATAGTTGCACCTTGAATCCCGACGTTACCTGCAAGACCAATGACGAATGGAATAAATAGTATCATTGCTACGTATTCTGATAGCGTACCGTCGAAAAACCCTAGTATAGATGCGCTGATTATACCCCCGATAAAGGTTGTAAAAAGCCAAGGGGCTCGTGCCAATATTTTGCTACTAGTTTTTTTTGCAAATGGGTCAAC
Source organism: Nitrospinota bacterium (assembly GCA_028345515.1). Taxonomy (GTDB): domain Bacteria; phylum Nitrospinota; class Nitrospinia; order Nitrospinales; family VA-1; genus UBA8687. Next base: position 22,727 of record JAOMDP010000005.1, read on the forward strand.
TTTAGCAGTCCCGACCATAGTGTAAATATCTTCACTGGCAATATCCTCCATAACCCGAATAACATCATCAAAAGTAATAACACCCTGTATTACGTTATTTTCATTTACTACGGGCAAGATGCTAAGGTGTTCTTGACTCATTAAATTTGCAACTTTTTCACAAGGGTCATTAATTTCTATTTTTGGAGTATTGGAACGTATGAATTCTTCTGCTAACGCAGAAGTTGGAACATTGAATAGATCGCGAAGTTTAAAAAAACCTAATAATTTATCCTGATGATCGACAACATAAAAATAAGGTTGTGTATCGGAGTTTGATTCTTGTCGTATTTTTGTAAATATTTCGGCTGCGGGTTGATTCCAGTAGACCTTATTAAACTCTGGAGTCATTAAACCTCCAGCCGTTTCTTCTCCGTATTGAATTAAATCTTTTATTATTTCAGCATCTTTTTGTTCCATTTTGCTCAGGATCTCTTCCTGAGCTTTATTGGAATGCTCTTGAATTAGATCTGTGGCTTCATCTTCATCCATTTCGTCGAGAAGTTGAGCCAGATAATTTTTGTCCAAGGTTTCTTGTATTTCCATTCGACTATCCATATCAGTCTCATAAAGCAAAGCATGACGCTTTCTATCGCTATCCAGTAAATGGAAAATTCTAACCTTATCTTCTGTTATGAACTCATTCAAGCGGCGGGCAATTTCAAAATTATCCAACTCGTTTATAAGGGTTGCCAAATTGGATTCTTCAATAATTTCATCTTTCAATAAAATTTTTATTTTTTCAAGAGGCATAAAAAACTTTCAACTTTTATCAAAATTAGCGTAAGCTATAGCAAATAGAGTGCAACTATCCTTTGATTTTTAGCTTTTGCGAGGTTCTATGATTTTAAATATGTCCCATGAGGACAAAAAAAAATATAAAAACGCTTTTCAAGACCGCAAAACCCGCACTAGGAAAAAAAGATCAACAATCTTATCAAATAAAACTAAAAGTTTGCTATCTAAAAAGTTTGACGATGGTCACCCGGAAGGTAAAGAACAGGAAGCGCCGCAAATTGATCCCCATGTTAAAATGAATGACAACTATTTGCGTACAGGTCCCTATAAACCTAAGAAAAAATAAGATGGATATAAGCTAAATATTTAAATTATAGGGTAAGAAAACATTCAGCGGGAATACTAGGATTCAGTGGTTTTAGTTGCTTTATTTCCATTTTCGTGTTTTGCCTGATAAATCTTGTAGATTTCCTTGTCGATGAATAGTTCAACCAGATCATTATCCAACTCTCCCTTTTCTGACATAGATCTAAGAATCCGATAAACTGTTTCCAAGGGCATTGCTTTTTTATAGGGTCTGTCGGATGCCGTTAAAGCTTCGGCTATATCTGTAACAGCCATTAGTCTGCCTTCAAATGGTATTTGATCACCTTTTAAACCTAGTGGATACCCATTTCCATTGATGAATTCATGATGGGCACCTGCAAAATTAGGAATATTTTTTAATTTTTTAGTAAATGGTATTTGGTTGAGCATTCGCAAAGTCACGGCAGCATGGTCTTGCATTTTTTTTCTCTCCGTTTCGGTTATGCTGCCTCGGCGTATCGAAAGATTAAGGAGTTCATCTTCTGTCAAAAAAGGTTGCTCTTCTCCTTCATTATCTAAATAGGTTCTCTGGGATATTTCTTTAAGCCTCTCTAGTGTTTCATCTTCAAGAAACTCGCCTGGTTCATTACATTTGTTGATGAAGGAACGAATTTCTTTAAGCTCTTCAATTTTATTGTTTAAATTTGCTTCAACCTTTTCGACTTCGGTCTTAACCGCACCACTTTCCAATAAATTAATTTTTATTTGTTGCCCTTCTAATTTCACCTTTTGAATGATGTAATCCATTCGTAAACGTACATAGTGGATACGATCAAAAATTGTTTGTAATTTTTTTGCTTTTTCAACTATTTCAACGGGAGTTGTAACCTTTCCAATATCATGCATGTATGCCGCAATTCTTAATTCATACATTTGATCTGGAGAAAACTTTTTTTCTTTAAATATCCCATCCTCATGTTCATTGATGAACTCTGCCATAGTTAGAGTTAAATTAGCTACACGCCTTATATGACCACCAGTTACTGGAGATTTTTCATCAATCGCAGTTGCCATGACTTTTACGAATGCTTCAAATAATTCTGCCATGTTTGAGATTAGTTTGGCATTAGTAATGGCAACAGCTGCTTGCGAAGCTAAAGATTCGGAAAGGTTTACGTAATCCTTAGAAAATGGTATGACTTCTTTGTTAATGGCGTTGGTGGCATTGAGGAGTTGAAGTACGCCAATCACATCATCCTCGTGATTTTTCAACGGAATTACTAACATAGATTTCGACCGATATCCTGTCGATTGGTCAAACTTTTTTGGGCCCGTGAAGTCAAATAAATCTGTGTCATATACATCTGGAATATTGACGGGCTCTCCTTTTATTGCTACATAAGCAGAAACATTAGATTCTTTAAGTTCAACGGGGGGAAATGGAATTGTATCTCCAGTTTTACCTCCCATTCGAATTTTTAAACTATCATTTTGTACAATTTGAAAACGCAGGGTATTTTCTTCCAAAATGTATAGAGTACCTGCATCGGCCTTGGTAAAACTGCGCGCTTGATCAACGATCATTTCTAGTAGTGTGTTTAGATCATGAACACCTGAAAGGGCTCTACCGATATCGGACAATTTTTTTATTTGGCCACCTAATTGTTCAGCATAAACAGTTACTTCATCAACCACACTGTGCAATAAGGTATTTAGGTTTTCATCCTGGGAAAGTTTTAATTTTCTTCCAGGTTTTTTGGATGGAGTTATGTTTTTCATTAGCTTTTATTTTTTAGGTCAAATCAAAATAGACCCCTAACTAAATAGTCTAATTTATAACACTAATCCTTTAGGCTATAGTAAAGTGATTATATAATTATATGATAAAAAAGGGGTTAAATCAATTCAATTGAAAAAATGGAGGGAAACTCTTATCTGATTTTATATTTTTTGCATCAAAATATTAATAAATTTTAAATCTGATTAGAAATAATCCTTAAGCAACTGTGGTTCATTTGATAACCATATTTTTTTTCCGCAGACATTTACAAATACTGGATTATTGGTTTCAAATAAAACTAAATGTGACTGATAAAGGTCTTGTGCATTAGTTCTACAATCACCATAGGACTCTTTTTCTTCTCTAAATATTCCCTCTTCAAATTCTTTAATGCCCTCTTTAGAGCTTTTTCCAGAGAAATACGATTTTAATAAGGGATCCTTTAAATTTTCGGGGTTTTTAGCTGATTTTCTGAGTAGCAGTTTTATTCCTCTAGACGACTGAGACTCGAATAGTCCAGCACGTATACAGGAATGATGTGATTTTCCAGATTCTAGAGTATATTTTTCTATTGCCTCTTTTGAGAAGCCCATGGCTCCATAAGTGGCTAATTGATGACGGATTACATAAAAGGTTGAATATGTCACAATGGTTTTAATGTTCAGACGATCCTCAAGCATTGGAATTGGATCAAATGATATGCGGTTAGACTGCAATATGGAATCTTTTTGAGCTTCTACTATTGGAATGCCCACTTCCCCCAGAGCAGTTGCATAAAACATATAATCAAAGGGCTCCTTATTTTCAGCCAATATTGTATTTACGCAATTTGGGTCAGAAATGTCACCAAAAATTGTTTTGCTGGAACCTTCAATTTGATATCCAGGTTCTTCTTTTCCAAACCAGTTAGCAATGATAGTAGCATCGCTACCAAACTTTGTACGAACAGCCTTTATCGCTGCCTGACCCATAACGCCGCTACCACCAATAACCAGAAAATTGATCATTATTAACCTCAAAAATGTGTTTTAACGAATTGCAGTATTAAATTTAGGAACCACCAGAACTTTCATTAATATCGACATAAGGAATATTTCTATTTTCTGTTAAGGCTTGATTCATATATTTATCTGCAAGAAAAAAGTTATCGATTTCGGTGGAAAGCTTTTCAACACTTTTTATAATGGAATCATCGATTTCTTGATTATTTATCTTTTCAGCAATTGAGACATAGGAGTCGATAAAAGGAACTGCATCTTTGATGGAGTCGGTTATAGATTTCAGATCTAGAGAGCGCTCCTTATTTTTTTCTGAAAATCGAGTGAAGGCAAACCATATATCAATTTCAGTTTCGGGTTTTCCAAGATCAATTAGTTCTTTTCGAAATCTATTCTCACCCTTTTCCTCGATACCATCTCGAACATAACGAGCAACCTCATTCATCGGAATACCATTTAGGGTGTCACAAAGATATTGAAGATGAAATATTATTGAATTAATTTTTCTGTCTATATTGATCGCCAAGACAGAGTTTCCTTGGAGCACGCTATTTTTTTCAAACAATCCCCATATTCCATCCAATTGAGAAACTTTATCTCGTTCTTGGTGTAGTGGGTTTATTTGTGAATGGCATTTGGAGATAGGGCCCTGGTTTGCAAATGTTATATTTGATATTGCAAACAAAAAGAAAAATGAAATTAGAAAAAGAATTTTGGACATTTAATTAATGACCGCTTAAATGGGGAGAAGAGGGAGCACCGGAAACATGTGGTTCACTACTACCGCTAATATGCTTATCACTAAACGGTTCAGATTGGGTATTTAGGGTATCTACTGGTTTGTTTTCTATTTGTATGGTGTTATTTTTTTGAACTTTGTTTTTTTCTATATTTTCAGAGCAGGAAAAAGTTAAGCAGACTATAATTATTATGTATAAAAAATTCATTATTTTTCCTTATTAAGATCAAGAATTTTTGAATTTATAATTGTGTATTGTTTAATTCAATTACAATTTGGTATGTATAACACAATGCAGAACACAACCTTGGAGTATCATTTGGGTAAACTTGTTTTTCCAAGTTTTAACAAGATTTGAAATTCTTTTTTGGTAACTGGCATGACAGATAATCTAGATTGTTTTATAAGGGCAATCTCTGTAAGTTCTTTATGAGCTTTTATTTTATCCAGAGACACCGGAACTTTAAATGGCTTTATAGGTTTTAAGTCAACAACAACCCAACGATCATCATCGGTTGTTGGATCAGGATAGGACTCGCGGGTAACTTTAGCAACACCCACAATTTCTTTACCTATAACACTATGGTAAAAGAGAATTAAGTCACCTTTATTCATGGCTATTAAATTATTTCTAGCTTGGTAGTTGCGTACACCATCCCAATATGTGCTCCCATCTTTTTCAAATTGTTCCCAGTTATATTTGGAAGGTTCTTGTTTGACAATCCAAAAAGACTTTTCTTTTCTCATGTTTACCACTACTTTCTTAAAATTTTAATCAACCTCTAGGGGTTTGAAGCTGAGAAATATATTTTATTGATTTGTAAAACCCATTGTCAATTAAGGGGTTAAAGATGAAATATATAATTATCTAATTGACGTAAAAGCTGATTAGAAATATAATTTAAATCTCCAATATGTTGAAAATTATACTGCAATTTAGTTTTATTCGGGTGTTATAAATGCCCGTTGGGAGATTTTACAATATGTACCGAAAAGAAATCAAAGTTTTAGATTGCACTATCCGAGATGGCGGATTGATGAATAATCACTTATTTAGTGATGACCTGGTTCGCGGAGTTTTTCAAGCTGTCAACCAGTCAGGGGTCGACTATATTGAATTGGGTTATAAGGCGGATGAAAACCAATTTAAGCGTGGGGAATTTGGGCCAATGAAGTTCTGCTCAGAAAAAGATTTAGAAAATGTAATTGGGGATACTGAAATCAACTGTAAGGTTTCTGTCATGGCAGATATTGGAAGATTTGACCCAAAATCAGTCGTACCAAAAGCAGAAAGTTATATAGACATGATGCGAGTGGCTTCTTATGTTAAAGATATAGATAAAGCCATAGATTTTGTCAATATTTTAAATAAAAAAGGGTATGAAACCACAATCAACATTATGGCCGTATCTCATGCCAGAGAAAGAGAACTTGATGAAGCACTTGCTCAGGTAGAAAAAGAAAGCTCAGCTGATGTAATCTATTTAGTGGATAGTTTTGGTGCTTTGTACTCGGAGCAAATTGCTTATTTAGCAAAGAAATATAAATCGGCAATGCCGTCTCGAGAAATAGGGATCCATGCTCATAATAACCAGCAACTCGCTTTTGCAAATACAATTGAAGCTATAATTCAGGACATTAACTATTTAGATGGAACAATTTTTGGTATTGGTCGTGCTGCCGGAAATTGTCCTCTTGAATTATTATTAGGGTTTCTTAAAAATCCAAAATTTAATATTAGACCTATTTTGGAAGTGTTAGGTAAAAATTTTGTTAAGCTACGTGAAGAAATTGAATGGGGATATACGATACCTTATATGATTACAGGTATTTTAGATTTACATCCGCGCGCTGGAATGAAGTTAAGAAACTCGGAAGACAAAGACGAATACTTGAATTTTTACGAGAAGTTAACTTCTGAAGCTAACGTCTAAAACTCTTAGATGTCTTTCGATTTAAATCTCTTTGAATCTACCCCTGTCCTGGGAATCATTAGGGGTGTAAAGTTGAATTGCCTCCATGGTGTTGTTGAGGCTTGTTTGGGGGGTGGGCTCAGCTATCTAGAAATAACCCAAAATACACCTGATTATATTCAATACATTCAAATAATTAATAAAGAGTATCCACAAGTAGTTGTGGGGGCAGGGACAATTCTTTCCGTTGTTGATGCGCAAAAGGCTTTCGATGCAGGCGCGAAATTTCTGGTTGCCCCTGACTTTAATGAAAACGTCTCAAAATTTTGTGTGGATAAAAAATTGGCCTATTTTCCTGGTGCTTTAACACCAACAGAAATCCAAAAAGCTTGGAATTCGGGTGCCGCAATGGTAAAGGTTTTTCCCGCTTCGCAAATGGGACCTACTTACTTTAAGCAAATTAAAGGCCCTTTCGATAAAATTAAACTAATGGCTGTTGGAGGAGTTAATCCTAAAAATATTAAGGATTATTTGACTTCTGGGGCAGACGCTTTGGCATTAGGAGGTTCTATTTTTTCCATAAAGCGAATGGAAAATCGATTATTCAGTGAAATTCAAAATGATATTGAAGATTTTATGTTTGAAGTAAAATCTTTTTACTCTAAAATAAATTCTAATAATTTGACGAATCGCTAAAATTATTAGTGGAGCTACTAAATGAGTTTTGATTTTATGAAAGATTTTATGATGTTTGAAGATGAAGAGCGGTTTGCAGGTCTTTGCGAACAAATTGAGGAAACAATCAAAGATATCGATGCCGGGGAGGGCAAGTTCTCTGAGGTCGAAATTATGCAGGCACTGGACTATGTTGGTTTCAATTTGTTTCGCGATAACTGGGAAGAGTATAAAAAGATGGATATGATGAATCGCGATCAGTCCTTTTCCTCCACCTTCAAAGGCAAAGATAAAAGGTTTCTACATTAATTGATTTCTCATTTCGATTGCTTACCCCCCAACCCTGGTACAAAGGTGTAAACTAAAGCGAAAATAAATAATAAGAACAAGATCGCTTGGCCAATAAAAGTTTCCCATGTGGGGTACATTCCCAACCATGAAATACTCGGTAAGAATTCAACGGCAGTCAATGAAAACTGCTCCCCCATTTGTAATTCATGAATACCTTTTCCCATAAAGGTAAAGGCCATGTAATAAAGCAGAACACTAGTAAACCCAAAAAACCATTTAATGGGAATCCGCATTCCTAGGTGATTGACTAGATAGAATACTCCAGCAAGAACAATACACCCGGCGACGAAGCCAGGGACAATACCTCCTGTAGTTTTTCCTGCGTATAAAAAAAGTGCTTTATAAAATAAAACTGTTTCAAAGCCTTCCCTATACACCGAAATAAATGCTACGGCGCTCAGGGTAAAAGTATTTCCTTTTGACAAAGCCTCGTGCATCTTTGTATTAATGTATTTTTGCCATTTTTTATTATCAATATTTGATACAAGCCAGTAGCTTACCCAGAATAAAATCACAACAGAGACAAGCATAATCCAGCCTTCTAAGAGTTCCTGACTAGCCATGTTAAGATGTAATAATTCATGGACAACATAAGCAGTAAGAAAACTTCCTAAAATTCCTACTATAACTCCTATATGTATGGTTTTGATGCTTGATTCGTTTTTAGATTTTCTTAAAAAGGCAATCAACGCTGCAATGATAAGGATTGCTTCAAATCCTTCACGAACGATAATGGAAAAGGATTGTAAAAATAACCCAGAGAAACCAACTTTATCTTTAAGAAGTTCTTCGGCCTTGGAAAGATCTAAAAGAATCGTATTATGAAGTTTTTTAATGTCCTGTAAGGGAGCTCCTCTTTTGATTTCACCACGGTAATCGCTAAAAGCAGACTCAAGTTTCACACCAAGTGGCTTATCCTGGGATATCAAGTTCGATTCAATTTTTTCATATGTCATATAGGCATCAAAGGCGCTCTCTGATGCATTTTCTATTTTTCCCTTTTCAAATTGGTCATAACTTTTTAATACTAGTTTACGGACTTCACTGACTACCTGCTCTGTATTTTTGGAATCCGAATTATTTTCTATTGTTGTTACTTCTTGGTTTACTGATGGAAGCCGTACATTATTGTTAGAAAAAGTACGAATATAATAAGTGACGTCCCAAATTTGACCTTCAGATAGGGTTCCTGCCCATGCTTTCATTCCAGTATTGGCTATTCCAACATTTATAACTTCAAAGTTATCGTAAGCTTCAGTATTTTTATCCCCAGTCAATTTTGGATCGGATAACTTAGCAGGCGAGGGATTTAAATTTTTCGCCATAGGCCCATCCCCATTTCCAGTTAACCCATGGCAACTAGAACAATTTTTTTCAAAAATATTTTTACCATTTTCTAATGAAACCGGCGTGATAGGAGTTTTATTGATCTCAATTTCAAAGGTTTTCATTAGTTCTGAATTTAGGATATTAACTTTATCCCAGACTTTTTGAGAGTCTGCTTTATTATTGATCATTTCCAAAAGTTTAGGAAAATGGGGGCTTATTTTATTTAATTCTTTTTCATTTTTGATTTTCTCCGAAATTTTGGAAAATCTTTCTGTGGCTTGTTGTAAAAAGATTTGGCTTTCCTCATATTCTGGGGCAACAACGACCTTCCCATCTTTTACTCCTTCTTCAAATTCTTTGGCCCCAATATTCAACATCATGATTATTTTTTTCACATTATCTTGTGATTCCTGCTTTAATGATTCGGCAAAGGAAGTTTTGCAAATAAGGAAACAAATGGATATTCCAAGGACAAAAAATAGCTTTAATTTTTTAATGGTATACATTTCTAATAGACCCAATAAAATTTAGCGAAACAAAGTAGGCATAATTGATATTAATATTTGATATCCTGCTACTTAACATAATAATGAGAATGGTTTTCAATAATATGGCAGGTTTTTTTAAAAGTCAATTAAAAGGCCTTTAAAATAAATTTAAATGAAAAATCTAAAAACCTTCCTATTATTTTGATGGTTGATATTTATAGATGCAAGTTTTAATTTTTTAAAAAATTTTAATAATCTGAAATTATAGTAAATCAAAAAAGCTACTATTAATCAAAAATTCTCCAATAAGTTATTACTTTCTTTAATTTGTAAAACTCGTTTTAAGATAGAATGGTTGTAATGAGAATAAAAAATTTAAGTCATAAAATTTATAAAATTATGTGGAGTAGAAAATGTTGAATAGAATGATTCCGTTTTTGATTTTCTTTGGAATTTTGGGTGGTTGCTCACTTCATTCCGGTTCTACTTATGAAAGTGGTGAAATGGGAGCACCCGCTTATTTTAAGAAAGGAGTTATTTTATCTGTTAGGGATATAAAAATTAAGGGAAGAGAGTCTGGTATAGGTGCGATAGCAGGAGCTACTGCTGGTGGACTTGCTGGTTCTACATTGGGTGAAAATATGGCTACAAAGACATTAGGGGGACTGGGAGGAGCAGTTTTAGGAGGGATCGTAGGAAATACTGCCGAAAATTTAGTTACGGGTGGCAAGGCTTCAGAATTTATAATTCAACCAGATGAAGGCGAACCCTATTCATTAGTCCAGGTTAATGATGAAAACCTTAAGGCAGGTGAAAGAGTTTTGATTATGGAATCGGATAAGTTGCGCATCGTGCGTGACAATACAACTACAAAATAAACCTATAAATATGAATGCTAACTATCAAAGATTAATTGAAAGGCTTAAAGAATCTAGTCGCCTGGGTGGAATAATGGGTATTCTGCATTGGGATCAAGAGGTAATTATGCCCAGTGGAGCAGCGGATTCGCGTTCCAAACAAATGGGGGTTTTGGCTGGAATAATGCACGAAAAAAGTACCGATCCCGAAATCGGCAAACTATTGGATAGTTTAAATGGTGATGATTCTTTTAATAGTTTTGAAAAATGTAATATTCGAGAAGCTCGCCGAGAATACGAAATGGAGACGAAGGTTCCTAAAAACCTGGTTATGGATTTGGCAGAGCATTCTTCAAAAGGGCATCATGTTTGGGCAAAAGCACGTTCGGAAAACAAATTTTCAGACTTTGCACCTATACTATCTAAATTAGTGGAATTGAAAAAGCGTTGGGCCGAATATGTTTCTCCAGAACTACAATCTTACGATGCTAATATTGACCTTTATGAACGGGGGACCACTATGGCTGATATAACCCCCGTTTTTGAAACCTTAAAGGCTGAGTTAATACCCTTAATTCGAGATATACAGGAATCTGATTATAAACCTGACACATCTTTTCTGTCAGGAGAATTTTCTGTAGAGAAACAGGAAACGCTAGGTCGGAAAATCAGTGAAGATATGGGATTTGCTTTTGACTGCGGTCGTATGGATGTATCAGTGCATCCCTTTTGCGGAGGAAGTCATCCTACAGATGTTCGTATTACGACACGATATAGAACCGATAACTTTATTGAATCTCTTTATGCAGTCATCCATGAGACGGGTCATGGACTCTATGAGCAAGGAAGAATGCAAGAAGGAAGAGACCTCCCAGTCTCGGAAGCACTTACGATGGGTATACATGAATCTCAATCTCTTTTTTGGGAAAGGATGATTGCGCAAAGCCCGGCTTTTTGTAATCGTTATTTGCCATTAATAGCAAAAACATTCCCAAAAACATTTAAGGATATTGAATGGAAACATTTATATGAAGCTGTAAATGTAAGCGAACCTTCCTTTATAAGAGTTGAAGCAGATGAAGTGACCTATCCAATGCATGTAATATTGCGATATGAAATTGAAAGGGGCCTATTCGACGGTTCAATTGATATCAATACTTTACCAGAACTATGGAATTCGAAAATGAAAGAGTATTTGGGAATAGAACCTCCTACCGACACATTGGGTGTCTTGCAGGATACACATTGGAGTGGAGCTGCATTTGGCTATTTTCCTTCTTACACCTTAGGAGCAATCTACGCTAGCCAGTTTTATCAAATTTTACAGAAAGAGAAGCCAGGTTTGGAAAAGGAGATTGAATCGGGTAATTTGACAATAATACGCGAATGGTTGAATCAAAAAATTCATAAAAAAGGACGCTTATTATCAGTCTCTGAGCTAGTCAATCAGGTTACAGGAGATAGTTTAAATCCCACCGTATTTCTTGATTATCTTAATACTAAATATCGTAAAATTTACAAACTGGATCAATAATTTATGGATCAAAGTATTTCAAATACCGTCAGGGATGAGTCGGGATTAAAATATTTCAATTGTGATACCTGTAGCTCATTATTGCCTGCGCCTGGATTTTATTGCGAGCAATGCGAACCTCCTAGCGGCCCTGGTTCTATTATGGAAGGGGAACTTACATTTTATCAGGCGATGTTACGCATCAGTCTTTTAATTCTATTATTTTTAGTGATTGCTATATTTAAATTGGATATTAATGTTGCGGATGAATTAACCTTTAATAAGAAGGAAGCGAAGTTAAAAATTGCAGAAGATGAAGATTTTAAACTTTTCTATAAAGTAAATACTGGCTTAGCTAATGTAAGAAGTGTTCCAAATTCCAAAACAAGTAAGATTATAGACACCCTCTCTATGGGAACCCAGGTTGAAATTCTTCATGAGATGCATAGAGGTTGGTCAAAAGTTAAGTATAGAATGGAATCTGGAGATCAATATAAAATTGGCTGGATTGCAACAAAACTGCTTAGTTCTGAAATTAAATAAGGATTTCTGAATCTAGAACCCAGCTAAATATTTTTTGCGGTTTCAATGAAAGTTTTTTTAAACTCTTCGTAATTGCGAGTTACGGGAAACTGGGGAAATTCTTCTATTACATTCGTGGGTGCTTTAAAAAGAATTCCAGCTTCTGCTTGCTGTAACATCCCTGTATCATTATAAGAGTCACCGGCTGCAATGACCTTTAAGTTAAGGCCTTGCAATGCCTTTACTGCTTTAGTTTTTGCATCGCGAATTCGTAATTTGTAATCGGTTATTCGCCCTGAATTATCAACAATTAAATCATGACAAAACAGGGTAGGGTGATCTAACTTTTCCATTAGAGGACCCGCAAACTGGTTAAAGGTATCAGAAAGAATGATTACTTGAAATTCAGTTTTTAACCAGGAAAGAAAATCCTTGGCACCTTCCATGGGAAAAACTTGTTTAATCACATTCTGGATATCAGATATTCTCAGATTATTGTCGTTTAGAATTTTTAATCGTCCTCGCATCAGCTCATCATAATCTGGTATATCACGTGTGGTAAGACGAAGTTTTTCAATCCCGGTTTTTTCTGCGAAGGCAATCCAGATTTCTGGTACCAATACTCCTTCAAGATCAAGACAAGCTACAATCATTTGAAATTTCCTTTTTTGTATATTAGTTTAGGTTTGCCGGGAATTTATGAGCCTTATTTTTTCTCATTTCTAATAAATAAAGCCATTCTTCATTTTTCAAGAAGTGAGAGATTAAGGCATATACCAGTATTCCCAAAGATATGCAACCCAGGAGAAAAGATAAGCGAATTTCTAGCGCATCATTTAAATGAAACCAAAATATATTACAATAATAAATTATTATTCCCATAAAACATGCTGCTATTGACATTTTAAGCATGGATCGCAGAATTTTTCTTCCTCCCAACAAACCCAAACGTTTTCTAAGACAATAAGTAAGAGCAATTACATTAAATAAAGCGGAAATTGAAGTTGCGAGTGCCAAGCCCCCATGCTTTAAAGGCCCCATTAATATTAGGTTTAGAATTATATTAAGAACCATGGAATAGATACCGATTTTTGCAGGGGTCTTAGTGTCTTGTAGGGAGTAAAATGCCGGAGCAATAATTTTTATTCCAGAATAAGCGCAAAGGCCAATTGAATAGAAAACAAGAGCTATTGCTGTTCCTTGCGTAGAAGTGTATAGAAATTCGCCACGCTGCCATAATGTGTTTACAATTGGTTCACTTAAGATAATGAGTCCAATTGTAGCAGGGATGGTAATAAATAAAATAAGCCTTATGCTAAAGTTAAGAGTTTGTACTAATTCTTTTGTTTCCCCTTTTGCTGCGTAGTTCGATAAAGTGGGCAGAAGTACCACGGCTAGAGCAATGGCAAAAACGCCAAGTGGAAGCTGAACCAATCGATTACCGTAATAAAGGTAGGAAATTGAGCCATTAGGTAGTGTAGATGCTAATAAAGTATCCACCAAAAGATTTAATTCATAGACAGCTAACCCTAATATGGCCGGGCCTGTTAATTTGGCAATTTTTATTACCTCTGGTTGTTTTATGTGAAGATAATTTTTCCAGCCATAACCTTGTTTGATAATAGTTGGTAACTGTATAAAAACTTGAAGGGCACCACCTATAAGAACCCCAATTGCCAAACCGATTATCGGTTTATCCAATTGTGGAACCACAATCAAAATTGCAACAATCATAGAAATATTTTGCAAGATAGGCGTAGCCGCAGGTAAAGCGAAAACCTTAAGAGAATTTAAAACTCCCATGGAAAAAGCTGAAAGGCCAATAAAGAATAAATAGGGAGACATCCATCGAGTTAAATCGACTGTAAGGTTGAATTTTTCAGTATCATTTAAGAAGCCGGGTGCGAAAATAGTAACGACCGCTGGGGAAAATATAAATAATGCAAGCGAGAGGATTGATAAAAGAATCAATAAAATATTAAAAATATTAGCGGTTAGCTCCTGAGCTGTTTGCTTTCCTTTTTGGGTCAGTGTTTCTGAAAAAACAGGTATAAATGCAGAGGCAATTGCTCCTTCTCCCAATACACGTCTTTGCATATTGGGAATTCTAAAGGCAACGAAAAAAGCATCGGCCGCTAAAGATGAACCAAATGTCATCGCAATCAACATATCTCGGATGAATCCGAATATCCGGGAAAGAAAAGTTATTCCGCTTACAACGCCTGCAGTTTTACTTAAGTTGTTTTTCATCTGGTGGGACAGAGAGATTAGCGTATAATTATCAGTGGTTTAACAGAAACAGTATAACAAAGCTTAACTAATTAATTGTAAAAAAAGTAGAGTGGTTATTCTAAATCATATGCTAGGATTTAAAATTAGCAGTTTATGGAGTTTAATATGCCAAAAATCAAATTACGCGCTAAGGACCAGATTATCTATGACAAGATTACTGAATCCTATGAAAAAACCGAAATTATTCAGAGGCAACGGCAACTGACTTCTGGTCGTTGGGATTTTGTGGTTTTTGGTGACTCGGGTAGTAATCGAACTGTTTTTAGAGAGGGGTTCGCTGAACACGCTTCTATTAAGCGTGCACCGATTTACATTGCCTCTTTGGCACAATCTGGGTTAACGGATGTAAATGGTATTCCCATTGAGGAATTTGTCCAAGAAGATATTCCTGAAAAATATCAGGGGCTAGAAATAATCCAAGTGGATCCTTTGAGACCTTTAACCGTCGTAAAAAAAGAAAATTATGCTGGAAAAAAAGGTCCTGATAAAATTTGCAGAGAATATGAGGATAGAAATATTGCTATTATTCGTTCCCCTCACGAAACGGATTGGATGATTTCTGTCATGAAATATTTGAATGAGTGCGACCAAAATTTCCCTGATCCCGTACAGCAGAAATTTTTGGGTAGATCTTCAAATAATATTTTTTCACTAGAGCAAAACCGATCTTCTTCAGACAGATTAAACTGATTCTCAATCCAAACCTTCTTTTTCATAAACAACATAACCTGAATCTTTCATACCAAGGGCTTTATATGTTTCTATGCCGGATTGATTGTTCTGAATAACATAAAGGCGCAAGGCTTTTACCTTTGGGTTATTTCGAGCTAGATTCTCTATATGATTAAAAAGAGCCCTAAATACACCTTGCTTGCGGAAATTAAATAAGACAAATACACTTTGGATCCACCAAATCAAGCCATTTCTCCAATCACTCCACTCATAGGTAATCAGGGTCTGACCTACAACCATTTTATTTATTTCTGCAACAAAATAATGACAATCCTCTCTGTCTAATGCATTTGAAACACCAGATATAATTGTATCCAAGTTGAGATTTATGTTTTCGGTTTCATTAGCGAGAGCTTGATTGTTTTTAGCTAGGATTGTTATATCTGATTTAACAGCTTCTCTTATTTTGAAATTCATTTGTTATAGATCTTGGATAAAACGTTTTGCGTAAGAACGTATGTCTTTCCCGTTCAACACATGAAACCTTCTAACTTTTTCTATGGTTTGATTGGAAAAACGTTTTAGAGGTAAATGAATCATATTTTTACCATATCGACGGGCCAAACGTTTCCATTTTAAGTGTGGGGTACAGGGTGAAACTAAAGTGATATTTTTTTCACGTGAATGGAAAAATGCTGCTTCTAAAAGTTTCTCTTCCAAAGTTTGAGAAAACTTTAACCGTGGGTCTTGCCAGATATCAAGTATAGGGCGGGGAGGAAAAAGCATCATACAGCCCCCATAGGTTGCCTGACCAATTCCAGGCCCAATAAGGTTTTCCATATATTCGGTAGCAAAAAAGCATAAAGTAGATTCTTCCTTATGTTCGGCATACCAGGTTTGTCGCCATTTATATTGATTTGGATTTGGTTCTGGGTCGAAAAGGAAAACGATTATCTCAACCTCACCGCGGGATGGTGGAATTTCTTTTACATAAATATCACCTGTATACCAATGTCTAAGGGTATCGCGAATATCAATCCCATCCTTAACTGAAGATGTAAATTTTTCTGTTCTTGCCAATTCATGGCTTAAGAGAAACCTTGTTTGTTCCCGAACATGAGTATTTAGGTTTTCTATTTTTTCGTCTTCAGGAGGCCATGAACATTGGCCATAAGGATCCCACTTATGTTTCCAGTTCTCTTTTTCTTGTGTATCTGGGTCTGGTTTTAAGTTGAGAGTGCGCCACTCAAGCCGAGTTTCCGAAAGCCTATTTTTCATTTGGTTAGGTTTCGCATCTTCTGAGTTCAGGAGCCCTTGATCAATCCCTAAAGATATGATGCTGGACTCCGTATCACTATCTTCAAAAGGATAATCTCTAGCTGCTTCCAAAACTGAAATGGCAAAAGGATCGCCTCCAAATTGTTTTGCTGAGTTTACCAGGGTATATAAATCTGGTAATAACCTGGATTCCATAAGCGTAAGATTTCTTACATACTGTAAAAGAATCTGAAATGTTTGCGAAGTTAGATTGTGGTAGCGGATTTTATTTTTTTTTAAGAATAGGTCACGGGCCCGAAGTAGAATTTCTTTGACACCATCTATCGGGGTATTTTCTTCTCCTCGCATGTCTTGACGCTTTTTTTCATACAAATAAGTGATGAATGGAAATTCACTCAGGGAGAAAAAAAGGGTATTTTTATCAACTCGGAACAGATCAGGGGTTTTTGGATTAGTGACAGGAATTTTATATTTCTTTCGTTCATCGTATGCCTCTTTCAACCACGGCCAATCCAAAACCGAACAGAGAAATAGGATATTTGAAAAATCCATTTCGAGGCAATGAAGCTGATAAGCCATCCATCTAACTCGATGATCATGCTGTGAATCTATTTCAGGTCTTTTTAATGTAAGCAGCAGGGTGCTTAAGAATTTTTCATAAGTGATTTTTTGTAAAGAAAAGGTGTCTGGAAAATTGATATCTCTGGGCTCAAAGTTTGATGTGCTCCAGTCAATAAATCGTCGGGAAATCCCTTCCTGTTTTGCAACTCGTAAGCCAGCTATTAGAGGTTGGCTCGGATCAATAGGTACATAGTTTAAAGCACCATCTTCTTCAAGTTGAGCGCTCAGTGTGATTTGAGGGAGCAAGTCTAAGCCTTTTTCTATAGAATTTTGGAACTCTGGGGGCAAGGCCACTGCGATACAATCGCTTTTAGTGGATAGAATACGGTCTCTAATCTCTCTGGAAAAACTTCCGCTTCCATGGATTAATGGGAGGATATGAATATTGTTACTAAGCTTTAAAACTTCATTCATAGAACTAACTATTTATCGCTGTCGGGATGTAAGGGATTATCGTCACTAAAAAAGAAGTCACCTAGTCCCATAGGAATATGCTGATCATGCAAGGATCTCTGATTTTTTGCAGCCAAACTATCTAGATCTAGAGCCTCTTCGCCTAGAACTTTGCTGATGGACTCTTTCCACACTTGATCTTTAGAGATAGGATGATCCGTTTTCTGACTCAGGCGCTTTAGGGCGTATTGCAATACATGTATTCCATCTCTCGGGGAGAACTCTAAATCCAACTGATGAGATTTTTGTAAAAAATCCACCGTCATTTTTAATAATTCTTCTTCTGAAAATGGAAGATGATATCGCAGAATTTCCAACTCATCTTCATAACTGGGCATATTCATCTGCAATGTTGGTTGGAGTCTGGAAAGAATATAATCAGGTATCTCAAAGGTAGATTCGTCATTATTCATAGTGACGCATGCACGAAAATCTTTATGGGCATGAATCTGAATACCAGCGATAATAGATTCCACATATCTACGGTGATCTAGCAAAGGTGCAAGAGAAGCCCAACTTTTTTCGTTCATTCTGTTACCTTCGTCAAGTATACAGATGCCGCCAGTTATCATGGCGCATACTAAAGGTGATGCGTGATATGAAATGGTTCCTTTTTCTGAAAGAACGGGAGTTACTAATAAATCCTCGGGTCTTGTATCGCTGGTACATTGAAAGATATACAAGGGCTGTTTGCATTGTTTGGCCGCTACCATTGCCAATGTCGTTTTTCCGGTTCCAGGCATCCCTGTGATTCTAGGAGAAAGAGGATGGTCTTTTTCGGACACTATTAGCCAGCAGGCATGAATTTGTTTTAATACTTCATCTTGACCAATCCATGCAGGTTCGGTTGTATCTGGTTTGCTTAGGTTCAACGTGACGCCATCTATTATCTTTGTTTGTTTTGAGGAGGTATCTTTATTCAATATTTTTTCCTTAAAAGATATTATTTTTTATTTTGAAAGAATACTTATTGATAAGGGCTACTGTCAATTGAAGGACTTATAGCTTGATTTGGTTACATTATGCCCCTTAATTTCAAAGAAATCGATTGTAATGTTATAATCAATTAATTCTAATTAACGGGAATAATTTAAAGTGGAAGATCTATTTTTAATATTAGCGGTTATATTTGCAATAGCGATGATAATACTAATGATTAAATATGCCAACTTTATCCATTCACAACCAAAGATGGAAGCAGAAAGAAAGAAAATGAGTGAAGGAGAAGCTGACAGTCATGAGAAAAAATCTATTGATAATCAATAGATATTTGATTGCTATCTAATGATAAGAAAAACTAACACAGAAAGTATAGCCCCATATTTAATTGATGCATCGAATTATCCTAGAGGTAATGCAGAAGAAGTAGTTATTCCTGAAACTGTGGATGAACTTATAGACTTTTTAAAAAAGGACTCTCGCTTCATAACAGTTGCAGGTGCAGGGACAGGATTGACGGCATCAAGAATTCCCTCTGAAGGTGTTATTATTTCATTAGAAAACTTTAATGAAATAGAACCCGTTATCAATAATGAGGTATGGATAGGCCCCGCTGCAACATTATTACAATTGCAAGATTATTTAAAACATACCACATTGTTTTATCCCCCTAATCCCACAGAATGGAATGCCTCTATTGGTGGAACTCTAGCTACTAATGCTTCGGGGTCCAGAAGCTATAAGTTTGGTGTTACCCGTGATTTTGTTAATGCGGTTGACTGTGTGCTGGTTGATGGAAGAAGAGTTTTAGTAGAGCGTGGCCAAAAGATATCAAAACCACTTCTTATGAATGATGGTAGTGAGATTACTTTTCCGGAAATAATTTATAAAAGTCCAAAATGTAAAAATACAGCAGGCTATTTTGTCAAACCGGAAATGGATTGGCTTGATTTATTCATTGGTTCTGAGGGTACTCTAGCAATATTTGTTAAGGTTGGCTTAAGATTAATAAAAACACCAGATGCATTTTTAAGTGGTGTATTATTTTTTGAGGAAGAGGAATATTGTTGGGAACTTACAAGAAAAATAAAGTCCACTTCTTTAGTTTCACCCTGTTCGCTAGAATATTTTGATCAGTATTCGCTGGTAATGTTAAAGCAAAAATATCCAAATATTCCTATGCATGCTAAAGCGGCACTATTTTTTGAAGAAGATGTTGTTGATAAGAAAAATTATAATCTCATGTTGGAAAATTGGATAAAGTTTTTAACAGATAAAAATGTTCTTTTGGATGACTCGTGGTTTGCCCATGACGAGAAAGATGTGCTTGCATTTCACGAATTCAGGCATCAAATACCAATTCTTGTGAATGAGAAAAATGCCAAAGATAATAGGGAAAAAATTGGAACAGATATGGCCGTCTCTGATAATTATTTTGATGAGATGATGAGATATTATGAGAAAACGCTTTCTGATACTGGTCTTCCTTATGTAATTTTTGGGCATATCGGTGATAATCATTTGCATATTAATTTGCTTCCCGGCCCCTCTCAAAAAAACCTTGCGTTAGCTCTATATGATGATATTGCCAAGAAGATTTTTTCATGGAATGGCACTGTATCTGCTGAGCATGGTATAGGAAAGAAAAAAAAGAAATATCTTTTTCAAATGGTAGGGAAAAATAATATGGAAGATTTAAAAAAAATCAAGAATACTCTTGACCCTCAAAACAGGCTTGGTGTGGGTAATATTTTTTAAAGGTCTGGAATTTTCTAAGCGGTTGACAGCTTTATATCAGAAGGAGTATCCTTTTTAATGTTTTGTCTAAGCATTTGGGTTAATCCATACTATTTGGCAAATTGAGGTTTTGAATTATGTTGGATTCATTTAAAAGCCTGGTATTAAACTACTCCTATGAGCCTTTGCAGTTTTGCAGTGCAAGACACGCCCTTATTATGGTGTTTGGGGGGAGAGCTGAAGAACTCGATAACTCTGATTATCGTGTTAGGACTCCATCATCTAGTTTCGCTATTCCTACCGTAATTCGTGTTTTAAAGATGGTCCAAAGAAGTCGTAAAAATGGTATTGCGTTTAGCAAGAAAAATATTTTAAGGCGAGATAATTACACCTGTCAATATTGTGGGAAATCCAATCAACCTTTGACTGTAGATCATATTATGCCAAAGTCTAGAGGGGGTAAAACTAATTGGACTAATGTTGTTGTGGCTTGCAAAAGTTGTAATTTAAAAAAAGGGAATCGCACTCCATTAGAGATAGATATGAAGCTTAAAAAAAAGCCCATCAAACCCGACTTTCAGTTCGTCCCTTTTGTAATACCTTCGGGTCCAGAATCACACATTGAAATCTGGCAAAAATACCTTCCTGAAAAAATGCTGGCACAATCTTCGAGTTTTTAACAAACCCCAATTGGTTATGATAAGGTTGTAGATATTTAATGATATAGCATTCTAGTCAGGCCGAGAATATGGAACCAAAATCACTTATACAGATTATATCTGAGCAGGAGTTTTTGAATATAGTTCAGGAACCAAGCCAACTGTTTTTTACAGCGAGTATCGACTTTTCAAATATTGTGGAAGCTGAAAGTGAGGTTTCCCGGAAAATGTATTCCAGATTAATGCAAGAGTCTGAATATCTTGAAAGTGTTCTTGATGAACATGGGGCGCGAGAAAACAAGGCTTGGTCTTTTTTTTCTGAGTATATAGCTTGTATTAGAAATCTAGCAATCGCGGCTTTTTATATAAAACATATTTTGGATCGTTATCCTTATTATAAGCTTAAGGAGTCAATAGAAATTAAGGATGAATTTCATACTGCAGCTACACGAACATTAAAATTTATAAATAGGTCGATTTTAAATTTAAAAGATGAGGTCATCCGGACGGGAAAACTAAATGGTTTGGAAATTGTATCAGATAGGGGGTCTGATGATGAATTTTTTAAAATCGAATCCAATAAAAGACTTCCAAAAAATATAATGGATGACGAAGTGAAGGAAGAGCGAGAACGGGCAATTGATCTCTGTCAAAAATATAGAAAAATTGCCAAAATGATCGATGATGCAAAAATTGATAAATCAGATAATGTGGAAAACTTTCGCACCTTAATCCCGGCTAAATTAGATGAAAAAATTGTTCGCATGTTTAAGGAGCATATTCATAGCGTTCAGTCTGAGTATGACACTTATGTAAAAAATACATCTCTTGAAAAGGATAATGAAGATTTAGGAAATTTTCGAGGGTACGTTTCTATGCCACTACATCTATTGGAAGTAGTGCTTTGGCTTTGTCATTTTTATGAAAGGCATGAAGATGATATCAGGCACGGTGAGTGCAAACAGAATATTTCTCGAATGGTTAATAAAGATGAACTATTAGGGCATATTGTTAATTTTGGTTTTCATTTTAGTAAACACTTTTTGCGTGAGGGGGATAAAATCGCAATTGCTATTTTGGCTGAACTTGTTAAAAATATTCGGGTAGAAGTTAACGTTCCGCAACCCTTAGGTTTTCATGCAAGACCTTCGACTTATATATCACTTATAGCTCGTCAATATGACGGTGAACTTCATATGCTAGTGGCTGGCGAAAAATATAATGCTAAATCCGTCATGAGTCTTTTGCAAGCAGGTGGAGCAATTGCAGATAAAGGTTTTAAAACTGTTGAGTTTGAGGGACCTCAACAAGCGATAGAGGATGTTAAAATACTAGCTCAGTATAATTATTGTGAAGAAGGTGAATTTCCCCGCAAACTCAGCTATTTAAAACCAGAAGGAGTTTAACTGGGACAGATTTACAAAATTAGAGACTTTTCAGGAGATGACACCGATCAGTGATCAAAAAGAAATTTATGATGTTGTTAATATGCAAGATCAGGTAATCGGAAAGGCTACCCGACGGGAAATTCATCAAAAGCAATTAATACATCGTTCTATTCATATCCTTGTTTTTAACTCCAATAAGCAAATTTTTTTGCAAAAAAGATCAAATACCAAAGATGAGAACCCAGGAATTTGGGACACTTCATCCGCAGGCCATGTGGATGCGGGTGAAACTTATGATGAATGTGCAGAGCGTGAATTGTGGGAGGAATTACGGATTAAAGAATCATTAAAACCATTGGCAAAAATAAAAGCCTGTAAGGAAACCTATCAAGAACATGTTCAGGTCTATGTTTGCAAAACAAATGCCTCTATTACTATTAATAGAAATGAAATTAGTGAGGGTAAGTATTGTGATTGGGCGGCCTTGCCATATATGATTCAGAGCAATAAGGAAATATTCACTTCGTCTTTTAAACTTATTCTGGAAAAATTTTCCAAAAAAATTTCCCACCAAATCCTTAGCTAATATATGACTACTTTTGACATTATTGTGTTTTCTATTTTAGGTCTAAGCGTAGTCCTTTCTTTGTTCAAAGGATTGGTGAAAGAAATATTTTCATTATTATCTTATTTGGGTGGCTATCTTATGGCTGCTCACTATCAGCAAAGTTTTGCTCAAGTTTTTATAGAAATTATTCCAAGTAAGGCCATAGCAAAATTAATAGCATTTATTGCGATTTATATTTTTACAGCAATTATTATTTCACTAATAGGTCGTGTATTTCGAAGCATGATAATATCAGCAACTAAATTATCTATATTCGACCGCTTAATTGGTGGGGTTGTGGGCTTTGGAAAGGGATTAATTATAATAGTTGCTATTATATATCCAATTCAGTTTTTCCCTAATATCAGCCAGAAATTGACTCAAGACTCTCAAACAGCGCCCTATTTAGCCAAAGTTTTACAGCTTATAAATCAAAAATCAGCTTCTTTCGACATCAGAGGAAAATTAGATAATTTAAATATTGATGAGGCTAAAGAAAAAGTAGATGAACTTATAAACCTAGATAATATGGCTGATAAATTACAGGATCTAAAGGAAAAACTTCCAAGTATGGAAAAACAATTCAATTCCGAGGACAAGCCATTAGATGAGTATTCAACTGAAGATTTACAAAAATTAAACGATATTATTAAATCTGTTGAAAAGAAATAGACCGCATATTTTCACTTCCTTACTATAAGATTTTATGACAACTAAAATAAATATAAATGGCGATATTCATGATGAAGCGTTTATTTCTATTTTAGATCACGGGTTTTTATTTGGTGACAGTATTTATGAGGTTATTTGTACAAATAAGGGCAAGCCTTGTTTTCTAGATGAGCATTTAATAAGGCTAAACGCATCAGCATCAGGTATTTCCTTGAAAATTCCACGTAAGGCAGAATGGATAAAAGAACAAATTCAAAAAACATTAATTGCCGCAGGTAATTCTGAGTCATATATCCGAATCATTGTTACCAGAGGGGAGGGCGAATTAGATATTGACCCTTCATCTTGTTTCAATCCAAATATAATTATTTTTGTTAAGAGTATCCCCAAAATATCTGAAGAAATTTATGAAAAAGGAATTTCAGTTTCTTTGGTATCGATAAAAAGGAATTCCCGTGATTCCTTGAATCCAGCAGTAAAAACGGGAAATTATCTGAATAATATTTTGGCAAGAATGGAAGCTCAAAAACTCGGGGCTAATGATGCAATAATGGTGAATCCCTGGGGGCAGTTGACAGAGGGTACTACCAGCAACCTATTTTTTGTAAAAGATGAGCAAATTTTAACTCCTGAAAAGGATTGTGGAATTCTTTCCGGAATAACTCGCGAGAAAATAATACAATTGGCGCAAGAAAATGGTATAGCTTTAGAAGAAGGCAAATGGCCCGGAGAAGAGCTTTTTAAGGCTGATGAAATATTTTTATCAGGTACAGTCAAAAAAATAATGCCTGTTTCAATATTGGATAATCATCCAATTGGAAATGGAAAGCCTGGCCCAATAACACTCAAAATAATGCGACTTTATTTATCTTTAATAGAGAATCTTTAGCGACCTTTAGGTGATTGGAGAGTGATTTGTCATTATTGGTGGGGCTTACAGGTGGGATGGGTTCCGGAAAATCATTAGCTTCATCTTTTTTTCATGATTTGGGTGCATTTATTATTGATGCAGATCTTATTTGCCGAAAATTGGTGGAACCTGGTCAGCCAGCGTTGAGAGAAATCGCAGATATTTTTGGTAAAGATATTATTGATAAATCAGGGAATCTTAAAAGGAATAAGCTGGGTCAATTAATTTTTGGTGATTCTAAAAAAAGAGAAAAACTTGAGAGCATTCTTCATCCAAAGGTATTTGAATTTGAAAAACTTAACTATAAAGCCATTTGTAAAAAGAATCCGAAAGCATTGGTAATAGTGGACGCGGCTTTATTGATAGAATCAGGAAACCATAAGGAAATGGATAAGGTAATCGTGATAAATGCCGATGAAAAAATTAGAATTCAAAGAATTCTTTCTCGAGGCAAATGGAATCATGAAGAGATAGTTGCCAGGCTTAAGAATCAAATGCCGAATGAAGAAAAAATCAAATATGCTGATTTAATACTGGAAAACTCTAGCGATAAAAAGCATCTAAAAACACAAGTAATTAATTTACATACAAGTCTTTGTTTATTAGCCTCAAAAAATATTTCAAAAATAACTCCTTAGTATTGAGTTCCACTTGCCCAAATCCGTAGAAGGATTAGATGAAATTTATTAATTTTATGGAATTTAGCCATGGCTGAAGATCAAGAAGAAGGACAAGATCTCACCGATGATGAGAAAGCAAATTTAGAAGCAAGTTTAGATGATACTGGAAAAGAAGATGAATCGGCAGGAGCACCCGGTCTAAAAGGTAAAATTCAGGGGATATTATCTAATAAAAAACTTCTAATGATATTTGGAGGGGGGGCCGTTTTTTTAATTCTTGTTATAGGGGTAGGGGTTTATATTATGAACTCTAAACCCGAAGAAGTGACTTCAGCTAAGGAAGAAAAAGCTGAAGAAGAAGTTATAGAAGAAGAAAAAGAAGCGGTTGATATCGAAAAAGTTAATATTTATAAGTTAGACCCGTTTTTCGTTCCAATTCGTGAAAATGGCAAAGAAACAGGGAAATTTATATCGCTTTCTGCAAATCTTTTATTGAGTAATAGTGCCTTACATAAAGAAATAGATCGGGTGCGTCCTTTAGTAAGGAAAAAGATCTATGAAATTTTAAGAAGAAAACGCTCCAGTGATTTTAAAATTGATAGATCCAATATCAAGGAAAGAATAAAAAAAGAAATTATTATGGCTACTAATACATTGCTATTAACTGGTACCGGAACGGTTACGGATGTATTATTCTCTAGCTTTATTATTAAATAAGGTAGTGCTGGTTAATTGAAAATCATTTATAATTGGTTATATTCTGTTCAATAAATTCTAACGGTTATAGTGATGCCTACAACGCCCCAAGTTAATACCCAGCAAGTTTTACAAATGGGTACCCACACAGAAAAAGTTCAGCAGACCACTCAGTCTATAGGCAACGTTACTGCACAGCAGTTGAATAAGGAGCGCGAAGTTGTAGATGAAATGAAACGCAACCAAGTTCATGAAACGAATATCACTTATTTTGTTGAGGAAACAGATCCTAAAACGCGATCAAAAAAAAGAGTTCGAATACAAAAAAAACATGATGATCAGGAAGAAGAAAGCTTTGAGTCAGAAAATTCCCCAATACCTCCGGAGATTAATCAGGGGGCGAAAATAAATATTCGAGCCTAATCTATCCTAGTAATCCTTTTTAGCAATAATTAATACAAAGAGCCTTAAAGCCTCACCGTTCATTAGCCGATAAGATACCATTAAGTCTAATTGGCACTCATCTTTTTGCCAAAATACCCAATCTTCTAATTAATGTTTTCTGGTAACAATATTTTGGAAATTCCAACCTTACAATTAGATAACCTTGTTAATAATGTGATAAAAATTTTATCAGGAGAAAAACCCTCCCTTATTGATATTGGCCTAACAAAAAATTTACAGCCGGGTAAACTTTTACAGGGGAAAATTATAAAGATTCTTCCTGAAAAAAGGGTTGCGATTTCATTTGGTGGTCAAAAAATGGTTGCAGAATTGTCAGAAGTCAGCCACAAAAAAGAAGGCAATTCTTCTGTTACAAAAGAAAGGTTTTTATTTAAACCTGGTAGTAAAATTTATGCGAAAGTTGAAAAACTAAACCCTTCGCCAGTTTTAAAATTGATTCCACCAACAGCCCAAAAAATCCAAGAAGCGGGCTACACTACAAATTTTTCACGAAAAATCAAACCTGAAGTTATAAGATTTGAAAAGAATAGTGAGTCAAATTTACTACCTCGCGAAATTGTTTCTGTTAATACAAACCTCAAAGTAAAAAAACATTCATTGCCCACCCTTGCAAAAACTATGGCGTCTTTTAAAATTGGTAATAATTCCAATCTGAATAAAAAAAATATTAATCCTCCCCCAGTTATAAGTCTGACCCCGCCATCAGATAATGAAACTCAAGAAGATAGATCCATTCGAAAAATTCCAAGAAGATTAACTCCTGGAAAATTGAATTTTGCAAGCTTTAAGAATTTAAAACTTCCAGCTAATAATATTATTCCCGTTAAAATAATTCGTGCAAATAATTTAAATTTATTGTCAGTTCAGTTTGAGGACCAAAAATTTTTTGTAAGGTCAGAAAATGCCAATCTATATCACCCTGGTGAAAATGTTCGTATTAAATTTCAAAAAATTGCAAATGGATTGAGGCCGATTTTGCTCGATCCCCCAAGAAAAATTATTCAAAATGGTAAAGATATTAAAACGTCAGCTATTGATTATCCAGCAAAACAAGAAAGAATTACCTCAACGATTCAACTCCAACCTCAACAAATTGATAATAGTAAGAGTTATGTTCTGCAGGATTCTCCAGGAAATTCCAAAATAATTGATTTAGATTTAATAAAGGCTTACTTGCTTACGAGAAAACCACTTGGAGAATTAATTGGAGAATTGCGACGGGAAGTTTTGGAGTCTGCAGTTTTTAAAAATATTCCTATTAAACAAGAACTTATAGAGCGAATACGTGAAACACTTAAAATCTTAACGCCTAAACCTGATTCTCTTCCTAAAGAATTTAATATTAAAAGGCAAGTTGATATATCGGGTATCGGTTATGAAGGCAAGGTAAAACAACTATTGTTGTACCCAGAGAATTCAAAAAACAAATTGGAGCTTGGTAAAGATTTAAAAGGTCAATTATTGGAATTAAACCAGATTTTAGAAAACTCTATTAGAAAAAACTCTAACCAAAACCTAATACGACAACTAACTGAATTTCAACAAAAAATAAAAGTTTCTGTTGATAATATAGAATTGAATCAACTTTCTACAAGGATCTCTAACCAAGAAAGCCAACCATTGGTATTGCAAATACCCAATCCAATTTGTCCAAATGAGAAAACGATTAATCTTTTCATTCGAAAAGATTTGCCTGAAAATAAAAGTGGTGAAAATAGTGATAAAGAATCTTATAGTCTGGCTTTTTATTTGGAACTTTCATCACTTGGCAACATTAAAATCAATGTAAAAGTAGGTTTAAATAGTATGGAAGTTCGAATGGATGTGGATAGAGAGGATATTGCTGAATTTGTTCGTAATAGTGCATCTGAATTCAAGGAAAGGATGAAAATAAATGGTCTTACCACATCCGTAGAATGTTTAAAAGAAGAACAGGTCCTCCCAATTAAAGACAATTTGATTGAACTTCTTGTTAGCAAAAACACATCCCTATTAAATGTCAAAACATGATCAAAAATAAACCTTATAAAGTTAAATCGGCTATTTCCCTTCAATATCAAAAGGAGATTAATTCAGCTCCTAAAATTACAGCTAAAGGTGAAGGTTGGGTGGCCGAGAAGATAATTGAAATCGCACAGGAAAGAAATATTCCTATCCGGAAAGATAAAGATTTACTCAATCTTCTCTCGGAAATAGATTTAGGGAGAGAGGTACCGGAATCTTTGTACAAAGTGGTGGCAGAGCTTTTGGCATGGGTATATCAACTTAATAAAAATTATCCCGATTCGCACAAGCCAAATTAGCAAATAAGTTGAAATATTTGAATTAACTAAGAAAAATCATTCGATTTCGCCTTGACCTAAAGTAGCCCCTCTGATAACCTTACAAAACAATGCGTTATGTGTTCTAACCACATACCCGTCGATCAGCTTTAACCAGAAAAAATATTTTATATTCTTAAAATAGAAAGCTTTAACTTGATCAAGACGATTCGTAGTTTTACTTTGATCCTCGCCTTTTTTGTTTTGCCGTTATTTTTTTCTACCGCGCATGCGAGTTTTTCTCATAAAACCAATTCCATAAATAAATATAAATTCAGCACGCCCCCCGGCCTCACTGCCGAAGTTGATTTCTGGATAAAGATTTATTCTGAATACTCTACTCGGCATGCCGTTATTCATGATATGCGTAATTTGGGAATTGTATATGAAGTTGTTTATCTGGGAAATAAACCTTTATCCCGTAGAGTGAAGGAAAGAAAGCTTGATAAAAAAAGAACAAAATACAAAAAAATATTAAAACGGATAGCTAAAACTAAGGATAAATCTTCCTTAAATGGTGAAGATCTTAGAATTTATAAACTTGTACAAAAAGATTTTCGTAAAGCGTCTCGCAGAATTCGGGTTCAATACGGGCTCAAAGATAGATTTAAAAAAGGAATAGAGAGTTCCGGGCTATATATGAACGAAATTATTAGAATTTTAAAGATAAACAAACTGCCTGAAGAGTTGAGAGTTTTACCACATGTAGAATCATCTTTTCAGCTTGGTGCATACTCGAGTGCTGGTGCAGCAGGAATTTGGCAGTTTACCCGTGGGACGGGTAGATTATTTATGAGGGTTGGTTACGATGTTGATGAGAGGAGAGATCCAATTCTTGCTTCACATGGTGCTGCTAAGTTGTTAAAAAAGAATTTTGAAGTAGTTAAATCATGGCCATTAGCTATTACAGCTTACAATCATGGACTTCAGGGTATAAAGCGAGCACAGAAACGACATGGTTCTGATATCGTTAAAATAGTAAAGAATTACAAAAGTCGCACCTTTGGATTTGCTTCTAGGAATTTTTATGCAGAGTTTCTTGCTGCCCTTCATGTTGTTCAAAACCAAAATAAATATTTTCCAAATCTCAGTATAAAAAATCCACTTCAAAGAGTTTCAATGAGGCTTCCTAATTATATCGATGTAAATACTGCAATGAAATATTTTGAAATGACCCGCAAAGAAATTGCTGAGTCTAACCCTTCATTAAGACGTCCCGTTCTTAATGGTGAGAAACGAATTCCAAAGGGATATATATTCCAAGCTCCCGAAAGGAAATTCAATAACCTTCAAGCTCAGTACAAAAAAATACCTCAAAGAGCCCTTTACTCAGGACAACTAAGGTCAAAATGGTACACCGTTAGACGTGGTGATACCCTTTCTGGGGTCGCAATTAGATTCGGTACCAGTGTAAGATCTCTAAAGCTATATAATAATATTGGGAGAAGGAACAGAATTTATATTGGGCAAGTTTTACAATTACCAAAAGGAAAATCGCGACCAAGATTTCGTCTTTTAAATTATACCTCTGAAGATCGCACACTAGTTTTTTATCGAATTAGGAGAAATGATAATCTTTCAAAAATCGCCAAACGTTTTAAAACAGATGCCCGTTATCTTGCTAAGATTAATCGGATTAAGAACCCAAACTCTCTTTATCCAAATCAAAGAATTAAGGTGCCTCAAATTGGGCCCTCCGTGCAATTAGCAAAACTTGAAAAACACCAGGACCTCGTTCATGAAAATTATTATCGAGTCCGAAAAAATGATAATTTATCCAAAATTGCAAAGCGTTTTGATACAGATGTGATTCATTTGACAAGTTTAAATCGTATGAAGGACCCCAATGCGCTTTATCCCGGCCAAAAACTTTTGATAGCAAACAATACCAAGCCTACCCTAAAAATTGATCATACGAGGTCAGCAAAAAACTCAAAAGTAAAAGTTGATAGTGTCCAGACTAAAAAAGCTTTAATGGAAGATAAAAGTGAAATCAAACCTCAGGGTTCAACTCCTGGAGAGACTTTAAAGATTGTTGAAAATTCAAAAAATTCAGGAAGGTTAAATAAAAATAGACCAGCATTTATGCCAGTATCGTTTTCGTCAGAGAAACAAGAGAGCGTAGGAACCATAACTGTTGATTTCGATGAAACCTTGAGTCATTACGCTGATTGGGCTTTACTGTCCATTAGGGAGTTAAAAAAAATCAACAAAATTAAAGGCAGAGGAAAAATAGTAGTCCATGATAAACTCCGGGTCAGTTTTAAAAAGGTTAATCCAGATAAGTTCGAAGAAAGAAGACAGGAATACCATAAAGGCATTCAGGAAGACTTTTTTAATAATTACGATATTAGGGAGCTAACAATTCGTAGCGTTGAAAAAGGAGAAACATTGTGGGAAATCTGTAATGAGATTTATACGATTCCTCTCTGGTTGCTAAGTAGCTACAATTCGGATAAGAATATCCATTCTTTAGCGGTGGGGGAACCTATCGTTGTTCCAGTAATTTACCCCAAAACGGGTTGAAAGATAACTTGATTTATTTTTTCTATCCAAAATTTTCCAATGCAGTTTTTATACCTAACAAATGAGCTTTTACCCTTGAGGATAGTTCATACTGGGTAGGGGCCTCAAGGGTTAGGCTTATCTGTGCTCCTCTTGAAATTCCATATAAAGCCATTGGCCACCAATCCATATTAGAGAGATCCAAGTCATTATTTATGACGCCTTGATGAGCAGTTGAACCATCGATTTCATTATCGGTATTTATTGGCATTATTTCTTGGATAGCGTTTATGATCTCAATACCTAATTGTTTATATTTTGGATTCGTTTCTTTTTGATAAAGATAATATCCATTACTTTCATCATCTTCGTGCAATTCCAATGTCAAATCAAACTTTGAATCTAATATGGATTGTGCAAAAGATACTTCCAAAGGTGGTTTTTCGATTTTAAAGAGTCTGTTTAGATCTTTACGCTGATGATTTTCACGGGTTCCAAATTCATATCCATAAGGATTGATACAAGGAAGAAAAGTGAATTCCCATGTGTCTTTATACAGGTCATAGCATTTATTTTCTAAAAAATTCAAGATAGTTTCTATACCTCCCGGTTCATCTCCATGGATTCCAGCTGAAATCAAAGCACGACGAAAATTTCCTTTGCCAACGACAATTTTTATAAGAGGATAAAAATTATTAGGTGTACGCAACGTGTGGACAGTTTCAATACAATTTTGTTTTGGGAAAATCTTTTTGAGTCGATTTAGTATTAGATCAAAATTATTCAATTTTTTAGATGAATACATTTATTACTAATTCTTATCAGGATATTCACATTCTTTATTGATTACGCATTGCTTGCAATCGAAACTTCTTGCTTTACATACATAACGTCCGTGAAGGATTAAATAACGGTGGGCATTTTTAGCCCATTTTTCAGGAGTCACTCGGAGTAATTCTTTTTCTGTATCTAGAACGTTTTTTCCAATCGCTAACCCTGTTCTATTTGAAACACGGAATACATGGGTATCTACTGCTATGGTGGCATAGCCAAACCCTTCATTTAATACGACATTGGCTGTTTTTCGACCGACACCTGGTAGGTATTCGAGTTCCTCTCTATTATTAGGAATTTTTCCTTTATATTTCTTTATTAAGATTTTACAGGTGGAGATTATATTTTTAGATTTAGTGGGTGAAAGACCAACGGGTTTGATAATTGATTGGAGCTTGCTTTGACCTAGTAGTAGAAAATCTTCGGGGGTGGGGGCATTTAAAAAGAGTTTTTTTGTAACAGTGTTTACTGTTTTGTCTGTAGATTGTGCGCTTAAAATAACTGCTATGAGCAGTTCGAAATGATTTTTATAATCCAGTTCCGATTTAGCATTTCCCAAATTCAGGGAAAGCTTTTTAAATAATTTGTTTACGACTTTCCTATCCAAGATGCTTGGAGTATTAAAAAGCTATGGAGATTTAGCACAGCGGACACCGACCCAATAAGACTCGGTAGGGTCTGACATCCCTCTATGCCTTGCGGTAACACGTAAGTATTCTTCATCAATCATCCAGGAGCCTCCACGGATGATACGAAAGCTTTGCCTCGGAGGTCCCTTAGGGTTTTTAAGTGGGCTATTAACATAATAATCAAGAGAGAACCAGTCTTCTACCCATTCCCAAACATTACCCATCATGTCGTGTAATCCCCAAGCATTTGGGGTTTTCTTGCCTACATGAGGAATCTGCCTTGGAGAATTTCCGGAATACCACATTCGATCATCATCTATTTCATCACCCCAGGGAAATTTTGTTTGGCTACCTGCTCGAGCTGCATATTCCCATTCTGCTTCAGTGGGTAACCTTTTACCAACGTTCTTGCAATATGTTCTAGCTTCATGCCAATGGATATGTGTAATAGGCTGGTCGGGATGATGAAAAACGGATCGATTGAAACTCATCACATCATCCCATTTCTTTTGAGTTAATTCATAGGTATCAAGGTAAAAACTATCTAGGCATACCTTATGAGCTGGTTTTTCACGAGAGTTATCGTCATCGTCTTCATAAATAGCATTTTGATTTGTACCCATTATGAAGCAACCCGATTTAATCAGAACCATTCCATCCTCCTTTGCAAATAGAATACAGGGAAAGCACAAGGAGAAAAATAAAGTTAATAGGGCTGTTTTTTTCATGCGGTGAATTGTACTGTTTGAACTGGAATCGGTCAAGGAAACAAAACAAATAAAAATAGGCCAAATTTCTGAAAATTAGGCAATAAATCTGAAGATTTGCGAATTAATGACGATATATTAATAAACAAATAGAAATATTTTTTGAGAGCCTCTCTTCAGACATGATTCAAATATCACATTTCAGATTCCTGCTAATTATCTTTTTTTTCTGTTTTTTTAATAGCAAAGCTTTTGCTGATGAAAAACATAAAATCGTAGTAACGGAACTTAAGGATCCTCCAAAATGGAATAAAAAATTTAGCCCAGGAAAAATTTTAACAATCCATTTGAAAAACCAATTGGCCCAGGAAAAACAAGTTTATTTATTACCTGATAAAAGTATTAGTCCTCCTGAAACATCAGGTTCATTATTGAGAAATGAACTAAATATGATGGGTTCATCTGCCAGTAGTTCTTCTTTAAATAATTCTCGTCCAAACAGATTTAATTATTCTAAAGATGGTCGATTTTACGATCGAATTCCTAATATAAATGACAGTATCCCAAGCGTAAAATTTATAAGCGGTGAGAATATTATGGGTATACTTCCTATTCAAGATTCTACAGATAATACAATCGATAAAATCCCCAAACAAATGCCACCCAAGAAAACAGATCCAGTGCCTTGGCCGGTTCGACTAGGAAGAATACCCCAGAAAGCAAGTTTTTATCAAATAAGAGGGGAGGTCCTAAAATTTGACACTGGTGCAAATGTGTCCTCAAAATCTGATAGTGCTTTTTCGAAAAAACAAAATAGTGAGAGTGCCGAAATAGATGCCAAGATACAGCTTATTCAAAATAAGACGGGTAGAGTGATTGAAGAGAAAATTTTTAAATCTACATCCAACGCAGGCCGACGCCCTTTCTCAGAAGAAATAGACCTTCATCATGACAAGTGGAGTAAGGAAGAGACTAGTTCAATGAATTTAGCTCTAACCCTCCTTAGTAAAAATATAGTTTCATATGTTAATGATAGGCTCCAGGGCTTTGCTCTTGAAGGAGATATTATTTCGGTAAAAAATAAGGATGTGCTAATAAATTTAGGTAAACAAAATGGAGTTGAGGTTGGTGATAAATATCGCGTTTTTTCTCTTGGGTTGGGTTTAAATGACCCTCTGACAGATAATGATTTAGGAGATATTTATGTCAAGATGGGTGTTATTCAGATTACCGATAGCATGCTTGGTTTTTCAAGGGCAATGACTATTGTAGGAAAAGATTTTATGCCGGGGAATGTTGTGCGCTCTTTTGAAAAGAGTAATTAAATTAAATAGACTTAGGTTTTAAGGTTTGATGAAAGGTGTGAAATATAAGAGTAAATTTTGTAAAATTTATGAAATGTTGTATTCCTGTATTGCCGTAATACCAAGACTCTCTTCTTTCATGGCTTTTAGGCCCCCCAATAAAGCATAAGCCCCGGCAATTGTTGTGCAGTAAGGTAAATTTTGATTCAAGGAACTTCTTCTTAGTGAAAAAGAATCTTCAATTGCTTGTTCACCAAAAGTTGTATTTATAACCAAGTCTATTTTTTTTGATTCAATCATTTCAACACAGTGTGGAGAACCTTCTTTTACCTTGTTAATTAAATCTATTTCAATCCCAGCCTTTTTAAGGGAATCTGCTGTTCCTGCAGTTGCGAGAATTTTATAACCAAGCTCCCTAAGTCCTTTAGCAATTGTAGCTGCTTTTGGTTTGTCCGAATCTTTTACACTTATAAAGGCAGTTCCTTTTAGGGGAAGTCTAACGCCTGTTGCCAATTGGGATTTAGCAAATGCTCTGCCAAAGGTTTTATCTATACCCATGACTTCCCCTGTTGATTTCATCTCTGGGCCGAGCAAAATATCTACGTCAGAAAATTTATTAAAAGGAAATACCGATTCTTTTACTGAAATATGGGTTGGCTGTACTTCTTCTGTGAAACCAATTTCCTTTAGACTTTTTCCAGCCATGACACGTGCTGCAATTTTTGCGAGAGGTACTCCAATGGATTTGCTAACAAAAGGAATGGTGCGTGATGCCCGAGGATTTACTTCGATAATAAATATTTCACTATTTTGTACGGCAAATTGAATATTAATCAAACCTATGACCTTAAGCTCTTTGGCTAAAGCTTGAGTTTGATTTTTCATTTCTTCAATTATTTCAGCTGGGAGAGAAATAGCAGGAAGGGAGCAGGCACTATCCCCAGAGTGAATACCAGCTTCTTCTATATGCTCCATCACTCCAGCTATGACGACATCGGTACCATCTGAGATAGCATCCACGTCAAATTCTATGGCATTTTCTAAAAATTTATCGATAAGAACTGGGTGTTCTGGAGAGGCTTGGACGGCATGCTGCATGTAGTAATCCAGGCGACTTTGATTGTATACAATTTCCATCGCCCGTCCGCCTAATACATAAGAAGGACGGACAACGACAGGATATCCAATAGTATTTGCTATTTCTTTGGCTTCTTTATATGAAAATGCAATACCATTTGAGGTTTGTTTGAGTCCAAGTTTTTCTAAAACTTGCTTAAAGAGTTCTCTATTTTCGGCTCTATCAATGTCAATAGGGCTGGTTCCAATAATTGGAGCTCCTTCATTAAGTAAAGATAAGGAAAGCTTTAGAGGTGTTTGGCCGCCCAATTGAACAATAATCCCAGTGGGTTTCTCAACACGAATGATATGAAGGACATCTTCAAGTGTTACTGGCTCAAAATATAATCGATCTGATGTGTCATAATCTGTACTCACAGTTTCTGGGTTACAGTTGACCATGATAGTCTCAAAACCATCTTCTTTAAGTGCAAATGAAGCATGAACACAACAATAATCAAACTCGATTCCTTGGCCAATTCTGTTGGGTCCACCGCCTAAAATCATTATTTTTTTCTTTTTAGTTGGATTGGCTTCACACTCTTCTTCGTAAGTAGAATATAAATATGGTGTAAAGGCTTCAAACTCTGCACCACACGTATCTACTCTTTTGTAGGTAGGGAAAATGTTAAATGCAATCCTTCTTTCACGTATT
Source organism: Nitrospinota bacterium (assembly GCA_028345515.1). Classification (GTDB taxonomy): domain Bacteria; phylum Nitrospinota; class Nitrospinia; order Nitrospinales; family VA-1; genus UBA8687. The sequence goes on from JAOMDP010000005.1 coordinate 59,055, forward strand.
TCCTGTTCAGAGCAATTTAAAACTCCAGCAAGAAAAATATCCGAAAACCCGTATTCTTTTGCTTTATAAAGCATCTTCTGATCGAGAGAATCAATTGAGTTTAAACTTTTAATTTCCAGTTCTAATTCAATAATTCTTTTTAAATTATCAAGGAACCATGGATCTATGCCTGTTAGTTTATATAGTTTTTCAATTTCAATACCACGACGCAATGCGGCTGCCACTTGCCATAATCTATCTGAAAAAGGAATTGATAGTGCTTCAATAAGTTTCTCTTTTTGCATTTCTTCCATTAACCCAGCATTGTTCAGCTTGAACTGAAAATTTTCTTCGAATCCGTAACTACCAATTTCCATTGATCGGATGGATTTTTGTAGTGCTTCTTTAAACGTCCGTCCTATGGACATTACTTCCCCAACAGATTTCATTTGAGTTGTGAGAACAGGTTCTGCTTGTTGGAATTTTTCAAAGGTAAACCTAGGGATTTTGACAACACAATAATCCAGGGTTGGCTCAAAAGATGCCGGTGTCACACGAGTAATATCATTTTTAATTTCATCCAACGAATATCCCACAGCTAATTTTGCAGCAATTTTTGCTATAGGAAAACCTGTGGCCTTAGAGGCCAAAGCTGAACTACGTGAAACTCTGGGGTTCATTTCAATTACAATCATCTCTCCGGTTTCAGGGTCCATTGCAAATTGAATATTCGAGCCTCCCGTATCCACTCCAATCTCTCTAATGATATCGATGGCTGCATTACGCATGATTTGATATTCTTTGTCGGTAAGCGTTTGGGCAGGGGCTACTGTAATGCTATCCCCGGTATGAATTCCCATGGGATCAAAATTTTCAATTGAACAAATGATGACGACATTGTCATTGAGGTCGCGCATTACTTCGAGTTCAAATTCTTTCCATCCCAATAGTGATTTTTCAATAAGAACTTGTTTTACAGGGCTGGAAGTTAAGGCATGCTCGACCAGGGGAACAAATTCTTTTTTGGAATACGCAATACTGCCTCCCGTTCCCCCCAGCGTAAATGAGGGACGAATAATTGCAGGGAAGCCTGTTTCTTCCACAATACTCCAGGCCTCTTCGATTGAAACGGCATGACCGCTAGGGGGTACCTTTTGGCCAATTTTGACCATGGCTTTTTTAAATAGGTTCCTATCCTCTGCTTTTTTTATTGAATCGACTTTTGCACCAATCAATTCGACATTGTATTTATCTAGGATACCCCTCTCTGCAACAGCAAGAGCCGTATTTAAAGCAGTTTGACCTCCCATAGTTGGAAGGAGAGCATCGGGTCTATCTCGTTCAATAATTTTTTCTACCACTTCGGGTGTGACAGGTTCTATATAGGTCAGATCTGCAAACTCAGGGTCAGTCATTATTGTGGCAGGATTACTATTTACGAGAACTATTTCATAACCTTCTTCCTTTAAAGATTTACAAGCTTGAGTACCCGAATAATCAAATTCGCAGGCCTGCCCAATAATGATGGGGCCAGATCCAATCAGTAAAATTTTCTTGATATCAGTTCGTTTAGGCATTAATTGTTGTATATATCAGTAATGTTAATTTGGCGAGAGCGTTCCCACTTCAAATTCATATAAGCCAATTTATTTATTAGTGTATTAATTTGTTGATTGCCTTCAATATGAATTTTCTCATGCTTTAAAACATGAATTTCTTTTTCCAAATCCTTTATTCCTTTATTTATGTCATTCTTCCTTTCATGTAAACCTGATAACTTTTGATTTAACTTCGTATTCTCAGTGCCGGCATTACTTATTTTTTCATTCAACTTCTCAATTTTGGCTTCTTGTTTTACTAGTTTCTTATTCTCCTTAAGAAGTAATTTCTCATTTTTTTTAAGTTCTTTTTTATACTGGTTTTGGATCCTCTGTATAACTTTTATTTTTGGTTTAATATATTTATGGGTTTCTTTGGGATGGAAGCAATAATTACCTGTAAAGTAAAACTGCTCTTCAAAACAAATAATTCTGCCTTGAAAAAGATCGTTTTTCCTGAAAATCAAGCGAGATTCTTTTTCTTGCACGATATATGCTTCATCCGTGAAAAGATTTAACACTTTTACTTCTTGATCTTTAATTTTTTTTATAAGAAATAAGCCGTGGATAGTCTTGGTAATACTTTGAATGACTTCAAGTTTTTCGGTAGGCCATGTTTCATGGTTTTCAGAAATGAGAACTTCAAGGACAGTTTTTGATTTCTCGGTGATGTAATTGTTGAACAAATACCATTCCAAGAATAATGCCATTCTTGTATTATAGGATTTGTCATCTTCAAAAATTTCCCCAGTTTCTTTCTGATAATATTTTTTGGCTTCTAAAATCTGGTCCGAGGGAATTGATTTGGCAGCGAACTCTAAATGATCGTCTAATATATCTCGAAGCATTAATTCGCAGCCTTCATAAGACCAGCAAATTTATCGAATAAATAATCGGAGTCATGAGGCCCCGGTGATGCTTCGGGATGATACTGGACCGAGAATATCGGCCAATCTTTATGTTCAATACCCTCCACGGTGTCATCATTCAGATTTGTTGATGTGATTTCTACGTTACCTTGAAGTGAATTTTGTTTAACAGCAAAGCCATGATTTTGGGATGTGATCTCAACTTTTCCGGATTTTGAATCCATTATGGGTTGGTTTCCTCCGTGATGGCCAAACCTCAACTTATAAGTAGTAGCATTCAATGCCAGGCTTAGTATCTGGTGGCCGAGGCAGATACCAAATACGGGGACCTTTCCCATCAGGGCTTTAACATTTTTGATAGCATAAGTTACGGCAGCGGGGTCACCCGGGCCATTTGAAAGAAATACACCATCGGGTTTTTCAGCCAGGACGTCTTCTGCCGGTGTTTTTGCAGGAATCACTTTTACTTTGCAACCCGCCCGGGTCAATTTTCTTAAAATATTTCTCTTAACACCAAAATCATAGACCAAGACTTTGTACGGACGATCTTTAGTTATCTCTAATCGAGTTTGACCTTTTTGAATCACCCATTGACCTTCATTCCACTCATAGGCTTTTTTACAGGTCACTTCCTTGACCAAGTCCTGCCCTATTAAACTCGGAGAATTACGGGCCTTTTCAATTAATTTTTGCGGGTCAGCCGTGTTTGTCGAAAGAACGGCTTGCTGTGCCCCTTTATTACGAATTCGACGGGTCAGTGCCCGGGTATCGATACCCTGAATACCGAATACATTATTTTCTCTTAAAAATTCTTCCAAACTTCCGCGTGACCGCCAGTTACTTTGCACACTACTTAATTCTTTAATTATAAATCCTGATAAATAGGGACGGTCTGATTCAAAATCCTCTGGGTTGATTCCATAGTTTCCAATTAAAGGGTAGGTCATAATGACCATTTGCCCACAATAGGATGGGTCCGTAATAATTTCCTGGTAACCCGACATGCTTGTGTTAAAAACTATTTCAGCTTCGACTTCATTTTCGGTACCAAAATGTTCTCCCTCATAAATTTTTCCATCAGCAAGGGCTAAAATGGCTTTCATATTTTATTATTGTATCTAGAAAAAATAATAATGAAGTTAGTTAGCTTTAAATACCGTTTTACCATTAACAAGAGTATGAAGAATTTTTCCTCTCACCTTCCAACCCGCATAAGGAGAGTTTTTGCTTCGCGATTTAAACTTACTAGGATCTATAGAATATTCCTCTTTATCATCAAACAAGGTAATGTCAGCAACTTTACCGATCCCTAGCGTTCCTTTATCCAGTCCAAAAATGCGATTGGGTTGCAACGTGAGCATATCAATGGCCTTCTCCAGCGAAATGATTTTTTTATCCACCATTTTTAAAGTCAATGGAAGGGCGGTTTCTAAGCCAACGATACCAAAGCACGCTTTGCTGAATTCAACCTGTTTATCAACCAAATCATGCGGGGCATGATCTGTTGCTATGATATCAATGGTTCCGTCTCGCATACCTTCCTGAATTAACTCTAAATCGGAATCAGTCCTTAAAGGTGGACTCATTTTTGCGTTTGTGTTGTAGCCCCTGCATTCCTCATGGGTCAGGGTGAAATGATGAGGGGCAACTTCACAGGTAACGGGTAATCCCTTTGCTTTAGCCTGGCGGACGAGTTCTACAGAACCTCCACTACTGATGTGGGCAACATGCAATCTGCCACCGGTTTTTGGTAGTAGGGATATATCGCGATGGACCATGATATCTTCGGCTTCTGTGGGCATTCCTTTTAGCCCGAGTTCTGTAGAAACCACTCCCTCATTCATGCTGCCGCCCTCGGTCAACTCAAGGACTTCACTGTGTTGAATACAGGGCAGACCAAACATTTTGCTGTATTCCAGGGCACGGCGCATAATCTCACTGTCACTGACGGGCCTGCCATCATCAGAATAACCGATACAACCCGCCTCCTTAAGTTCACCCATATCCGAAAGTGCCTCACCTTTTAACCCTTTAGTGATAGCTCCAATGGGTAATATGTTGATGCTGGAAGTTTCTTTTGCCTGAGTTAGAATAAAATCAGTGACAGAACGGTTGTCATTTACAGGAGAGGTGTTGGGCATTACGGCAACGGTAGTAAATCCTCCGGCGGCGGCTGATTCGCTGCCTGTTTGTATAGTTTCCTTATATTCATGACCCGGTTCCCTGAAATGGACATGCATGTCACAAAACCCGGGCGCTACAATTGCCCCTTTGGCATCTATAGTCTTAGAATCAGCTATATCTTTTAATTTTCCACTGGGTTCTACGGCTTCGATTTTCCCTTTATTAATGAGTACATCAAATTTGCCATTTCTTTTATTGGCTGGATCAATGAGGTGACCGTCTTTAATTAGAGTTCGCATCGCTCTCACCTAAAAGGAGATAAAAAAGAGCCATCCTTACCGCGACTCCATTGGTTACTTGATTCAATATCAGGGACCGAGGTCCTTCCAATACATCTAAAGAAATCTCAATACCTCGGTTCACAGGTCCCGGATGAATAATCAAAATATCATCACTTACATTGGCCAAATGATTTGCTGTAAGACAAAAGTAGTTCGAGTATTCCCTTAAACTTGATAACAGACCTTGGTTTTGTCTTTCCAGTTGAATTCGAAGAATCATTATGACATCCGCATCTTTAATTCCTTGTCCTAGGTCATAGCAAACATCCACCCCCATTTTTTCTATTTCCACAGGAATAAGGGTAGGCGGGGCGACAACTTTTACCTTCATTCCCATGGTTTGCATTGCCTGAATATTGGATCTTGCAACCCGGCTGTGTGCGATGTCCCCTACAATGGAGACCTTTAAACCTTTTAAGGTTCCTTTATGCTCGCGGATGGTTAGCAAATCGAGAAGGGATTGGGTGGGATGCTCGTGCATTCCATCGCCTGCATTGATCACGGGACAATTTACAAACTCAGAGATAAGAGAAGGGGCTCCAGAGCAATTGTGCCTGACAACAAGGATGTCGGGACTCATTGCCTCGAGATTTTTTGCGGTATCAATCAGGCTCTCGCCTTTAACTATACTGCTTCCAGCGCCGGAAATATTGATGACATCGGCGCTCAACCTTTTCCCTGCAATTTCAAATGAGGTTCGGGTACGCGTACTGGGTTCAAAGAATAGGTTTATGATGGTCCGACCCCTGAGAGTCGGTACCTTCTTTATAGCCCGTGTAGAAATTTCTTTAAAAGAATCCGCTGTATCCAGGATGGTTTCTATATCATTTGCGTCCAGGTCTTTCGTCGTGATTATATCTTGATGACTTAGGGTCGCGGTCTCGGTCATTTTTCAGGCTCCTCTATAATAATGACCTTATCTTCTTTATCAATTTCTTTTAAGTGGACCTGGACTCGCTTGGACTTTGGGGTCGGAATATTTTTTCCCACATAATCGGGTCTAATGGGCAACTCACGGTGGCCTCGATCTATCAAAACGGCCAGTTGTACGGAAGCCGGTCGGCCAAAATCCATTAAGGCATCGATCGCAGCGCGAATGGTTCTTCCTGTAAATAATACGTCATCACAAAGAACCACATGCTTTCCTTCCAGGGCAAATGTGATTTCGGTTTTTTTGAGTTGTGGTTTTTGTAGGCCCGTTCCAACATCGTCTCTATATAGAGTTATATCCAATGCTCCAACAGCCACATCCAAGTTTTCTATATCGTTTATTTTTTGTTTGAGACGATTGGAAACAGTAACCCCGCGGGTACGAATCCCTATCAATGCGATATTTTCAGCGCCCTTATTTCGCTCTAGGATTTCATGCGAAATTCTACTTATAGCCCGAGCGATTTCTTTTTCGTTTAATAGGATAGTGCTCATTTTGAAAAGGGAAGGGGGTAAATGGGGTCAAAAAAAAACCTCCCATAGGTCGGTAGTGACCAGATAGAAGGTAGACGTTTACTTTCAGAAATCATGATTTTTCCCTTTATAGCCTCTCTGGACTATTTAAAAGAGTTAAGTAACCTGTCAATCTTAGCAGAGTTATTGTTTAAGTCAAGCTTGAAAATCTCTTCGGTTAAATTGTAGAATTTATTTATGTTATTAATTTTATTTCAAGAGTATAATTGCGCAAAACAATTTTAATGGGCACTAATATTTATATAAAAATATATTTATTAGTTAGTTTATAGATGCTTTATTCATATATTTTCTATGGGTACTGATTTGATTTAAAACATGTAATTATAGTAGAAGTTTTTAAGTGGTAGAAGGGAGTTATTTTAACTACCCCTTAACCTTTTTCCATTTTAGGGTAACGTTTCCTTTTCTTACTTTGACTTGACAGCCGAGCCGCATACCTTCCTCGAGATCTTCCTCCAGTAAATAATCCTTTTCTTCATCGGTGATCCGCGAGAGGTTTTCCCTTCCTTCAACGACAGTCACCTCACAGACACCGCAAGTCCCTTCAGTACATCCGAATGAAAGCGATACATCCACATCATCACAAAAATCTATGAGGGGTGTCCCATCTTCCACCTCATGTTCGACATTATCTGTTTTGAAAAATACCTTGGCCACCTTTTACTCCATTTAAAAAATCGGTTATATATATTGAAATAGACTTATTTTGTTTGTCAAAATGAATTCTTAGTTCTTTAAATACCGGTGCCTCTTAAAAACTCAATATGCTTTTGCTGATCTTCTGTCAGTTTTTTTGGGATCCCAATTTTAATATTTACCAATTGGTCTCCTTGTTTTCCAGACGAAGTTTTAATTCCGACACCCTTTAACCTCAACTTAGCATTATTTTGAGTCCCGGCGGGAATTTTGACCCCTTTAATGCCATTTAATGTTTCGACTTCGATCGTGGTGCCCAAAATCGCATCGGTCAATTTAATTTCTGCATCTATTACTACGTTTTGCGCTTCTCTTCTATAAATTGAATGAGGGAGAATTTGAACTTTTAAATGCAGGTCCCCTTGTTTTTTACCATGGGGGTCTGAATGACCTTTTCCTTTCAAGCGTAGCACTTTGCCATTAGAAATTCCTGCGGGAACTTTAATACTTGCTTCTTCTACAACCCCATTTCTTGAAATAGAAATGTTTCGCTGAGCTCCCAATGCGGCCTCTTCAAAACTTACAGAAAGATCTTTTACAAGTGGTGGGGGAGGGGGTGTTGGTCGCTGCTGACCTTGAAAGGGGTTGCCGAATCCTCCAAAAGAATTCCCTTGAAAAGGATTCCCGGCTCCAGGTCCGGGACCGGAACCAAATCCGAATCCTCTAAGAATTTCATTGATATCGAAATCCTTGAAGATGTCTTCTTGTGAAAATTTTTGATGAAAACCTTCTGAACCAAACTGGTCGTATTGCTGACGCTTTTTTTTATCACTTAAGACGGCATAAGCTTCACTTATATCTTTGAATTTGCTTTCTGCCCTTTTGTCATCCTTATTACGGTCGGGGTGATATTTCATTGCCAACTTACGATAAGCTTTTTTAATCTCATCGTCAGAGGCGCCTTTTTTGGTTTCTAGTACGGAGTAATAATCTTTCATTTTTGTAAAGAGTTGAAAATTAAGGGGATTTTCGATAGAATTAAATCAGTTATATTATAAATTATATTACTTTAAGTTTATATGAAAAGTATTTTTCAGATATTTTTTGTAATTAATTTTGGCATTTTTTTGTCAGGTTGTGGAGGTTACTTACCATCGGCACCTACAAATTGGTCAGTAAACCCCTCAGAAATGCACGTATGGACTCCGCCTGATGAGGCAAAGCTAGCTGAAAGAAGGCAAACACAACAAGATCTGGATAATCTTACAAAAGAAGTTGAAAGACTATTTGTTAATCAAGACTCATTGGAACAACAAGAAGTGGCCATGGCTGAGCTAATAAGAAAAACCGATTCAGATATTACCTCTACCGAAAAAGATTTTTCCACCCGAATTTCAAAAGAAATGGACCGTAATAAAACAATGCAGTCTGACTTGAAAAAAGCTCGTGCTGATTATGGAGAACAGAGGAAAAAACTAAGAAAACTTTCTGTGGTCAAACCGCCTGTTATCTTTTCTACTACAGATTATAATTCGGCCATGAAGGCTTTCAGTGAAGGAAAATACTCAAAAAGTATCAAGCTATTTAATAGGCTTGGTAAACAAAACCCACCTATGTTTTTACAGGATAATATTCATTTCGGTATGGGTTCCTCCTATTACAGATTGAAGAAATATCCTAAGGCTAGAAAACATTTTCAAAAAATTATCGATGATTATTCGATGGGCGATAAAGGCATCAACTCTTATGTGATGCTTGGAATTATTGATAACATGCAGGGTGAAAAGAGCAGGGCACTTTATTTGTTAAATGAGGCACTTTCTAAAAATCCACCAGAAAGGATGAAGCCAATGATTGATCATTTAATAAATAGTATTGGTAAAGAATCTACTCATGCCTCAAATTAATGAGCCCGCTCCAGACTTAGATATATCAGAATGGGTTCAAGGAAAGCCCTCAAATATAGGCCAGGAAAAGGGAAGGAACATTGTAATAATAGTATTCCAGGTTAATTGTCCTGGATGCTTTAATGCAGGGTTTCCGGAGTTTCTCGAGTCCTATAGGAAATTTAACAACAAACCTATTCTTTTTTGGGGGCTGGCCACTGCATTCGAACATTTTCAGTGGAATAATTTAGAAAATTTAAAAAAATTAATAGATCAAGGTGAGGTGGTTGGAGACACCTTCTATTCATTGAATAATCAGGGAATGCTTGAAGGCAATTATCTTTCTTATAAGATTCCTTTCCCGATTGCCAGGGATAAGATTTATCCAGCAGATCCTTTAAAAGCAAAGGATAATGCAAAAAAAATGATAGATAGAGATTTCCCGAACTTTTCTCAGTTACCTGAATCTACCCAAAAAAAAATAAATGATCAGGTGATGGCTTATTATAAGGATAAGAAGTTTTCTGCGGGGACCTTTGAGAATTATCAATTGAGAGGAACTCCTTCGACGCTCTTAATTGATAAGAATGGAACACTTCGTGGTAAGTGGTTTGGATCTGGATTTGGGCTTGAAACAGAGATAGAAAAGCTTTTAAACGAGTAACAAATTAAGCCTTAGCGAATTACAATTTAGATAAAAAAGGTTTAAACCGTGTTAGTTTCCTTGGAAAACAATTCAAATGCTAGAATATTAAATCTTACCGAATCCTTCAAAACTTTAAGAAAGTCATAGTCTCTTTTAAATTCCTCATCCATCAACATTTTTGAATCCATCGCATTTCTTTTCTTTAAGATCTGATTCGTTCGTTGATTCCATATAGAAAAACCTGAAAAATTATAATTTTGTAGTAATAATGTAGTCTCTTTGTCATTTAACAAGTTTTTTATTACTTCATCCATCTTTTGAATAAAATCTTTCTTGATATCTTCCGTTATTGTTGAAACGGTAATTATATTTTCCTCTAAATTAATTAGAGTTCCCAAAATAGAATTTAATAAATTCTTTTGATTTTGAGCGGACACCGCTGTCTCTTTAAGATCGTATTGTTTAGGAGCAAGAGAATTTAAGGTGAAATTGAATTTTTGGGAAATATTGGTACCACAAAAATTGTTTATTGCCTCGCGAAGGGAAATATTTGCCACCTTTTTTATTCCTATTCCACCCTCAGTAGCATTATAAGTATTTAAGTTTGCCTGCATAGTATCTGTAAATACATTTGCATAGGTATCAAGGGAAATAGTTGTAAAAAGTGTCTCCGAATAAATACTTTGCCGGTCAATAATATTGTTCGAATATTTATGGAAGTTTTTTTCGTTTAATAACTTCAAGGGTTGATATTGACAAATTTTATCTTCCAAACTTTGATGGTAATATGAATCTTTAGAGTGAAGACGATTTCTATCAAATGCAAAGTCTTGCCCGATAAGTATTTTTGGGGAACATCCAATGAAATCAGAAAATTGAAATGCTGCGTGTGCGACCGAGAATATTTTACCTAAAGTGCCATTTTCGCCTATGTATTTTTGTAACCACTGTGCAAGCTTATTAGATGAGTCATAAACAAGACGCTTTTTTATAAAGAAATCAGGAATAGGTGAAGGAACGACAGGATCATAAACAAGCCAAGGTCCTGGGGATTTGTTTTGAAAGTCAAAAAACTTAAGAGTGATCTCTTCAGGATCAATGGCTATAACAAAATCAGGTGTTATTTTATTTGCTTTAAGTGTTTTTAGAGCTGTTGCGACAGAAATTAAAATAAAATTATTACGTTTTGCTTTAAGTAATTGAATGTTTTTATCAAGTGAGGGTCCCGCCGAACAAATTATGGATGGAATATTGGTAAAAGATGCTTTTAATGAATTTATTCCAATACTGGTAATAATATTGTGAATATTATTAGAAATATTACTACAGAAAATTTTGGATTTTGCTTTTTGTGTTTTTAAATTTAAGGAACTCTCTTGTAGAAAATTCTTTAATTCTGAAAGTAACCTATTACTTTTTTCCCTGTTTACTTGGGATAAGGCGTTTTGCTGAATCAGGCAATAACCATTAATACATAAATTAAACTTTTCCTCATCTAGATGAGTTTGAATATCTGAAGTTGTATTTGGGAAAATAAAATTAACATCAGAATAAAGTAAGATTTCCCTGAAGTCGATTGTCTCAAAAGCTAATTTACAAAGCTCTATGTCATTTTCTATTACAATGAGTTTGGAGGACTCAGGAACTAATTTCAGTAGTTCAAAAATTTGATAGCCTAAACCCATGCCCAAAATTATGAAATTCGTATGATCTTCAACCCTTAACAATTTAATTAATTTTTCGGCCTCTTTTAAAGGATCATATTTACTAAGTAAGAATTTTTTTCTTCCTTTTGCATCTATATGAGCGAGGGTGGGATGGCCGGATTGTGAAATTGGCACTACGTAATGTTGTGATTGCTTAGCACCAGTTAAAACCTCATAGGTTTTTGGATGATGGGTTTTTAATAGAGAAAAGTTTTTTTTAAGTATTTCTGCTGTCATATATTTGAGGAATGTTGAGCAGAGGTTTAATTGCTAACAGCTTCATCTTAATGGGATATGGAAAAATAGTATAGCTCCCAAGTTGAATAAACCCCCTGCTCGGTTGAAAAGTATTTATCGTATTCCTTTATAAGTGTTCTGAGATTCCCAACGTCAAACATTTTAATAGGAGTAGCACCAATCTGCTGAAGATTTTTTAGCAGATTAAGGGTGTTTTGATTAAATACTTTTCTTTTTTCCACATCCAATGTGTTTAATTTAAATCCAATTTGTTTGAAAAAGCTTTTCCATTGTTTTACTGAATACAAATTGATGGGATTAATTAAATTTGCAGCCTCTCGAAACTCCATAAGTGTTTCTGGTCCAAAAGTACTAAACAGTATGGTTCCATTATCGTTCAATGAATTCTTTAAATGGGTTAGTGCTTTTTGTGTATCTTGAAACCATTGAAATACGGCATTGGCGCAGATTAGATCGGTTTTACCTAAGGGCATTCTTTCGGCATTACCTATAATAAATTGAGTATTCTTCGGTATAACTAGGCTGGACTTTAAGGTATCGATCATGACTGGCGATATGTCATTCAATGTCAATTTAACTATATCCATCGTTAATAAATGCCTTGTAAAAAGTCCTGTTCCACAACCTAACTCAAGAATTTCGGGAGGAGGCTTATCTGGTAAATAGGAAGCAAGTCTTTCCGCCATTGATTTCTGTAAAAGAGCATGCCGATCATAGGATCGAGCATACTTTGAAAAACTTTTTATTATTTTGACTTCTATCTCTGGTAAATAGTTTAGTGAGTTCAAGGTACAGGCGTGGCTGAAGTTTAAAAATAAAGAATAAATTATTTATTATTTAAAATTTTTGCCAGGTGCATTAATAATTTAGTAGGTGAATGCCCAGCGTCTTCTATAATTTTTAACTGTGGAATATACTTTTTTAATGATTCCGCATTAATAAAATTATCATTTTCGCCTATAATCGACAAAAAATCTTTAGTTTCTTTGCCCGTGACAGAATTATTTTTAAGAAACTCTAGGCCCTTAATTAAGGTATTTCTGTCTGGGATATCATCAATTTGTGTTTCCGGGTAAGGGAGATCCGCATGAAAGAAAAAATCTTTTAAAACCTCTTTTTTACTTGAACTGTCGTTAAGTATCTTTATCAAATATTTTAATTGGCCTTCTGATGTTTTCCCCCCTAAATTGCTTGTATTCAAGAAGGCTAAAATTGGTGCAAGGATCGCTTTATCGCAATTTTGAGGTAAATAAATATGATGTTTTAGTAGCCAAAGACTACCTAATGAGTACCCAATATACAGTTGGGATTGATATTGATTTAATAAACACTTTGCTTCTTCCTCATCTTCCGGATTTTCAGGGTAAATAACTTGGATATTAGAATAGGGAAAGGCTTTTTGTATTTGCTCCGCATACCAAGTTCTTGGAATTGCCCAACCCGATATAGCTGTTATCTTATGTTTTTCTTCCATGTATTTAAAAAAAATAATAGTTCGTCCACCAATGTTTTTTCTACGCCGGAGTGAAGTGAGATTCTAAGCCGGGAGGTTTTTCCTGGTACAGTGGGTGGGCGAACTGCACCAACTAAAATTCCTTTTTCTAACAATCGATCCCGCAAAATTATTGTCTCCTTTGGGTCTTCAATTAAAACTGGAATAATTGGTGACTCATATGATAAAGAATTTTGCTCTAAAGAATTTCTAAAATATTTAGATAATTTCCTAATTTTGTCTCTTTGTTTGTCAAAATTCTTTAACAGTTTTATTGCTTCATGTGCAGCGCCTACTTGTGATGGTGCTAAAAAAGTCGAATAAATATATTCGCCTGCCACGTTAGTTAAGTAATTTATAATCGAGGAATTATTTGCTAATACATAGGCTCCCATGCTTGCCAAAGCTTTTCCAAAGGTTCCAACCAAAATATCGACTTCTGATAAAATACCCATTTCTTCAGCCAAACCACTCCCATCTTTACCAAATACTCCTGTTCCGTGTGCTTCATCAAGTATCAATATAAAAGGAAAAATGTTTTTCAACTGCACCAAATTCTTTAAATCAGGATAATCCCCATCCATGCTGAATACACTCTCTGTAACTACAAAGATTGTATCGAAATCTTTGGAATATTTTCTCAGTAAATTTTCTAATTCTGGTATATCTAAATGACCGTATCTCTTAAATTTTGCTGGGCACTGCAAAAGCGCTTGTGCCAAGGAATGATGAATGAGTCTGTCAGCGAGTATTAAATCCTTTTTTCCTGGTAAGTTTTTTAATAGAGCTTGATTGGCAACAAAACCAGAATTGAAAAGCATTCCAGATCGTTTCTTTTTCCAATTTAGAATTTCATCCAATAAATCCTGATGGCATTGCAGAAAGCCTGAAAGAAGAGGGGAGGCACCACTACCTGAACCATATTTTTCACAGGCCTTTTTTATTCCATTAATTACATTGGGATGAGAACGTAATTGAAAGTAATCATTGGAGGCCAGATTGTGCTGGTAGTTTTTATATAATCCGGATTCCCTGTAAAGATATTTCTCTTTACGGCTATTTAGATCATCTTCGAGACGGGTAAAAAATTTTTTGGTCAATGAATTTAGATAATTAGGAATTGTTTGAAAAATTAAAATTATGGTATAAATCAGGTTTTAAGTCAAAAAATCTAGGAAAATGGCAGAAATCAAAGACAATGGCAAGGTTTGGTTAAAGGGGTCCGTTGGACCCGTATACGCTGTTAGAATCGATGACAAGGTTTTTGCCACAGGGAAAACGGCGGATCATAATCAGAACCTCTGGTTAGAAAATGATGGCTTATGCCTAGATCTGCACAATTTTAAAAAAGGTGAAAGGACGGCTCGGTTTATCCCTCTTGATAGCCCGGCTAAATTAGCAGGAACTCTTTTCAATGGATTTGAGAATACAAAACATGCTGACGTATCAATTGTGGCTTTTGATACCGAAGGAAGTAAAGAAAAGACAATTTCCGGAGAAGAATATCAGGATAAGGGCATTAAGGATTTAGATTGTATTACTTTTTGGAATATTATTTGGAAAATTTAGATATTGCTTGCAATTATTTATCCCGAACTAATCTTGCTGCTTGATGCTCTTGCGTATTAGGATCTATATACTCCGATTCTTTATTTCTTAAATTTATTCGACATACATTTTTATTTTCATCCATATCGCTGGTCCAAATATAATTGGAGCATTTACTAACAAACAGTGTGGAAATATGAATTATTTCTTCTTCCCAATCAATTTGATCATAGTCAAGTTCAAACAAACCTTCCGCTTCGGCTTTGGTCGGTAACCTCCAATCACTATAACCTCCTGCATATACCTGATTCATTAAACGAACATAGGCAATAGCCTCATTGTAATTTCTCCATTGCCCCAAATCACCCCAAGAATCTTTTGGTAACCAATATTTTTTGTATTTATTGTCCGTGATAACTCCAGATGCATTATCTTGAAATCTATCTGAATCTGCCATTTGTTGAGCCCGGTTTTAAATTTATCGATTATTGAAGGATAGAAACTAGCATGGATCTTTCTCAGCTTCAACGCATTTTAAAAATTCAGCATGAAAAAATTCCGTAAGGATACCTGGTTTTTTATTTCCGATATATTGAGAGTCTATTTGAGTCACCGGTACAATCTCAATACCACTGTTAGTTATAAATACTTCGTCAGCATTAATAAGTTCATTTTCTGTTATAGGGTCCTCCATAAACGGTATTTTATGCTCTTTGGCAATATCCAAGACTACTTGTCTAGTGATCCCTGCTAACACATATTGGCTTATTGGTGGAGTTTTAAGAAAACCATTTTTTACCAGGAAAATATTACTGGTTGTACCCTCTGTAACGCCAAAATCTGGATCGACTATTACGCCTTCCATAAAATTATTTCTTTCGGATAAGTTTTTTACAAGGATATTTGATAAATAATTACATGATTTCAAACGGTTTGTTGTTCCATTGATTAGATTGGCACGTTCTTGAAAAAGTTTGATTTGAATTCCTTTTTTATAGATGACTTTTCTGGGAGGAGTAAAGGGATAAATATTGATTACCAGAGTTGGTGGTATGGCAGGATCAATTTGAATATTTGAATGGGTGATACCACGAGTTACTGCAAGGCGGATGATGGCATTTTTAAACTTGTTCCTATCGAGAGTTTCTTGAACTGCTCTCATTAGCTCAAGTCGGGTCATTGGAAGTTCAATAAGTATTTGCTCTAGGGAACCCAGAAGTCGATTTATGTGTTGCTCTAGGCGAAATATCTTTCCATAATTTACACGTATTGTTTCAAATAAACCATCCCCATAACAAAAACCTCTGTCAAGAATAGAAATTTTAGCTTGGCTAAGAGGAAAAAATATACCGTTTATATATATAATTGGTTCTTTCATCTATCAATTCTCGACAGACAGGGCTTCCATCATCGCAGCAGCTTTATCTAAAGTTTCCTGATATTCTTTTTCCGGAATCGAGTCTGCAACAATTCCTGCTCCAACGTGAAAACTTGCTTTTCCTTTATGGATTAGAATAGAACGAATAATTATATTTAAGTCCAAATAGGGCGTATAACCAATGTAACCAAATGAGCCGGAGTAGGGACCTCTTTCAACAGGTTCTAATTCGTTAATGATTGCCATGCATCTTATTTTTGGGCAGCCCGTTATGGTCCCTCCTGGAAAAACAGCTTTCAATATTTCAAAAATACTTTGACCAGGTAAAAGACGGCCGGAAATGTTGGATACGATATGGCTTACATGAGAATACTTTTCCAAAAGCATAAAATCGGTTACCTGAACGGTGCCCGTTTTACATATTCTCCCAAGATCATTTCTTTCTAAGTCGACTAACATTAGATGCTCCGCGCGTTCCTTATCGTTTAATAGAAGCTCTTTTGCTAAGGCATAGTCTTCTTTTTTATTACTACTACGTGGACGTGTTCCCGCTATGGGTCTTGATTGAATGGTATCGTTCGTAATTTTTATTAATCGTTCAGGAGAAGAGCTTACAAGGAAAAGGTCATTAAATTTAAGAAATCCAGAAAAAGGAGAGGGGTTCACTTTTCTAAGACTTTGGTATAAATCTAAAGGGGTTTGATCAAAATCTACTTCAAACTTTTGTGATAAATTTGCCTGATAAATATCTCCATCACTAATATATTTCTTTGCCTTTTCAACCTTTTTTATATAGTCGCTTTTTTTTGAGATTGACTTGAGTATTTTTTTTGAACTCAAATTTTCTTTTTTCTCCTTCATGGAGTTTTTAATAATTTCTAACGCTCTGTATACATCTTTCCAAATACGTTTGATCTCCCAGAAGAAATCTTCATAGTCAGATTCTTTTGTCTTATTTTCACCGGAGAGAATATACTTAAGTTTGTTAGATCTATGATCATAAATGAATATACGATCTGCTTCCATGAAACTTAATGAGGGTATTTTAGAAGATGATTGAAGATCAATATTTTCAAAAAGAGCCCCGGCCTCATAACCGATATAGCCAATCCATCCACCCCAGAAATGGGGCAGATAGTCTACTTGCTGAGTAGTGTTTTCAAAGTCCAATAATTTAAAAGCTTCATTTATATTTTTAAATTGAAATTTCAAAACGTTATTTTCGTATAATTTTGCTTTCGTACCATAAAACTTTAATAGTTTGGAGTTTGAGGAACCAAAAATAGAATAATGTGCGGTTTCTATTGGACCTTTACCACTTTCCAATAGAAAGGATCGATTTGAATTTTTAAATAATTCTTTAAAAAGCAAAAATGGGTCAAGGTCAGGGATGTACTCCTCACCTAAAACTGGTATACGGGATGAAGCGGCGGCAAGATGGATAAATTTCTTTTTTTTAGGAAGGATATCCATAATATATGGTTAAAATAAATGATTTTTGTGGGCTTGGCAATAGCCAGAAATACTTTGAGTAAAGTGGCTTACTCGTAACGCAATGCTTCGATGGGATTCATATTTGCAGCCTTGTTCGCAGGATAAAAACCGAAAAATATTCCTATTCCGACTGAGAATCCAAAGGCAAGAAGGATAGACTGTGTAGATACAATCGTTTCCCAACCTCCTATATTCGAGACCATTTTAGATATAGCTATTCCCATTAGAACTCCTATGCCCCCACCCAGAAAGCTTATCACAACAGATTCGATTAAAAACTGTTCGAGAATTTCTCTTTTTTTGGCACCAATTGCTTTTCGAATACCAATTTCACGAGTACGTTCTGTGACTGAGACAAGCATTATATTCATAATACCAATGCCTCCAACCATAAGAGATATAGCTGCAATTCCGCCTAATAAATAAGTGAAAGTTTTTGCGGCATCTCCCCAACTATTCAACCATTGAGAGGAATTTTGTACATAGAAGTCGTCTTCTTTACCTTCTGGCGTATTATGTCGCAATCTTAATATTTGAGCTATGTCCTCTTTAATTAATTCAAGATCTTCTATATTTGCTGCTTGTACATCAATAGATTGAATATGATTCATGCCAAAAACCCGTTTTTGGGCTGTTGTGACAGGTATGAATATTTGATCATCTGGATCAAACCAACTCAAAGCACCCTTTGGTTCCGTTATCCCAATAACAATGAAATTTTTTCCATCGACTTTAATGGTTTTACCCAGTGGGTTACTTTCTTCAAACAGATTTTTAACTACGGTCGCACCCAAAACACATACTCTTTTTGCAGCATTAATTTCTTGTTGATTAAAATATCTCCCTGTTTGCATCTCAAAATTTGCTAAATGCACATAACTTTTACCTGTCCCACGAACCGTTGTATTAGTATTTTTATTACCAAATTTTAGCTGAGCAGAACGATATACCTGGGCCGCGACTCCCGTAATAAGTGATACATGTTTTTCTATGAATTTAGCATCATCTAAAACCAAGGTGTCGACTTTTCCTGTAGAAACATGACGTGTTTTTTTCTGTCCTGGTTTAATCGTAATAATGTTTGTTCCAAACTTAGAAATAGTACTTAATGTTTGTTGCCTTGCACCCTCACCGATTGAAATCATAGATATGACAGAAGCTACTCCAATGATGATCCCTAGTGCCGTTAAAAACGTACGCAATTTATGGGAAATCAAACTCCTGAGAGCCATTCTAAGTAAATCTAAGATCAACATGTCAAAGCCTCCACCATCTGATCTTTAACGATCCTTCCATCCTTCATATGAATAACTCGTTTTGCTTGCTTTGCGATTTCATCCTCATGAGTCACTATGATTAATGTCACACCTTCTTTATTTAAATCGTGAAAAAGTGACATTATTTCTTGCCCTGTTACGGAATCCAAATTTCCTGTTGGTTCATCAGCTAAAATGATTGCGGGTTTATTTACCAAGGCTCTGGCTATCGCTACTCTTTGCTTTTCACCACCAGAAAGTTCTGTCGGTTTGTGATGGGCTCTATGTTTAAGACCGACTCTTTCCAAGGCTTGCATTGCTATTTTGACAGAATTAGAGACCCTGCCATAAAGAAGAGGTAGTTCGGTGTTTTCCAGAGCAGTGGCCCGAGGCAATAGATTAAAACTTTGGAATACAAATCCGATTTTACGGTTTCTAACTTCTGCTAATTGATTGGCTTTTAATTGGGATATTTTTAAATCTACTAACTTATATGTTCCGTTGGTAGGAAGATCAAGACAGCCTAATAGGTTCATTAGAGTAGATTTGCCACTACCAGAAGGACCCATTATAGCCACGAACTCACCTTTTTTGATTTTAAAGCTGACTTCATTCAGGGCAGTTACAGATAGTGTATCGGAATTATATACTTTAGAAAGGTTTTCGATTTCAATCAAGACTACCTCATTATTATTTAGACCGAATCATCCATAATATTTTTTTTAGAGAGGAAACTTTTTTATTTTTTTCTTTTGCTTCCTCCAGCACTTTTTCCCAGTCACCGAGAATAACCTCATCTTCCGGGTTGAGGCCTGAAATTATTTCTACCTGAATTGGATTTCTTATCCCCGTTTTAACAATTGCTTTTTCTGGTTTGTCATTTTTTAAAACCATAACAAACTTTTCATTTTCACCTTCACGAATACCAGCTCTAGAAGTTAGCATGGTGTTTTCAACGTGATCTGTAACGATCTCGATATTTGCTGACATCATGGGTTTTAAAATTTTTCTGCCTTTTCCAAGAACCTCAATTTTAACTTTAAATATGGTAATGCTATTTTCCACCAGGCCTTGAGGAGCAATACGTTTCACTACGCCTTTAAATTTATTATCAGGAAATGCATCAGCCGTTATGGTTACTGCATGTCCTATTTTAACAGAGCCAATATCTGTCTCATCAATATCTGCTATGATAAATAAGCGAGACATATCGGCAATAGTAGCTAGAGCCGTACCCCCATTCACATTTGAAATACCCGATGCGATTATTTGTCCTACTTCTACCAGCTTTTCAATAATAATCCCGGTAATTGGGGCAAATATTTCAGTTTCTTCAAGCCTTTCTTCAACCTCATCTAATGCTATTTCCGCACGTTGTACTTCAGTATTCACCAGTTCAATTTCATTTTCTTTCATTGCAATATCATGAATAGAGTCTTTTGCTTGCTGTAACTGAGATTCTGCTTGAATTAATTTTTGTTGATTTACTTCATAGAGGGTCTGAGAAGTTTCCAGAGATTCTTGCGATACTACTTTTTGATCAAAAAGTTCAATTTGCCTTTTTAATTTGTCTTCACTCTCTTTAAGGTTAAAAATAGCTTTTTGAACCTCAGATTCGGCTGTTTTTATATCCGTTTTGTATTTAGTTTTTTGGAGAAGTAAAGCAGTTTCAGCTTTTTTTAATTTAGCAGTGGAACTTGATAGATCCGATTTTGCCTTATCGACATTTCTTTTTTCATCTGATTTGTCTAATTGTAGAAGTAATGTTCCTTTCTTAACTCGGTCACCTTCATGTTTAGGAAAAGATAATACCTCTCCACTAGCTTTAGATTTAACTTCCACCTTAAAGTTTGGTTCAACAATACCAGTTGCAGAAATTTGAACGGAAATTGGCCCTTGGGAAACTTTAGATACTTTAAATTTAGGTTTTGAGGGTTCCTCAGATTCGTTTTTATTGAAATATAATGTCGTAAGGAGAATCAGAGTTCCGATTAATACCAAGATTTTTTTCATTTTTAATCGCTTTCAGACAATAGAATATTGTTATCCTCTAAAGTTTGAGCTTTGGCCTGTCTTAAGCGATTTTTGGATTTTTTGTAATCAATTATTGCTTTGATTTCGTTACTTTGCTGTTCAGCAAGATCTTCCTGGAATTCCAACACATTGAAACTTGTAGAAAGTCCGACCTCAAATTTCTTTTCCTCAGCGCTTAGTTTTTCTTCTGCTAGTTTTCTTGCTATTCGGGTGGCATGGACCCTTTTAATATCTGTTTTTATTTGTCGATAAGCTTCACGAACTTCAAGGGTGATGGTTTTTTCTAAATCCTTGATATCCATTAATAACTGGGCGACTTCAAGCTTTTTTGAGACTAACTTACTTTTAGCTGCGCGGTTACCCAAAGGATAGCTTAAGTTGAACCCAAACTCCCAAAGACGGTATTTACCTGATGCAAGATCACCTAGGGAATTACCATACCCACCTCCAAATTGACTGGTCCCTTGAATAGTACCGGTTGTAATATTTATTGCTTCACCACTAATACCATTAAGTCCCAGACTGCCAACTAGGTCAAGTGTCGGATAAATTTGGTTTTTGTTATATCTGACCTCAATGTTACGGTTATCGAGTTCTTTCTTTTTTACTAAAAGATCAGGTCTTTTACTTAGGGACACTTGCAATGCTTCCTCCAGAGTACCTTCCGTTCCGGGATCAAATTTTGCAGTTTCAGATGGGCGAAGACGTTTTTTCCCAAGTTCTGAATCAAATGCATAATTAAGAATATTTTTTAATTTATCTTCATTATCGAGGATTATATCTTGCGCGCTTAAAAGCAATTGATCTCGTGAAGCAACCTCAGATTTTGCTTGTAACATTTCCAGAGGTGCCATTGTTCCAACCTCAACCTGTGCCTGCACCTGTTTTTCTAAATCTTGAGCTCGTTTCAGTGATTTTTTCTTAACCTTTAAATCTTCAATACTAAAAACAAGATCCCAGTAAAAATTCTCTGCTTCTGTAATCACATCTATAACAGAATCTTTAAATTGAAAATCTGAAATTTCCTGATTATTTTTAGCGATGTAAATTTGATTTTTATTATTATCAATTCCAAAATTTTTCAAAAGAGGTTGTGTCATAGTGAAATTAATGTCTGAAGTGTACTGGGGATTGAGGCCAGCAAATGTTGAATTAGTTAGATTTCTATTTGTATTAAAACCTAATTCGTAATTTGCACCGGTCAGAAACTTTTGGGAGACTGAAAAATCCCAATCATAGTTTTGGTTTCTACTTTTTGTTGGATTTGCAAATGCTCCAGCCGCCTGACGAGTTTCTTCCCTAACAGAGACACCAAAATCGAGTACAGCATCAAAATCAGCTTTTCTTTCTAAAATAGCTTGTTCATTAATTTTTGAATTATATTTTTGCACTGCAATACTGGTGTTATTTTTCAAAGTTTCTTCGATTACCTGTTTTAGGCTTAAATTAATAGGAAGAGGGGAGGAAGCCGCTGCCTTTAACTTGGGTGCTTGAAAAAACAAAAAGAATAAAGCCAGGCAATAAATAATAAGATTTTTTGTTAGGTTCATTTTTATCTGAAACTCCAGGATTATCTAACGATCGAGTTCTTTCATGAAGATAAGATCCGAATATTAAATTGGTGTTAAAAAATAATTAAAAATACTTAATACATATGAATAACCCATTATATTTATTGAGTTCTTTAATTGATATGGCAAATAAAAAACCGAATATAACCATAAGAGTTATAAAAAGGCTAAAGTTAATAAATTATTGTTTTTAATGGTATTTATCGGCTGTTATTGAGATTTTCTTGATATTCAGGGCTTTGGGGTTATTTCTTATCCTCTTATTAAGCTTATTAAATATTTAATAATTAATTTAAATATTTATATATAAATATCTACAAATAAAGAGTATTTATATTTCTTTCGCAAATATAAAATGGGTGTGATATAAGCATGGTCACGTTTTTAAGTTTATATTTTCAGGTTTTTTTATGAATATTGCAAAAGTGGATATTATCGGACTAGAAAACAAGGCACTTGAATTGCGACGTTTGGCTTTGAAAATTATTTTTCAAGCTGGCTCAGGCCATCCAGGAGGGAGTTTGTCGGCGACGGATCTCATGACCGCTTTATTTTTTGGCGGAATATTACGTTATGATTCCAGCCAACCCGATGATCCCAAGCGAGATCGTTTTTTATTAAGCAAAGGCCACGCTTCTGGAATTTATTATTCTGTCCTAGCTAAAGCAGGGTTTATTAATGAGTCTGATCTGGAAGACTATAGAAAAATTAATAGTGCTCGGTTCCTTTCTGGGCACGGACACCCTAAAACTCCTGGAATTGAAATCGCTTCCGGAAGTCTGGGGCAGGGGTTGAGCGTTGCACATGGTATTGCACTAGGCACACGACTAGCGGGGTTGGATTCCAAAGTCTATGTTATTTTGGGAGATGGTGAAATACAAGAAGGGCAAATATGGGAAGCTGCAATGTCTGCATCAAAGTTTAATACGAATAACCTTATTGCCATTGTAGACAATAATAAAGTTGCGCAGGATAACATAACAAAAGATCTCAAAGACATTGAACCTATAGAAGCAAAATGGGACTCCTTTGGCTGGGATGTACACCGAATCAATGGCCATAATATGACAGAGATAATAAAAATCCTTCAAATGGCTATTCATCCGGATAAACCACGGGTGATTATCGCTGATACAATAAAAGGAAAAGGAGTTAGTTTTATGGAAGGAAAAACAGCCTGGCATGGAGTCGCTCCATCAAAAGAAGATTATGATAAAGCTTTAAAGGAATTGGGGTAACCATGAAAGATGCAGCCACCCGTGATGCATATGGTGAAACTTTACTTGAGATTGGTGAGAACTCTAATATAGTTGTTCTTGATTCTGGAGTAAGCGATAGCACGAGGACCAAAAAATTCGGGCAAAAATTTCCTGATCGTTTTTTTAATATGGGGATTGCCGAAGCTGATATGGTCTGTACGGCTGCAGGTTTAGCTACTACGGGAAAAATTCCTTTTGCAACCAGCTTCGCTTGTTTCCTTTTGGGTAGAACAATGGATCAAATTCTAGTGAGCGTTGCTTATTCTAATACCAATGTTAAATTGGTTGGAACACATTGTGGTATTGCCGTGGGTGAGGATGGTCCCAGTGCACAAATGATTGTGGATATAGCGTATACGCGTGCTATTCCTAATATGATAGTTATTCAACCCGCCGATTGGGAGGAAGCTGCCCAAGCAACAAAAGCTTTAGCCAAACACGAGGGGCCAGCTTATTTTAGACTAGGTAGACCCAAAGTTAAGGGTATTTTCGACTCTTCTTACAAATTTGAAATTGGTAAGGGTACAATTGTTAAGCAGGGTAATGATTTGGTAATTTTTGCAACGGGAACAATGGTTCAGGAAAGCCTTATTGCCATGGAGCAGCTTGCTAAAGAGAACATTAATATTTCTCTTGTCAATATATCCACTATAAAACCAATTGATAGAGAAATTATTGTTAAACAAACTCGCAATCACGGGGCGATAATCACCGCTGAAGACCACAATATTATTGGGGGCTTGGGTGACGCTGTTGGAGAAGTTTTACTAGATCATCAAATATCTGTTCCTTTTACGAGGATAGCAGTTAAAGATCAGTTTGCAGAAACGGGCACTGGACCTCAATTGTATGAAAAGTATGGTTTGTCCCACAATCATATTGTAAAAGCCGTAAAAGTTACTTTAAATAAGAAGTAAAACCTGTTTTACGTTTACAATCATTCCTTCTTTTAAATAACGTTTGGATCGATTTATTTTCTTAAGTTGACATAATATATGTTATGAGAACCTGGCTTTAAAGTAATAATTTAACAACCAAATATTCCCTCCCTATATATCTATGTGCGGTATAGCAGGTTTCCTAGATTTTGAAAAAAAAGAGCAATCTAAAAACCCAGAACAAGTCTTAAGTATCATGTTGGATAGTATTCGCCATCGCGGTCCAGATGACCGTGGTTCTGAACGTATTTTAAACGCAAATGGTCCAACGCTTCATTTAGGTCATCAAAGATTTTCCATCATTGATCTAAGTCCACGAGGCCATCAACCGATGCCAAATGAAAGTAAGACACTTTGGATTTCTACGAATAGCGAAATTTATAATTTTAGGGAATTACGAGAAAAATTATCTCCGAGCTTTCGATTTAATTCGCAGTCGGACACCGAAGTTCTTTTAAAGTCATATGAGCATTGGGGTTTAAATTGTCTTGAAATGATTCGCGGTATGTTTGCATTTGCCATTTGGGATGCAAAAATTCAATCCCTTATTTTGGTTCGTGATCGATTAGGAATAAAACCTCTTTATTATTTACCCTTAAAAAATAAATTCTTATTTGCGTCTGAGGTTCGTGCTCTTTTAGCTTCAGGATTGTCCGATACAAAAATTAATCACTCTGGTCTTTACCACTTCCTATCATTTGGTCATTTAAAATCACCTAATACTTTGATAGGTAACATTCAAGAGCTTCAACCTGGGTATTATCTTATTATTGACCGTCATGGAAATATTGATAGAAAACGTTACTGGAACCCATGTCAATCTATTGCGTCGACAAATAGTCATCAAACAGATCCTAAAACCTCTATTGATCAGCTATTGAAGGAAGCAGTGCAATACCGTCAAGTTAGTGATGTCCCAATCGGAGCATTTTTAAGTGGTGGTATAGATTCGAGTGCTATCGTTTCCCATATGACTAATACTTTGGACGAACCCATAAGCACTATCTCAATCGGTTTCAAAGAAAAAGAGTTTAATGAATCTGAATATTCAGCGGAAATATCGCGATTATATAAAACACAACATAAATTAATAACTTTGGAAGAAGAACAATTATTAGAAGCTCTTCCAGGTGCTATTAATTCAATGGATCAACCTACTATAGATGGTATCAATACCTATATAATTTCACGAGCCGCGAAAGAAGCTGGTTTAAAGGTAGTTCTGAGTGGATTGGGAGGAGATGAATTGTTTGGGGGTTACCCCTCTTTTAGTTTAGTTTCCCAGCTACAGCAAAAGAAAAAATTACTGGATTTATTTCCTAATTTTCTGACTAAATTTGGTACGAATTTAATAAAAAAAACGATGCCCTCTGATCAATCCGATAAACTTGAACATTGGTTGGAAGGAAAGCTGAGTGGACCTCATGAGTATTTTTTGATTCGTGCACTTTATTGCGAAAATCAGGTATGCGATTTATTTGTTGACCAGGATATTACAAAAAAAGAAATTATTAATTATTATGAGCTTACAAATAAATTATTAAACGACCTAAAAATAAATGGAGATTTTACGTTAGTTTCCTATCTAGAAATAACACATTACTTGCAAAATATGCTGCTTAGAGATACTGATATGATGAGCATGTCTATTCCTTTAGAGGTGCGAGTTCCCTTTATGGATCATAAATTGGTGGAATACATGTTTAGTCTGCCAGAAAAGCATAAAAAATTGACTGATACACCTAAGTCGTTACTTGTTGATTCATTAAAAACACCTTTGCCTGATTCGGTAATTAATAGAAAAAAGATGGGCTTCACCCTACCCTTTGAGTTATGGATGCGTGGTAAATTAAAATCTGAAATAGAATCTGTATTACTAACCCCTATTAATCTATTCAGTGAACTCATATCACAAAAAGCAGTGGAAAATATTTGGAAACAGTTTTTAGATGGAAGAACTTCATGGTCTCGGCCGTGGGCATTATATGTGCTCAAAAGTTGGATAGATAAGAATCTAAAGTAAGGTTAATGATTTTGGAAACACCCTTTTATCAGGTAGATGTTTTTTCAAATGAATTGTTTGGGGGTAATCCTTTAGCAGTATTTTTGCGTGGTAAAGACTTCAAGGAAACCCAGTTGCAGCAAGTGGCAAGAGAAATGAACTTATCTGAGACAACCTTTATTTTTCCTCCGTCTAACCCACAAGCAGATTTTGATATTAGAATTTTTACTCCAGAAAAAGAAATTCCTTTTGCAGGCCATCCCACGCTAGGAACCGCATATGTTTTGAGTCACACTGAACTAGTCCCCTCTACTAAAAAAGACCTGATTTTGAATTTTAAGACTGGCTTAATTCCTGTTACTTTAGAAGAAAATGATAGAATTTTTATGATCCAATCCTCGGCAAAAATATTGCAGACCTTTCCAGATATGGAAAGGGTTGCATTTTGCCTAGGCCTTAACGTTAACAATATTAAATCAGACCTTCCTATTCAATCTGTGTCGACTGGGTTTCCAGTGTTAATAGTTCCAATTAGTTCTCTTCGAGCGATACAAAGAATTATTTTGAACTTACCCCTATTAAAGGAATTGCTGGAAGAGGTTGAAGTTGAAATGATTTATCCTTTTACTAGGGAAACTGTTAACTTCGGTAACTCTGTTCATGCCCGGGGTTTTGCACCTTTTATTGGAATTCCAGAGGACCCAGCTACAGGCAGTGCTGCTGGAGCTTTGGGTTATTATTTAAACGATAAAAATCTTGAGGAGAAGGAGTTTTTAATTGAGCAAGGTTTTGAGATTAAACGATCTGGTAATATATCCGTCAAGATCATGAATACGGAAGGAAATAAAAATATTATTCGCGTTGGAGGAAAAATAAAACCAGTCTTTAAAGGTTCCCTGTACCTTTAATAGCTTTTTAAGCAGATTTCTGAACAGTTCTATCTTCGGGGATGTGAAGACAGTGAATGCATATATGCCCTTTTTCCCGTCCGCACATAAGACAACTTTCCAATTCATCAGACCCTTTAAAAGCGCCACTACAATGATTGCAACGCTCTTCGGATTCTTTTTTCCTCTTGATTCGCCGTTTTACGCGCTTTTTATTTATAAGAATCTGGTTCTTTGAAATATTCATTAGTTGGTTTTCAATATATTGTTGTAATTTGCTACCTTTGTATTATTGCACAAAGTTTTATGCGAAATTTACTAAAGGGTTACAGATTTTGTCTTTTATCTTCAAATTCGCGCCAAAATACCATCATTTACTTTTTTTAGACGGTTTGAGCCAAATAAAATTTCAACTAATTTCAAAGCAAATTCCATAGCAGTTCCCGGACTTTGACTTGTAATCAAATTTCCATCTACAACAACTCTTTCACAAAGATAATTTTCTGTTTTAAATACAGATTCAACCGATGGGTGGGAAGTTATAAATTTATTTTCTAAAATATTGTTTTTTTTTAGTATGATTGGAGCAGCACAAATTGCTCCAATCAACTTGTCTTCTTTAAACATTCTCTTTAGCAAACTCCCTATTCTTACATCCTTTTTTAGATTATCGGTCCCTGGTTGACCTCCAGGCAAACAAATTAATTCGAAATTATCTTCCATAACAGAATCTAATAATTCATCGGGTACAATTTTCACTCCTCGGGAACCTTCCAGAACACCTCCAACGGTTCCTGCCAAAATTACTCTGGCACCAGCTCTTCTCAATATATCTACGATAGTTATAGTTTCTATTTCTTCAAAACCTGGGGCGATTGGAACGAGAACCTTTTTCATAGACCTCTTCGAATTAAATAAAAAATAATAATTATCTTTCCTTCATACTTGTAGCATTTTCTAACAGGTGTTAGAATTTTTCAATACTGAAACAGTACTTTTTGATACATCGAGAAAATAGTGTTAGCTATTGACAAATCAGAACAATCCGAAAAAAATAAAAATCAAATCCAAGCCATGTTTAATGCTGTGGCTCCTAGGTATGACTTTCTAAATCGGATTCTAAGCGTAGGATATGATAGGTACTGGCGTAAAATTGCGGTCAATCAGTTTGGTAATATAAGCAACAAAACTTTCCTGGATGTTGCGACGGGAACCGCGGATATTGCATTGGAAATTGCCAAAAGACATCCTGCGGCTTTACAAATCATAGGCATGGACTTTAGTCAATCAATGTTAAAACTGGGTAATGCTAAAATTAGTAAAAATAATTTTAATAAAGAAATACCTTTGATTCCTGCTTCAGCAGAAAATATACCTTTAAAGGATCAAATTTTTGATGGTGCCATAACTGCATTTGGAGTAAGAAACTTCTCAGACCCTCATAAAGGACTCCTAGAAATGTATAGAGTTCTTAAGCCCAATGGCAAGATTGTTGTGCTTGAGTTTTCTTATCCCAAATATAGATTGCTACAAAGCCTTTATCGCTTTTATTTTGAAAAAATATTACCTCTGACTGGACGAATTATCTCTGGACATAAAACCGCATATTCTTATCTACCTACCTCCGTTATTAGTTTCCCCCAGGGCCAAGCATTTAAACAACTACTGGAGAATTCAGGTTTTAAAAAAGTTTCCTTGAAAACTCTAACTCTAGGAATAGTTACTCTCTATACCGGTATCAAAAATGTCTGATAAGGAACAGAACTTTGGTCTTAAAATGGCAAGCTGGGCCCTGCTATTATTGGTATTAGCATTTATTAACTCCAAACAACATTTTTCTTATACTCCACCCTCTCCTATAGAGTCCATTTCTAATAAAGGCATAAATGGAAATGACTATCATGGGCTTTTAAAGCTACAGGAAGCATTTGTCCGTAACGCAAAAACCTTAAAACCATCAGTGGTAAGCATCAATAAGGTTAAGGAGGTAGTTGATGAAACATTCTGGCATGATATAGATCAGCATAAGTCTATGCCTTTATATTGGAAGATCAAAACCTGGTTATCTAATAACCTTTGGAGCCGAAAATATCTAGTTGAAAGTGTAGGGTCAGGAATTGTATTAGACTCAGACGGTTATATCTTAACTAATTACCATGTAATTAAAGGCTTAGACCGTGTTCTTATAAAACTTTCAAATGGACATGAATATTTCGGAAAAACCCTTGGTTATGATTCTTTTACAGATTTAGCGGTTTTAAAAATTTCTACTCTGCGGAGTTTGCCGGAACCCAAATTTGGGCAATCAGCAAATTTACAAGTGGGTGAATGGGTAATGGCTATTGGTAATCCCTATGCTCTTGAAGGCACAGTAACCGTGGGCATAGTAAGCGGGAAAGGGAGAACTGATTTGGGAATTACAAGGTTCGAAAGTTTTATACAGACGGATGCATCTATTAACCCAGGTAACAGTGGGGGGCCTTTGATAAATCTCGATGGAAATATAATAGGCGTAAATACGGGAGTTGCGGCTATTGGCTCTGGGGTAGGTTTCGCAATTCCCATTGAAACTGCCCTTATTATAGCCAACCAGATTGTCGAATATGGTTCGGTAAATAGAGGGTGGTTGGGTGTTGGCATTCAAGACCTTACACCAGAATTAGCGAGTACACTACAATTTAAAACTACAGATGGAGTTTTGGTAAATAGTGTTGCTATGAAGACTCCCGCTCGCCAGGGTGGCATTGAACAGGGTGATATTATTCTCAAATATGATGGTAAAACCGTCCTAGACTTAAAGAATTTACAAAAAATGGTTGCAGATACCAGTATCGGAAAAATTGTAGAAATTAAAATATTCAGAGAAGGCAAAGAAAAATCTTTAAAAATTAAGATTGGAAAGCTAGTTTCCTAAAAACTATTCTCCGTTTTTTGAATCCTCTGCTATTTCAAAACCTAATGCAGAAATATCGTTGAATATTTGTTCCAATTCGACTTTTTCTTCATCATATTCAACTTTCACTTCCTTTTTATCGATATTGACACCTACCGTTTCGATGCCTGCTCTATTCTTTAAAGAATCGCTGATTATTTGAACACAGTGTTGGCAGGTCATTCCTTCGACCTTTAATGATTTTTGCATAATATGCTTATCCAAAACATTTAAAGAGTATTAATTACAAATTTTTCATTCTCATTCTTTGGTTTTTATTCTTTTTTTATCAGATTTTACTTTTTGACTCAAGAATCCCTTACTTTAGCCGTAACTAAATTAAGGCAGCTTGGAGGCTGCAAACTGGATTGGCCCATAACATATTGAAACTTGGAGGTTTTATATGGTTTCCAATCAATTTTCCAAAATTCCGCTTTCAGGGAGAAAATGGAATGGCAATTAGAATCTTCAATAATGTAAGTTCACAAATTGCTCAAAACCGTTTAGATAGAAATAGCGCTAATCTTGCTGCAGCTTTAGAAAAAATTGCTTCTGGCAAACGAATTAAGAACAGTTTTGATGACGTGGCAAGTCATGCTGTATCCGAGGGATTACGCTCCGATGCAAGAGCCTCTCGTCAAGGACTGAGAAATCTTCAAGATGGGTTAACCCTCCTTGATAGCATTGAAGATGGGGGTTTAAGTACGTTGGCTGGGGCTTTAGTTCGTGCTAGAGAGTTAGCGTCATTAGCTACAACAGGTACTTCTGGTGACGCAGAAAAAAGGGCTTTACAATTAGAATTTGCGGCTCTAAAAGGAGAAATAAACAGAATAAGTGAATCTAGCGAATTTCTAGGACAAAAACTCCTGGATGGCTCTTTGTCCAGTAGCTCCTTAGGCCCGGATGTTATTATCACTACAGGTCTTGATTCTAGCAGCGAAAATCGAATCAATTTGAATGAATCTTTAAATATAAAATCTACAACTACGACGGGTTTGGGAATTGATAAACTTGATATAAGTACTACGGCTGGGGCCATAGAAGCACTGGGAAACTTGGAGAATGCCGAAGCCACAATAAATAACTCTAGAGCTCGGGTAGGTGCGCTCCAAAATCGTTTGACTAGGGCTATACAGAATTTAAGTGTAAATATAGAAAATCTCACAGCAGCTGCGTCCACTATTCGAGATGCTGATATGGCTCAGGAATTAACAGATTTGACAAAACAGCTTTTGTTAGTCCAATCTTCTGCCGCTATGGTAGGTCAGGCAAACTTAAGAACCGAGGGAGTTTTATCGTTACTTCAATAAATTATGAATGAATTTGAACCAAAAATTAAATTAGTCAACGCAAATACCGTAAAAGATGATTTGGGAGTAATGAAAAACTCTAGTAAGGGTCCTAAGGAAATTGGAGCGACTCCAGATAGAGTTTCATTGTCCCAAAATATAAAGCGGTCATCTCAATCAAAGGAATTAAAAAATGGAAGTGGGGAAATTCGTCACGATTTAGTGAATAAGTTTCGTAATGTTTTACGAGAAGGCACCTATTCTATCAAGGCAGATGAAATTGCAGATAAACTCGTACAAAATATACGCGACAATAAAAATCATCTGATTCTTTAGTTTTCTCTTTTCAGACAAAGAAGATCTAAAATACTTTTTAAGCAATTCTTAATTTAGTTAGGTTTGGAAAATTTCCCTGCTCTTTTAATTTATCCTCCCACCTTCTACCAAGTTTATTAACTCTCAGGTCTAAACTTTCTAGGTTCATAAGGTTTTTTGTTTTCGATAATAAAACCATACCTATCCTTGTGATTTGATTATTTCGCAGATCTAACTCTCTAACGTTAACAATTTTCTCAGAACTGATTAATACATCTAAACCCTTATCTCCTAGAAAGTTTTTTCTCAAATCTAATTTTTCTACATGTTCAAGCCCTGGGTATTGGCTTAAATAGGTGGCCTCAATAAGAGCTATTTCTTTTTCCGCAAGATTCAAAATTTTAGGATTAATGTCTAACCTTGCTTTAATAAATTTTTCAAAGAGTGTTATGCTCCTTATTTGATTTCCAAATAATTTTTTATCAATGGCATTATTTATATTGTCTATGTTACCTTTGGTTTTATAAAATATATCGATGAGCATTTCTTGGTTTGCAGCGTCATTATCAATTTCGTCTTGATTTATCTCATCTGAATCCATCACTAATTAACCTTTCCTCAACCCTTTTTTAAAGAAGTACCAGCACGACTATCCCAAATTACCGTTTTGGGACTAGATAAATGTTTTGCTTCCGAGCGCCAATGATCAAATCCCGCTTGTACATTTAATATTTTCACACATTCATTCATGCCCCCTGCCCCACCTATGTGTGAATACAACTTTCTCAAATCACCTATATAAGTACCTTGCTCTGATTTGTATCGATCCTGGGCTTCAGCAATATTTGCCAACGTAGCTTCAGCCATAGCATTATAAGCAAATATTTCCTTTTTAAGCTTGGAATAGTCGACGATATAATTAACGTACCCCCAGGACAAAATAGGAAATAAGGCGAGAATAAATAATATATTTTTGATTTTTTTTTGATCAAGCAAAATAGCACTTATGACAAAAGCTAAAGCGATCCAAATAGAATATTGAGAAATTGTCTCATAAATGGCTAAATCGGGGATTTTATTACCGCAATTTGCTTGTGAAATAATTTCTTTTTTTAATATCATTATATTTAAAGCTAGATCCATAATATCTACCTATGTTGCTTGTTTAATCATTAGTTAGTATATACCTTCTAACTCATGCTTTTATGAGGTTTGTTGCTGTAAAATAGGTTAATGTTCTATTTTAAATTGGTTACAATCATTACTCCAGCTTTTATCGATACTTTAACTTTCGGTAAATATCTAAATATTGTTCTAAAATTTATCTTATCTATAAACTTTTGATTGGTATAGATCAATAAGAATAAAATTAGATGTTTATCAGATATATCTAGTTTTTTCTAGTAGCAAATCCTAAACGTTTAATTTTTTAAAAATTAGTCTTCACACTGAAATACTACTGCGATAGTATTCCAACTTCAAATTAACTAAATATATATTTGAAATAAAAATGTTGGAGAAATAATAAATGAATAATGATGCCAGATTTTTGGATAAAGGTGATTCAACAATATTAGATAACGAGACAGGTTTGGTTTGGTCAAAAGAAGACTCTTGGCCAATCGCTCAGGACTGGTTAGCATTCCAAGATGCTTTGCAGTTTGTAGATGAAATGAATAAAAAAGACTATCTCGGTTTTCACGATTGGCGAATTCCAGAGAAAGAAGAAATTGAAAAACTATTTATTCCTGAAAGCACGATTATGGCAAGATCAAGCTGCGAAATCCACCTGGATCCCTTATTCGCATCGGGAGGAGGAAATGCTTCCTGGTGTCTTCCGTTTGACCAACAGGCCGCTTTTTATTTTTCTTATGTTTCAGGTAATTCGCAACAATTTGATCAGGACTACTCTCAAGGTTATGTTAGGCTTGTTCGACTTTATCCAGACGAATGAATTATATATAAAAATTTATTTTTTCCTGCATGGAATTATCTTAGGCATTTGTGATGGTGCTAATACGTTTTGTTTTATTTCTACACGGTCTGACTCATACGCAATGGTAGCGATTTGATAGCGGTCGTCATCTTTTGGAGTTAATCTCCCTTGGTACTGATCTAAAGCCACTCCCAAAGCGCTCCATTCTAAAAAAAATAAAAACTGTTTTTCTTGATCCTGTATATTTAATTCAGCTACTAGATCACTGAATTCTAATTTTGATAGGGTTTCTATGGATTTACCAAGACAGTACTCCCGAAACCCAGTATTTCCGCCAATTTCTTTATTACAAGTCATTTTTGAATACTCAAAGTCTAATAACTTGTCGTTTTGGTCCAAAACAATACTAATTTGTGATGTTGTATCTTTACAGGGCATTTTTATAATGAAGTTATTTTCATGCTTATATCAACGGCAGGGGCAGAATGAGTTAAAGCACCAACTGATACGTAGTCAGCACCTGTTTTAGAAATTTCAGCTAATTTATCATAAGTTACGCCACCGCTAATTTCTATTTTAGATTTTCCATTAATTAGAGAAATAGATTTTTTAATTGTTTCCATACTCATATTATCAAGCATAATAATATCTGCCTCATTATTTATTGCCTCTTTAACTTCTTTTAAATTTTTAACCTCTATTTCAAGCTTTTTATCTTGATTAACATTTTTTCTCACATGATTCATTGCATTTGTAATACTTCCTGCCGCTTCAATATGATTATCTTTGATGAGTACTTGGTCATAGAGTCCAAAACGATGATTAGTGCCACCGCCACATTTTACCGCGTATTTCTCAAATATTCTTAAACCTGGTGTTGTTTTGCGCGTGTCGAGAACTTTGACGGGGGCTGCTTTTTTGACAAATTTTCGGGTTAGAGTTGCGATTCCACTCAACCACTGCAATATATTTAAAGCACTTCTTTCACCCTCCAACAACGGAATGGCTCCGCATTGAATTTTAATAATGGTTTCCTCTGCGGTTATTTCATCCCCATCGTTATATTCGAAGGAGGTGAAAGCAACTTTAGTTGTTAGTTCTTTAAATATAGCTTTAAAAATCTCAAGTCCACATAAAACCATTGGTTCAAGAGCGATCACCTCAGCAACGGCATTTTTTTCATCATGCAAGATATTGCGGGTTGTAATATCCCCATTTTGTATGTCCTCAGAAAGAGTTTTTTTTACTAACGCATCTATGGCGGAGCTATCCAGATTAATGGTCATATGATGTTATAATTTAACGGTATTATTTCCAGGGTGTAACAATATAACTAGAGTATTTATTCCACACATTATTAACTTAAGAAGTGGTAAAACTAAAATTACTAGACATTTTAATAGTACCATTCATCTGTTGATTGAATTAAGCAAAATATTATTAAAAAATAATTAAAACTTAGAATTTCAGCTATATACAATATTTAATATGGTAATCATTATAGATGGGTAAATTTCAAAAACGTTTAAATAAAATTAAAAAAATGGAGTTGTTAATTAAACGACTACTTTATCCTCTTTTTCATAGCACGCATCCATTATTTCGAAAAAAGGATTACTTTCTAAATCTTTTTCAAGAAAAAACTTTAGATTACAATATCGGAGCACTTAATTTTAAAGAGGGTATTGTGTTAGGGTCATTTCAAGGCAAAGACTATTTGATGAACTGTCAGCCTGGGGATTTGATTGAATCCAAAATCTATTTAGAAAAAGTATGGGAGGAACATCTTGCGAAAGTCATGAGTCTATATTTGGATGGGCTTTCTGGAATCTTTATCGATGTGGGTGGAAACATAGGAGCTAATACCATCCCATTAGCTGTAAAATATCCTCAAATAGAATTTTATTGTTACGAACCACATCCAGATATCTTTGCCCGTCTTAAAAGTAATATTAAATTAAATAATCTTAATAATGTTGAGCCTCGCAATTTTGCTATTTCAAACGTTGAGAATAAAACCACAAAGTTTTTTGCCCAAAAAAATATAGATAACATGGGCAAATCGAGTTTAAAACTCAATTCTGATATTAAAGATCATGTGGAAATTTCAGTACCAACAATTAAAATTGATTCTATGTTTGTGGATAGTGTTGATCCGATTCTTCTTATCAAGATAGACACTCAGGGAACGGAGTTTCAGGTATTAGAATCTGCTGCAAGTACTATTGAAAAATTCAGACCAGCAATTTTTTTCGAATTGGAAGATCGTTATTATGCAGATGAAGAGAAAATTACAACTAAAAAAGCACTAAAAGAATTTTTCGATAGCTTAAAGTATTCCCTTTTTAATATAAGTAAAGGTGTAGATTTCTATCCACAGGTAGATATCACTAAAAATTATCATGGTGATATCCTTGCTGTACCTCGTTAATTATCCATCAGCATTAAACGTTGGTTGTGAGTATTGGAAAAACTATATTTAAAAAATTTCCTTTTTTTCCTTGCAGTTATAAAAAACGGGAGTGGCCTGACCACCACTCCCGTTCGGGTTGGAGCGCTAAAACCTGTATGGTAGGTCTAGCACTCATCATTGATTATGAAATTATTATGGGACTTCTTTTCACAGAAATAA
The DNA here is from genome assembly GCA_028345515.1 of Nitrospinota bacterium. Lineage (GTDB taxonomy): Bacteria > Nitrospinota > Nitrospinia > Nitrospinales > VA-1 > UBA8687. The sequence continues at coordinate 95,528 of JAOMDP010000005.1, forward strand.
AAAGATAGGAATTTGTAAGTAAATCATTTTTTTCAGGATTAATGAGTAGCTTATGTAATTTTTATTTTTTTATCTATGGATATTTTTCTATACAGTTACTTAGAACCCAAAAATGTTTCACCCAGGTTTATTAAGTTTTAACTTGGCTGTCTCGACCATGGCACAGTTGCCTCAGAAGTTCATGGGTATACAAACCAGTGTCATGACCATCATTCCAGTAAAACTGTATCGCGTAAAGTCCCACAGCCTTTATGTTGATAGGACGAATTGAATCTGGAATTGACCCTGGTTCGATTAATTTTTTTCCGCTCCATTCATCAATACAATTAGCGCAGGGACAGTTTTCACGAAGCTTTTTTACGGGGTACTCACATTCATGACCATCATTCCATGAAATCCCAAGTGTGGTTTCATTAATTTGCTTAATATTTTTTGGGGCCGGTGTTGTCATAACCAGTGATCTAGTTTTAAGTTTGTATATTTCACGGTTAACTAAAAAGCTAGCTTTTCCAGGCTAATTCAAAAGAAGCATCCACCGTATCATCTTTAGATTGATTGATGCTGAGTTGAGCTGCCACCTGTCCTGCCAATTCTTTATAAGCTTGACTGGCGGGTGACTCGGGTTCACTCATAACTATTGGTACTCCAGAGTCACCACCCTCAACCACTCCAGGTATTATAGGAACTTGTCCAAGCAGCGGAATCTTAAAAGTATCAGCAAGGTTTTGTCCACCGCCTTCTTTAAAAATTGTATGTTTCTTATCACAGCTATCACAAACAAAGTAGCTCATGTTTTCCACAATTCCCAGCAATGGGACTTTTACCTGCTGAAACATTTTAACGCCTTTGTCGGCATCGATTAGACTTACTTCCTGTGGGGTGGTTACTACTACTGCCCCGGAAAGTGGTGCCTTTTGCGTCAATGTTAATTGAACATCTCCTGTCCCAGGAGGCAAGTCGATAACCAGATAATCCAAATCGCCCCATTCGACGTTCTGAAGGAACTGTTGAATTATGCCACCTAGCATGGGACCGCGAAGCATTAGTGGTTGTCCCTGTTTAGTTAGAAATGCAGCCGATACCACTTTTAATCCATACTTTTCATGAGGGAAAAATTTATTTTCCTCGGCAACTTTTGGGGAGCTTATAGGTATGCCCATCATTTGTGGAATGCTAGGACCATAAATGTCCGCATCCATCAGTCCAACTTTTGCTCCTGTCATAGACAAGGCAATCGCAAGATTGGTGCTCACCGTAGATTTTCCTACTCCTCCTTTTCCACTCGCTACAGCAATAATATTTTTTACACCTGTTAGAACCGGTTGACTGTGCTGAGTAGGTCGAACTACAGCTGTCATATTGACTTCAACGCTATCTATTCCTTCAATTGCCTGTACCTTGGTTTCACATTCTGATTTTAATTGCTCCTTTACTGGGCAAGCGGGTGTTGTCAACTCGACATCAAATTTTACTTTAGTTCCATCCAATTCCATATTTTTTACAAAACCCAGGCTAACTATATCCTTATGTAGGTCTGGATCTTGGACAGTCTTAAGCGCATTTATAATTTTTTCTTGTAAATTTGGGTCAGACATAATAGCTCCTCAAATGTAAAATCACCGGATCTAATATTAAATTCCGAAAAAACTTTTAAGAATACCCACAAACGGCTAATCCATATCAATCTAAAACTTTAATCCAGCTTTCGTTGGCTAGGACTGAATCTAAAATGATTTTAAATAATCAAAAACTTTTTAGCATACAATAGGTCAAAATTAGTTTAGTCCTTGAAATTACTTGCTTTAAGATACCATATATTGTATATAGTTAAATTGCATGCACAAAATATTGTAGCCCTAAAATAGAGTAAAAATTAGGAAAAATGTATGTTTTGATAAAACCTATTGAAAAATAAGGTTTTTGAATGGATATTATATGTGTTGAATCACTTCCTTTATCTTAATAAGATCGCTATTCCAAAACGTCAAGCCTAAAAGTCTTTTTTTCAAAACAAATAATCATTTAATTTAAGAAATAATGAGGCCAGAAAAAGCATCAGAATTGCAAGAGGAACTCGAAAATAGGTTTCTTACTTATGCACTTTCAACTATTGTATCGCGCTCTCTCCCCGATGTGCGTGATGGTCTAAAGCCTATACATCGTAGAATTTTGTTTGCAATGGAGAGCATGGGAATGCATGCAGCGAGCAAACATGTTAAATCCGCAAAAATTATTGGCGAAGTTTTGGGTAAATATCATCCGCATGGAGATTCCTCCACTTACGAATCCATGGTGAGAATGGCGCAAGATTTTTCAATGAGATATCCGTTGGTTGACGGGAAGGGAAACTTTGGATCGATGGACGGAGATTCTCCTGCCGCATATCGTTATACGGAAGGACGACTAACAGCTATTACTGCTTTCCTTCTTAGTGATATTAAAAAAAATACAGTGGATTTTCTGGCCAACTACGATAACACCCTGAAGGAACCGGTTGTATTACCATCCCGCATTCCCAATTTGTTGATTAATGGATCTTCAGGGATTGCAGTAGGCATGGCCTGTTCTTTTCCTAGTCATAATTTACACGAGGTGTTTTCAGCTCTGATCTCAATGATAGATGTACCTAAACAAACAGTCACTTCATTGATGAAACATATCAAAGGACCAGACTTTCCAACTGAAGGAATTATCCTAAATAGCAAAACCGAACTTCGAAAAGCATATGAGACAGGTTCAGGGGCCGTGAAAATTCGTGGTGAATGGAAAATTGAAAATCTTCCTCGGGGCAAAAAACAAATTATTATCAATTCCATTCCTTATGCAATCAACAAATCAAGATTGATCGAAAAAATTGCTGAAATAATTATAGCTAAAAAATTATCACCCCTTACGGATGTTCGTGATGAAAGTGATGAAAAAGTTCGTGTAGTTCTAGAAATTAAAAATACGGCAGATCCAAAAAAGTTAATGAGTTATCTATTTAAGCACACCGATCTAGAATCAAGCTTTCAACTCAACTTCACTTGTCTAAAACCGAATGGGGAACCGGCACGCTTATCTTTAATTGAAATCTGTCGGGAGTTTCTGGATTTTCGTCAACAAGTTGTTATACGCAGATTAAAATTTGAACTAGCGCTACTCGAAAAACGACTGCACATTCTTTCTGGCTTTGTTGCCATATTCAATGACTTGGACAAAGCCTTAAAATTGATTCGCTCTTCTAAATCAAGAAAGCAAGCTCACGAAAAAATTCAAAAACATTTTAAATTAGATGATGAGCAAACCAATGCCATTCTCGAATTCCCACTTTATCGATTGGTCTCAATGGAAATGGAAAAAATTATTTCCGAACAAGAGGAAAAATTAAAGGACAAAAAGAAAATTGTATCTATCCTTAAGTCACCTAAAAAGATTTGGGGGGAAGTTCGCAAAGAGCTTGAGGAAATTGACAAAAAATATAGTGACAAGAGAAAAACTAAATTTGGTTCCAGTGAAAATATTGAATTCAACGCAGAAGATTTTATTGAACATGAAGATATTCATTTAGTGCTTAGTCAAAATGGGTGGTTAAGAAAATTAAAAACGCTTAATGATCCCTCTTCCCTGAAATTTAAAGAGAATGATCAGCTTTTATGCATAACACCATGCAATACTAAAGACTTGCTTGGTATTTTTACCTCAAAAGGAATCGTTTACGTTACCAAAGCTTACAGTTTACCTTATACAAGAAGCGGATTTGGAGAACCAATACAAAGTATTTTTAAATTCACAGATGGAGAAAAAGTAATAGGCATGGTTGGTTTATCTGCAAATGCGAAACAGGATCAGAACCATACTCAAAGCTCTCTGAATTTTGGTAATGAAACTGAATATATGGTTGCCAGTGCAAACGGTTTTGGTTTCCGTTTTCCTATTTCCAATTTGGGGGAAACTACTCGGTCCGGCAGGAAAATTATGAATCTTAAAAATAACGATAGAATGATAGGGATTGCTCCAGTCACCCAAGATTATTTATTTCTAGCTACTGCCCAGGGTAAAGCTGTTGTCATAGCTACAGCACAAATAACCCAGTTAATCGGCTCTGGTAAAGGTGTCATTTTAATGAAGCCTGGAGATAGCTATTTGATAGGGTTTAAATTTGTCAGCATTAAAGAAAAAATCAATATAAGTTTTGATTCAGGTAAAGACAAAGAGATTACGGTTAAAAGTGTCAGGCTTTGCAAACGGGGTAGTCAGGGTGTCATTATTTCAAAACGAAAAACAATCACTAAAATCATATAAGTAATATGGCTAAATATAATTCTAAGGATATCCAGGTTTTGGAAGGTCTTGAGCCTGTTCGTAAAAGGCCGGGGATGTACATCGGGTCAACCTCTTCTACCGGATTGCACCATCTTCTATGGGAAATTCTAGATAATAGCGTTGATGAAGCCCTTAATGGATACTGCAATAGTATTGAAATCTCATTAGATTCTAATCAAGGTATTACCATTAAAGATAATGGCAGAGGAATTCCTGTAGATTTATTCAGGAAAACAAAAAAAAGTGCTATGGAAGTTCTATTTACGACCCTCCATTCTGGCGGTAAATTTGACCAAGGTAACTATAAGGTGTCAGGAGGATTGCACGGTGTTGGTATGGCCGTAGTGTGCGCTCTATCAGATTCCATGAAGGCTACTTCTAGGAGAGATGGGTTTGAGTGGACTCAATCATATTCCCGTGGGAAACCTATCTCAAAACTTAAAAAAGGTAAAGCGACAAGACATTATGGAACAACTGTATATTTTAAACCGGATCCGAGTATATTTCCGAGAATTGAGTTTAATACGAAATTAATCATGGAACGTGCGGAATCCAAAGCTTTTTTAAATAAAGGATTAAAAATTACTTTTACGGAAAATAAAAACAAACATATTTTTCATTATCCCGATGGTATTAAGGATTATATAAAAAAAATAATTGGCAAAAAGTCTACTTTAATGGAAAGCCCAATTTACGTTGAGAAAGAAGATAAATCATTAAAACTGGAAACTGCATTTTTATGGACTCCGGATACCGATACGCAGGTTCTTTCATTTGCAAACTCGATCCACACTGTTGATGGTGGCACCCATGAGAATGGTTTTCGTAATGGCATAACTAAAGCTATGCGCGCTTACATTGAAAGAAGAAAACTTTTACCTAAAGAAGTTTCTTCCATCACCAGCGACGATGTTCGTGAAGGGTTAATTGCCATTATCAACTTATACCTTCAAGGAGAAGTCGAATTTCAAGGACAAACAAAGGGACGTTTAAATTCTGACATCACATCTCAGGTGGAGGTCGTTGTCAAACATTCCCTTGAACATTTTCTTAATGAAAATCAGACCTTGGGTGATACATTAGCCAACCGGATCATTTTATCAGCTCAAGCAAGAATAGCCTCCCGTCAAGCTAAAGAATCCGTGCAAAGAAAAACTAATATTTCCCATCGTTTAAATCTTCCGGGAAAATTATCAGATTGTGCGACCACTAATAAAGACCAAGCCGAGTTATTTATATGCGAAGGTGATTCAGCAGGGGGGTCCAGTAAACAGGCCAGAGATCGGAAAACTCAGGCGATTCTTCCCATTCGCGGTAAAATTCTCAATGTAGAAACTGCAACTTTGGCAAAGACCTTAGCTAATACAGAAATACAAAACCTAATTTCCGCTTGTGGTACCGGGATAATGAACAAATTCGATTATAGTAAATTGAGATACGGTAAAATTATTATCATGACTGATGCGGATGTAGATGGTGCGCATATTTGCACTTTATTACTTACTTTTTTCTATAAATACATGCCAGAAATAATAGAAAAAGGTCATCTTTTTATTGCTCAGCCACCCCTTTACCGTATCGATGTCGGAAAGAAACTGTTTTACGCTGTTACCGAAAAAGAAAAAGACAAAATTTTAAATGAACTTAATGGAAGCAAATACGAAATTGGACGTTTTAAAGGCCTAGGGGAAATGCCGGCTTCTGACTTAAGAGAAACAACGATGCATAAAAATTCTCGATCATTGATTCGAGTCACTTTGAGTGATGCTGAAAAAACCAGTGAAACCGTCTCTCACCTAATGGGGAAAAATGCTGAAACGCGTTACAAGTTTATTAAAGAAAAAGCTGTATTTGCACAAGATCTGGATATCTAACCTACTCCTAAATCTCCCTCCAAGATTTACCGAATCGAATAGATTTAATTCTATTTATGTTTGTAAAATTAAGCAGCAGAACCTATACAATCATTTAATTCATCTCGCCAACTTTTAATTTGATCTAAAGCGTTTAATGCAATTTTTTGATTTCTTTCCTGTTTATTCTTTATTTTCATTTCCTGCGTCCAGAATAAGCCGAAATTAATATTCATAGGCTGAAAATTTTTTTTACTGGATGTCGTTAAATAATTTATCAAAGCCCCAAGAGCAGTACCTTTAGGCGGTGCCTTATAATCACTTTGAGTTATTTTTGCCACAGCACTCAAGCTGGCCAACAAACCCATGCTTGCAGACTCCACATACCCTTCAACTCCAGTAATTTGACCGGCAAAGTAAGTTTCAGGTCTGGATTTAAGTTCTAGCTCATTATTTAATAATTCGGGTGTATTAATGAAAGTATTTCTATGAATAGCGCCCATTCTAAAAAATTCGGCTTTTTCAAGGCCGGGAATCATGCGCACAATTCTTTTTTGTTCTGGATAAGTCAATTTGGTCTGAAACCCTACCAGATTAAAGGCAGAGCTTTCTTTATTTTCTTTTCGGAGTTGTACAACTGCAAATGCTGTTTTTCCTGTTCTAGGATCAGCTAAACCTATTGGTTTTAGAGGTCCAAAGGCCAGGGTCTTAGGTCCACGCTCTGCGAGCACTTCTATAGGCATGCAACCTTCAAAGTAAACGGGTTTTTCAAAAGATGCCATAGGAACTTTTTCTGCATTATTTAGTTCTCGAATAAATTCGTAATATTGTCTTTCATCCATGGGGCAATTTAAATAATCAGCCCCACCCTTTCCATAACGCGAAGCAAAAAAAGCTATATCATAATTTATGGAATTAGCGTCGATAATAGGAGATAGAGCATCGTAAAAATATAGGTATTGCTGACCAATTAATCGAGAAATTTCAAGAGATAATTTTGGAGAAGTTAAGGGGCCTGTTGCAATGATAACAGGACCTTTCTCGGGAATTTGTATTATTTCCTGTCTTTTTAAAGTAATAAGCGGATGATTAGAAATCCTTTTAGTTATTTCTTTTGCAAATAAATCGCGGTCTACCGCTAGAGCTGAGCCTGCAGGTACAGAGTGACTGTCCCCTGCTGAAATCACGAGAGAATTTAAGTTTCGAAGCTCCTCTTTAAGGATATACGGGGCTGAATGAGGAAGATTATTACCTAAGGAATTGCTACAAACCAACTCAGCACAGCTGTCAGTTTTATGTGCAGCTGTACTGGTGATGGAGCGCATTTCATATAACGTAACGGGGATGCCTCTTTCGGCTGCTTGCCATGCAGCTTCAGAGCCCGCTAAACCTGCACCAATAATGGTAAGGAAATCATTCACAGAATATTTTAGGCGGCTGCATTAATTTTTTTAAATCCGCATTCTGGGCAAAGAATCGTGGGGTCTTCGTTCTTTTTCCATTTTTCAACCATAAACGGATGTTTACATTCTGGACAGGGTTCATTCTTTGGTTTATCCCATGATGTGAATTTACAATCTGGATATTTGGTGCATCCATAAAAAGTTCGACCCTTTTTAGTCCTTCTAGGAGCGATTTCGCCTTTACAATTATCCTCTGGGCAGGCAATTCCCAAACCTATGGGCTTTGTGAATTTACATTCGGGATAAGTCGAACAGGCAATAAATTTTCCGAACCTACCTCTCTTAATTATTAAAGCAGATTCGCATAAATCACAAACTCCATCGACTTCGTCAGGGGTTTCCCCCTCTTCGCTCCCAGGTTTTTTAATATCTTTTGCATTTTTACAATCTGGATAACCAGAACAAGCCATAAATTTACCAAATCGGCCCCACTTAATTATCATAGGTTCATTACATTTTTCACAAACCTCATCAGTTTCTTCGACCTCGGCTTTGAAATCTTTCATCTTTTTCTCAGCTTCCTCAAGGTCTTTTTTAAAGGGCGTATAGAATGACTGAAGGACTTTTTTCCATTCAACCTTGCCATCTTCAACCTCATCCAACTGACCTTCCATTTTAGCAGTAAATTGGGTAGTCATAATATCTGGAAAGTTTTCAACCAAGAGATCATTAATCATGAAACCCAACTCCACTGGTTTCAATCGTCTTTCTTCATTTTGTATATAGTCTCGGTCTTTTATGACACTAATAATAGAAGCATAAGTACTTGGTCTACCCACCCCTTTATCTTCAAGTTCTTTAACTAGCATTGCTTCTGTAAATCGTGCAGGCGGTTGAGTGAAATGTTGCTCTGGCAGGATTTCAATGAGTTTTAATTCCTCACCTTTTGTTAAAGGCGGTAAAATGCGATCACTATCTTTGGAGTCAGATTTTTCGCTGGTTACATCATCTTGACTTTCTACGTATACTTTCATGAAACCAGCAAATTTTAAAATTGACCCGTTGCTACGAAAAAGATAATTACCGGATTTAATATCGAATTGAGTGGTGTCCAAAATGGCAGGAACCATCTGGCAAGAAACAAAACGTGACCAGATTAATTGATAAAGTCTAAACAGATCTTTTTCAAGATAATCTTTTATTGAATTGGGATCAATGTTTACATCAGTAGGTCGAATGGCTTCATGTGCCTCTTGGGCGGATTTTTTACTTTTATATACATTGGGTTTAGTGGGTAGATAATCATCACCATATTTTTCAGGAATAAAACTTCTGACATCTTCAAGAGCTTGATCTGATAATCTGACCGAATCGGTTCTCATATAAGTAATTAAGCCTACCGTACCCTTTTTATCTAACTTGATCCCTTCATAAAGCTTTTGAGCTAGTAGCATCGTTTTTTTTGGTGAAAAATTTAATTTTCGAGATGCTTCTTGCTGAAGAGAACTTGTGATAAAGGGAGCACTGGGATTTCGTTTTCTTTCTTTTTTCGTAATAGAATCCAGAACCAACGGTAAACCGTCTAAATCCTTAAGAATTGTATCAGCTTCTTCTTTATTTCCTATTTCAGCTTTTTCGTTTCCAATTTTAAGGAGTTTAGCTTGAAACTTTGGTTCACAACTCCCTTCCAAATTAAGAGTTACAGACCAGTACTCTTTTGATTTAAATGCCTGAATCTCTCTTTCTCTTTCACAAACAATGCGCAAAGCAACTGATTGAACGCGGCCAGCACTCAAACCCCTATGAACCTTTTTCCAAAGAATAGGACTTATTTTGTATCCAACAAGGCGGTCAAGAATCCGTCTGGCTTGTTGAGCATTAACTCTATCTGAATTTAACTCTGTGGGATTATCTAAGGCTTCCTTAACTGCCTTTTTAGTAATTTCATTAAATAGAACCCGATAAATTTTTCCTTTGGTGAATCGTGCAACTTCATTTCCGATATGATAGGCAATGGCCTCACCTTCGCGATCCGGATCGGGAGCCAGGAAAATTTTATCTGCTTTTTTAGCGGCTGTTTTTAACTCCTGTAAAATCTTACCTTTACCTCTAATCGTGATGTATTCTGGTTCAAAATTATTTTCAATATCTACACCCAGTTTTTTCTTAGGAAGATCCTTAAGGTGGCCTACCGAGGCTTTTATAATAAAATCCTTACCCACAATTTTTTTCAGTGTGTTGACTTTGGTAGGTGATTCTACAATCAATAAAGATTTACCCATATCTCCTCACTCAATTAATTTTGCATCCCAATTAGAAAAATATATTTGTTCACTAAACTTAATAAATAACGCTCATAATTTCGATAAGATAGTTTAGCTGAAACTGGTCTTAGAGACAAACTACTGTTTTAAACAAAATTGTCAATATGTAATATTTACATGCTAAAAAGAAAAAGGTTTTCTTTTTATTCCTTAAACCATATTAAATACACAACCCGTATTTTAAAATATTCCGATTCATAGATTTTTATCGCGATCCAACTCAGCTATAGAAAGATTAAATTTGTAAATCGATTCATAATAACCGGTTAAAACACGTGTGTATATTATGAGAGCCTGAAAAAGGTCGGCAGGATTACCTATTCCAAAATCATAATTAGCTACCTCACTCACCAATAAAGCACGGGTCATTTTTCTATTTTTGTGGGCTAGTTGCATTTTTTTCTTTGCTTCATAGACCTTTAAAAAAGCTTTATGTAAAAAAGAATTCTTTTTCTTTTTGTCTGAGACTACTTTGTTATTTAGAATCCATTCCGCATAATCAACGTATTTGAACTTTAAAGGTGCAATATGGGGTTTTAAAAGTTCCGCATTTATCGGATATTCATTATTTAAAATATCAGATAGGGATATTCTTGAAATTTTTAAACCTGTTTCTACCCCATAAACATCATTTAAAGTGCCAGCCAGACCTAATTTAAGTTTTGTTATATCTGTTTGGCTAATATCCTCCTCCCCTTCTTCATATTTTTCTTCGGCTTTGCTTATAGATTTTTCAAAATGGTCTTTAACCTCTTTTAAAATTTCTAGTTTCTGTTCTTGATACTGGATTTGATAATAATGTTTTTTTATCAAATATTCTATTTTATGAATGGAATTGTTTTTGCCAACGGAATAAGCGTGAGCTTTTTCCAAAATTATATCCAAGGGTGGAATCGTTTTTATTTCATTGGCATTAGAAGTATTTACGATTAAAAATAAAAAAATCAGAATAA
>JAOMDP010000050.1:0-2693 GCA_028345515.1 Nitrospinota bacterium
TTGCGGAAGATGGTTTAAACGGTAATGAAGAAAATTATACATTGTCAACCCCGAGCCTTGGGGTTCGGTAATAAGAAAAATCATATTTTATTATTTATCATTCTTTTTGCTTTGGTGTCGACGCCATTTACAGCTCACTCCCATGTTAAGCATGAGGGTGACTCTGGTGAAAGTGTAAATCTACCCCAAAGCCAAAACGATTTATTGCGGCTTGGTACTACGGTTTACAAGCACATGTGCGTATTTTGTCACGGAGAAGATGGTAATGGAGGTGGAAAAGCCATGGCCTATCTTTATCCATGGCCAAGAGATTTTAGGAAAGGGGTTTTCAAATATCGAACCACCCCTTTCGGCTCGCTTCCACAAGATAAGGACATTTACCGAACTATTTCCCGGGGCATACCTGGGACCGCAATGCCGGCGTGGGGTGGAGCGTTATCGGAAAATGAAATTAAGGGAGTTATCCAATATATTAAATCGTTCTCAAAACGCTTTGCTAAGGAAAAGCCAAAAGATCCCATTGTTTTGAGCGATCCGCCAGTCAGTGATGCGGAGTCGATCAAAAGGGGGCATAAGATTTATCAGGAAGTGCGTTGTGCACGTTGTCATGGGACCGACCTTAAAGGGGACGGTGAAATTGCTGATGAACTCTATGATATATGGGACCATCGTATTTTTATTTATGATTTGACGGATCCTAATAGTTATAAGTTTGGGTTTGATAAAAAAGATTTATATTTGATTCTAACTACGGGGATTGATGGAACCCCAATGAAGGCCCATAACCATTTGGAAGATAAAGAGCGCTGGGACCTGGCCTCATTCATTGAATCAAAAATTAAAAAGGAGATACATAAACCAGCTGAATATGAAATTGATCTAAAAACTCATGTCATCGATGATGAGATCGACATGGATCCGGGGAATCCTTTGTGGGATTCGATTCAGGTGCAAAACGTTCATACTATGCCGCTCAACGCCCGTAGAGACCCGATAGATGAAATTCATTTTCAGTCTGTAATGAACGATGAGGGAATTGCTTTTCGTTTGCAATGGGAAGACCCGCAGCCGGATCGTACTTCGAGCAGGCATCAAGATTTTAAAGATGCTATTGCCATGCAGTTTGCTTTAGGGGAAGTGTTGTTGCACAAGCATGGCCACAATGAGCCATTCTTTGGTATGGGAGACCGTAGCAAAGTGGTTAATATCTGGCAATGGCGGGCAGATTGGCAAACAGAAATAGAAACAAAAGAAAAATTGGAATATGCAACTCAAGGACTGGATTTAGATACCATGATCTTTGGTGGTGAAGTCAACCCTGTGGATTCATTGAATCCATTTAGGGATGTTCCGGTAGAAGAATTGAATGCCGAAGGCTTCGGAACACTAACACCCCAACCGCAGACTAAACAGAATGTTCTTGGAAAGGGTGTTTGGAAAGATGGTAAATGGAGTGTAGTATTTTTTCGCACTTTGGATACGATTAATAAATGGGACATCCGTTTTCAACGGGAAATACCTGTATTGGTCGCATTTGCAGTTTGGGATGGAAAGCATCAAGATCGGAATGGTCGTAAGGTTATTTCGATGTGGCAAAGGTTGCAAGTTCCGTTGTCTGAAGATTAATCCCTCCAAAAGGAGGAGGTAATTTTTGCCAACGGTTCCAAGTGTTTTGACCAGATAATATTGAGATTGTTTTCTGGGCTCTGTACTGTGGAATTGTTAATTTTTTTAAAAACTCGCAAAAAATAATTTGGAGATTGGTTTCATGTCAGAAGAAGAGGAAATAGAGGAGGCAGAGTCGGAAGATGCGCTAAGCGTATCTGAAGATGATGAGATAGATCTCGATGAAATGGAAGATGAAGAAGAGCCGCCTGAAGAAGAAAAGGAGGTCGGTGCATATATGGTTATCGGACAGGGGGATTTTTCTATGTCCCAATCTAACAGGGGTGCGGATGACCCCGGGGACAATACTTTAAGCGAGCCCCAGTATATTGCTAAATTTGGGGATATGTTGTTTATCTCTGATAGGGGTAACCACCGTGTGGTGATATGGGAACAGTTTCCAGAAGAAAATGGTGAGCCTTGTTCTCTGGTTCTAGGGCAGGAAGATTTCGCTGACTGTTTGGAAAATCGTGGCATGACAACTACTCTGGACGAAATGACTTCAGGCTTGGGTGATGAATCTCTTGATGGGTTTACTATCAGTAAAGCAGAAGAAGATACTATTTCCCAGCCAGCCGGAGTTCAGGTAATCGATGGCAAACTTTATGTTGTAGATAGTGGAAATCACCGTATCCTTCGCTGGTCAGGGATTCCTACTGAAGATGGTGAAGCGCCAAGTTTAGTTTTAGGGCAGGATAACCTTGATGACAACGAGGCCAACCGCCGAGGTTTTGTTGGATCCGGGTCGTTGTTTTTTCCCATGGGTGTCAATTCCAGTGACGATCAGCATATTTTTGTCGCGGATAAAGATAACCATCGTGTTTTGTTATGGAATAAAATTCCTTTTAGCGATGGTTGGAATGCCGATGTGTCTCTGGGACAAAGAGGTATGGATGAACGTTGGCCGAACCAGGGGGAGTTTGATAATGTCGGCTCAGACACGCTTAGTTTTCCTACAGGCGTTTTTTTCGATGCTGAACGTGAAAAAGTTTTTGTAGTTGACCAAGGAAACCACCGAGTTTTAATTT
>JAOMDP010000051.1:0-2552 GCA_028345515.1 Nitrospinota bacterium
TTTTTTAGGGTTATCCCTATGCATAAGAAAAACTAGTTTTCACCAAACAATATTTTGTTAATGCTTAACTCTTCCAGATTTCTTGGACCTATTATCTTTTGATAAAATGGGAAAGAAACTATGGTTTTTGCAGGTGTAATCAGGCAGGTCTTTAGTTGGAGCTAATTCGAAAGATTGCGCAATTTCTATAACAATACCCATTTTTTCTCCCTCGAGATAATATTTCGGTAGGTCTCCTGACTTAGGGCTGTCTACTTTTCGCGCCTTCCCATCTAATAAGACAGTGGCATTGAGCGAATTTCGTACCCAATACAGTTGCGGGGCAGTGTTGGAATTACACCAAGCTTCCCTTGACCGAAAATTTTTGAAACTCGATTTCTATTATTCTAGAAATCTATTTTTTTCTTAAAACTAAGCTTACCAAGTGGCAAAGTCTATCAAAATTGGTTAATTTTGTTAAGTAAAATCGAACGCCTTTCCAATTTTCAATTTTTCCCCTATATATAAGTCGGTCTTGAGGGAAAAAAATTTACTTAAAATCTAAAATAGATCAGAAAAAGACCCTTTAATCACTTTATCCGGGTCTCTTGCGTTTTAAAAGCCAGACAAAAAAGGGCCCACCCAGCATGGCGGTAATAATGCCTACAGGAATTTCGGTCGGTGCTAGAAGGGTTCTAGCGAAGGTGTCACAGATCACTAAAAAGCTGGCACCGAATAAAGTAGATGCTGGAATAAGTATTCTAAGATCCGGGCCAACAAATAACCTTACAATATGGGGAACAATCAATCCCACAAAACCGATAGGACCGCAGGTTGCTACCACGGTTCCAGTGATAAGAGATGCCGTGAAGAATCCAATTTTTTGTATTTTTCCAACATTGACACCCCGACTGGAAGCAGAATGAACGCCGGTACTAATAAGATTTAAATCGCGACTTACAAATAACAAGATAAGTATTCCAATAAACACAATCGGAAAAACAGTCAGAATTGTATTGTAATCGGTGATATCCAAACCACCCATTAACCAGCGAATGATTGTGAAAGATTGACTGAAGTTCGCTAGATAATGAATAAACATTACTAGTGAAGCAAAGAAGAAATTAGCTGTTACACCGGCTAAAAGTAAGACTCCTGTAGGAAACTCTCCATGTCTAGTACGGACCAGATTGAAAACCAGTAAAATGGCCCCAAATGCTCCCATGAATGAAAATAAAGAAACAATTGGGAAACCCAAGAGAGCAAAATTTAAATTTAGCGCAATGGCTATAACAGCACCCAGTGCCGCACCACTTGAAACACCTAAGGTGAAAGGAGCAGCCAGATCATTTCTTAATAGAGCTTGTAAAATTGCACCTGCTACTGACAAAGCCGCACCGGTAATAGCTCCAAGAAGTATTCTAGGTAGTCTTACCTGAAACAAAATACTGGCATCGATATTATTAGAATTGCTGAGAGAAGTTGAAAAGGCACGAGTTAAACTGATATCCGTGGAGCCTATTAGCGGGGTAATACAAAGCGTTATTAATAAAAGCAGAAAAAATATTGAGAGAGTCTTGATATAGGAGATTGTATTCATTTAGAAATATTCTATTTGCCGATCATCGGATGGATCAGGGTATGACCGTTTTTTAAGTCGAGGTCCAGTTCTATTCCATAGACTTCTTCGAGAATATCTTTTTTAAGTACTTTTAAAGGGGTGCCATCGCTCACAACCTTTCCATCGTTTATGAGAATAATCCGATTACAAAACCGGGAGGCAAGGTTTAAATCATGTATGGCTACAACTAGCGTCATTTTATGATTTGCATTGAGATCCTTTAGAATATTCATGATTTCAACTTGATATTTTAAGTCCAACGCAGATGTGGGTTCATCGAGAAGCATCAATTCGGGGTTTTGCGCCAATGCACTTGCGATCATCACACGCTGCTTTTCTCCCTCACTGATTTCATTAAAAAATCGGTCAGAAAACTGAGTAGTCATGGTTGTTTTCATAGCATCCTGGCTGATTTTAAAGTCCTCGTGACTTTCAAAAGATAAAGGAGAAAGGTAGGGGTGACGCCCCATCAAAACAACCTCAGAAACCTTAAAAGGAAAAACCATAGGGTGCCCTTGGGAAATCCAACAAACCGATTGGGCAAAAATCTTTTTGCTAATACGCGCAGTTTCAGAACCTTTGAACTTTATGCTACCGGTATCGGGTTTAAGAATGTCACTCATTATTTTTAGCAGCGTTGATTTCCCCGAACCGTTAGGGCCTATGAGCCCTATAAAATCGCTCTCTTGGATAGAAAGCGATAACTCCTTTAAAACAGGTGAAGAGTCATAGGTAAAAGAAATATTTTCCAACTCCATTTTTGCGGATGTCATGGTTTTGCGGTTTCCAGGAAAGATGTTTTTTCTGTTTCTGAGTGCGATAAGTCCGGGTGTATTACTTTTACGAATTTTTCTAAAATTTTTACCAGACGTGGTCCGGGTATCAAAATATAATCTGCACTAATAAAATGGATCCTTTTATCTTTTACTGCCTGGATCGTGGGAAATCTGTT
>JAOMDP010000052.1:0-2483 GCA_028345515.1 Nitrospinota bacterium
ATTTAGTTCACTAGTCATAAGGTTTCCTTTATCTACCTAGCTTGAATTTTATTTTCGATTGCTTGGATTAAACTTGTGCGATGAACTTTCCTGGGTTGGATAGTTAGAATTGGATAAGCGAGCTAACTATTCTTTAGTCTAGCTTTTATATCACAATTATTTGAATAATGAGCCAAAGTTTTACCTGCATGTAAGGATTTTTTATCGGGTCAAAAAGATCAAACTCTCTTTTAATATGTATAAATATAAAGAGGTTTAGCAGTTATGTGTTTGATTTCTTTGAAGCAAACTGTTAAGTTACAGAATGATTGATGTTAGGGCGGTTCCATTTAGAATTTCCTTATAATTAATTCTTCAAGATTTGAGGAGATACAAACATGTCGGGTTTGAAAAGTGCATGGGAATTGAGTCTGGAAAGATCGGATGATCTTGTTCCAGAGTTGAAGTCCAAGAAAAAACTGACCAAAAAACAAAAGGAACAAATTGCTGAAATTCGCAAAGAATATGCAGCCAAAACTGCTGATCGTGATATTACGATGCAGGATAAAGTTCGAAAACTTCCAGACCGTGTGCCCCCTGAGGAAATTGCAGAAGCAAAAATAAACTTGGAAAATCAATTTCGGGATGAAAAAGTATCCCTTGCTAAAGAAATGGAAAAAGAAATTGAATCAATTCGTAATTCAAAAGGTTGAGAAAGCACTCAGCGCATATCTGCACTGCTATAGAAAATCTAATCCTCTCTAAAACTAAAAAAACTGAATAAACTTCGATTCTGGAATGAAAAAAGCCATTAAAGAAATAATTAAATGCTCCTTGGAAAAAGCCAAGGATTCAGGAGAGTTACAACTTTCAAATGGTACTGATGTTGTTATCGAAATTCCTAAGGATGAAAAAATGGGGGATTTCGCAACGAATGTTGCGATGACTCTAGCACGCAATGAGCGTAAAAATCCAAAAGTTATTGCAGAAATCATCCGTCATCATATTGAAGATGGAGTTGATGGATTGGATTCAGTAGAAATTGCCGGCCCTGGATTTCTTAATATCAAAATGTTACCCAGCTTTTTTCTTAGACGATTGACTGATGCAGTTAAGGAGCAGCATAACTTTGGAAGCTCTGATTTCGGAAAAGGTACTAAGATACTTATTGAATTTGTCAGTGCTAATCCAACGGGCCCTCTCCATATTGGTCATGGCAGAGGAGCAGCTGTTGGCGATGCTTTAGCGAGAATTCTTAAAAAAGCAGGTTTCGATCTGAGCACTGAATACTATGTCAATGATGTAGGTAACCAAATGGATGTATTGGGGCGTTCAACCTGGTTACGTTATTTGGAATTGTTGGGTAAAGGTGAAAAATTTCCTGAAAATCATTATCGCGGAGAATATATAAAAGATATTGCTCAAGTTGCCATTAATGAGCACGGTAATGAATTTCTTGATAAGCCGGAAGAGGAGTGTGTCCCGTTTTTTAAGGAACTTGCGAAAAATAATATTCTAGAAGGGATTAAAAAAGATCTCTGCGAATTTCGTGTGACATTTGATGGCTGGTTTAGTGAACAGTCTTTACACAATGATAACAAAGTTGAAGGTGCGATTGAATGGTTGCGAGATAAAGGCCATATCTATGACAAGGAGGGTGCAGTTTGGTTGAAATCTTCAGCTTTTAACGATGATAAAGACCGCGTGATTATAAAGCAAAATGGTGAAAAAACTTATTTTTGTTCAGATATTGCCTACCATCAAAATAAAATAAATCGGGGTTATAAAAAACTTATAAATTTAATGGGTGCAGATCATCATGGTTACGTACCCCGTATGGAAGCAGTTTTGCAAGCAATGGGATATGATAAAAATATTTTTAAGATATTGTTGATTCAGTTTGTAAGTTTATTGCGTGGTGGAAAAAAAGTATCTATGTCGACACGGTCTGGAGAATTTGAAACGCTTTCCGACGTAGTGAGTGAAGTTGGTGTGGATGCGGCGCGTTATTATTTCCTTATGAGAAGTTCTGAAGCTCATTTAGACTTTGATTTGGAATTAGCTAAGCAGGAAACTCCGGAAAATCCAGTTTTCTATATTCAATATGCCCATGCCAGAATTTGCAGTATCTTTAGAGGGGCAGAAGAAAAAGGAATTTCAATTTCTAAAAATGGAAATATTGACCTTTCTCCTTTGGTTGAAGAAGAAGAGCTCTCTATCACAAAAGCGATTCTGGCATTTCCAGAAGTAGTCGAAAAGAGTGCTATAGCTTTAGAAGTGCACAGGATTTCACATTACCTGCTGGATTTAGTTTCGCGTTTTCATGGATATTATAGCCGTCACAGGGTTATTTCTGAAGATATAGCACTTACCCAGGCGCGCCTTTATTTGTTGGATGGGTTAAGAATAACGATTCGAAACGGATTCGACTTAATGGGGATTTCAGTACCTGACAAGATGTAGGGCTGACCCAATGAAATGATATGCGTCTCATTTATCTTGTT
>JAOMDP010000053.1:0-2379 GCA_028345515.1 Nitrospinota bacterium
AATCCTTAAGCTTTAACTATGTATCATTGGATAAAACAGAGGGACGCGCTACTACACGCATCATTCTTCCAACACAACAATATTTTGATCTCACTGACATGCAGGGTGATCGAATTGAGGAGGACTTGATAAAAAGAGATTTCACCATTAACGCAATGGGACAGGAACTATCTCATTTTCTTGATACTAAGGAAACAATCCTTGATCTGTGTGAAAGCAAAAAGGATCTAAAGAAAAAAATTATCAGAACCACTTCGAACTCTGTTTTTAAGGCTGACCCGCTGAGAATGCTACGCGCCTTTCGTTTAGCAGCAACCCTAAATTTTTCAATCTCAAAAGAAGTGTTAAATGATATTTCTCTTCATAAAAATAATATTTCCTTAACAGCAGGAGAAAGAATTTGGAGTGAGTTGGTTGCTTTTTTTAAAGCTGAAAGAATATTTGAACTTATAAATTTAATGCAGAGATCAGGGCTTTTCTCTTGTCTGTTTCCTGTGGTTTTTAAAGACTGGAATAAAGTATTGAACCAGTTCCAAAGACTAGAAAATCTAATTTCAAACCCAGCAATCTATTTTCCAAAACATACTCCAAGAATAACAAATCCGGAATTATTAAAACTATCGTTACTATTAAATGAAATAGAAATAAATTCTTTGACAGAACAGAGTGGAAAAAATAATTTTAGCAACACAATAATGTATGAGGCTTTAAAAAACCTAAAGGCCAGTAATAACGAAATAACTTTTATATGTAAATCCATCCAAAATTTGCATTTTCTTGGTAATTCATTATCATGCAGCAAAAATGACTCTTATCTTTATGACTTATGCTTAGAGGGTGGTGAACAATTAATAGAAGGGTTACTACTTCATGCTTCTACCCTTTCCATTAGAAGTGAATCCGAAATTATTTCATCAGATAGGTTAAAACCTCATTCAAACCTTTTGGAATTTTACTTTACCCGCTACCTCCCAATATTAGGTGAAAAAGCTTTGTTAAACGGAAATGATATTATTAAAAAATTTAATATTGCACCCTCACCTACCGTTGGCGAGGTTCTTAAAGATATCCAACGAGCCCAGGTTCTCGGGGATATAAAAACTTCTGCAGAGGCAGAAAAACTGGCCGCTAAAATTCTCAATTCATAAATACAAAATTTGAACTATGACAACTAAATATAAAAATACAACTTGGAACAATAAAAAAGTAATAATAGGTGAACCTGATGTTGTTAATGATAAATCAGCAAATATACTTATAGGTTTCCATGGAGCCGAGTCTACGGCAGAGAATATGCTGGTACAAAGCAATCGATTAAAGCTCGATAATACCATTCTTATCTTCCCCGAGGGACCGGTAGATGCTAACGAAGGACGCTGGAGTTGGTGGAAGGATGGTGCCGAACAACCAAAGTCCGTCGAAGCGTTCTTAGATTTTACGAATCAATTGATTCAAGCAGCTTACGATCATTTTAAATTTTCATCCTCAAATAGAGTTTCACTCTGGGGATTTTCCCAGGGAGGAGCCGCATCACTTGTGTATACACTTTTAGGAGAACAACAGATTTATAAGGTTGCATCCGTATGTGGTTTTCTTCCAGAACTTCCTCCTGTAAACACGGAAAGCGCATCCAACACAAAGATCCTTGGGATATTTGGTTCAAATGATGAGGTAGTACCCTCTTTCCTTGCCGATTATGCTCTGGAAGAAATGAAAACCAAGGGACATTGGGTTGAAAGCAAAGAAACTTCACAAACACATGAATTAAATGCAGAAAACCTGAATGATGTCTGTATTTTTTTCAATTCATAAAGATCTGTTCTTGTGAAAAAGATTCTTATTAAAAGACTTTATATTCCTATTTACTGCCTCCTTTTTCTCGCCTCAGGATTTTTTTCTTCTTTGGAGGCAAGTAGTTTATTTGAACAACAACCCAAAAGAATAATTTCAACTTCTCCTTCTATTACCGAGATACTATTCGAATTAGGTTTGCAAGATCGTATTGTGGCCGTAACAGACTTCTGTACATACCCAGAAGAAGCTTGCCATCTGCCTAGTGTTGGAGGAGTATTAAATCCAGACATAGAAACAATAGTTTCTCTTACTCCCGATCTAATCATTCATCAATCAGATAGCGCAAAGATGGAAAAAAATATTAAAAGCCTGGGTATTCCAACACTTTCAATTAAAGTGAGGACAATTTCGGATATTTTTGAATCGATAAATCGTCTAGGTAAAGAACTTAATTGTCAGGAAAATGCCAAGAAGCTTCTTTTATTATTAGAAGGCAAAATTAATAGCTACAAGCAAAGACTTTCGGGGCGATCACCCAAGAAAGTGCTGTTACTTCTTGGTGACAGCAGTGATCCTGCTCGCGAT
>JAOMDP010000054.1:0-2373 GCA_028345515.1 Nitrospinota bacterium
GGACCTCCAGCGCCTCCTATTTTGCCTTGACAGTCAGAGAAGCATAGAAGTCCATCGCCTGCAACGAATGTTCGAATTCAAATATCGATACCGTTTCACCTATAATTGTAATCCAGATAAGTAAGACCATACCAATACATTTTGCCCATAGATAGATTATCATTATATGGAAAATGCAATCTTATATTCACCATGAACTATCAACATTCTTATTGGTGTGATGGACGTAAACAGTCAATTGACACTTGCCTTATCTCCACCCCAGCTCTCACCCATCTGTACCAGTTCCTGACGTATAACCCGATGCGTCTAACAGTAGCACCTTGCTCATAAAGCTGGGTCTTACGTTCAAGAAAGTTTGCTAGAGTCTTCGGGGCTATTGATAGCCCCTTAGGCTCAAAGCTATAAAACCAGAACTGCTTAATATTTTTCTCTCAGACAACCCATACATACCTCAAGAGATGCTGCCCTTGGGACTCCTACTCAGGGGTGGGGGGCAATTGCCATGGATGTTCTTAGATATTTAAAAATTCAAATAAACTTGACCTATACTTGACCTGAAATTCGTATTAAAAATAAAGGGGTTAGCCAATATGGCATAACCCCTTACTTTATATGGAGCCAGCGGGCGGAATTGAACCGCCGACCTACTGATTACGAATTTGTATGTTACTACCTTCTTGACATCTTCCCTAATCTTCATTATCCTTCCCATATAAGGGTTTAACCTTATTTTAAAGGTTAATTTGGATACTCTATTTAATCCATAATATTCCCTCTTTAACTCCCATAGGTGGCAAAAGAGTGGCAAATAGAAAGAAATCCCGTCAAAAGGGTTCTCAGGGCGTCAAATGGTCATCTACAAAACACACCGGCGTTCGCTATTGGGAGTCTAAAACCCGCAAGCACGTCGGCCGTCCCGACAAGTGTTATATAATCCGCTACAAAAAGCAAGGTCGACCTTTTTCAGAAACCATTGGCTGGCAATCGGAGGGCATTACGCCAGAATATTGCTCTAACCTACGAGGCCAGATCACCTCCAATATAAAAAAAGGGGAGGGCTTTCATTCGCTCCAGGAAAAGCGAAACTTGGATGCCGCCAAACGAACGGCTGAAAAGTGCAAGGCGGTAACCCTGGTACAAGCCTTCGAGGATTTCAAATCCACCCGCACTCTTAAGGCAACCACCCTCCGCGAATATGAACGCTCTATGAATACGGCTTTTACCGACTGGCAAAACCGAAGGGTTATTGACATCAGTCGTGATGCCGTTTCCAAACGACATCAAAAACTTAAAGACGACGCGCAAAAAAACTTAATAAAAAAACTGAAAGCTAAAGGTCTCACCCCTACTAAGGATGAAATAGAAAAGCGCGGAGCAGCTCAAGCTAATTTACATATGCGGTTTCTTCGTTCCCTTCTCAACTTTTCCTCTGGATACTATGAGGACAAAGATGGCGGCCCACTAATAAAGCATAACCCAGTACAAAGATTGAGCCAGACTAAGCAATGGTACAGAGTTCCAACAAGACAAACGATAATTAAGACTGATCAACTCCCCGCATGGTTCAAAGCGGTACTGAGTCTGGAAAATGAGATTGTTAGGGATTATCTGATTTTTCTTTTGTTCACAGGTTCAAGACGCGAAGAAGGGTTCTTGCTAGAAGTAGAACAAGTTGATCTAAAGAACCAAGCATATACTCTAATCGATCCAAAAAATCGTCAGGACATCACTCTTCCTTTACCTAACTTTCTATTCAATGTCCTGGAACAAAGAATTAAAAAGCTCAATGGCTTTAAATATGTTTTCCCGGGAATGGACCGCAGAGGAAACCTCAATCAACAAACCCATTTAGTAGAACCCAAGGTGCAAGTTCAAAAAGTAATACAAGCATCAAAAGTTGGTTTTACTCTCCACGACTTGCGGCGACACTACATTACAATTGCGGACTCACTAGACCTCTCTTCATTTTGCATAAAGCGTTTGGTAAACCATTCAATAGGATCGGATGTAACTTCTGGCTATGTGGTTTCCGATGTGGAACGGCTTCGCGGGCCAATGCAGAAAATTGAAGATCGAATATTATTTTTAGCTGGAGCTAAGGAACCAGGGAAAGTCGTGACCATCAGGAAAAGCGGATGAAAAAGAAACAACCTGATCAAAAGTTTTTAAGCACAAAACATATAACAGGCAGCCCTCAATTTTTAGAGCGTTGCTATAACGAATTAATAAGAATAATTGAAAAACGAAAGAAAACATCTAAAAGTTCCGGGAAATTAATTTTAGAGTTGGATAGGGACGAATTTGACTCCGTTGTTGATGGTTTGAAACGGGGCAAAAATATTGGATTCCTTTTGGATGAAAATAAAAATC
>JAOMDP010000055.1:0-2322 GCA_028345515.1 Nitrospinota bacterium
CCACTTACGAGCGTTAAGTTACCAGCGACCGAAGTTTCATCAGCGATCTCAAGTGCGGTAGTGCCATTATCTATGTATGCATGAGCAGATGATCCTGTAGTGGTTAGCTTAACTGCTCCTGAGAAGGCGTTGGTGCCCCCCGCCGAGGTGCAAAGAGGATTCCCGCAAAGAATCGTACCGTTAGTGGCTTCTGTTTTGAAAGTCGAAGCGTTGGTAACGGTTAGATTGCCGCTTTGAGTGATATTTCCTGCTTTCGCTGTGACATCAAAGGTTCCAGATAATGTTGATGTTCCAAGATCAATCGTGTCTGTATTCACCAACGCAACGTTTGCACCGGTAACGATGACTGAGTTCTGAAAGTCATTCGATGTATTAGCCAGTGTTATATTTTGGCCGGTGGCAGAAATCGTTGTCGTTCCCGTAACCCCTAAGGCTCCTGATTGAGTGACTGCGCCCGCTGCTGTGACCAGATAATTTCCTGTGACTGTCGATGCTCCAAGAACAATGGCTCCCGCATCCTCCAAATCAACTGTGAGTGCATTAATACTGACGGCACCTGTAAAGTTGTTACTCGAATTACTTAAGGTTACCGTATTAGAAGCCGCCTCAATTGTTGTGGTTCCCGGAACCGTCAAGGCGCCGCCCGTTTGAGTGACGTCTCCTCCTGACTTGACGATGAGGTCGCCACCCGAAGCCAACGTCAAAGCCGCACCGAAATCAAAAGGCGTGCTGTCTCTTACCGTTACATTCGCCAGGGTTCCTGCCGAACTAAAGGAAACCGTACTTGAAAAGGTATGGATCCCGAATAGAACGTTCGATGAATCAAGATTATCCAGATAAATACTCTGGTTGTTTGCCGCCGTGAAGGTTGCCGCTCCCGTGACCGTTAACTGACCGCTGTCTGTTATATCGCCGGCCGTCGCAGTCGCATTAAGCGTACCGCCTATTGTAGATGCTGCTAAATCGAGAGCCGATGCATCAACCACCGCGGCGTTACCGCCCGATCCTTGCGTGGTAAGGGTAATCGATCCCGTCACAGCAAGGCTTCCCATATCAATGTCGCCGTTATCCACATCGTTGGTCACGGAGAGGTTGCCACCCACCGTAACCGTCCCGCTGTCTGTAATACCACTTGTATCAGCAGCGTTGCCTGTCCTTATAGTTAAATCTCCATCGATCGTCGACGCGGCGATGATCAGTTTCGTGGTACCGCCATCGATTGTTATATCGGCATCTACTCCTGAATCATCGTTGGTCGTGAGCGTTAGTGCGCCTGTGAATGCATTGGTGGTGGTATCCAAAACAATCGTTGCATTATTCGCACTGGTGGTGAGTGTGGAGGTCCCTTTTATCGTAAGTGCTGCATTCTGAGTAATCTTACCCGTCGTCGCGGTCGCCGTCAGATTACCTTCCACCGTAGATGCCGCAAAATTCAGGCCTACCCCGCCCGAGCAAATACTACAATTATTCACTATTGTGGCATGAGCCGAATCATCATTTGCATCATCGTTGGTCGTAAGGACAATCGTCCCTTCAACGGCAAGTGTCCCTAAATTGATCACGCCGTTGTTATCATCCGTCGTCACAACCAGGTTGCCTCCGACAGTCACCGTGCCGCTGTCCGTAATACCCGATGCATTGCCAGTCGTAAGAGTCAGGTTGCCGCCAACACTGGTGGCGAGGGATGCCGCCGATGTACCGAGTGCTATGGCTGTTGTTCCATTGTCGAGGGTTGCATCACCGCCTGAGCCTGTAGTATTTAAAGTAATGGTATCCGTTCCCGTACCATCACCTAGTGTTGATGTGCCAAGAGAGATATCGGCATTCGTGGCGGTCGTCCGGAAAGATGAGGTACCTCTCACCGTCAACGCTCCGCTGTCGGTGATTCCTGTTGCGTTGCTGCTCGCTGCTATTAAATCCCCATCGATCGTCGAGTTTCCAAAATCCAATGCGGCACCAGAGCCTGCGCTAATCGTAACGTCTCCGGCCGTGTCCGTTCCAGCATCGTTGGTCGTAATCAGCAAGGCACCCGTGAATGCATGACCACCGTGATCGAGATCAATAAACGCGTCATTGGCGCTCGTTACCAGGGTCGTTGTTCCTGTAACCGTCAGCGCCCCGGTATCAGTAATGTTTCCTGTTGTCGCGGTACCGCTGAAAGTCCCTCCCATGGTAGAGGCTGCTAAATCTAACCCAGCATCATTTACAACTGTTACAGCACCCGTACTATGTGGTGACAGGGTAAAAGTTCCATCAACTGCCATCGAATCAAGATTAATCACACCACTATTCGCATCCGTCGTCGCAACCAAGTTGCCACCC
>JAOMDP010000056.1:0-2010 GCA_028345515.1 Nitrospinota bacterium
TGCATTAGGATCACCAGAAACGCAGGCCGGATTAGGATCGCACTGGTTACAACATGTTCCAGAAGTCGGATCACAGGCCGGATTAGCATCGCAGGTCATTCCATTAGGACCACCGGACATTCCGCCTTGAGCACTGACATTTTGCCCTAGAAAAATAAACAAACTTATAGTTAAAAAACAAAGTAACTTTTTCATTGACCCTCTCCTTACTATTTTAAAGAGTAACCCAATATTTTAGTTATTAAGATGTCTGTATTTTTTTTAGAACCTACTCTTCCCTTATATAAATATCATTATTGGCAAAGTATATATGCTTGTCTTCCCACTTGGAGAAATCCATAGATTTGCTCTCTTATCCAGCTCAGCTCATACTATTCTTAGGTATAGCTCCTTTTGTCATATTTTTAATGTTTTAGCAATGAAAATTTGATTTATAGGTATATCTTCAAGATCTCTCAATCATTCTTTTCTAAAAGACATTTGTAACTATTACGGAACTTCTATTAATTTTTGTCAGGATTATAAAATATATTAGGTATAGAGCTTAAGAGGGTATCGAACCATTGTTTACGTCGTGATAGCGTGGCAGTCTAGCTCTTAAAATTATTTTTTTAAAACGTAGGAGACGTGGCGAACACCGCTATTTAATATTGAACCCTATAGATTTTTACTTCATTTGGTCGTAGCATTGATTCAATTGACACGCCTTTTACTATTTCGTGATCAAAAGAACCTATGCGTGATAAGAGCTTTTCTATTAGCACTCTTCTTCCCTTGTTCAATCTTTCTGGTGAGGGTTTTTTTATATCTCTAGTTTCCTTAAGGACTTTTATAAACCAATAAGTTGGAATCCTCTTAATTTTCCCTATGGATGCATTTTCAAGGTTAAGCATGAACCATATTAACCTTATAACTAACTTCATCATCCGAAATATAAGTTTGCAAGGAAACAAATACCTTCATGATTGTTAAATATAATTTGATTTTTAAAAATTTTATGGAAGGCCTAATAGTTTGTGCATTTGTAAATTTAACTTCCACTTAGGGTTTTTCAAGCAGTAATCTGCGGCAAGTCTAGTATTTTCTTCTTTGTTTTTTCCATCCATAGGTACCAAATAAAAACAACTAAAATCAAAATCCTCAAATTGTTCTGGCGTTAAAGATTCTTGAGGGTAAACAAATTTTAGTTCATCTCCTGATGTTATAACTAAATCAGATGTATTTGTTTTTGGGCTCATACAAACCCAATCAATATTTAAGGGTGCTTCTTGAGTACCGTTCGTTTCAACTGCTACTTCAAAATCTTTTTTATGCAAAGCATCAATTAGTTTGGTATCAAGTTGCAGAAGTGGTTCTCCTCCAGTACAAACAATAAATTTTTTTTTCTTGTTTTGGACTTGGCTATTCCAGATTTTATCGACTGCCTCTGCTAGTTCATTTGCTTTTTCAAATTTTCCTCCGTTTTGCCCATCGATTCCAACAAAATCGGTATCACAGAAATTACAAATTGCATTAGCTCGGTCAATTTCATAACCCGACCATAAATTACAACCCGTAAAACGGCAAAAGACAGCAGACCTCCCTGCATTAGACCCCTCTCCTTGTAATGTATGAAACATTTCTTTAACAGAATAAGACATAATTTTAATATTAAAAGGGTAATATAGGCTCTTGCGAGCAGCCTTAAATGGGACCGTTGAAAAAAAACAAAGGTCTTCTACCATCATATCCCTTTAAACTTTTTAATTAAAGGGTCATCAATTCCTACTTCTGTAAAACCCTTTTGCCGTAGTTGACATGAATCGCATTCACCGCAAGGCTTGCCTACAAAAGTGGGATCATAGCAACTAGATGTAATTGAGTAATCGACACCAAGTTCAGTACCTTTTTGTATAATTTCAGCTTTAGTTAAATTTATAAGTGGTGTGTGAATAGATAGTTTTTTCTTCCCTTCGGTTGATGTTTTAGTAGCTAAATTCGCCATAGCCTCAAAAGCCTTAATGTATTCAG
>JAOMDP010000006.1:0-98815 GCA_028345515.1 Nitrospinota bacterium
TAAATATGAAAATCCAAGTGCTAAAATAATTATGATTGTGCAGGTTGTAATCTTGAATTTCTGTAACATAGAATTCTCCTCTGGTTCTCCCTGGCAACAATGGCTATTAGTATTTAAAACCAACTCGAATGGTCAGTATGGGCAGGTAATATTACATTATTTATTAATGCATGAAAAGATAAAGCAAACGGGGGCCAGACCTTGAATAAACATTCAAGATCCGGCTAAAACTCTGGAGGAGACCCCGCCGCATGATTCTTTATTTTTAAAGCTAGAATCAATAACTAATTCTAATCCCAACTTCTGCTCCGACTCCCGGCTCCGGTTGAAAGTTTCTCAAAAAAGAGGCCGAGTTACGGATGTTTTCATTCAACAAATTATTGCCCTTTGCATAAATAACCATATCTGCTTTGCTAAAATCCTCGATGTGGTAATGCGTATTGATATTGAGCAATGTATAAGCAGGTGTACTTGCCTCTAGGGTTCCGGAGTACTCTTGCTTTTCAGCACGGGTCAAACGCAGGTTGGAGCGCCAGTTCCCAGACCTGTGGTCCAACTGGAATCCCCAGCGCAGAGGTGGAATTCTTGGAACATCCCCCTCATTGTTAAATTGGCCCCGAGTGTAGTCACTGAACACGGTAAAATCAACATCCTGCGCTCCCGTTTTCCAAACGTGGTAAATGAGCTGAGCCTCATAACCTATAAACGTGGCAGCGGCTTGTTGATAAATTACTTCCGGCTTACCGTCTACTGTGTTCCCCGTTCGCGTTGAGTAAATATAATTATTTACCCAGTTATGAAACAGGTTGATTTCAAACGCCACCTTCTCGGAATTTGATTTGTAGCCCAGATCAATATTATAGGAAGTTTCCAAATCAAGATTAGGATTCCCCAATTGATGAGTTTCTGTTGCTTCATGGCCCCCTTCAAAATATAGTTCATTAGCAATAGGGGCTCGTTGCGAACGGGTCAAGGCTATGTTCATTGATTTTCCGTCATCAATAGTCCACAAGTCTGAAACAGAAAGACTGACGGGTGTAAAACTTTGGTCCGGATTAGCGCGTAGTGAGGAGTCGTAAGTATCGTGCTCTATACGCAACCCGAATTGAGCCAGGTTGTTGGAAGTCAGATTGAACGACTCCTGAATAAATGCGGCGTAACTGTTAGTCCTGGTTTTCGGATTGATATATTCGTCTTCTTCCACTTCCTGAGCGGAAAAATAGCTGGAAATCATCTGAAATCCCATGACACCTTCCATTCCTAAAAAGGGTGTGTGCGTACCGTCCACTCGGCCTTCAAATGCCTCATTTTGAAAAAGAGCTTCGGTGCCTTCGGTATGTTGGTAATCCGTCAAACCGATCTTGGCATTTATCTTTTTAAAGAAACCATCAAGGTTCTTTAACCCACCTTTAAAATCCAGTCTTTTTTGCTCCATCTCAATAAAAGACTCTTCTGCGCCCGCTTCACCCCGGGTTGGGACCTGGTACTCCATATCCACAATATTTCCTGAAACCCCGAAGAAAAAGGAATCACCAACAAAAGAACCCCCAGCCGATACACTTAAATTATCGGCTTCGGTATTATTGACAAAACCATTCGTATTTGCATTGACAGTTATGCCGGGTTCACTGACCCGCGCCCGGGCAGCATCGATGGCATCACCGGCGACTTCTACATCCTCATTCCTTTGGAAATAACCGTCGAAATGGTAGGTAAATTTACTTGCTCCACCTTCGAATTTTAATGCCGTCTGACGGCTGTTGGTGGCAGTATTGTATTTTTGCTCCACCGAAGCTTCGGTTTCGAGAACTTTTTCCGGAATCCGGTTATCGATAACATTGACCACACCCCCTATGGCTCCACTACCATAAAGTAATGTAGCAGGCCCCCGTAAGATCTCTATCCGTTCCGCATTCAAGGGAACTGCGATTGAAGCGTGATCGGGGCTGTTCTGGGAAGCATCATTGGTACCCAGGCCGTTGGTCATGATTCTTACACGGGGACCATCTTGTCCACGGATCACGGGAAGTCCCACGCCAGGACCAAAGGACTGTCCATGGACTCCCAATTCATTTTGAATCGTTTCGCCAATAGTACTCCCGGCTTTCATACGTAAATTATCGTCGTGTAAAACGGTCACCGGTGTTGCGGAGCTGGCAATTGTGTCTTGCATGGGTGTGGATACAATAAGCTCATCCAAATGAATCGCGTAATGCTCCTTAGGTCCGTCATGCTCTGTTTCTTTTCTTTGATCCTCAGCAAAGGCCGGTGATAATAGAAAGCTACATAAAAATACAAGCGTATAAATTTTACAAACTCTAAACATACTTTTTCCCCTAAACATACTTTTTCCCCGTTGGTTTTATTAAGACCTAAGCACGCACTTACAAACTAGCGAAACGAGAAGTGCCTGCTAGGTCAGTTAGGTTATTAGATATTAATTAAAAATAGATCAGCAGATTATGGGAGGGGCTCGGCTGGTGCCTGCTGGTGTGTCATTAATTGACAGGAAGGTTGTTTTTATCCAAACTGACTGGATTTCTTGTAAATAAGAATCAGAACCCGGCGCAACTTCATCTAAGCCAATGTTGGCATTCGCCAGGTAACAAGAAACACAATCCGAATCGCTATGAGATGGGTCAAAATCATGGTCATGAAAAGGGGTTCCGATTAAAGTCATCATGCCAAAGCAAACGACTAGAACCATGGCAGCCCAATAGGAACCTGTGAAACTTAACCTTTTTGATTTAGAAGCAGTCATTTAACAATTCACAAAACGTCATTTTATCAATAAGATAAATAAAAAAATAAAAGGATTCAAGTTTTAATTAAAATAGAGGGTTATATCCCAAAGGCTTTCTATATAATCCCATAAATTCTTGAAAAATTTTATCTGGGCACTATTGACTATAAACTATTTGCAAATGATTTGCAAAAATTTCTTTAAAAGACAACAAATTAAAAGGCATCTTGGTAGAAATACCACATAACAACGGCCCCAATCATGGGAATGAGTAACCATATTATTTTAATTATTTTTGTAAACATATTTCACTCTCGAATGGTTAGTAAAAGGTGTAAATTATATTATCTAATTCTTTTTCCGGCGCACAACTTGGAACAATATTTTACCTGATCCCATACCGTTTTCCATTTTTTACGCCAACTGAATGATCGATGACATACCTGACATATCTTTGTTGGGAAATCAGCTTTTTTAATCATAGATAGATTTTAAAAAATTTTTACTGTCATCGGAAATCGCCTGCTTTTTATCGTCACCCATACGATCATACATTTTGTACATCATACCGATACGATGATTGGATTCTAACTTGTCACGGTTGCGAATGAGAAAATCCCAGTATAAATAATTGAATGGGCACGCATCTTCTCCGTTTTTCTTAGTTACCTTATAGTTACAGTTCTTGCAGTAATCTGACATTTTATTAATGTAGCTTCCACCAGCCGCGTAAGGTTTGCTGGCGAGATACCCACCATCGGCAAAAAGAGTCATACCAGAAACATTTGGAAGTTCTACCCATTCATAGGCATCTGCATAGACACTCAAAAACCATTCATTGACTTGAACCGGATCAATACCAGCTATGAGGGAAAAGTTTCCCAAAACCATCAGGCGTTGGATGTGGTGTGCATAGGCATTTTTCTGTGTTTCTAAAACACATTGGTGCAAGCAGTTCATTTTTGTGTCTGCTGTCCAGTAAAAATTAGGAAGATTGTGTTTGGCACCAAAAAAGTTTTTTTGGGCGTACTCAGGCATTTCCAACCAGTAAATACCACGCACATACTCCCTCCATCCAATAATCTGTCGAATAAATCCTTCAACCGCATTCAGTGGTGCTTTCCCCTGCTGGTAAGCCTTTTCAGCGGCTTTCACACATTCTAGTGGCAGGAGTAAACCGCAATTCAGGTAAAAACTAATATGCGCATGGTACATCCATGGCTCGCCTTCGATCATCGCATCCTGATAATCACCAAAATTAGGCAAGCGTTGCTCTATAAATAAATTAAGCGTTTGCAGTGCCTGCTGACGTGTAACAGCAAAATAAAACGGTTCTAAATCACCAAAATGATCTGGAAAGCGCTCGGCAACCAGTGACATGACCTCACGTGTAATCTCATCAATTCCATTACAGTAGGGTTCAGGGATGAGGAGGTCGTCTTTGGGTGGCTTACGATTTTTAGAGTCGTAATTCCACTCACCACCCATGGGCTCATTGTCTTTCATCAACACATTATATTTTTTGCGCATTTCCCGATAAAAATATTCCATTCGTAATTGCTTGCGGCCTTTAGCCCAAAGCGCAAACTCTTCTGGGGAGCATAAAAAACGATCGTCAGTCCTGATTTCAACCGAGATTTTAAAATTGGTTGCCCAACCTTTTATATCCTCAAGCACCCTATATTCACCTGGATGCGTCACAACAATGTGCTCGACCTTTTGCTGCTTTAAGGCACGAGCAATTTCACTTTTAAAGAATCCTATATTTTGATCATCTTCAAGTTTTGTGTATAAAATTTTATATCCGCTCTCCTTAAGTTCCTTGGCAAAATGGCGCATTGCAGAAAACAAAAAAGCGATTTTCTTTTTGTGATGCTTAACATAAGTTGCTTCATTCCAAACTTCACACATAAGAATGATATCTTCTGTTTTATTACAATCTTTTAAACTTGAAATATCATGTGAGAGTTGATCGCCCAATATAAGTCGTAGAGTTTTCATGGTAGCCACGTAGTAAAATACCATTGCAAACTAGGTATGTTGGTTAACATTGCGTTAAGATATCTTCGTGGGAGGTTTTTGGGATGACTTGATGAGTATATAATTTCGATTCTTTGGCATATGAGTATCCAATGAAGCGATATCACATAAGCAAGGTATAGATGGTAAACACATAGGGCATACGCCAGAAACTAATAGCGATGGGTGAGAGTTGGAGTGGATCAAAATGAAAATATGGGTGGATGCAGATGCCTGCCCCAAACCGATTAAAGATATTTTATTCCGGTTGGCGGAAAGGAAAGAAATAGTGGTAACCTTTGTTGCTAATCAAAGATTACGCTTGGTAGAGTCACCCTTTATTAAGTTGCACCAGGTTGGATCTGGGGCGGATATTGCTGATGATGAGATAGTTGATAAGTGCGAGGATGGGGACTTGATAATAACAGCAGACATTCCATTGGCTGCCCGCGTTGTAGCAAAGGGAGCACAAGCTCTCGACCCGCGTGGAAAAATTTACGACAAAAACAATATTGGGCAGTTACTAGACATGCGTAACTTCATGGATGAGTTGCGTGGAAGCGGATTAGAAACCGGTGGCCCTCCCAGCTTTGGCCAAAAGGACCGGTTCAAGTTCGCTAATGAACTAGATAGGTTTGTCGCACAAAGGGGATGAGTTCCTCTATATTTAATGCAGAAATAAAAGCCTTATGATTCTGAAAAAAAGATACTAAGAGGTTTTATGATCTCAAAAAATAATATTACAAGAACCGCTAAAACGCTCAAGCAATTGATCAGCCGCTGCGAAACGTATGGTGAGTTTGATAAGGATGGGAACCTGCATTTGCCTGTCGAAAAAACGGAACATAGTTCTATTACAATTTCTAGAGAACAATTAAAGGAATACGAATCCAAAGGAATGAATACGATCGAATTGCATGAGAAGCTGGAAGAACAGTCCAGCGAATGTGATTGGAAGGACGCCTCTGTTGATATACAAATGCCCAAACCCAAGCTAAGGACAAAAATTTTCTAATGGAATTCCTTAAGCAAAACATTGCTCTGATTATTTCCATTGCCCTGGCTTATACAATCTTCAGAACAACCGGTGAATACTGGCCAAACATAATTCATAAACTGTTCGGTATTGATCCCGACTGGTCTGCCACCAAATATAAATTGCCCATCCTGATTTTAGCCTTTTTACTTCTACCCGGGGTGCGCTGGATAAAAAACAAAATAGAAAATTCCTAATAGGTGAGATCGGATATAATTGGGTTTAAATTATTTAATTTACTTTTTGAGGTTGCAATGTCTAGAAAGAAAAATTTTTTTTATGGTATGTTTTTATTTGTCCTTACCACGGCGACTCATGCGTGTGCTGATAAGGGATCATTGACTAAACTTGATGTGAAACTTGGATCGGGAAAAGAAGCGATTGCGGGTAAGAGGGTGAGTGTTCATTATACGGGTTGGCTGTTTGATAAATCTGCTCCAAGAGAGTGCAGCGAGCTCCCACGCTTCGTTAGTTCGGAACGTGTGCTTAGCTGTCTTGAGAATAAAGGGAAAAAGTTTGATAGTTCTCGTGGTCGTCCTGGTAACTTCAAATTTGAGCTAGGGGCAGGGCGGGTGATCAAAGGTTGGGATCAAGGTTTACAAGGAATGAAAGTTGGAGGAAAACGAACATTAATCATTCCACCCTCTTTGGGTT
Source organism: Nitrospinota bacterium (assembly GCA_028345515.1). GTDB lineage: Bacteria > Nitrospinota > Nitrospinia > Nitrospinales > VA-1 > UBA8687. The sequence continues at coordinate 6,453 of JAOMDP010000006.1, forward strand.
ATGGTGAACGTGGTTCCAGCGGAGCAATTCCGCCCAATGCGACCTTAGTTTTTGATGTCGAATTGATGAAAGTCGACTAGATGTGAGACAAACAAGTAATGAATAAGTATTGTGCAGAATTTATAGGAACTTTTTTTCTTGTTTTTGCTGGTACAGGCGCCATCATTATTAATGATCTGAGTGGTGGGCAAATTACGCACATGGGAATTGCTTTAACTTTTGGCTTAGTGGTCATGGCAATGATTTATTCAGTTGGCAATGTTTCCGGTGCGCATTTAAATCCCGCTGTTACAATTGGTTTTCTGATGTCCGGCCGTTTGGAAAAACAGGAAGCTCTTCCTTTTATCCTGAGTCAATTTTTAGGCGCCATCCTCGCCAGTTTAATCTTACGTTTTATGTTTTTAAATCATCCTACCCTGGGAATCACCGTTCCAAGTGGTTCTCTGTATCAGGCCTTTAGCTTGGAAATTATTCTTTCATTTTTATTAATGTTCGTTGTTTTGAATGTTTCTACTGGTGCAAAGGAGAAAGGTATTATGGCTGGAGTGGCCGTAGGATCAACCATTGCTTTAGAGGCTTTGTTTGCAGGTCCGATTACGGGAGCATCAATGAATCCCGCCCGTTCCTTGGCTCCTGCTTTGATGAGCGGAAATGTGCAACAAGTTTGGATTTATTTAATTGCCCCAGTTTTAGGGGCCATTGCTGCCTGTCCTTTTTGCCGGTTTATTCAAGGGAAAGAATGTTGTCCTCCCATCGAAAATGGTGATAAGGTAACGAATACGTTATGAAAACTATCCAATCAAAAATCCCGTTTAGAAATTTTCCTTTGGCTTTGCTGGTGTGCTTTTTAACAGCTCAGCACGTTTGGGCGGAAGTGGACCTGATGGGTGGAAACAAATCAGACAGCACCATTAAGATGCTTGTGTTTCCTAAATCTCTTAGGGTCGTTGAAAACTTTGGTGAAGGGGAAACGAATAAAAATTTTTCTGATCCAAAACGGATTAAAAAGACACTTCTGAAACTCGACCCGGCAAGGATAGTACCTGCGAAGATGGGAGAACCTACCACCGGACCAATAACCAGGGATAGCTTGAAGCATTTAGCCAAACAGTATAGTGAAGATGTAATTTTGATCTTTCGGAGATCAGTTGATAACCAGAAAAACGCAATCCGCCACCAAGGACTCATTTATTTAGCAAAACAAAAAAAGGTGCTGGCTTTAAAGGAAAGTAAGGAGTCAGGTTCTGAAAGTATCCAGGAAATGGATTTGGCAGGACTTAAAACCTTGGCTAAACAAGCAAAGAAAGTTCTCCATTCCCATAAATTCGAAAAACGACAATCAGCTTACTAATTTTAAAAACGAAGCTTTAAAAAAGGTAATTGGTCGTAACTCAGTTTGATTGGTGCTGACTTTCGGTCCATTTATAAAGCGCAAATCTTATAAGGTAATCTCGTTAATATTTAGGTTTTACTGTTTCAATTAGATTGAAAAAAAAATAAAACCAAATAATATTAATAGAATACATCCAATCCACATCACTTTTATATGTTTAGGCATATGATTCACCTTAAAAGGTAAGTTTTAAATAATTAATAATTTATTAATAACCAAATTGCAAAAGCAGCATTTAAAAACAATCCCGTGTGAACAAAGACATTGAAGAAGCTTCCATTTCTATAGTTGATATTTCCACCATGGTTTTTTAAAGTTTTTTCCATTTTGTGCCTCCTTCTGTAAGCCAAAGGTTTAAAATTTTATCTCAGTTATTGCCTGAAAGGTTTATGTTAATACCCTTAACTACATTCACAGATTAACTCATGAGCATTAATCATGTGTTAACTGACTATTAATATTATTTAACCTAAAAATAGTTTTTTTCTTGTTAAGAGTTAGATGAATAAGTTTGGGTGGTATGCATTTTAATAACGAGCTAACGAAATGCTTTTTTAAAGGTAGGTAATGCAGGATTTCGTTTTGATTTTTAGTGGCTATCAACCTCCCTTCTAGAGAAGGGAGTTCCAGGTGGTATTTTTACGGATAAATTTTTTTAAACTACGTTTTTCACAAGTGTTGTGGTGCCTTGGATGAATACGGGGTTGCTGCTCAAAGCATAATCATCTTTATGCCCAATTATTTGGTAACTTTCATGGGTATGTTTTCCATTTTCCAGAACCAAGTCAAACTCAACTTTTGTTTTTTTGCCAATCGAACCCAAAGACATGTCGTAAAATAACTGCCTGTAATCCTTTTTAATGGCTTTTAATGCTCGCTCAAAATTGTATTCTTCATTTTTTTTAATGCCCCAGATCAACTTATCAATCTCATCTGCAATGGCTGTTCCTGCTACTGCGTTAAACTTGAAACTCCCTTTAACTCCTTGCATTGGAATAACTTTTCGTTGAGCTTTTAAAACCTTAACTTCTTTTCTAATAATACTTTCAAGTTCGTGATGCCTATACCCCGACTTTCCTAGATTTATGAGGGCTTGCTGAATGAGGTTGTTTATTTCTTTTTCAGAAAGCCCGGATGCTTTTCCACTGTTAATCCTATCTCTGATAGTTTTTCCCGCAACTCAATATTTTCGGCCATCAACTGTTGATTGATCTTTAGTTGATTGATCAAATCATCTTTTAACATTTCAGTCTCCTCCAGAGTGAATGTAGTATTTTGATTATTAATCGATTTATTTTCTGTTTTAAGTCCAAATAGTAAATTAATATCCTTTTTATTATTTTTGCAAAGGTTGATTATTTCTTTGAAGGGAAGGGTTTTTCGTATTTTATGATTAGCCAAAGATGCTCGGCTGATACCCAATAATTTTGCAACCTCTTGATCCTGCTGTACTGAAAAAAGTTCTTTAATGCGTATAATTATTTTGTCCAATTCGCTCATTTAGCTAATCTCTTTCTTCCCCGTAAAATAGTAAAAAATATAATACCTACAAAATTTTTATTTACAAATTATACTGTTTTGTGTATTTTATATCTCGTTTTGTTATATTTTTGTACGTTTAAATATATAACAAAACAGATTAATCCTCCTTTGTGACTTGTCTTGAAGGGCACGGTCTCTGTTCATGGCTAGAGATCGTGCTTTTTCAATACCTAGTCTAAAAAAAGGAGATGGAATATTACAAAAGAGATTTCAATATGTCAAATTTTAAACTGTCATAGGCTAGAAGCATTAAACAAGGGGAGAAAAATCATGTTTTGTGAACAAAAGCTATCTGGCAGGGAAATGGAGATTTGTGAATGTGTATCCCGAGGATTAGATAATAAACAAATAGGCAAACAATTGGGTATTTCAGAGCATACCGTTAAAACCCATTTAAGAAATATATATTCAAAAACGGATACTCATAACAGAACTAATTTGGCTTTAAGTATTTTAAGTTCAGAACAAACTTAATTTTAACTGAAATTCATTTTCAGATGCCTCTCCATCTATAATTCCATTGCCTCTCATACCATTAATTTTCTGAAGTAGTTGCAAGCAAATACTTTTTTCTATCTCAATATCTACCCACCGACACCCCTTGGAATGACAAAAACTCCAAGGCCGGCATTGATATGAAGACTGGATGACAATTTAAAATTGTTATTTAATTAGGTGAGAATTTTGTGTGACTGCCCCCACTTAAACTGAATTAACGCGTAATCCCGTCATTAACAGTAACAAGCCAATATCATCTAGCCTTTTTTAAAATATTAATTAAAACCTATTAATAAGCAATTATTAATTATCTTTTAACCGGTAATTAATTTGTATTGTTTATGATTTTGGTACTGTTAATGGGAGCCTCTTCCCAGGGTATCCTTACCCTATGCCCCACTTGCCTACTCCTCTTTTAGGGGGCTCGGAAGAGGCTTTCTTAATAAATGATTGATTCTGGAGGAGTCATAATTAGGAATTTTTTAAGTTGTTTGATGTTTATTACCAGTCACGTTCCACTATTGTTTTGGAAAAAAGTTTCTTGATTTATTGATAGTATGTTTTGTCCCTATCGTCTAGTCAGGCCCAGGACATCGGCAATCTCTTGTCGAAAACGTAGGTTCGAATCCTGCTAGGGACATTCGCAATGAGGTTCAATATGGATGTAAATTGGGATTTTATTCAATACTGTGATGAAATTAACCATCCAGTTTCACAGAGTAAAAAATATGTTTTTGAGTGCAATCAATGTCATTTACTAGTTGATCACGGTTACCGCAATAACGTGGACCATAAATTTTTATGTGCTGTTTGTTTTAAGAAGCATACACACACGTAATAAAATAATCTTGGGTAATAGAGTTTTGATATTTTTATTATTAAATTTATTTGCAAAACTTAGCTTTCTATTGCATTGACATCACAGCTATTTAAAATGGTAAAAGTTGTGGGCCTTTTAAAATCTTCCTTTTTTGTATATCGCGCAAGTGTTTTAAAATGCTGTAAATCTCGCTAGCGGTTGTATTAACCGGGGATAGAGTTATTCAGTTTCGTAGGCTATCCACAGACATAGACAATAAAAAGCAAATATAAGCCAACCCCACCATCTTATTTTAGCCTGTCTGGTTGGTTTGGGTTTCCATTCTTTGTTAAATTTCATTTAAAAATAATATGTTATTTTGTCTATCAAGTACAGAGTCTGAATGGAGTCTAAATACACTCAGGCTTTTTTTTTAATAGCTAAAAAATTAAGGAAATAGGGATATGAAGCTGACACTTCGTGTTATCGCATGGCTTGTTTTAAGTTGTACGCATGTTTTAGGATCGATCGAAATATGTGGTGCAAACTATGTTGCTTACATTATTGGTTTTATAGGAACGGTAATATTGTACGAACGCTTCGTTATGGCGTAATGATTGCTGGTGTGCTGACTTTTAGCATCTTGAAAAATTACAAATGAATTGCAATTAATTCAATTGTAAATATTACAAAGAAATAAAATCAACCGTACTATTTTGCATTACATTTTACACAAACTCCAAAAAACTCCAACGAATGAGTGATGTTTGAATAGCCCTTATCGCGAATCATTTGTTCAATTTCAGAGAGAAAACAATATTGCATTTTAGTTACGCTTTTACAAATGCGGCAGACAATATGATGGTGATGGTGATCCCTATCTTTGTATTCATACCGCAGTATCTCGTCGCCTAAATAACACCTTTCCACAAGATTTGAATTCTCGAATTGAACTATACACCGGTAAACAGTTGCCAAGTCGCAAGCTTTTTTTTCCAAACCATCGTGAATTTCCTCTATAGAAAAAGGCCCGTGATTTTTAAGCAAAAATGCAAGTATGTTTTTTCTGGGTTCGGTGACACTTAAGTTTTTATCTTTTATAAGCTTTTCTGCCTTTTGGGTTAGTTTTTTGGGAACGGTTGTCTTCATTTCGTACTCCTCCTAAGGGGCCTAATACGGAAAGGTCATTCCGTGCTAACCACTTCGTTTTTGTCCAGCGCTCCGATCATGGCATGGTATGCCATGAAAGGCTCGCGCATTTGATTCGCGAGGGAAAATCACGTACCCCCAGAAACAGGGTAAGTTTTCCCAAATGGTGTTCGTTATTTTCTGGATCAAACTCACCTAACACCATTTTATGAAACTCCTCGAAAACCACTCGCGCCTCATCCACGTTTAAATAGATTTCATAGTCGTCCCCGCAAAACGGATTGTACCCATGACAATTGTGGGTGGCGTCTTCCATCTTCCTGAAGTTTCGAGGCTTCTTGTTATGCTCCAAAGTCACCTGCTGGTAAAGTTCGTTACTATAAGTCATTTAAAGAGGAATGGTGGAATAAAAATATTTGCAAATAATTTGCATATTTATTTGAAATTAGCTATTTTAATTTAAATTAATTACAAACAATTCGCAAATATTTTGTTGTCGGGGACAAAAAAATAATGATAAAGCCAAAAGGAATAATGGTTAAAGATCCTTCATTCTTATCTTATGAAACCTCTTTTTATTTTCACACCTTGATGAAGGCAAAAAAGTTTGTCGAGATTTTACTACATCAACAGTTATGGTGTTTTGGAAAGGATATCAAAGTTCCTAATAAGAACTTACTGGTTAATTATGGGTTTAAACAGGTTCGCCTTCCTAAAGAAATAACTGGAAGCACAAATTATATCTGCAAAACTAGCGAAGCAACTTTGGTCTTATGGGCATTTGGAGTTTTCTTTAGTGAGGGGAACAACAAAGGCATCTATATAGGGCGTTACAATTTTTATCCAATGCTAATCCAAGATGATCCGTTGAGTCTCCCCATTTGGACTCCCTCCAACCTTCCTGAAATGAAATTTCCCGAAAGCGTTGAAGAATGGGAATACTCTTTTAGATTAATTTCGGAATTTTTTGAATGGATTGCGAGTTATGAGCAGTGGGCAAAATGGATTATGGGCAGTTCGTATCGGAAAGCTTGCCTAAAAGATTGGGACCAATCCATTGTTTCTGGTGATGAAATATCATGGGCATGGAACAGGGTAGCGGATTTTTTTAGTAAACATCTTGGGTGTCATGAAAAATCCAAAAATTATTTATTCGAAAACCAAAGGAAAAGTATTTAATGAAAACAGCACAAGCGATAACAGATAAATTGGCAATAGGCTTATCGCTGCTGTGTGCCATCCATTGTCTGGCTATAACCAGCCTATTGGCATTGCTTCCAAGCGTGGTGGCGTTACCACTCGAAAACGAAGCCTTTCATCTTTGGATGGTCGCGGCCGTGCTCCCCAGCAGTGCTTACGCATTAACCCTGGGTTGTAAACAACACAAGCGCTATCAATTGGTTATTTTGGGTTCCATTGGTTTAACTTTGCTTGTTTTGGCATTAGCTTTGGGAGAGGAGCGTATCGGTGAGTTTGGGGAAAAAATACTCACGGTTTTTGGGGCCGGTTTTGTTGCGGCTGGGCACTGGTTTAATTTTCGTCTTTGTCAGGCACAAAAACATATAGATTGCGCTTCGCCCAGTGCTAAGTATTGGGGATAATAATGGAACGCGACTATTTTAAAACCCCCAAAAACTTGACCCTATCTTGATCTATATAAAGTAATAAAAATAAAAGGGTTAGCCATTTCTGACTAACCCCTTATTTTATATGGTGCCCCCGAGGCGATTCGAACGCCTGGCCTACGGATTAGGAACCCATTCATATCTCATTTATATGATTATTTTATCTTACACCCATAATATACATATAGGCTACAGAATCGCCTAAACTTATATGTTATAATCATTAATAGCATATCTAATCATAATAACGTTCTACTAAGCTCCCACAGACCAACCCCAAAAAACTGGACCTAAACTGGACCTGACCAACATGCCTATATATAACAAAACCAAATACCCAGGTGTTAGGTACAAAGAAGTGGGCACCCGTCAACATAAAGGGAAGGCAGATATTTACTTTCTCATAAGATATGGCCGTGACGGCCAGACAATTAATGAAGGGATTGGTTTTAAATCTGAAGGCATCGATGCAAAACACGCCTCCATTGTCCGGGCAGAAATTGTAAAAAATATTAGACTTGGCACTGGCTTTCAGAGCTTAAAAGAACAACGGGAATTAAAAAGTAAACGCAAGGCAGATGAAATAGCACTAAAAGAAACTAAGAAACGTGAAAATATGCCTTTTGATAAACTGGCAATCAAGTATGTCGACTGGGCTAAAGGTGAAAAGAAAAGTTATAAAGATGATGCTTCACGTTACCAGAATCATATAAAGCCGGTCTTAGGGAACATCCCGATCAAAGATATTTCAATGATTCACCTGGAGAAAATGAAGAGAAATCTCCAAACAAAGAAAGGTCGTTATGGAAAAAAACTCTCTGATGCGACTATAAAGCATTGTCTTGTTTTGGTGAGACAGATGTTCAACCGGGCAATCAGTTGGAAAATGTACCAAGGAACCAACCCTGTAACTGCTACGGCACGAGAGAATAAAAAGTTTTTGAAGACAGTTGATAATAAACGAGTACGTTTTCTAAGCAATGAAGAAGCTGAGCTTCTATTAGATGAACTCAAAAATCGTAGTCAGCAGCTACATAATATTTGCCAGCTTTCTCTATACACGGGTATGAGGATGGGTGAGGTTTTTAATCTAACCTGGAATGATATAGACCTTGAACACGAAAATATTTCGATTAAAGATCCTAAGTCTGGCAAGAGCAGAAACGCCTACATCACTCCTCCACTTGCTAAACTATTTAAAAGAGTCAAAGACATTGTTTCCAAGTCAAACGGGCTTGTATTTAAAAATAGTAATGGAAAGAAAATACGGGAAATATCAAATGTGTTTGATCGAGTCACAGAAAAACTGGGACTCAATAAAAATGTAACTGATCAAAGAGACAAAGTAGTTGCTCACACCTTAAGGCATACTTTTGCCAGTTGGTTGGCTATGCAGGGCGAACCTATCATTACCATTCAAAAACTAATGGGTCATTCAAACCTTGAGATGACACTTCGGTATGCTCATTTGTCTCCGAGTCATGAGAGGGACGCCGTTCTAAGGTTGGCTAAACGCACTTATGTGGCACCTAAAACAAATGGTGTTCTGCAGATTAAATCCTAACCAGCATAACTTATCCACTCCAAGTATAAAGAACAACACTTTTTACTCCATAAATTTCCACATACGTTGAGAGGTGAAGAGAAATATATCTGGAAACCTTCCTGAGCATTTTTTCAACCTCCTTCTCCCCAAAACCGAAGGCAGAGTTATATCTAATCAGTTTTACTCCGCATTTTACTGCTCTATTGTTCTCAGCTTCGATTATATTATCTGAATTATATTGAGGGCGATTAACAAGCAAGTAACCAATATCAATATCGCCCAATGAATCTTTTTCGGGTTCAATATAGCTTCCAAAAACTCTCAATTCCTTTACGAAATAAAGAAGGTCAGGGTTTTCATTAATTTCGGAAGCCTTTACTTTGAGGCGATCAATAATATCTTCCGCTTTGATTCGAGAAATTCTTGGATAAGCCTTAGTCTGCTTTAATTGAACGCCCAGTTTAGTCAGCTTATGCCAAATTTTTTTAGATTTATCATATTCTCTTTTAGTAATTTCAAGGTATCCATTACTTACTAGAGATGTGAGCAGCTCTTTGGAATGTTTTGGCTTAATATCTAATTGCACCTCAATATGTTTATATGTATAAAGCGAATCGTTAGAACGCTTTTTTAATAAGTCACGCACTTTTCTTAATGAAATACCAGCGTACTCTTGATTTAAGTCGACTCCCATATCAACCTCCTCTTAACGCAATAATTTCTTTTTTCAACTCAGCGTTTTCCTCGCGAAGGTGCACGTTAAATTCTTTAAGTGTTTTGATAAACTCATTTTTTGTATCTGGCTCACTAGTTGCAGTGTTTTCTAGGTTGGATATTAGTTTATCTTTTGTTTCAAGTAGATCCATACTGGGTTTGTCCTTTTCAGTTAGATGTTTTTGATCAGCTTTATCGGACGTTCCTTCTGCTTCTTTTACTTCATTTTTACAGTTTTCATCCAACTCTTTGTAGCCTGGATAATCTGGTGCTTGTCCTTTGCCATCAAATAGCCATGACAATTCGTCACCATTTAAATTCAAGGCTCTCCCTATAGCGACAAGCTTGTTATAAGAAGGTGCAACCTCTCCTCTTTGCCATCGACTAATTTCAGTCGGTTGACATCCTGCTTTCTTAGCTATGGTTTTCTGCAACTCTTTCGTCAAACTCAGAACGTACTTGATGCGAGCGCCTAGTTTCTTGTGCGGATTTTTCGTTGCCAAAATAATCTCTCCTCATTTAATACGCTGGCCTTCTGTTAACATATATGGATATAAATATTAATATATGTACTTTAATTTACTTATTTGGATATGCTAACATGGTATTTTCCTGTTTTCAAACAAATAAAAAAGTCGTCAACTTAAAAAACTAAATGAAAGACAAAGTAATGAAGAAAAAAACGTCCGAGGATAAACCACCATCATCCCCTATTCCTCCTGAGTGGAAGAAGTTAGTTCCAGATCATCCAGACATATCCTTGCTTGATGTTCTTCGTAACGCTGAAGATACGATGGCATTAAAAGTTGGAAATAAACCTTCGATGAAGGATCTTGTGAAAAGTGCTAAAGGTGGCGATGACAAATCATTCTTCGCCCTAGTTAAGATTCATACTTGCCTCTTTGATAGCAAGGTAGACTCCGATTTAATAATTCCTTCCATAAGTGCAGATCGTGACTTCTACGAACAGGATTGGGTACAAGAAAGGTTGCGGGAGAAAATGGTGGATAGTTGGTTTGAGAAAGATTTTTGGAAAGCGGTTTCTTCTAGGCAAAATGATACTTTATTCCAGCGCACTACCTTGGCAAAAGCTAAGCTCAAAAAGTATGTCGTCAATCGGAGGACTAGTTGGAACGAAGGGCTGTCCCAGAAAAGTAATACCTTCGAAGGTATAAGAGAAGAATTGATTCAACATGGATACATTGATGAAGGAGACTACCAAGAGTTAAAATCATTGACTCGACTCCTGAATAACTATGGAGTTGCTGGAAAATCTGGGAGGATAAAAAAAGCGAAATGAAATAATTAGTTTGTGTGGTTATTTGTTCATCTCAAACATCTTATGTTGAGGGTATAGAGGCAATAAAGCCTTTGTACCCTTTTTATTTTTTGTGGAGCTAAAGATGGATAAATACGAATTACCCGGTAAATTATCAGACGATTCTCAACCTATTTTTTTCAGACGAACAGATGCGAAAAAACTGTTCGGGATATCACCACGACAACTGGAGAACCTCGCGATGGAACGCAAAGGCCCACCATTTTTTAGAGTGGGAAAGTTTGCCATATACAGTGTGTCTGATTTTATCGAGTGGTTGACCTCAAACCCTGTGAGGACGACCAATGAGTGACAACGGAATGTTTATCTCTAAAAAAATGCATCGTAGCCGTGCATTTCGAGAGTTAACAGCTAGAACGATATTAGTGCTATTTGAAATTCTAAGTCGTCGCCAGATGACACAGGTGGGGAAAAGGAAAAGTTGGGTTATTAAAAATAACGGAGAAATAGTTTTGACTTACGCAGAAATAATAAAAAAATTTGGAATAGCTCGCTCAACTTTTCGTAACTCTATCGATCAATTAGTGAAGCTTGGTTTCATTGACATCGCTTACCACGGTGGTGGCATGATGAAGGATTGCTCATTATATGAAGTCAGTGAACGTTGGAGAGATTATGGCAAGGAAAAGTTTATTAAAAGGTCTCGCAAGAAAGACACTCGGAAACTTGGTTACACAAAAGATAACTGGGAAGTCAGGACAGGCCGCAAAAGGAATGGTAAATCAAAAATAGGTATCAAGCCTAATACTAACTCAAGTATTACGTATGATACTCGTGAACATCAAATATCTGTTACCCCAAGTATCAATCACACTACCCATCAAATAGACCCTAACTACTATATTCAAAAAGGACTTGAGGTGCTTAAGGCCATGCACCCTGCTCGGTATCACTAACGATACTATTCTATAGATTACCATACCCCATAGGAGTTTTAAGATGAGTAGATATAAACCAAAGAAACACAAACAACTATTAAAAGCGGTTCGTGAGAATTGTATTGAGTGTATGGGTGGTCGTGATAGCGAAGACTACATGAAACAGATAAAAGATTGCGGCTCTTCAGACTGTGCGATGTACGATTTCAGGTTTGGTAAAAACCCTTTCCATACAAAACAGCTTACAGATGAGCAAAGGAAGGTTAAAGCTGATCAGTTAAAAACTTCTGTTTCTATCGATAAAATATCGTGAAAACTACCCTTAATTTACGATGTCTATGGGGTATATAACCCTAAGCCTACCTAAAATAAAGTAGCCTTATTTATGTAGTTTCTCCGATAAAATAGACTACCCACCTCTTACAAACTCATCTAAAGGTCAATTAACTGTATAGTTTTAAATGACTAAACGTTAAAACTTGCCAAAACTTGCTTTTTAAAAACACTCTTCTTTTTGCCATACATGAGGGGTAATATTTTTTCTAATTATTTTATTTGTAGTGGTTGCATCTTTTTCCAAATTACGATAGAGTCGAACTTAAATAAGCCATTACTTGATTGGGATGGTTTTGTACCCTTGAGGTAAAGACCTTGATTGGTCTTTGATAAAGCCAGAAATGGTAAACCAATTTCATATTTTTTTAAGAGGTGAAAAATGGTCAAGAAGAAAACTACCCCACCTGAAGATATACCCTTTTCAGATTCTAAAATAAAAGAAGCATTAGAGAAAGCAGCTGATTCTTTTAAAGAAAGAAGCTCTTCCTACAATGATATTAGTGAAGACTTTAAAAGTACGGAAACGTTTCTCAGAAACACAGGGTTAAAAGAGTTATTCTCTTATGACTTCGGCAGACTTAGAGGAGGTGATGGTCCACCACCTTTCTTCAACAACGGTAATAAGCAAGATGCAGAATCAGAACTCGAGTTTTATTTTGAACTCGAAGCACTCGAATGGCGCTTTGAAGATAAGTCAAAAAAGTTTCGACTTATGGTGGCACGATATTTATTAAGACGTGTAAAGCATCCCGAAACACTACAGGAAGACCTCGATGGACGCGAAACAGAGCGTTATTACTGGATAAAGGAAACTCGTCCAATTATAGAGTCACCCATTGAAACAAGAATTTTTTACCATCCTAGATTGCCAAAGTTTATTGAAACTTTTTCCTCATTACTTGAAAAACTAAAAGAAGAAGGAAACGATTATTACCCGTCCATTTTTTGTCATTGGAGTGAATCTTCATATCATCATAGGACAGACTCTGTAAAACTGTATGTACCTGAACGTATCAATGATGAAGAGCATTGGCGCGGAACAGAGTTTTTCGGTGGAAATGGTTGCCAAATTACCCCAGTTAATGGGTGTTGAGTAGATTAAAGAATAGACAGAAGACTGTTTACAACAGAATCAAATAGTGTGAGCACTTAACTTGAATGTTAAGTATCTTTTGAAGCATTTTTTCGCACTATTTAAAATAACGGACAAATGGGTAAGGATTTATTAGTTCCTGCCATATAGAAGTAGTACATCCTTATTTAGAAGTGTTTTGAGTGACCTTCGTTTGTCTTTATTAGAGGCCTTGAGTGACCTCAGTTAACGCCATAAATGGCACTTCAATATTAACCTCCTAAATAGGAGCTATATAAATGAATTACAAAACTAAGTTAGTATCCGTCAAAGATGACGGTGTGGAATTTATAGATGTTCGCAAACCCGAACTTGATTTATTTAAGAGTTTTAAAAAATCGGGTATGCAACATATAGAGTTTTGCAAATCTCCGACAGAACAAATAGTCTACGTGTGGCTTTCTGTATATTTAGCAGAAGTATTAATGAGAAATTGTCCTGGGAAATTAGCAAAAAGTGTTATTCCTCAGTGCGGCATCTCTCCCAAAGGAAATATTGTCCGGCCTCCAGAAAAACCTGAGCTTTCATATTCTGAGCCTATTCGATATAAAATAGATTTTATTATTTTATTCAGTGACTCAGAAAATCATGATAACGATGTAAGGGTTGCAGTAGAATTGGATGGCCATGATTTTCATTCATCAAAGCAAGATAAAAGGCGAGATGAAGAACGTAATCGTTTTTTATTATCAAACTTGATTATACCTGTTCACTTTCCAGCCAGTGTGGTTCAACAAGATCCTAAAAAGGTCATTGAACAGATTATGTCCATAGGATCAAAGTGGCATAGGTACTTCAAGTCTTTGAACAACTGATACTCCAATCAGTTTCTAAACATGGAGGCAGGGTCTATATGGCTCTGCCTCTATTCAATTTCCATTACTTTTGTCGTAAAATTTTTCTAACAGACAACCCATATATATATTAATAGAAATATATTTATCTACAAATGGCTAAGCTAACTGCAGATTACAACCTCAGTGTTACAAATCCAGAGCTTTCGGCAGAGTGGCATCCAACCAAGAACAAACACTTAAAACCTTTACATGTTACTAAAGGAAGTAATAAGAAGGTCTGGTGGATATGCAATAAGAACCATGAATGGGAAGCTATGGTTAAATCTCGAGTTAGAGGATCTGGTTGCCATTTTTGTTGCTCTTATAGAGTTGGCAACGATAATAACCTTTCAGTAATACACCCTGATATCGCAAAACAGTGGCACCCAGCCAAAAATGGAGTGCTATCTCCTGATAAAGTGTTACCTCACAGCAATAAAACCGTTTGGTGGTTATGCAAAAAAGGACATGAATACAAAAAACCTGTTTACACCAAAACAAGGGGTGAAGGATGCCCTAAATGCAACGAACAAACTTCTAAGGTTGAAATTCGTATTTATACCGAACTTGAAAAATTATTTTCTAATGTTAAGTGGAGATCAAAAGTAGACGGTAAAGAATGCGATATTTTTATACCTGATATTCGATTGGGAATTGAAGTAGACGGTTATTATTGGCACGAGGGAAAAGAAAAAAAAGATGCGGAAAAAAGTCAGCACTTTCAAAGAAATGGGATAACGGTTTATCGACTTCGAGAAAATAGACTTTCACATTCTTTCACCAACTCTATCATTTACAGAAATAACGAAAATTATCTAGAAGTAATAAAAAGATTATTAAAACTTTTTATTAAAAACCATCATAAATACTTCATAGCCAATGAAGAGTTGTACGTTAATGTCAAGAGATATTTAAGAAGAAAAGAATACACCAATGATGAAAAGTATAATCGTATCATTTCTTACCTTCCAGGTTGTCTTCCAGAAAATTCATTTGTAACAAAATTTCCCGAATTAAAAGGACAGTGGTCTGACGAACTAAATCACCCTCTAGTTCCTGAAACCTTTTCTATTGGAAGTAAGCAATATGCTTGGTGGATGTGTCCTAAAAACAAATTGCATTCATGGAAAGCTCCGATCAAGGATAGGACACGAGGTATAGGTTGCCCATATTGTGATGGTAAAAAAATTACCACAGATTATAATTTTCAGACAGAGTATCCAGAGGTTGCCAAGGAATGGCACCCAAACAAAAATGGAGTGCTATCCCCTGATAAAGTATTACCTCAAACCAGTAAAACCGTTTGGTGGTTATGCAAAAAAGGGCACGAATGGGAAGCGACAATAGGCAATAGAAGTATAAAAAAATCTAGATGCCCCTATTGTTCTGGACGAAAAGTCAACGAACAAAATAATTTAGAAGTTTTATTTCCAAATCTTATGCGGGAATGGGATTATCTGAAAAACACATTATCGCCAGAATTGTTGCGCCCAGGTACCGATAAAAAAGCTTGGTGGAAATGTTTAAAATGCCAATATCAATGGGAAACTTCGGTTGGTCACCGCACAAGAGGTAGTGGTTGCCCTAAGTGTAGTAAAAAGAAAAAGGAATAATTTTTTAATTTATTTTCCCATACCTAAAACAAGTTTTTTTCTCACAGGCAACCCATACATACCTAAAGGGATGCTGACCTTGGGACTCCTACTCGGGGGTGGGGTATAATGCATTGATATATTTCAATATGAGGGGTATCATCCATTTTTAAATTTGTGCGTAACTCAACAACATAGGGGTATTTAAAGTGACTAGTATCTCTGAATATGATGGAAGGTGCATTTACTTAGGGTTAGGAGGTGAAGGGCCAAAAACATTGATTGCCTTGCTAAATAAACAAGCTAGTTGGAGAGCAGATAAACTAGAAGTAGAATATTATAAGCAAACAAACCCTACCTTTAAGTCAGGGCCATCAAACGTAAGAAATTTGATGATAAGATTTTTAAAATTTGGCTTAGCCAAAGAAAAAAAAGGCAAAACTGGTTATCGGTTAAGTCTTAATAAAAGTGTATGGTCCCAAGATGAAGCCCTGTTTGAGGCAATTAGTAGAATCACCCTTTTCTTCCATGAAAATCCAAAAAATAAATTAAGAAATAATACATGCCTTAAAACATTCCTTAAACGTGTTAAAGATAAGTTAGCAGTTACTCGGTTTGCCAGCCTAAGCCGGACAAATATCCATCCTATTACTAGTTTCATAATATCAGACAAGCGAGATTTTGAAGGTGATGAAAGTCATAAACTATATCCTTATGTCGAACGCTCGCCAGATGAAATTGCAAAATCATTTTCCGCTTCAAATAAAAATATACAAGGAAAACAAGCCAATTTATTTACACCAACAAAGAAACAAGAGAATAAAGATACCAATAAGGGCACTATTAAGAAAATTTCCTTGGCTAATAGCTTTATTAATCCTGTCGCAGGACTAAGGGGTGATACCCCAAATGGTTTGCCAGAAGGTGCGGCTAGAATTTTAAACCCAAAGGATTTTTGGCCTAAGGTTCAAGAGGTTATTAGAAAGGATAATCTTAACCCTTCAATTTATGCAGATCAAAATGCACTAATTCTTGAATTACATATCTCAGCGACACGAAAACAGAGAATCATAATTGGTATTATCCAAAACCTGCAAAAATTCGATTTTTTAATATTTAGTTTGTGTGGTGTTATTGATCAATCAATAAATATTGCTGGGGTTTTTAAGCGAGCAGGACTAAGTTCTAACGGAGCTCACCCACAGGTCCTTATAATTGATGGCACCCCTTTTGTGGGCGTGTTGGCGTACCAACCTCTAAGCCTCGATGTTCCTTTTTACGAGATAGTACATACAACAGGGACGCTTGCCGATAAACTTGAAGCTGAATTTTGGAATGATGATATTTATTAATTAATAAATACTTTGAGGCAGTGTTTGTATGGGTACAAAACCAAAGCAATCTCGATCAAATAACAAAAATCAATTCGACAGAAAAAAATTTGATGGAGAAAGCCCTATCGAACAGATGATACTGGGCTTAAGTGATGAAATAGAATATGCAGATGAAAATCTTTATAAACAGAGGCTTAAAAATGGTGAATTTAAAAAGGAAATGGGTGGGTTATTTGTATATCAGTTCCATCTAGACTGCCAATTCGAATTTAATCCAGATGACAGTTTGGCTGTCGCTATCAAGGGAAAAGATTACAGGGGAAAAGTTGTTCAAGTCGATCTTGGTAGTGTGTTAATAGGTGTCGAAGAAGATCACGGAATTATTTTAGATAAAGTAGTTATTGCAAAAGCTGAGAGCGCAATGGAAAAGTTTTTGCAAAAACAACTCGTGGCAGTTTTTGAAAAACAAATCCCATTCAACAATAATACTGCGACCTTTGTAATTAATCCTACAGATGCAAAAGTTTCGAAGAAATCGACACCTCCAATTATCAACGCTTTTTTAAATGCCAATACTCCTCCTTGGAAACTAAACAAAGAACAGAGTCAATTTATTCAAATAGCACAAGAATCAGAATTTTGTATGCTTTGGGGGCCACCAGGTTGTGGCAAAACAACAATTATCGGTTTATTGGTTGCAGTTTTTTTAGCAGAAGGGAAAAGGGTACTGGCGGTTTCAAATTCTAACAAAGCGGTGGATGGGACTCTTGATGCGATTCTAGAAACTCACTCTACTATCGCGAAACATTCAAAAAGGTATGATAAAAATAAAACTATTATTAGGCCAGGAAGCGATGGTATTACTCAAGAGTTTAGGGATAAGTGGGGCACTGTATCACTATTAGAGGAAGTGATTAAATCAAAAACAACAAAATTGAATGAAGAGTATAGCGAGTTGAGTTTAGAAAAGAAGAAGCTTGACCTCGAATTAAAAATAATTTTATCTCAATTAGAGTTATTTGAGGATTATAAAATAGCCAAGGCACGATCTCTCAGCATGCCAGAGGAATTAAAAAAAATAAAAGATGAATTGACGAAACAAAAAAACAAGCTCACTAAAGTTAAGATTAAAGTTCACGAACTGGAGGAAGAATTTTTGGGAGCTCCGGTGTCGGAAACACTTATCACTAGAATTGGTCTTGGAAGAGCTAAGCCAAAAATAGATGAGGAGATACGATCCTTAGTAAGGGAGGAAAAGGCATTACAGTTTAGCTTGGGCAAAGCCCAAGATTTATTATCAGATAAAACGAATAATCAAGAGAAGAATAAGAATACACTCTTAAATTTAAGTGAAAAAATTTCTCAGCTTAAATCAGAAGAGAAATTATCTGGCCTTCGAGACCAAATCGAACCGGTCCTGTCCAAAATTAAAAATAGAATTTTAGCGATTAATAAAAATCTAGATGAAATCGAAAATTCTATTTTATGTGAAGCTGATGTAATAGGTACTACAGTCCATAAGACATTTCTAGATCCAACCCTGTCCAAGCTAGGCTTTGATGTTGTCATAATCGACGAGGCTAGCATGGTCGTATTACCAATGACCTACTGGGTCGCAGGTAGATCTAACAAGCAAGTAATAGTCGTAGGTGACTTTAAGCAACTTCCAGCAATTATCAAAGATTCTTCTAGCGAGCTTGTTAATGAATGGATCGCAAAAACGCCTTTCGATAAGTGTGGTATTCGAGAAACGGTCAAGAAGTCAAAATCGGAAAATCCATTCCCAGGCTATTTTGTTGCACTTAAAGAACAAAACAGAATGCACATTGAAGTTGGAGAACTTGTATCCAGGCAATTTTATGAGGAGTCTCTAGTTACAGGAGATCGGGTTCATAAGCGTAATTCAGTCCCGCGACTACCAGGACAAAAAACTGATAAGCGTTTGGTGTTAATAGACACAAAAGAAATTGGGGCATGGTCAAGTCCTTCATTTTCAGGAAAAAGTCGATTTAATCCAACTCATGTAGCGCTTGGACTATCCTTAATAGATAAATTGATTCTCGAAGGACAATTAAAAGCGGATCAAAGTAAATGTATTGAGCAAATTGGTTACGTGACCCCTTACGCCGGGCAGGCTGAATTATTTTTAAAAGCCACTAAAGAAAAATATCGGCAGTTTATACACGAGTCTAGTATAGGTACGATTCACAAATTCCAAGGTTCTGAAAGAAATATTATTATTTTTGATTATGTTATATCAGAGGCTCGCACATACCCCAGTCAATTCTTAGACTCTGAAGATGGTGAAGATCAACCGGGAAATCTTCTTAATGTGGCAATTAGCCGTGCACGTGAACACTTGGTTTTAATCTACAATTCTGAGGACTTTAATGAGAGAGCAACGCATCAATGGATGCTTCAATTTTTTGCTGATTTTTCTAAAAATGCAGAGCATTTAAATGCTTCGGTATTACTAGATGAATCGGGGTTTAAGGATCGTGTTCAAGATATAGCCCATGGTCGTAAATTTGTAGTGGATCACCCTACAGTACTTCATGAGGAAACAGGTTTTCACAAAGGGGTTCGTCATGACTTAAGAAATGCTAATGATTCAGTTGTAATTTTTAGTGCATTTGCAACCCCAGGTAATTTGAGCCCGTGGCTTGATCTGTTTCAAATCCTTCTTGAAAAAAATATTAAAATTAGACTGGTAACAAAACCAATATCAGAGCAGCCAAAACCGAAAACATTTGGACCGCAATTAAAAGCTATTTTCGACAAGTGCAGAAAAGCAGGTATTACGATTGATATGCGTACTGTGACACATGAAAAGGCTGTAATTATTGACAACCAAATTGTTTGGCACGGTTCACTAAATATGTTGTCCCAGAAAAAAGACCGTACAGCAGAGTTGATGACTCGCACTGTCTCTAAAGATTTTGCTGAACAAATATTAAAATTATTATCTAGACACGATTTAAAACAGGTTGATCCTTCGAAACCTCAGCTACCTGTATGCCCAACGTGTAATGAAATAACAGAACTGAGAGTTAGTTGGCAAAAAAAAGAAACTCTTTGGTGTGGAAATGATTGTGGTTTTATAACAGGAAATTGGGGTTTACAAGATATCGCAAAAGGTCTTCCAATTGGAAAGCATTTGGGAGACTGCCCCAAATGTAAGGATGGCATTCTTAAGGTATACAAAAATAAAGAGGGATTGGTTGCACAATGTTCAAATAGAAGAGAAAAGAAATGTACTCATGAGAATAAAGTTCGACGGGAAGATCTTGAGAAATATGAGCCGTTTCCTCAGCCAGGAAAAAACGACCCGGGAATATTAGATGATTTGATTCAAGGCGTAAAAAAAGATGCTGAAGTTAGTACTTGCCAACCCACAATTAGTTTTGATCAGAGTTCCCGAAAACCTAGTCCAGCTCAAAAAAATACGAAAAACAAAGAAAAAATAAAAGTTAATGTAGTAAAGAAAAAAATATCATCAATCAATGCTCAAGATAATAAAAAAGTAAAAGAAAAAACATCTAGCAAGTCTCATAAAAGAGCAGACTCTATCGAAGAACTTGAGGATTTTCTATCCACTTTGAAATAAACAATAGAAAAAGCCCAAAAACTGGCAGAGGAGTGTAAGCCAAAACAATAATCTAAAAAACCTTTTGTTATCGGAGTGATATTCATGGTTTGTTCATGGGTCAAATTATTAGCACTAGTGGTTTTATGGGTTGTAACAACTGGAGGATGGCTGGATTTTCTCAAAAAACCAACCGAACGTTGGAGAGGAACAGGGCAAATAGATACATTTGAAAAAAAAGGTAATACCTTGAAGGTATACGGAAGCTCCTCTGAATCAACAGTATTTCTTATTGATGGAAGAGTTTTTAATGGATTAAGACCTGATGATACTTTTGAAGATGTAAAGAAAGTTTTGGGTCGTCCCCTAGAAATCAAAAAGACAGATTCATATAGAACCGAATTAATTTATCAAAATAAATATGGGAAATTATCCGTTATAAAATCGGGCGATAGAAATTATATGCATAAATGGATCGAGTTTTATCCTTACAACGTCAAACCTGAAAATACAGTTTCTTCTTCGATCACCTCGCAACTAGATCCTAGCTGGAAAACAAAAGAAATTTATATATATGATTGTCCAGAAACTAGATACAAATTTCTGGTGAAACTTAAGAATGGATTGATTGACCATATAGCTTGGGTTGATAACAGTAAATATAGAATTAGAAAAGATGGAAGCTGTACTCCCTTATAAACGCATAGAATAGTCATATAATTTTTACATGCTGTACTCTTCTGTTAAGTGCAAAAATTTTTCTCACAGACAACCCATACATACCTAAAGGGTTGTTGACCTTGGGACTCCTACTTTGGGGATGGGGGCAACTGCAATGGGTATTTATGATTGTGAAAACCTTTCCACAACTGGACCTATGCTGGACCTATGAATCTAATAAAAAATAAAGGGGTTGCTGATTATTCAGCAACCCCTTGTTTTATATGGTGCCCCCGAGGCGATTCGAACGCCTGGCCTACGGATTAGGAATCCGTTGCTCTATCCAGCTGAGCTACGGGGGCAACACATTTATTTATAATAGTTTATATAATTTTTATAAAAAGAGAATAACTTAAAATATAATTATTTGCCATCTATTTGCCACTTATTTACAGATTCAATTATTTACGAGCAAATTGTAATCATTTTTTATAGGGGAATCAATTGGAACCTAGTGGACTGAGCGATAATACCAGTTAAAGCTGCCCTCTTTCTTTGATAACTTCATTTGTATTAACCCCCTCTTTTCTCCTAGAATATACGCATACCTACTACAGCAGTCCTGTATTAATTCTTGCGTAGATATAATAGTGTCAGATGAAACAAAATTCATAAGGACACAAAAACTGCCATTTGAATTTACTGGAAATGGCTTTGAGTACTTCCGTATTTGGATCGTCAACGTATTCCTCACAATAATTACCCTCGGTATCTATTCTCCTTGGGCCAAGGTCAGAACAAAGAGTTATTTTTATCGAAATACGAAAGTTGCTGGTTCTGGATTCGATTATCACGCCATTCCGACCCAGATTCTTAAGGCGAGACTACTCAGCGTTCTGATTTATGCTGTTATTCTTGCGATAGAATATTTTGACGAATTAACTGCTTTAATTATCTTCTTTAGTTCTTTCGCTATTATTCCATGGTTGATCGTGAGAGCAAATATTTTCAATGCTCGCAACTCTTCTTGGAGAAATATTCGCTTTGATTTTAATGAACACTCGTATTCAGATGCCTATTGGGTTTTTTTGGTATATCCAATCCTAATCCCGTTTACATTGGGAATGATAATTCCTTATATTTCTTACAGGGGATGGAGGTTTTCTTTCACAAATAGCAGAATCGGTAGGCAGGTATTTTCGTTTAACTTGGTTCGAGTGAAGGAGTATTACCGGGTATTTTTCTCCATGATGTTACCCTTTGTGATAATTGCCCTTTTATGGTTTGTGGCAGGTGGCGGTTCCTCTCTATTTAACCTTGGAAATGCCTACGGTGATGCTGGTCAGTACCAGGAAGCCATCGCCTCCTACAAGGAAGCGATCCGCATCAACCCGGATGATGCAAAGGCACACTATAACCTTGGGGTTGCCTACAGAAAATCAGGCAAGTTCCAGGAAGCCATCGCCTCTTACAAGAAAGCCATCCGCATCAACCCGGATTATGCCAAAGCACACTATAACCTTGGAATTGTCTACGGTTATACTGATCAATACGAGGACGCTATCGCTTCTTACAAGGAAGCGATACGCATCGACCCGGATAATGCAGATGCATACTTTGAGCTTGGAGGTCTCTACGATGATGCTAGTCGGTACAAGGACGCTATCGCCTCTTACAAGAAAGCCATCCGCATCAACCCGGATGATGTAGATGCACACTATAACCTTGGAATTGTCTATGGTCATACTGATCAATACGAGGACGCTATCGCTTCTTACAAGGAAGCGATCCGCATCAAACCGGATAATGCATTAGCATACTATAACCTTGGAGGTGCCTACGATGAATTAAAACAGTACCAGAATGCCATCGCTTCTTTCAAGGAAGGGATCCGTATCAACCCGGATGATGCAAAGGCATACTTAAAGCTTGGACATGCCTACGATGAATTAAAACAGTACCAGAATGCCATCGCTTCTTTCAAGGAAGGGATCCGTATCAACCCAGATGACGCAACTACCGCATTTGCATACTATAACCTTGGAAATGCCTACGGTGATGCTGGTCAGTACCAGGAAGCCATCGCCTCTTACAAGGAAGCGATCCGCATCAACCCGGATGATGCATTACCATACTATAACCTTGGAGTTACTTACGATAATGCTGGTCAAAACGAGGACGCTATCGCTTCTTTCAAGGAAGCGATCCGCATCGACCCAGATGATGCATTAGCATACTATAACCTTGGAGTTACTTACGATAATGCTGGTCAAGACGAGGACGCTATCGCTTCTTTCAAGGAAGCGATTCGCATCGACCCAGATGATCTTCTGACATACTTTCAACTTATAATTAATTATTTATATAATGGTGATTTCATAGAAGCTATGATGGTCTACTTATCTATTGGTTTTCCTGCATTGATGATCACCATGATAATCTTGTTGTCTCTTATTGTTGTGCCGGCGTATCGTGTGATTACCAGAAATATTTCATTAAATGGTGTAACTCTCGGCGATCATTCCTTTGAGAGTACGTTAAAAGTTCGGTCGGTGATCTGGATTTACATCAGCAATGCTGTTGCCATTGTTTTTTCATTTGGCTTGTTTATACCTTGGGCAAAAATAAGGTTTATGAGATATCAGGCAAACAACTTAGTGTTGAACGCGGCAGATAATCTTGAGTCGTTTGAACAGGCCGAAAAGAAAAAAACTGGTGCGTTTGGGGAAGAGGCCGCTGATTTTATGGATATTGATCTTGGAGGGATTTGATGGAGTGCGCTGCAGATTGTTTTGATGGGGAAAAGTCTGGGAAAAAAAGCGCTCGACTAAAATTTGATCAGAAAGGCGTTATTACCTTGGTTACAGACCAAGGTGAAATAAATTATGAAATCTGTGAGGTCGTAGTATCCTCTCGACTCGGTAAAACCCCCCGTCGACTTGAAATGCCAGATGGTATCATCTGTGAGGTGTCGGACAACGATATTATCGACAGATTTTTTAGTTTATCAAGTTATGAAGTTCCAGATAGGTTAATCAATAAACTTGAGTCAAAACTCCGTTATGTAATTATTTCTGTCGTTATAACGGTTCTAATTGTTTTTGGGGCAATTAATTATGGAATCCCTGTATTGGCAAAACATGTTGCTTTCATGGTACCCATGAAGGGTAGTTCTGAGTTCGGGACGGACGCTCTTGCTTCGCTAGATGAGGTCATTTTTTCTTCTGAGTTTGGGGAGGACGTTCTGGATTTGCTCGACGAGTTCCTTTTTACAGAATCCAAACTTGCTGATACTGAGAAAGAGGCATTCAGGAAACTGTTTTCTAAAGTGGTAGAAAAAACTGACCCAGAGTATCGGTTCACCTTGGTGTTTCTCAAAGGTAATTCTAATGGAGCCAATGCAATGGCGTTACCGAATGGAATTATTATTTTCACTGACGAGCTTATTCAACTGATAGAAGATGACCATGAATTTGAGTCAATCTTAGCTCATGAAGTTGGGCATGTAGTTTATCGTCATACCTTAAGGCAATTGATACAAGACAAAACAGTTGCTCTTGTCATAATGGCAGTAACAGGTGATTTATCGATGATTTCAGGGTTAGTAAACTCTTTGCCAAATAACCTCACAGAAAAATATTATTCGCGCGAGTTTGAACTAGAAGCAGACAGGTATGCTTACGAGTATTTGACAAACAACAACATTTCAACTATTCACTTCGCGAATATTATGCGCCGGATATCAGGCTCAGACAGCGAAAGCAGTTTTCTTGCCACCCATCCATCAACGGATGAACGACTGCGGATATTTTCAGAATAATAATCGCAGAATAATACCGTACAAATCTAATCATAAACCCAAATCAGTTAATAAGATTCTGTTGCTCTGTAGTAGGCTTTTGATTTTATCTCGGTTTAACAGCTCAACTTTGTTTTCTTGTGCAATTTCTTCTGCGTTCCTTGTAAAGCCAACTGTATTTGTCGCAACAATTAGATTACACACCTTACTATATTTTTTTTCATAGATACCTTTTGCGCCTAGAATCTCCTGCACCCCTGTATTTCCTTGAGGTTTATTAATGTTAATCGAGTGTTTGCATTGAATAATTATAGCGTTACCGTGGCTTCCATGAGGAAGGCAGACAACATCAGCACCTTGATCCCCAGCCCCTCCAGTTACAGTTGTTGAGTATTTTTTTCCGTTTCCTGGTGAACGGTATAATAGAGCTATAAATCTTTCAAAATTAGATGGGGATAAATTGTCCACATCCGCTATTTCTATTTCGTCACAATCATCAATATCAACATCAACATCAATATCAATATCTATACTTTCTTCGCCAAGTCCCTGCAAATCTGAATCTTTCATATCCGCTGGAAACAATATTCTTTTATGAAGATCACGCTTTTCATCTAAGAGACGATCTAACTTTTGATCAAACGTGCCATTACGCTCTTCATTATCAAAAGAATTATGAACACACATTGGAATGTGAATAAACACGTCTTTTTTTTGTCCTATCCTATAAACTCTGTCACTAGCTTGATCTTCTTTAGCGGGGTTCCATGTTCTACTTAAATGAATTACATGATTAGCTTCTGTTATGTTTAAGCCCGTTCCCGCTGCCTCAGGAGAAAGAATAATAACGTTAAAGCCATTTGTATTCTGAAACCCGTCAATTAAGCCTTGGCGCTCTGATCCCTTGACTTCGCCATTTATGATATGGGTCGACATCTTAAATTTATTATCAATCAGTCTTTTAACTACTCGTTGCATTTTTCTACTTACTAGAAATATTATTACTTTTTCTGCGCTTTTTTTAATTTCTGAAATTAATTTGAATGTTGTAATTAGTTTTGATGAAGAGTTTATGATTTCATCATCACTTTTATCTGCAAAAGCATAATCAGATAAATAAGGCAGGTCAGGGTGCAGAGAGACTTCACTCAAATATCGTATTGTACTTAATATATGAGTTTTTTTTCCATCCTCTGAAGCGGATGCGGACTTAGCTTTCCTTATAATTTCTAAGTATCGATTAAGCTGGGCTTCTGGCATTTGCTCAGAAGAGTGTTTTTTAATTATTTTATTCGGTAATCCCTCTAAATTATCTTCCTTCATTCTTCTTAAAAATAACGGGTCAACTTTTTCCTTGAGATCATTTCCCAAAGCTTCCCTGTCGGTATCTTCTTTTTTAAGAGGTGTTTGGTATTTTTTTATAAATTCTTTTAAACTCTTTAAATGACCAGGTTGCACAAAGTCTATGATGCTCCATAAATCAACCCATGAGTTTTCAATAGGAGTTCCTGTAAGAACTAAACCGAAATCGTATTTTAGTCCCTTAATGGCTGATGTAACCATTGTATTGGGCGTTTTTATTCTTTGGCCTTCATCTAAAGTAATAACACCCCAGTTTACTAAGCTTAATGAAACCTGATAGTCACGGGCTGTTTCATAAGTTGTTAAGACAACCTGATGTTTGTTTAGTTCTTGAAGATCAAGTAAGTAGCCACCATTTTTAATAATTTTTTCTGCTTCTGTTTTAATCTTAATATCAACATTTCCGGAACAATGTATGGCTTTTGTTAAATCATTGGTTTTGAGTTTCTTTAGACCTTTGTCGTGAAGCTCAAAAAAAGAGCCAAATATAGGCTGCATAAATTTACTATATTCGTTCTTCCAATTTTCTAATAGAACAACAGGGGCAATAATTAATATTTTCTTACCCTTTTTCTTTTTATTGCTCTCCTCAACCCAAGTTAAAAAAGATAGGGCCTGCAATGTTTTCCCAAGGCCCATATCATCGGCCAGCAAACAACCGTTATAACCTTTTGCCCAACAGTTTTGTAACCACTTAACTCCAACCTCCTGATGCCCTAAAAATGTTTTGCCTTGCTTTAATGGAATAGGTGAGCGGAGGTCACTATCTCTTTTTTTTGGGGCTAATACATATTCATCCTTTTCGATGTTATCTTTAATGATTAAAACTTTTGCTGCCGCATTCTTCTTCTCTTCAGGCTTTGTCTTTTTTGAAGTTTTAGTGTTTGGGTCTGGGTCAGCTGCAATCAAATCATCTATTGCAGCAATAACTTCTGGTTTTGCAGGTATTTTATGATCCTTGTAGTCTACATAAGGATTTTTATTTTTAATGGCTTCTGATAATTTCTCCTGGAGAGGCTTTCTATCCTCTCTTGGAATATCAATATTTTCTTCTTCTAATTTTATTCCTCCACCCTCAGGTGGAAGCTCTCCGCCCTCAGGTGGAACCCATGATTCCTTAGATTTGCGAATAAATGGAATGGCTTTATACTTATAGTCTCCAACGCCTAAAACCCTAGAACTCCAAGTTAATAGCTTATTCCCTTCAAGTACTGGCTTGTCAAAATCAATTACATCGCAGTCGAAAAAGGATTGAGGAGAATTTAGGATAACTTCATCTTCCTTAGAAACCCTGGATTTTGATTTAACCTGTTTTAGCCCCTCTCTTTGCTTTTCATTTAGTACAACAATGGGACCATCTGGGATGGAGTAAGCAGATTTTTCTTTTAATCTGCGAAACTTTTTATGGAATGCGGAGGTTTGTTCAGTGTCTAATATATTTTTGTTATAAGTAATACCGTCTTCATTTTCACTCTCTTCACAAAATAGAGGAACAACTTCGACAAAACCATCTTCTAGCGGATTTAATCTAAGACAGATATTTTTTGGAGTAACTACATTCTGCGAGTGCAAATAACTGTCTAAAACAAACCCCACATTACCCATCAAACCTTTAATTTCACCAAATGATAAATAGTTGGTTGTTGAGTCATTGTTGTCAGATTTATTAAATGCCTCAATCGCTTCTAAAATACGGAACTGGTTTCCATTAAAAATGTATTCATGGTCATTTGTTATATGAAGAAGAGCTCCGGTTCTTTTAGGGTTTATAAAGCTCTGCGATCCGCCACTTAAGAACTTGTGTTCATATTTAAAATTTGAGTCAGCTAAACTACCTAATGCTGACACTTCAATATCAAAAGGAAATTGGTCAGGAAGATCCAATAGGTTTTTTTCATCATCTGGTAGGTCTGAGATTTCTTTATGAGATATTAAGATTTTATTATTAAGTTTTACAGCCGTACCGTCATCGATTAATTGTGTCAATAACTGATAGGCTGCAAGGTCTTCTGTCTTGTCTAATGAAGTACTCCAATCAGGCGATTTAGATGATTCTCCAGAGTCTTTAAGATAATAAGAGAAACCTTCAATATTTACTTTGTAGTTGATTTGATCCATGATTTGTTAATCTAGCTTGTAATCCTCTTCATCTATATAAATATTTTTATTTGTTTTATCTCTGATCCAACGCCTAAGCTTTTCTTGCCAGCCATATCGCTCTGCGTAGCTGTGTATTACCTTATGTTCGTATTGACTGACTTTTAATTCAGCTGTTGTATATTGTTTTTTATAAAATTTAAACGGGCATTCCTCTGCCTTAACAATCCGGCAAGCTCCACTATCATTCCATTCAATAAATACATAGCCACCCATCTCAATTAAAAAAACACTATGTCTACTGCTCCCACTTACGAGGTCGCCATAGCGATTAGTTTCAGAACCTAGCCTACTGGAAACAGCCAATCTTTTAGCTTCTCGCCCAAGAATCACCCATGTATTACTGATTTTAGGTAAATATGCTTCCCAAAACTTTCTACGATACTCCCACTTTGTATCAGCTGAGGTCCGGTCTACAATATTAAAGAAAAATTCAAGATCCTTGCTAGATAACCATTGGCAGAATATTTTTTTGGCGTTATCTGAAACACCTTGCCAATGGATACTATTACCTGGTATGCGAGGGTCTTTTAAATACCTAAGAAAATAATTGCTTAATTTTTCCTTTATTTCTTGCTCAGAGTTTTCTGCGACTTCAAGAAAGTCTGATGCCATTTTGCTTATCAAGTCTTTAAACTTAGGCTTTGATTGATCTCCGGGAAATTCGTTTATTGATAAACATTTATTTAAATTATTTGGAAAGTTCTTTTTTGTTAACTCAATCATTGAATGAGAAACAAGCTTTACATATTTAGAACTATCTAAGCCTTTATCAAGACCATGCTCAGATAATAAACTATCAACATCACCTTCTTTATTTAACAAAATACTTGCTGTTTGATTGTGACCATTTGGTAGGAATATCGGATTTCTATTTTTAAGTAAGAAACTGACTCTCTTGTTTATTTTGTTATTAATTTCATAATCATCTAGTTTGTCCCAAATAAGTTTTCTAATTTCTTCGCAACCTTTAATTTGAGGGTCATAATTAGACAAATAAACATAGACAAGGTCCTTTAAATATCTCACATTGAAAGAGTTGTTTATAATCTGTAAAACATAACTATATTTAACTGGAGTTTCAATTAGTCGAGGTGACTCACCATAAAATAAAGTCCAGGGGAGTGATCTGGCTTCTCTTTTATTAATAATGGGATTGTTTTCAGTTTTAATGCGATTTGTTAAGAAAACTAAAAGATGTGGTGAGGGAGGTTCAGGAGTATTGTCCAGTTTTCTTAGAACTTCTTCTTCAGATAATTTTATCTGGGTGGGCTCTGAAAAATTTACAGGGATAAGTCCACGGTCAATATTTAGTGCAAATTCTTTAAGAAAAGGATCTAGTACCATAATTGGCTTTATAGTTTATTCATTAACTCTAATTCCTTTAACAACTCTATAGGAGTATTGCTCTTTTTATCCTTACTTTTTAACGTATTATTAGAAAGAGCTCTTTTTATTTCACTTATAAATTCGGGTTTACTTTCTATAGACGGAGGATTCATCGCAATTCTAACGTCGATTCTTCTATTTAACGCTCTTTGACTCCAGTTTTTATTGAGTGGACGAGTTTTACCATACCCACTCACAGAAAATAGTTTTTCTTTGTTTAGGTTTTTAAGTTGATTTAGTCTTGGTTCATGAGATTTCATACCTCGCCATGTATTAATTGCCCTTTGAGCAGAAAGTTCCCAGTTAGATTTATATTTGCATTTTCCACTTTTTTTAATTTTTACAGCATCTGTATGACCCTCAATAAATACTGTTTCTATACTATTTTTATATTCATTTTTAATAAACTCTCCGTACATAACCTGCCCAAGTGCCTTAATAGTTCTTTTACCCTCATTCTTCAATTTAACACCACAACTTGTAAACAAAGGTAAGTCTAACCTTAAAACCCATTGCTCTTCGTCTAGCTTTACATTAAATCCTTTCGACTCCATTTGTTCTTTTATGTCTTTCAAAACCTTCTCTTTTAGGCTCTGATTCTTAGAAATATAATCAGTCTTTTCAGTGTAACTTAGAATAAAATAGGTCAAAGTCAGAATAAATATAATTAACAATCCCGCCATGAGGTCGCTGATCGAAATCCATATGGTTGGGTCATCGTCACTTAGGCTGATGCTTCTATTTCTTTTGGTAGCGATCATTGATTGTCACTAATTGCTCAATTAGTTTCTTGTTAGATTTAATTACTTCTATTTTCTAATTCTTGCACCACATCATTTAATTCTTCTATTGCGGCTAATAGAGATCCCGTTGCATTACTCATGCTAGTATCAAAATGTTGAAGATATGTTGTTAATCCATCCCCTGTAGTTTGTCTATATTCTATTAATCCTTCCTTCATTTGCTTAAATACTTCGTTTAAATCCGTGCGAAGGTTGTCAAAATTATCTTTGTAACCCGACCAAAGAATTTTAGTGTCGTCCAGGCCTGTATTCATCTGCCTCAATATTGCTTCCATATTAATAATGCTACTGTTCCAGCTATCAGTAGATTTTTGCGAGGATTCCATAAAGTTGTTTTGTAGCCTGGACATTTCTTTAACTTGATCCGTTAAATAGGAAACAGCATCTCTAACGGGTTGTGAGCTTTCTTTAAATGTGTCAGCAACCAATCCAGCCTCTAACATTAACTCCTTCATCGAACCTATAGATTGATTGACCTCAGTTAATAGTTTTTCAACACTTTGCCTTTCCTCAAAGATTGATTGAGTTGCTATTCTCATGTTTTCAGAAAACTTTTCTGACAAGCCTTCAACAAGGTTGGCGACTCTATTTGTAGTATCAACTGTTGTGGTATTTAAATCGTTTATTTGGTTCTTTATTAATTCAGTTTGGTCATCCGTAGTTTTTGTTATATCTTTAAATACTTCTTCAATTTTATTAGAAAAGTTATTTATGTTGTCATTTAACGAACTTTCTAAGTCTGCTTGAATCCTTTGGCCGTAGTCTGCTGTTGTTTTCATAGTTTCCCCAACAGAACGCATTATTTCAGCTACGCGCTCAAACTCACCACCAGCTGCTTTTTGCATTGACTCGCTTATACCCTTCACTCCGGCATTATTTAAATTTTCAATGGCTTCACCGAGTTTTTCTAGCGAAGGTGACAGCCTTTTCTCAAAAGCACTTTCTAAGGCCTCACCTATGGATAATGTTAAATCGTCATTAAACTCCTTTAGCGTCTTTGTCTGCTGACATGCCTCTTTGTGTATTTCAGATAGCCATTTTTCAGCTGGTTTTTTATCAAATAAATCATCTATTAATTTTTTAACATCATTAACCTTTAACGATAATTTCTTAATGCATTTTTTTTCTAGAACATTAAAACAGATAGATGAAAACATTCCCCAGACAGATGTTGAAAAGGCAATTGTTGCACCACTTAATAAACTTGCTATCCCTTCTTTCAATTCATTTGAGTTAGCGGATGCAAAATCTAAATTAGATAATCCAAACATTAAACCCAGAAAAGTACCTAAAATTCCTAGAGCGGTTAATATCCCAGGCAGTGCATTATAAAATCTAATGTCTATGTGGTCACTTATTAGGTTTTCTTCGTTAAAAAAGTATTCAGCATCTACAGTATTAAAAAATTGATCGTTTCCACTTTGATCTTTATTAATAACAACTGTTTCCCAAAACTCAGACCAGTAATGATTAATTATGGGTACTTCACTTAAAGATGATTTGATTTCTTCAGGAGAGGATTTATTTTCTTTCAGGCCGGCTAATATGTGGCAAGTATTTTCTAAAATGTTAAAGCAATAAAGATATTTCTTTTTGTAAAATTTAAAACTTTGGAATATTACTGTAACTAAAATCAATAATATCCAAACGGAAGGAAACCCTTTTTCAAAAGAGAAATCACTAAATAGAAATAGAAATGGAAATAAGCTTTCAAGAACGTTTGTGACCATCAAATAGTCTCCATTAAGTGCGCTTAAGATACTAGAAACAAAAATCTACATTTTTTAATTCTAGAAATTATCAAGCGAACTTTATGCTTCCAATGACGTATCAACCTTTACAATATCTATACGGAGGGATAGTATCAAACATGCAAGATTTTGAGTAGGCAATTTTATAACATTTTATGATTATTGAGGTGTATTTAAGGTTATAGATATCATTTGTAGATATTAATTGATAACGGTTCCTTTAACTAAGGGAAAAAATAATGAAAAATAAGTATTTTAATTCATCTATATTTTTATATGTCTTAATTGTATTGTTTTTTTTACCAGCAAGTGTTCTAGCTGAGCCATCAACGAAGCGTGGCACGATACCCACAGAGTCTATTTCTCATTGTTCGCAGGGTGGAACTACTATTATAGAATGCGTGGAAGCAGTTATTGATTCTTATGCATCGGTAGTCAAATACCGAGAGGCAGCGGAACCGCACAAGTGGACATTGGTCCATTCGACTGGACAACCGCACGTGCACGACGGTGGTATCACTGAGCGGATGGATATGGTAGAGCAGAATGTGGCGTCCCTACAACGCGAAAAGATTTCGCGGTACGGACGCACATACAAAATAATACAACGACTACATGATAATTACTGTGCAAATATAAGAATATATTCTAAAAAAGCAGGTCCATATTGCCCATGATAGATTATCATTATATGGAAAATGCAATCTTATATTCACCATGAACTATCACCCATCTCCACCAGTGCCTGACGTATTGCCCAATGCGTCTAACAGTAGCACCTTGCTCATAAAGCTGGGTCTTACGATCAAGAAAGTTTGCTAGAGCTTAAGTGGCTACTATAAGTTACTTAGGCTCTTAGCTATTTCTACAGTGCCTACTTTTAGAAAACATAAAGTTCTCTCGTTGTTAACTTCAGTCCTACCAAAAGTCACTCATTACTCTTCACTCCACTAACAAAACTATTGTCACTTTAAGTTCATGCTGTTGTCAGAGTCGTGAATAGTTTGTTGAATGCCTCCGTGAGATAGATGAACGGGAGGCTCAGGCAAGGGAGAGTTGACTGCTTATAACAATGGTGATTGCGTAAAGTTTATTAGTATGAAGGTGTGATGGTTACTGCCAGTTTATCAATGGTTTTGCTTGGGGAGGGCTAGAGTTGAATTAGGGGTGAGGTGATTCTGCCTGTTTAACGGTAGATAGTTATAAGTAATCGAGGTATAAATGAACACATCATACTTACCATGCAAGATGGTTTTATATACGAATATCCATTGTTACTAGAGGAGTGGTTATGCAAAAGCTTTTGAGAATTTTACTGATTGGATTTACTTTTGTCGCACTTAATGTTGGTGCAGTTGGGGCTCAAACAGGAATGACTCAACCTCCAGTAACAGATGGAATGCCTTCATGTGCTGCTACCAGTCCAGACTTTGTAGATAACGGGGTATGTGATGGTTCAGCTGGATCGGCACCAATGAGTGGTGATACCAGTGGGACACTTCCGACGGCGGACGATAGTGCTGCACCAATTAATGAAGGGCGAGACATGGATGTCGGGAGTCACAGAGCAGCACCCATTGGAGATGCTGAAGAAAGCGGCGGACCCGCGGCACAACATATGAACCGTGAGATTAACGACGGGGGTTTTGGCGCGAACTCTGGCGCTGACGCTGAGAAAGCTCGAATTGCTGCGGAAGCTCAAGCAGCAGAGCAAGCAGCAAAAGCGGAAGCAGATAGAATTTTAGTAGACCAAGCAGCACAATCGGAAATAAACTTGTGCTTGGCTTCATTGAAGGAGATCGACGAACGTACGTTTAGAAATTGTAATAGTGCCAAGGAAAGCGTCGACAAAAACCGAGGGGGCGTCTGCGTCGACGGTTTAATGTGGCATAAAAGGTACGAGGGAGGGATGATTGACGAAATCCGTAAATGCGGAGAATCCAAGGCGCTAACGTCCCAAAAACTAGAGTGTTCTTCGGCGGTGAGCGATCTTGCTACAGCGATGTTAGTGTTCAATGGCGAGCAAAGGCGTGGGGATGGGACGTTCATAAGCGTGAGATTGCGGCGGGCGGTGCAGTCTAGCAGTAAGTCATATGCCTGGTTTGAGGCGGATGTCGTGGGGAGCGTGAACGGAGCATGGAGTGATGCACGGGATGCCTGCGGCTTTTGATGGGCACAATTGTATGTTTCGTGTGTGAGGAAATTTATTGACCACCCTGTGCGGTATACTCACAGAAGGGTGAAACCCCACTTACGAGACATCGAGCGAACCACTTTTTCATTTTATAAGGGTAACTTATCTCAACCCCAGCTCTCACCCATCTCCACCAGTTCCTGACGTATTGCCCGATGCGTCTAACAGTAGCACCTTGCTCATAAAGCTGGGTCTTACGTTCAAGAAAGTTTGCTAGAGTCTTCGGGGCTACTGATAGCCCCTTAGATTCTTTACTCCCACCCTACCTTTTTAATTTCTATTTCTGATATAATCCACACACCCCAAAATCTAAGGAGTTACTTGATGCGAACTACTTGGAACCTGTCTGGTAATAAAACCAAACTCACATTCTTACTATCACTAGTTGTTATATTTTTGCTTGTTGGTAAATATTATTTAAAGAATGAAGTCCAAGTTAAAACTAAATCAGAGTCAAATACTCTGAGCGATGTAGAGGAGGAAAGCACTTTAGCCCATATTAATCATCTACAGAAATGTGGTCTTGAAAAAGAGGATATTGATATCAAAAGCAACCCTGCTGAAGATAGTTCTCCAATTTCTATAATCGTATACGTTATTAAGAGTGAATCGATAGATGTAAATTGCGAGCTATCACCCAAATTAAAGGTAAGCCAAATAGCAAATAAAACTCCTGTAATATTTGATTCTTTATACGACAGTGTAGAATATGAAACCGTCCAAGCAATCAAAGAGGCTGTGTTAAAGGTTAAGGATAGAATCTTGATTTTCACAGCTCCTGAATCAGATTCGGGAGTTATAGAAATTAATCTTATATCAAATAATCTTATTAATGCGAGGGTTGCTACAAATACTTACTCTGCTAATTATTTAGTTTCCACAGAATCAATGAAGATCAATTATCTGTCGATGGGTGACAACCTTCATGTGGTTGATCAAGATAAGCTTATATTTAAAGTCTCTGGTAGAAAAACATACTTCAAAGAATATTGTAAGGAATGGATTGATCAAGGGGATATAAAATACCCGGCAGCTCCAGAAAATACTGAGTGCCCCCAAGGGCAGCGAAAAATACCCGGTGGGCCTTTTTGGTATGACGCTTTGATTGATAAAAATGGCAAGTTAATCGATATTGTTAGTGTTGATAAAAAGCGAATATCAAAATGCTACCCCAAAATCGAACTTTTAAATAAATCCTATATTGATTTAGAGCTTCCCAATCCCACTGAGAAAATCTGTATAGAATGATGAAATGGCTTAAGCGTATAGTTATAGGTTTGTTGATAGTGCTCATTCCCCTTGCGATCGTTTTATTCTTTATTGCTGGGTCTTTATTTGATGTGACCCGAAACCCTGAGCGTATAAAAAATGATAAACAAATAGAAGCTCAATTCAAAGATCGGATTAAGGAAAAATACGGTATTAAATTGGGAACAAACACTAAGACCGAACATTTTTCACACTATACGATTGTTGAAGAGTTTGGCTATGATCTGATATTCAGTGCAAAGAAAGAAGATTTTGATCTTTACATTCCAAAAGGTAGCTCCATTGAACTTATCACCCCTAGAACAGGTAACGAGTTCCATGCAAAATTTTTATGCGACGGAGAGGAGCTCGAGATAGATGATCAAGGAATAAGGAAACAAGTCTGTGACTTAATATCTCATCCGTATCAGTTACCAGTAGCTATTCATAGAGTACGTTCGGATTGGGCTGTGTTTGTTGTTTTCTTTCCTGAAACGAACCTTGTCTGGATAAAGGAATTTGAAGGGTAATATTCTTCTATATGCAGATAGCAGTATAATGCGGTGGCATTAGTTAATAAAAAGCTTATATTCTTACTCACACTTAGAGGCGGCAAAATGGGAGGCGCTTATTGTCAAAATTTCTTTTAATTTTATATGAAGTTGGGGGAGTAGCAACATTTATCTACTTAGCGTTCTTTGATGGGATTGTTTATAATTGGTGGAATTGGACGATAGCATTTGGGACTAGTTTTTTCTTGAGTGCTATGTGGCCTATCTATTGGTTACATCATCTGGGTTGGGAGTTTTTAAAAACGCTCTTTTAAATTTTTCTAACTAGGACAGGTCAGTACAATCAACATACTATTATCCTTTCTAGTTTGTTTAGTTTGTGGTCTGCCTACAACTGCTTAATCTATCATGGGTGTTAAATGGTTAGATATTTGTTAAACAATGGATTTATTCATTGTCGCCCATTTGACCTTAAGGTTTCTATCGAACGCCCGAAAGCATAATCTTCCTCCGTATATTTACAATTGGTTCTCTGTCTCTCAGATAAGTTGATGTGATATGTCATCAAACACTTCCCCCAAGGATATTGTCCATTATGAAGGAAGTTTGTAGCTAACACATCCTCCCGCGTTGGCCAGTTCTCTTTCAATTGATTAAATCTTCCTAATAACAATAGGTAACTTATTTCCTTTTCTTCCAATTGCTGATCTGTTCCGTTAGCTCCAACCTCTAATTTGTCCAGTCGGTTTAGTAATGTCTTCATTCAGTACTCACTTTTTCTAGCTCTGTTATCCTTGATTCCAATTCGGTTGTTTCTATGACCTTGCGATAAACTTCAATCACAGACGATACAACCTGTGCTTCATTTGGAGTAATCTCGCCTTCACCAACTGCATTTATGACAGCTTTCATAGCCGTTGAAGTATCTCCCAGTTGTTCTATTTGCGGGATAGTTAAATTGATAGGACGACCTTTCCGCGGTGGAATTAATCGGTCCATACATACTTTCATTGCTGCGCTGTCTCCATCTAAAGCCATCTGGACACATTTCCCAACGAGCTTCTTTGTTTGTCCATCAAGCAATGTCTCAGCCAATCGAGTTGCTTTATTACGAGTACCCTTTGGCTTGCCTTTAGGGTTACCAGATACTCCTTTAGCAAAAGGTCTTCCACGCTGTTTTTCAACTGAAATTTCAGCCACCTTACTTTTCTTAATTTCTTTTTTTATTGCCATATTAAATAAAATCTCCCGGAGAGATTTATTTTTTGTAAAAACCAATCTGCTTTAGAATTTCTTTCACCTCCTCTGGGGAAGCAGCTTCCTCCTTGTACTTCTGAAACTTATCTTTAAAAATGTTTTCTTTTCTAGCACTTTCCGATTTGAAAATTTTGGCTTCTTCCCTAATTAATCCAGGTATATTTGTTCCGGGATAAAAGTCTTTATATGTTTTACAAATATGATCAACTGCTTTCCTGAAATATTTAAACTCCAAGTCTATTAGTAACTCTTTCCAAATCAGTATTGTTTCTTTTTCCAGATTCCCCAATAACCCTGATGCCGACATTATCGCTATTCCCTGCTTGTATTCGTTTGTTGTCATTATCTAACTCCAAATCAATAGATTTTAAAAGGTCTAGGTTATGCCGTACCGTTGTTTTCTTTTTCGGCTTCGACACAATAGACATCGATACCTCCAAATCCTCCCAGTTCTTAAAAAATGTTTCTGCATGTTTTAAATATTTAGGGTTATCTACACTAAGAGTGTATTGCTCCATTTTCTCTAAAAAAATATTGATTCTTTTTTTTTTCTTCCAAACCGTTTTTTTAAAACTCTCGTAAGCTTTTCTCTTATTTCCTGCTTTTCTTGGGTACTTATCCCAACAATTATGAAACGCACTTTCACATGAATCTGTCTCTGTCTCTGTCTCTGCCTCTGTCTCTGCCTCTGTCTCTGTCTCTGGGGTTACGGTTTCGTACCCCGATTGTTTGTTTGGTGTAATTTGTTGTTTTGCTTCACTTGTTAGTTGGTTTTGAACAGTTACGAATCCAGCCTTAACAATCTCATCAATACCTGCTTTTACATCCTTGGTGTTACTCCGCAACCTAAACGCTACGGATTCGTAACTCCCCCTTACACAACCTGATTTAGGGTCTTGATCCTCACTTGCTATCAACCAAATCATTGGTAGTAATGCTCTTGCGTTTGCACTCATGCTTTGAAATTCGTAATTATCTAACAACGCTTTATGTAGCCGGATCCAGGGAGGTCGTCTATCCTTATAACTTTGAAATGACTCCCAATTTGCAATGGTTAAAAATGCTTTCACTACTTATCCCTCCATTCAAAGAGCTTGTGATTGGAGGTTATTTCTGAGGGATCTTCTAAAAGTAGTTTCATGCCTTTATTGTTTTCAGTCATCCTTGACCTCCTTACTAAAGTTGATAATCCATTGTCTCTACTGAGTTGCTTCCAAAGAATTTTTCAAGTTCGGTGAAGGCGTAATACACAGAACCATTCACTAGGAAATATTTTGGGCCTACTCCCTGACTTCGCCAATTTGCCAGTGTTTTGGGTGATAAGCCGACGACTATCCGGTCAATATCCGTTGCCTTTATGAAGAGTGGTTTTAATTCCTCTGGTCCGAATTGAATTATCTGGGCACCTGGAGAAATAGGTTCGACCTGTCGCTTGCGTGGCACTAGAGATTCTCCTGATCTTTAATGTTCTGAAAAATATTAGTCACCGAGGTTCCAATGGCATTTGCCAGTAGTCTCTTATCCTCTTCATCCGGCAAATACACACCAGATATTATTTGACTAAGTTTGGTGGGATGCCATCCAAGCTGCTGAGCAATCTCATAGCCCTTTCTACCAGAGCGAAGAATGCATATTTTTAGATTTAAGTTGCTCATAAAAACCTTTCAATTTATGTCAAACAAAAAAAGGGTGCAGAGTCAAATTGACTCAACACCCAAAAGATATATTAAAACTTGTTTATAAATAAGGAACTGGAACTACTTTTTCATTTCTCGTTTTTTAGGCCTCCCGCGCTCTCCAACAACTCCGTAATTGTTCAGGTGTTTCCTAAAAGAGGTACTGTCAGCATAGGCTTCTTCACTAAGCACCCCTATGTTTTCGCATTCCTTTAGTATTTCTTCAAAAGTAAACTCTTTTTTTTTCAAACCATCATTCCATTTATCCCGCCGAAGAATTGCATAGCGTTTCAACTCTGACTTAATGTCTTTACCGGCATACCCAAATTTTTTATAGTCAAGAGTAGTTTTGTAGGTCACTGCACCCCAAAACCTTTCTCTAAATAAATTCCCTTTTCTTCCTTCCAGTTTCATCCCTTCCGTAATTTTCTTTTGCACCCATCTTTGCTTGAAAAAATCTTTGTCAGTATCTATAGCTGGATAAAAATGTGTGGTTGAATCACCATCTATACCAGCCAAATAGCAAACGGTGTAAATTTTGACCAAAGCTAAAAATGATTTTGCGCCCCTGTCACTTCCCTTAGCACGTTTTGTCAACTCCTTCATGCTTGGCGCATTCCCGACTAACGCTGCAAGGCAATCCTCCGCCTTTGAAAATTTATTTAAGAATGGTGTAATCGAATTTGTTTTATTCATATATTCTATTTTCTTTATAAGCTTCTTCTGTTAGTGACAAACTTCACCAGCTATTTAGGTTTTACCAAAACAAGAATCTTGTCTTCAATCTTTTGAATGGGTTCTCTTAGGCGATCAAGGTCGCTGACAATGTAACCACTCGTATTATCTGATCCAATGGCGTGATTGACCAATCGCTTAATAACAAATGGAGATAAATCTAAGGCCTCCGCAGTAGTCACAAATAACCTTCTTAAGTCATGAGAACAAAATTCTATTTTGGATGCCTTGATCACGGCATTAATACCGCTCTGAGGTTCAGTGATATGCCGGCCTTTCATCCTGCTGGGGAACACATAAAGACTATTATTTTCATCCTCGACCCTTTCTTTTAAAACATCATGGAGAAAGTTTGGTATTGGTATTAAAAACGGTTTGTTGTTCTTTGTATCAAGCAAAGTAATTGTTCGCTCTGCAAGATCTATATCCTTCTTTTTAAGTGGCAATGCTTCATTGCGCCTCAACCCTGAAAGGAGGATTGTTAGGAGGTAGTCTCTGACAACGGAGCTTTTTAGTGCCAGAACATTCTCAAACCACTTTGGTAAGTCTTTGTTTTTGATAATTGTTTGTCTACGATCAACTCGGAACCATTGGCGGGTTTGTGTAAGGATCAAAACAGGATTAAATTTGATAAGTGGGGATTCGTCCACATCCTCATATTTGGCCATGCAGTAATTTAATAGGCTACGCAAAAATCGAAAAGCTTGATTTGCCTGAGCATGCCCGACCTTATCCCCTAGCTGTTTATGCTTGATGGATACCATTTCACGAGTAATATTCTTTATTTTCCTTTCTTCCCAATCCTTGAAAATAGAATCCATGAATTTCTGATAGTCTTTTATGGTCCTTGCTTTTAATTGTCGTGTACAGAGAAAGTCTTGAAAGGCTTTTCTAAGATTCACATTTAGGTTTTTCTCGGCCTTTTCCCTCGAAATTTCTATAGCCTGTTTATCCTTGAGAGATTGATGCCCCTTTCCCATTTTAATATTGGCAGTAATTTCAGAACGAATGTTAGCTGAATATTGGGCAGAAAACCCTTCACTCTCCCAGCCAATAGTTTCGGTGATGGATTGTCCGTGCTTTTTGTAGCGAATTACAAAACACTTATCTGCTCTGCCTCGATGTTTTCTAGTATCAGAAAACCAAACCCTTACTCCTACATGCTTTGTTTTTGCCCATTCGACCATCTGAGAGCCTCTAAAGTCCGCTGGCAGGTTCATTTGCCACCTATTTGCCACCTTTGTGAGAAAATCCGGGATAATCAAGGAATTTTAGCACACCCCATACAAAGCTAATATAACGCATTAATTCCAGTATAGGGAAGGATAAGGAAGGTTTGGGAAAATGTCAAGAGGAGGTAGACAGTCGGATTAGGAATCCGTTGCTCTATCCAGCTGAGCTACGGGGGCTTTTTAATTCAATAACAATGCTAAATAGATCACCCATTTGGGGATCTTTTCTATCACTTTTAAATAACCAGCCTCAAAATTTAGCAATTACCTAAAAATCAGGTTATCTCTATAAATTGCATTTTTATACAAACTGTTTCTACGATTCACAACTTATTTTTTGATTGACTAATAAAATAAAGGAATTATATGCCCAAGATTGTTATTATTTCGAGCTGACTAAGTAAGTTGTAGCACTTATTAAGTTGGTTTTTCCAGTTTTGGTTTTTGTTCGGCCATGTTGTTGTTAAATACGAAGCTACGGTTTATTTACTTTGCGGTATATTATCCAATTACTTT
Source organism: Nitrospinota bacterium (assembly GCA_028345515.1). GTDB lineage: Bacteria > Nitrospinota > Nitrospinia > Nitrospinales > VA-1 > UBA8687. The sequence continues at coordinate 48,043 of JAOMDP010000006.1, forward strand.
CATTTGATTAACCTCAATTTATTGGTGACATTTATGAACATGATTAAAATTATTTTATTGATATTCACCATGGTTTTCTTATTTGTAACTCCTAAGGCCAGTAATGCATCCATACATCTGCAAGATATCATCACGAACCAAACCTTGGATGATGTTTCTCAAAAAAACCTGAACAATATCCTGGCACATAAAGAAGCGAAAGCCCATTCGCATCCGCATAACATCATGATGGGAAAGCAAATAAAAAAAGAAATAAAAAGAGACGAATCTGTTATTAAAATAAACATTAAGGGAACGAGGTCACTGCCATCGGAAGCTAAAAAGAGATATCAGAAAAACCAAGAAGATGACGTGATATTAGACGATAATAAACTACAAATATTCCAGCAAGACATATTCGGTGGTGTTAAGAATATTTATGCGCCTAGCAACGCACCTTAGTCCATGAAGAGAGATAACGGGGGGAAAGAATTATGCTGTATAAATACTTCATAAGATTGAACGCGATTTTCATTGCGCTGTTTGTGATTATCGCTTTACCGGTCAATGCAAAATCTGATACTGCAGACGATGTAGTTAAGAAATTAACAGACACAACTTTGGAATTGCCGGCGATAGAGGGTTCCCATGGTGTTGGGAATGATCAGAATAACCTGGGCATTAACGCTTATAAGGAAAATAAATTTAATCAAGCCTTAAAGCATTTTCAGGTGGCATCAATAGTTGACAAAAAAAAAGGTGAGATATTTTTTAATCTTGGTTTGACTTTGCACAAATTGGGAAATCACTTGGAGGCAGCAAAACATCTCCAATGGGCCTTAAAACTTTCTCCGACTAATGAAAAAATATCAGGGTCGAAATTACTTCAAGCACATCATTGTGATAATAACCCAAAAATACCCTGCGGGCTCAAAAAACCCGAAAAACATAAGATCGAAGGATCAGATACCATTTCTCCTCAAAATTACATGTCCTCAACAGTAGGTGGGTATTGAATATTCCTGCTGTCACAAACCTCTGTTTATTGCCTGGTTATTAGTCTTTAATAGCCCTAATTGTACAACAATTTTTAATCATTCCATTTGTTTCAAACAGCAACCAAGTTACCCAAAAAACATTTATTAAAATTCTAATGTGAAAAAGCACATTGAGCAAACTGCCATACCCATAGGTATAGGTTGTTCTATAATTTTTATTTATTTTTATTTCTTTTATTGTTTTCATGCATTAAGGGTGAGATCTTCTTATTAGTAATACATTAAAGTACTGTTAAGAATAATTAAGTGGGTTTTAAAAAATGAAGTATCAGAAATCTATATTTTGGTTAAGGAGAGACCTTCGGCTTGATGATAATGTGGCACTCAGTGCCGCCACAAGCTTTTCCGAAGAGGTGGTATTGGTTTTTGTTTTTGACACTAATATCCTGGATAGACTGAAAGATAAAAACGACAGGCGTATCAATTTTATTCATCATACTCTCCGTGAATTGGATCAGAAACTTCGCAAAAAAGGTTCTGCTCTGGTTGTGTTTCATGGAGACCCAAAAAAAGAAATTCCTGAATTTGCCAAGCGAATGAATGCCAATGCTGTTTTTGCAAATCGTGATTATGAGCCTTATGCAAAAACACGTGATAAAGCCATTCGAAATGCCTGCAATAAACTGGATATTGCATTTCATGATTATAAAGATCAGGTTATTTTTGAAGGTAATGAACTGCTAACTCAATCCGAACTTCCGTATAAAGTTTTCACCCCTTATAAAAACAAATGGTTGATGGAGTTGAATGTTGGTCTCTACAAAGATCATCGGTCCCGGTTAAAAAGGCTTATACCTTTGAAGCAACTCGATAAGGAAATGACTGATTGGTCGCTAAAAAATTTAGGTTTTGATTGCGCTGATCTATGTTTAAAGGCCGGAGAGAGTGCAGCAAAAATCCAACTAAAAAACTTTTTATCTGAACTACCTGATTACGACAAAAGTAGGAATTATCCAGCACTATCAAATGGTACTTCGCGTCTTTCAGTGCATTTAAGGTTTGGAACCTTATCTATAAGATCTCTTGTCCGATTTGTTAATGCTCATCCCAGTTCGGGCGCACATACATGGTTGTCAGAATTAATTTGGCGCGATTTCTATCAGATGATACTGGATCAATTTCCCCATGTAGCGAAGGGATGCTTCAAAAATAAATACGACCAGGTAAAATGGCCCGGTACCCAAAACCATTTCATGCTTTGGTGTCAGGGAATGACGGGTTTTCCAATAATAGATGCCGCTATGCGCTGTTTTAATCAAACCGGTTGGATGCATAACCGACTGCGCATGATAGTGGCCTCTTTTTTAACTAAGGACCTTTTAGTAGATTGGAAAAAAGGGGAGAACTGGTTTGCCAGGAATCTTTTGGACTTTGACCTTGCGGCAAATAACGGAGGTTGGCAATGGTGTTCTTCAACCGGTTGCGACGCGCAACCTTATTTCAGGATATTCAATCCAATTACTCAGTCGGAAAAATTTGATCCGGAAGCAAAATTTATCAGAAAATTTCTTCCTGAACTTAAAAATTTTTCTAACAAACAGATTCACTGGCCTCACATGGTGAATGATGAAATACAAAAACAAGCTAAATGTATTTTGGGAAAAGATTATCCAAAGCCACTAGTCGTTCACTCTGAACAACGAATAAAATTTATAAAGCTTTTTAAAAGTATTTAAACCTTATGTTTTCGTTAAAAAAAAATGTATTCGAAAAAATACTCAATCAAAGTATTTTACTTTTTCTTGCGCTGAATTTTACTATGGTGCCGGGGTACGCTGATCAACTCCAAGATGGTTCGAGTGCATACCTAAGGGAAGATTATGAAAAAGCCCATCGATTGATTTTCCCATTAGCGAAAAAAGGAAATGCAGTATCGCAATTTTTTTTGGGAACCATGTATGACCAAGGAAAAGGCGTTCCGCGCAATCCAATGATCGCATTCAAATGGTACAGCCTTTCTGCGGAGTTGGGATACTCGAGGGCACAATTTAATTTGGCAGAAATGTACCGTGAAGGATTTATCGTCGCACAAGATTTTACAAAAGCTTTGAAGTGGTATCGATTGGCAGCCGAGCAGGGTCTTGCTGAAGCACAATGTAATCTGGGGTCCATGCATGAAAATGGACAAGGAGTCCCGCAAAACTATAAAAAAGCAGTGAGGTGGTATCGCCTTTCCGCAAAACAGGGGTATGCTCTGGCTGCATCAAACCTGGGAGTGATGTATGAATACGGACAGGGAGTTACATTAGACTACGAAAAAGCAATAAAGTGGTACCGCCGCGCAGTAAAACAAGGGTTTGCTGTAGCACAAACAAATTTAGGATTTATGTATGAAAGTGGTAAGGGGATAATGCAAGACCATAAAGAAGCTGGAAAATTGTATCGCTTAGCAGCAGAACAGGGGCATAATTTGGCGCAAAACTATTTAGGTGTATTATATGTATCGGGTCAAGGTGTTTCACAGGACTATGTTTTAGCATATATGTGGTTTAGCCTCTCTGGTTCACGCGGATTCAAAGATGGTATAAAAAATCAAAAAAAGATTGAAAAAAAAATGTCTAAAATACAAATAGAAGAAGCTAATAAATTGGTTCGAAATTGGGAGTCCACAAAATATAAATAAAATATTTTAGACATTACTCAGGTTTTTGTTGTGTGAGGAGTTAGTTTTAAAACTTTGTTGTAAAAGAAGCCGGATATATTGTTTGATTTAATAATACCTGTTATTGATTAAACTTAAATTTTGTTTGCATTACTTGTTGAAAAGCCCGCTACCTTAACGATTTTGCTAATCAGAATGAAGGGGGTGAAAGTTAATATGGATAACTTTAAGCCACTAATATGGGCAATACTTATAACCGCGATAGTTTCAACAATGGATTGGAATAGCTATCTTTCAAATTAGTTCAATTGAATTTCAGGTGACCTGTTCTGATTAATTTCTACGATTGCATCATTGTTTCTAATTGTGATTTTTTAAAAGGGCAATTTTTGTTGACTTAGGCATGGGTGGAAAAGATATTAAAACACTTATAAAACTCTCGAGAAACCTAGGAAAGAGTATTTGTGATGCAGGAACTTTTAAGGAATTAAAAACAAAATACCTTCTTTTTAAGTGGGAGTATAAAGGGAATACTTTTACGCATAAATTCTCTGATTCAGTAAAATCGCCATCCCTAAATTATCAATATTCGCAATTGCGTAAGAACTTACGAGCAATTGGTTTAGCGCCGCCAGAGCAATCTGGTAAGAGTTCTATCGACTCTCCTGAGCAACAAGAATTATTGAGACAGCTTTGGTGTCACCTTGGAACTGATGACGAGGGAGAAACACCCTATGGTGGAGATTTAGATAAATAGAAAAGCTATATCTTGAACTTGGGTTAGAAGTATTAAACTCTAGAACGATGCAGTTTTACTTTTTTAATTTCTTCCAGTAATTCTTGTTTGTAGTTATCTGTAATTATTTTTGAATTACGTATAGTGGTTTCTATTTCTTTAGCAAAATGCCAAGCACACCGTTCTTCTCCATCCGTGGCAATATATTCAAGTCCAGTCTTTTTGAAAAGTAATATTGTAACTATACTCGATGGGTTAAAGGGATAGTGACATTTGTGATCAACTTTTAACATATTAAAAATTTCTTATTACTTGAGTTTTTTTGAGGAAATAAATTAGGAAAAGTATGAATCAATCTCAAAGTTAGCAGTGGTTTTTTCTATTTCCAGAAACAGTATCAATCAGACTTTGGTGACCTATTGGAGGGCTAGGGTTATTTTAAACGTAGGTTGGATTATTTAGCGCATCTAAATCCGACATTAAACAAACGGGATTTAGCATAAACGCTCATACGGCTGACTGATGTTATTAGGTTAGCCGAGACATTGAAGGCTCCACCCATTACAACTCTTTTATCAAGTGTTTCACCTGAATATTCGCTTAGCTTGGCATCAGCAGTTGATGTCCATTCCCAAACATTACCTGATGTGTCGAATAACCCAAAAGAGTTTGGTTTTTTTTGGCCGACTGGGTGATGACCAAGATCATAATCCCCTCCATACCAGGCATAAGCGGCATCAGGTTTTTTACCCCAAAAATATTTTGTTTTAGTTTGACCTTTTGCTGCTTTTTCCCATTCCTCTTGAGTGGGCAACCTTTTACCCAATTTTTCACAATATGATGCGGCTCTGTACCAACTTATTTGCTCAGCAGGATGATTTGCACCTTTAAAAGAAAAATTTCCTCTTCCCATAACTTCTTTATACTCTTGTTGCGTAACTTCAGTTTTATCAATATAGAATTTGTTTAAATGGATTAACTTTTTTGATGCCCCAATATTAAAATTTCCAGCGGGTATTAAGGCCATCTCCGGTTCTTTTCCAAAAAGATTTGCAGGGAGAAGGGTCATAAATATTACAATGATTAATGAATGTCTTAGCATATTTTAAAATCTCTTTTTCTATTTATCGTCTTTTCTTTTCGATTTTGGAAAATTTTTAGAAGAACCTGAAATCTTAAGAAACCCGCGTAATATAATAAATCCTACAACGATATAAACTATACTATAAAGAATATAATTTGCTTTATCTGGTATAGACATTTCTTAACCTCCATACTATATTTTCTTCAATTATAGCCCTTCAATTATCTAAACTAAAACCCCAAAAATATATTTTTGATTAGTTTGATCAGGGTGCTTGCCAGGTTATTCCCACATAAAATACAAAACCTGAACTGCAATTATTACTCCAATAACTATCCTGATCCAAAAACCCATTATAACTCCTTTGTAGAGCTCTAATCTTTATTAACTAATTCGTTGCTAATTTGGTTAGCATAATATTTCTCCATCAGTAACTGAGCAATCTTCTACAATTCGTCTTACCTTCCATTTAAACTTAGAAATATCATTGGTGTTATGTTTGTGTTCACCTTTGAAAAAATCATTTGCATTTATGACAGCGTCAGCACCAACGATGTTTGGCTTAAACCATAGTGTTCCTATAAGCCCCCAAACCCCTATAATTAAAAATAGTAAAATAACTCTATCCGTTTTTTTCACGATTGACTCCGATTTAAAGGGAGAAGTAAATTCAATATTAAATAGTTAACTTGTCTGTTATTTATGATTTTTTTCGTATTCTTCCATTATCTATTCGCATAATCTTCCTTGAATAAATTTAGAAAAACACCTTTTTCCTAGAGTCACGATCGGAATATGATTATGGCGAGGGTGCTATTGCACTGTTTAGGGTGTTGCAGACCACTGTTCAAAGTATATAAAGGAATGATTTAATAATAATTATCTGCCTATATACCTGGGCAGTTAGCTATGGTACGTCGTAGTTCGACAGCGATCGTCAAAAGGTTTTGTTCAGTGATTCCTTCTTGTCGGTGCAGGCCATCCCATGTGCTAAGGGCTTTCCTATAGCAATTAACCGCAGCCTTCGCTGCAATTAACTTTGTGTCAGCCACAATCGCCTCTTTATCGAGTAAAACCAACTCTGTATCCATTTCAAATAATTCTGTATCCAAAGCAACTAATTCCGTATCCTTTTTTTTCACTGCAGCCTGTAAGCTTTTTATCGCTGTATTCAACGCAGCTAATTCTGCATCCTTTTTTTTCACCGCAGCCTGCATACTTTTTATCGCTATACTCAACCCATTTATTTTCTTGTCTTTTTCTATCTGGGCCTTCTTTGCCTTTGCTAAATCAATTTTTGCAGCCTGTAAAATTTTTATATTTTGATTTAATTTATTTATTTTCTTATCTTTTTGGACCCGGGTCATCCTTGCTTTCACCAACTCGGTCTTTGCAGTAGATAATTCTTTTTTTACCGTATTTATCTCAGCGTCCTTTTTTTTCAAAACAGCCTGTGAGCCTTTTATCGCTGGATTCAATACCAGGTTCTGCCCTGGTTTGTTAACACCTGATTTTTTGCTTGTAAGCTTATTGCCTTCGGATTGTGCGCAACCTAGGACAGGTGACAAAAGAACAACAACTAACGCAATAATGATTGCGTATGAACTGCTGTGGTATTTTTTAAACATCCCCATCTCCTTTTATTTTATCTTATGATTACACAGCCAAAATTTTAACTCAGCACCCGTTGAATTCATCAAAATCAAAAAGTCGCGAGATTTTTCTAATAAGCTAATAAGCATTATTTATTATTAAGATTAGGGAATATTATATATGCCTAATGTATATAAGGTCGGGGAAATTTTAATTAACCTTTAAAAAATTAAAGAATTTTTCTATGTAAATATGATATGAAAAACCGTAACCATTCATAAACCTGTTTTATCCTACAATATTTAGCATTCCTACTGTTTTCCTATCCAAAGGCTTTAAACGTTTAATGAATTTGCAGCCAGAAAAGATCGAAGTTAGTAATAATTAGGCAAAACCCCTCCCGCTGATCGTTTAAATATCTAGAATATATTATAGATATTTAAATTATTTTTAAATTTTTTAAGAAAAAAAGCCTTTTATTTCAATAATCTATAGATATTTATAGACATCCTGTTAAATTATATAAATAAAACCTTGACAAAAAAGCTAATTTTGTCTAATTTAAACCTAGTATTCGGCTAAATAGTTAGACGGTAATTTAGATTATGAATTTAAATAATTTTTATCAAGGAGAAACAAAATGACATCGGCAAAACGAATCCTAGCTTTCCTGGCAATTTCAACGACTTTTACTTGTACTTCTGCAATGGCCCATTCAGCGCACGACCATTCCATGGTCTCATATAAATGGGCACTGTCTAAAAACTTAAAGGCAAAAATTGAGAGCCGATTGAACTCAACCAATCCAACCTCTCTTATTGGACTGAACTATTTCGAGCAAAAAAAATTGAATCATTATGACATCAAAGTTGGTAACAAATTCAACACTGACATGAGAGGTATTAACTTTGTTTTGCAAAGAACCTCTGCGGGTATGAAAATCGTTGATGCAAGCCGCATGGGAAAAGTAGCTTATACGGACCAAGTTCCAATAAAGAAAACCAATATGTTCTCAAAAACTTCCATGAATCACAAAACTCATGCGGGTCATGATCACACAAATCTTCCTTATGAATGGACTTTCAGTTTAGAAACACAAGAAAAAATTGTAAAAGGTTTGATCCGAAATGAAGAAAACGTTTTGGTTGGACTTAATGCATTCGAACTTTCCCTTTTAAAGGAATATGACATCAAAACCGGTAATACATTTCAAACTACGATTCAGGGTCATCCGTTTTTGATTGAAAAGACCTCTGCTGGAATCAAAGCTATAAATAGTGTTGATATTCAAAACATAGCTATGACTCCTCAACATAATGAGAACATGTAAGGTAAAAATCCATTGTTAAGTATAAATACTCCAGCGAAAGAAGAATTAATGACTACTGAACTAAATAACATGGAAGATTACCTGTCCATTGGAGAGCTTTCAACTTTGACGGGAATAGGAGTACATACGCTGAGGGTGTGGGAAAAAAGATACGGAGCACCTCACTCTCAGCGTCTCCCCTCCGGTCACAGAAGGTATCCAAAGGAAGAAGTTCCGCGCTTAAAAGCCATAGCGAGTGCGCTTGAATCCGGCTACCGGGCAAGCAAGGTTGTAACAGCAACCATGGAAGAACTCCAGGGCTTGATGGGGTTGGTACCGTTTACTAAAGCAAAAGTAGATACTCAAGCAATAGAGCAAGACCAGCTCGCATCCAACAAAATGGTGATTGAGAGTTGGATTAAGTTGATTCATGTTTGTAATGATGATGCACTTCTTCAAGGATTTCATGAGCAATGGGGTCGTCATGGTGCATTGAATTTTATTTTAAATTTTGCTGCGCCTTTATTGGAAAGAGTAGGCAAGGGTTGGGAAACAGAGGAGTTGACGATCTCACATGAACATTTTGCTTCTGAATGTTTGGTGAGTTTTCTAAGTGAAAAATGGCGGCAAATGAATATTAGAAAGACGGGTCCTGTAGTTTTAATAACTACCCTTCCTGGAGAGGCTTACACACTTGGAATCCTTATGTGTGCCGTGGTGACTTGTGCAACAAACTCCAAAGTGATTTATCTGGGTATGGATAATCCTATAGACGAAATTGTTGATGCATCAGAAAAATATAAGCCTGAAATAATAGCCATGAGCATATCTCATAAATTCGATTTTACATCGAGTGAAAAACTACTCGTAAATTTAAGAAGCAAGATAGACAGAAAAACCTTAATGGTCACTGGGGGAAAAGGAAGCCCTTGCAATATTCCAGGTGTTTCCTATTTCAGTGCCTTCGATAAATATTACGACTATTTAATCAAATTCGATCAACCTGAAAAAATAGTGGGTTTAAAAAGCCAGAAAATAAAGTTAATAAATGGCCAAAAACATGAATGATAAGGGAAACTCGATGAAAAACCTCAGGGGTTGGGGGCTCCGGGATCTTAGCAAAAACCTACTTGTACAATGTTTGGATTCCTGGTAGTCGAGTTTCCCCGTTTAAAAAAGAAAAATAACAACTAATTTAAACTTGAGAAATATTATGAAAAATTTAAAAAACAACCAAACCATTTTAATAATGCTAGTTATTTATTTTTTCCTTTTTCCTTTGAAAACTTTTACTAATGCCACAATAAGCAGCCCAGATGTTTTGCAGGTGGGTAAACCTTTACCTAATGCCAATCTTAAAGCGTATGGAAAAACGGACGTGAATTTAAATGAATTAAAAGGGAAAATCAAAATAATCAGCATAGTTCCTCAATTAAATACTCCTGTGTGTGACAAGCAGACTCACGTATTTAGTGAAACAAATGGAGGACTGGATAAGCAAGTAGATATCATAACTCTTAGCACTAATACAATTGAGGAGCAGCATTTGTTCGCCAAAAAAGCCAAAATCCATAATTTGCTTTTCCTTTCCGATAAACCGAGTTACCAATTTGGTAAAAAGACAGGATTGCTTATTGATGGGTTGGGGATTTTGAGAAGAACAGTCATGGTTGTCGACCAAAATAATATAATTCAATATATAGATTTTGTTCCCGGAGGAGGTCTTCCAAATATCAAAAAAGCTTTAGAAGCAGCACGGAATTTATTAGACCAAACCAATTCTAAAGGTTAGTAAGGGTATTAAATTTGAAAGGAGGTTAGACATGTTTTATGAGGTAAGGGTGCTAGACTCAAATAATGCTTTGAAAAAAATAATTACAACCAAAGATTTAAGTAGAAGGCATTGGATGACCTTTGAAAAATCTCAGGTGCAGCTTGTGGTACCCCAGCTTAAAAAGCAAAAGCAAAAACAAAAGAATCAGAGTAATTAAAAATATGCTTTTGTGAATTAAATCTTTTTTTTGCGTTTTATTTTTTAAAAATATAGAAAGATAGTATTCACTTAAGTCTAATAGCAGGCGTGTGAGACTTTATTGGAAAACAACTTGTTAGTTTGATATCCTTATTATTATATATGTGGCTAACCTTTCTTGCTTGAGGTAACTATGAGCAATTTGCAAATTTTTGATATTACTGGGATATTTTTATTAGCTCTTATTATAGGTGGAATGTTCTTTTTTGCAGCGGTTATGACTCCGTTGGTGTTTACAAAACTTCCTCCTGAAATCTCAGGACCGTTTATTAGGGAGACTTTCCCTGTTTACAGTCAGTTTATGGCAGGAATGACACTTGGAGCGGTTTTTTCATTATGGGGCATTTCCGAGTCGGCGTACTTAGTTTTAGTGTTCATACTATTTGTGTTGGCTTGGTTGTGGTTGATGCCTTTAATAAATCGTTATCGGGATGACCAATTAAAGGGAAATGAAAAAGCCGGAAAAACGTTCAATATTTTACACCGATTGAGCGTGGTGGTAAATTTAGCGCAGATGGGGATCATTGGATTTGTTTTATATAAAGTTGTGACTCAGTCCTAAATTAAAATTAATTTTTTAGTTAACATGATTGATCGCGAATATCATATTAAGCTATGAAGATTAATTTTAAATACCGCATATTGGTTTGTATAACTTTTTTCCTTCCCGCCTTTTTTTTAATTAGTGGTTGTCAAAGCATACCCAAAAAAACTTCTCCAGAGTTGCAGGTAGTACCTCATGTTGATATAGATCGTTATCTTGGTAAGTGGTACGAAATAGCGCTGTATCCAAATTGGTTTGAGAAAGGGTGTTTTCGTTCCACCGCATTCTATGAAAAATTAGATAACGGGCAAATAAAAGTGACAAATAGATGTCGCATGTACGCCTCGGACGGAGAGTTAAATGAAGCCATTGGTAAAGCCACGATCGTTGATAAAAGAACCAACGCCAAATTAAAAGTTCAATTTTTTTGGCCATTCAAGGGGGACTACTGGATCATCGATTTAGACAAAAACTATCAGTATGCCGTAGTAAGTGAACCTGCCAGACAGTACTTATGGATATTAAGCCGGTCACCAAACATAGACCATCAGACACTGGAAAAATTAAAAAATAAAATTCGTGACAGAGGTTTTGATCTTAGTTACTTAAAAAAAACTTTGCAGTAGATTTGAAAATAAATATTAATTAAAGAAAAATACATATATTGAAAATATTTTTAAAAGAAAGAATCTTTCCATAACATCTCTTTCCAATGAAAAGTAAAGCTTGCCCGCTTCCGAATTCTACGTTTAGGTCAACGTAAAAATTTTGAAAAACTCTTATCTCAAACAATAAAATAAATAATTCTCGACAAGTGCTTAGAGTTGTGCATATATGCAGTGTATTTGCGTAAATTTACTATAGGATCAATTCTTCTTAACAATGGGAATTGTTTGATTAAGCGGTTTTTTTTACAAGTATTATAAAAAACTTTACGGAGGCGACAAATGCCAACAAATATTAAGCCATTAGACCTTAATCAATTTATGGAAGGTCTTAAAAAAAGAAACCCCGGAGAACAAGAATTTCATCAGGCAGTTGAAGAAGTTGCCACCTGTGTTATTCCTTATATAAATGAAAATCCCAAGTATATAGAGAACCAAATCCTCGAAAGAATGACTGAACCGGATAGGACAATTATTTTCAGAGTATGTTGGCAAGATGATAATGGAAATATTCGTACTAACCGGGGTTATCGCGTTCAGTTTAATAACTCCATTGGCCCTTATAAGGGAGGCCTCCGTTTTCATCCTTCAGTAAATCTAGGTATTCTCAAATTTCTGGGTTTTGAGCAAACATTTAAAAATAGTCTAACGACTCTACCGATGGGTGCTGGTAAAGGTGGAGCAGACTTTAACCCAAAAGGAAAATCCGAACGAGAGATAATGCGTTTTTGCCAAGCTTTTATGACGGAACTATCAAAACATATTGGTGAGAACGTGGACGTTCCTGCTGGAGATATTGGGGTTGGTGCCAGAGAAATTAGTTATATGTTTGGTCAATACAAGCGTCTGCAAAATGAGTTTACGGGGACTCTCACGGGGAAAGCCCTTGAGTTTGGAGGAAGCTTAATAAGAAAAGAGGCGACTGGCTACGGTTGTGCTTATTTTATGGAAGAAATGCTGAAGCATAATGGTGATTCTATGCAAGGAAAGAGTTGTGTTGTTTCTGGATCTGGAAACGTTGCTCAGTTTTGTGCTCAGAAGATAATGCATTTAGGAGGCAAGGTTTTAACTTTGTCAGATTCTTCTGGTTTCATCCACGACCCTGATGGTTTGAATGAAGAAAAATTGGATTACGTCATTGATTTAAAAACGAATCGCCGAGGAAGAATTTCTGAGTACGCTGAAAAATATAAAGTTGACTTCCATGAAGGTAAAAGACCTTGGATGGTGAAGGCAGATTTGGCGTTTCCCTGCGCGACTCAAAATGAGCTCGAGCTATCTGATGCGGAAGACCTTATTAAGAATGGATTTAAAGGTGTGGCTGAAGGTGCTAATATGCCAACAACAATAGAGGCGATGGAAGCATTGGTAGAAGCCAATATCATGTTCTCTCCAGGAAAAGCCTCTAATGCCGGGGGAGTAGCTGTCTCCGGACTTGAAATGACCCAAAACAGTATTCGTTTGTCATGGCAAAGAGATGAGTTGGATGAACGGCTAAAAACTATTATGCGTGATATTCACAAACAGTGTGTTGAGTTTGGGACTGAAAAAAATCGCGTGGATTATGTTAAAGGGGCAAACATTGCTGGATTTGTTAAAGTAGCCGAAGCCATGGTTGCCTATGGAGTTATTTAATATATATTCATTAAAGTAATTGGGTGATTTTTTGCCTTGGTGTTGTAACTTTTACATTTTAGTAAGTAGTTATTAAGGAAAAAGCTTTGGTTTTCTAGGATTTTGCTGATCGGGGAGATGGATATGGCAGAACATTTTAAGGTTGCAATTATTGGTGCTGGTCCAGGTGGAATTAGTGCCAGTGTCAATGCGGCCAAGCACAACATAAATCATGTTCTATTTGAAAAGTCCGAAATAGGAAATACGATCTATCAGTACCAGTTACGCAAGCATGTTATGGCTGAACCAACCAAACTTCCGCTGGTCGGCGATGTAGGTTTTCAAGCAGGGAGTAGGGAAGAAATTCTTGAGGTTTGGAATCAGGCCATCGAGAATAATAAGGTTGAAGTTAAGCGACCAGTAGAAGTTTCTAAAATTGAAAAAAATGATGAAGGGTTCAAGGTGTTTTTTGGTGGAGATCATTGCACTTGTGATTCGGTTGTTCTAAGCATGGGCGCAATGGGTTCTCCTAGAAAAATGGAAGTACCCGGAGAAGATCTTCCGCATGTCGCTTATCGTCTAGGCGATCCTGATGCATTTGAGGATATGGACATTATAGTTGTGGGAGCGGGGGATGCTGCCATAGAAAATGTCCTTGGCTTGGCAGAAAAAAATCGAGTATCTATTGTTAATCGTAAGTCAGAGTTTGCCCGAGCTAAGGATGCTAACTGTGCCTTAATTGAGGAGGCGATAGAATCCGGGAAGGTACGCTGCTTTTATGGTTCTACAGTGGCTAGAATCAATGCAGACAAAACAGTATTAAACACGCCTGATGGTGAAGTTGAGGTCCCCTGCCAACATCTTATTGCAAGATTGGGAAGTATCGCACCTAGAAAATTTTTAGAAGCTTGTGGAATTAAGTTTTCAACTCCTAACCCCGCAGAATCAGCCGTGGTGAATAGCCGTTATGAATCTAACGTACCTGGCCTTTACCTGATTGGTTCTCTCATCGGATATCCATTAATCAAACAGGCTATCAATCAAGGCTATGAAGTAATCGAGCATATCCTTGGTAACAAGGTAGAGCCGGCCGACCAGGTTTTAATTGCAGAAAAACTTAGGGAGATGCCTGGAGAAACCAATGACAACCTAGAGGTAATTCGGGACTCCCTTCCTCTATTTAAAAATTTGAGTGAACCCCAGTTTAGAGAGTTAATTGCAGAGTCCACTCTTCATATTAAAGATGATGGCGATAATATTTTTATTCGCAACGACTATTCTAATACGCTTTATAACATTGTAAGTGGTCAGGTTATGATCCAATTGGAGAGCGACCAAAAATTCTATCTATCTGCATCAGATTTTTTTGGGGAAATGGGTCTAATATCAGGCCGTAGGAGAACCGCGAGTACCTTTGCAGTCGGCCCCACAGTTTTAATTGAAACTCCTCGTAAGCAAATACAAAAACTAATCAGTTCTGTAGAAGGTGTAAGTAAAACGATTGATGATACTTTCATGTTTCGGACCTTACAGAACTTCTTCCCCGGTGTGTCGCCTGATAAGGTTAAAGTGCTTATTGAAGAGTCAAAAATTAACCGTTACAAAAAGGGTGAGATTATTTTTAAAGAGGGTGATGAGGGTGACTCATTTCATATTATACGTAAGGGTTCTGTTGCCGTATCACGGCTCATCGATGGAAGCGATGTAACTCAAACCTATGTTCCAGTTGGCAATTACCTGGGAGAAACTGCACTCATTGGCTATGGTGCGGATACGAACAGCCCTGATTTTAAGCCTCCTTTAAGAACCGCTACTATCAAAGCTGCGGTGGAATGTGAAACCAATGTTATCTATAGAGAAGAATTCCTGGCCTTCTTAGAAGAGAACCCTGAAGAAAAAGAAAAATTAATTAAGGTGGCTCAAAAATATCGAGCCGAAGAAAAACTGACTTCTAGCGAGATTGGTTCAGACAGCGTTAAAGATTTTTTATTGGATAGGGGTTATTCCGATGCCGACAACGCTCTTATAATTGATTCTGATACATGTGTTGGTTGCGATAACTGTGAAAAAGCCTGTGCTGCAACCCATGACGGACATAGCCGTCTAGATAGAAGGGGTGGCGAAAGTTATGCTTCTATTCAAGTTCCTACTTCTTGTAGGCATTGCCTTAACCCTCTCTGTATGACGGATTGTCCGCCGGATGCCTTAAAGCGTTATGTGAATGGCGAGATTGTTATCGAGGACAATTGTATTGGCTGCGGTAATTGCGAAAAAAATTGTCCTTACAACGTAATCCAAATGGTTTATATGAAGCCCGATGCTGATTTTTTTAATACGGGCAACACCTCGTTTTGGTCGTCAATTTTTAAATCCAAGGAAGATGAAAAACCTTCTTTAGTTGCTGCAAAATGTGATATGTGCACAAAGTTGCCAGGAGGGCCCGCGTGCGTCCGATCCTGCCCTACGGGAGCTGCGCAGCGTATCAGTAAATCGGAACTACAAGAGCTACTTGAAAACAGTTAAATCCAAAAATATGTTTGCTAAAGAAAATATAGTTAATTATTTAGATTTTCGCTGGTTTAAGGTCAACCTGGTTTTCTTTGGTTTTCTATTAGGATTTTACCTTTTTGATGACCCCTTGGCGGGCAAAGATGGGGCGACCTTTATAGGTTATACATACGGAGTTATAGCGACATTGGGTATTATCCTGCTTATGTTTTTAGGGATCCGCAAGCGTGCCTACGCTTCCAACTTGGGGACCCTTAAGGGCTGGGTATCTGCGCATATCTGGATAGGATTGTTTTTAGTTCTGATTGTCCCTTTGCACAGCGGATTTCAGTTTGGAATGAATGTGCATAGTTTGGCGTATGGATTGATGTTGGCCACTATACTTAGTGGCGTGTGGGGAACTTATTATTATCTACAGTATCCTTCTGAGATTCTTTCTAATCGAGGGGGTGATTCTGCAAGAGATCTTTTAAAAAATATTCGTACCATCGAGTCAGGTTTACAACAATTAGAAAAGGGGAGAAGTAATCAGTTTTTAAACTTAATCTCATCTATCAATCCACCTATAGAAACCAAACTCAGGCAAGTTGCTTTTGCCAGCAAAAGACCCCAGCTCATTTCAAATCAAAAAATTCAAAAACTAATTCTTGAACTCTCAACAGAAGAGCAGGAGATTTGTCTGAAAGCTTTGGGTAAGGGTAAAGAAAAGATAAGGCTGATGAATCAATTTTATGATGAGATGGGTGCCCATTATCGGCTCAAAGTATGGTTGTTTTTTCATCTCCCCTTATCGTTTGGCTTGCTGATTACTTTGGGGATTCATATTTTTTCTGTTTTTTATTATCTGTAGGGCAATTACATGCGCATTCAGTACGTTATTGAAAATGTCAACTTAAAGGGTGTCACGGAAAGCTCAGTTAAAGAGCTCGAAAAAGCTGTGATCCTTATAGGCCGTGGTAGCGCATCGGACATTCTTTTGCGTGAAAGCACAGTTGCATTTTTGCATGCACGCCTATCTCAAAAGGAAGAGAAATTATTTATTGAAAAGGCTGAATCGCATAAGGGTGCTATTGCCGTTAATGATCGGATTGTTCAGCAATGCTTATTAGAAAACGGGGACAAGATAATTATTGGCGATACGACCTTGACTGTCTCTTATAAAGGTGGCGTTAAACAGCTTATAGAAGTTCGCAAGGAGTTGTCTAAGGAGGAAGAAGAGCTTTGGCTGGTAAAAGTCTTAGATAGTTTGGATCTTACTAAACGTTTTTCTGCGCGTTCGATAAAATTATTCATAGTTGCTACCATTTTTCCGCTGGCTTTATTTTTTTTAGCTGGACCACTTATGGGCTACTTTGAGGGCTCGTGGAGTAGTGGTCCAATATCAAATTCCCACAAATTTATAGAAACAGATTGTAAATCTTGTCATACTAAAGTTTTTGCAAAAGTGCCTGATCCAGCCTGCTCCCAATGTCATAAAATGGGAGAACATTCAGTAGCCTTAACTAAAAATATTGTTCAGAATCTTCCCTTTGAAAACCGCTGCGGCACTTGCCATAATGAGCATGATGAACAGGGAAAGCTAATTTTAACCAAACCTGTTCTTTGCTCTAATTGCCATGGAATTATTAAAGATATCCATCCCAAAACGACTACACCTTCTATAGAGGCGTTTGATAAAACTCATCCTAATTTTTCTTTTTTAAGTAATGCCAAAACTGACAGCTCTAAGCTTAAGCTTAATCATCAATATCACTTAACCTCGATAGAAGTAGATGATTCAAGGGTTGAAGGAGGAAAACGATTGATGGGTTGCCAAGATTGCCATGTTTTAGATCCTTTATCCTTGAAAGAAGGAACCTTCAAGGAAATCAACTTCGATGAATTTTGTGCTGGTTGTCATAAACTAAGTGTGGGATCTACTGCTGCAATGCTTAATGTGCCACATGAAAAAACCCAGCTAGTGCGTACTTTTTTAAATTCTCCTACCGACTTTTTATACGATCATGTCAAAAATAATCCTACTTTGATAAGTAGCGGTTCGAAGCCACCTACAAAGAAAAAAGGCAAGAGAAGTAGGAGGGGCAGGAGAGGGAAAAAATCGAAACCGAAACCAAAAACACAATCGGAATGGGTAAAGAAACAATATAAATTGATAGACCGTATAGGCGGCTTAACCACGCTGGAAAACAAAGTTTTCTTCTCCGCTAAGGGAGGGTGTATTGAATGTCACTTTCTTGATGTAGAACCCGCAGCCGGTGTGAGCGGGAGAGCTTCATTGGCTGCGTTCAGCCTTTGGGATCACAGGATTAGATTATGGGATATGTTGAAAAAGGAAGAGAAAGGTTTCTTACAGGGACATGATGACGTAATTCATTCAATTCAATTCAATTCCCAAGGAAATAATTTGCTTTCTGCTTCTAGGGATTTTTCTGCGAGAATCTGGAATCTTGAGGATAGTGAAGCACTACCTTTAGTTTTTAAAAAGCATACTGGATCTGTCAATGATGCTGTTTATTTTCCTTCAGAAGAAAAGATAATCACTGGAGCCGATGATGGGAAGGCTATTATTTGGGATATTGGCAGCCAGAAACCTCTGCTTACATTATCAGGGCATGATAAACCAATTAAAAAAGTTAAGATCAATAAGTTGGGAACAAGGGCGGTGACCTTCGATGGCAATGCCGGGGTAATTCTTTGGGACACTGCCGAAGGCACAAACTTGGCAAGCTTAAAACCTAAAGATTCTGAGATTTTGGTTGTCCGATTTAGCTCTGATGGAAAACAAATTATAGCAGGAACATCTAGTGGCTCCATAGTTTTTTGGAGTGCTGACAAAGGGGAGGAGATAAGGCAGTTCCCCGCGGGAACTGGAGAACCATTAATGGGTCATAGCAAAGCTGTGACCCATTTAGAGCTCAGCAGTGATGGCTCGAAAATGATTTCAATGTCAGAAGATTTTTCAGCTAAAGTTTGGAACCTTTTGAAAGGAGAGGTAGTTTCCACCCTAAGAGTTTATAGGGAAGAAAAAGGAGAAAAGAAAATAATAAGGCAATTATTTTTATCGGCAAAGTTTAATAATGATGGCAGTCAGGTTGCTACAGGATCCAGTGACAAGGTCGTTCGGTTGTGGAAAACCGAGACAGCAGAAATGTTCAAGGAACTTAAGGGGCATGAAAACCAAGTGCCATTTCTGTTTTTTAGCAAGGAAGGGTCAAAGGTTATTTCTGCAGCTTATAATAATGTAGCAATTATTTGGGATTTGGAAAAGGAAGAGAAAAAAACATTAAGACACGGCGAACCGGCGTTAATCGATGATCAGGACGAAACAAATAAAAACTATTTAAGGTTGCCTGACACTTTGCCAACAAAAAGCCCGAGGGATTTTACCTTCAAAGGGGTCAATCATTTGAAACATGAGTTTTTGGAATGCAAAACTTGCCATGAATCAATGGAAAATAGTATTTCGACCTTAGATGTGTCATTGCCTCCCATTCAAACTTGTAAGAATTGTCATGAAAAAACTCAGGCTGCTTTGAATGAGTGTGTTTATTGTCATAGCTATCACCTTGGCAATGAACGTGGGTATAATTCCGGTAAAATGGTAGTAAACCAAGAAGCCCCGCTTGGCTATAGCCTTCTAAAACAGTGATTTTATTTAAATGAAAGTATCCAATATTCTGCACTATTAAAAATAGTTGATAATCGTTGGTTTCTATGGATAAATGACCCTCAATTTACAAGGAATAAGCTATTAGATTCCTATGGATTAGAAGCATATATATTAATGTATAGAGTATATAAATATATTTTTAAATTTGGTTTGGTAAGGAGATGAAACTCATGACCTCAAAATATTTCCGATTTGTAATAGGTGCTGGACTCTGTTCTCTGGTTTTATTTTGTTTAAGTTCTTTTTCTTGGGCTCAAGACATAACTATGGCTGGGCGGACATTCCCCCCCAAAGTTGATTCTCCTTTGAAGTTTACTGGTGCTGGAAGTTGTAATCAGGCGAAATGTCATGGGCATAAAAGTAAACCAAGGGCCAACGAATACACAACCTGGGCCAAGGCCGAAGTTCATTCGGCAGGATATAGTGTTCTTTTTGAGGAAGACTCGCAGAAAATAGGAAAGGATTTTGGGCTTAAGGGAAAACCAGAAGAGAGTAAAGAATGTACTGTTTGTCATACTTTAAGCATCGAAGATAAGCCAGACTTAAAAGGTGAAAAGTACGATGTAAACGAAGGTGTGACCTGTGAATTATGCCACGGCCCTGCAGAGCAATATTTAGAACCACATGCCAAGCCCTATGAACCAAAGGGTGTAACAGGTGATGAGTTAACTGCGAAGAGAGCGGAACGTCATGATCAGTCAGTAAAGCAAGGTATGTGGAATGCAAAGGATCCAAGGACTCGCCTTGAAACCTGCGTTTTTTGTCATTATCAGATAAATGGGAATATGGTCAAAGCAGGTCATCCTTCCTTGAAATTTGAAATGGGATACTTTCAGAAAACGATGCCGGTTCATTGGGAAGAAACCCCCGATAAAGGTGATGGTTTTCCTGCCAAAATGATGGCCGCAAGTCAGGCTATTTCCCTAAGAGAATCGCTTTTAAGCTTAAAAGGCGCGGCAAAAGCCAAGCTTGAGAAAGGTCTGCTTCAGGATGGTTTTAACCAGGCTCAGAGTCACGGCAATGTATTACGGGTCCTTTCGGGAATTGGGATTGCTGACATTAAAGCTATTGAGGCAGGATTGAATGATCTGTCTAAGTCCCTAGGGGATGCAGGGGCCTTGGCTTCCAAAGCAGAAAAATTGGCTGGTCAGGCTGAAAGCCTATTAAATAAAATGTTGCAGGCTAAGTATGATGCTGGACAAGTTGGTAAAATTGTTAAGGCTTTAGCCAGCGACAGTCATTTCACATCATCTCCTAGCAGAGAAGATGCTATACAGGCCTTCATGATTGTTGATGGCCTTTCCGTCGACCCAGACGAGCCAATGCTTGCCGCAATTGATGAGTTATATTTTGGTTTGTTTGCTGAAGAGAAGGGGCAGGAGCCACCGGCTTATGATGCCAAAGCATTTGGCCAGAACTTGGCTGTAGTAGCAACGTTGGTCAAATAAAGAGGTACTGATGTCATTGAGAAAAATCTGTTTTTTTTTGATTTTTGCACTGGCATGTTTTCTTCCCCATTTGGTTCATGCAGACAAGGCTGGGAAGATTTCAATCCAGGTTGAGAAATCCTTGCTTTATGTTGATATTCAGGGAGCAAAACTCTCTGAAGTAATCGACGAACTAAATAAAGTTGCCGGGGTAAATGTGCAACTTGATAATTTACCAAAAGAAGAAATCGTCAATTTAAAATTTGATGGTTTGCCTTTGGAAAAGGCAGTTCAGAAATTATTTCCAAACACTATTGTTTTAGATAGTAAGGGTGATGCAAAACTTGTAGATTCATCAACGAATCCCACCGGTTGGTTTTCGTCTCTAAAATCTTGGTTTTCAATTGCTTTAGATAAGATGGTTGGTACAACCTCTTCTGCTAAAGTTTCCATTTCTCCTAAAACTTTAGTTGCAAAAAATAAGGCTCCATCGGCTCCTTTAAAAGCATCGCCCGTAGTTGCTCCTTCACCAAAAATAGTCAATTCGTCTGCCGTTAAAACTTTGGCTGCGCTAGCTGCGTCACCTAACAAGGTTCAGTCGGTTCCTGTTAAAGTGTCTCCTCTTGTAGCACCTGCACCCAAAAAAGTGGAATCGCCTCCTCTTAAAGATTCGCCACCAGTAATTTCTTTTTCAGAGTTGGCAGCCTTTGGTTCCATGACTTCTAAGGCTCAATCTGGAAAAAACGTAGTTTTTGCGAGGACCTTTTTCCCAGCGGGCAATGCTAAAACAGCCGCTGCACTTACTGAAGCTGAGGTCGATACAATAGTGACCAATGCGTCAGAATCGCTTGATACGGATAATATGATTGTAGCTGTAGTGGATCGACAAGGAACCATTCTTGCTACTTACGCTAAACCAGGAGCACAAAATACAGCTAACGAAAATACTGCCGTAGCTTTAGCGCGCACAGCAGCATTTTTTTCTCATAACCAGGCGGCTATAACCTCTCGTACGGTTCGTTTTATTAGTGGAGAACATTTCCCGCCCGGTATTAAGTTTACTCCCAACGGCGCCCTTTTCGGTATCGAACATAATAATCGTGGTTGCGATCTAAATATGACCTATTTGGGTGGGCAAAGTTTTCCACAAGCCCTTGCAGCTGCAGGTGGTACGTGCGAAAACGGTACAACGACTGGATGTGGTCAAGGAATTATGACCATTCCGGGTTCATTTCCTCTGTACAAGGGAAACACTTTGGTTGGAGGAGTCGGTGTTTTCGGAATTGGGCCGGCATTGACTAACGATCCTCAAGGAGGCTTAAGAAAATTGGGTACCGGTTATGAAGCAGCAGAATTTGCGGCTGTTGCAGGAGCGGTTGGTTTTGAGGTTCCCCGATTTAGTGGCGGAGGAATATTTATCGATGGTATTCGTTTGCCGGGTGTGAAACAGACCACCCGTCCAGCGGGTTTTTCCAGTGATGCGGGTTCATTTAGAAATGCAAATTATACAGCCGGAGGTGGTGGATTTTTAAACGTTAACTCTACAGCTGGAACTGCAGCTGGTAGCACTGCTGTACCCGCAGGGTTTTTAGTGGGGCCCACAGCGGGTGGTTCTTTTACCGTAGCTGACTTGAATCAAATTATCAATCAAGGCCGTGCAAAGGCAAATCTAATCCGAGCAGCTATTCGCTTACCTTATACGGAAACCTCAAGAATGGTTTTTGCCATTGGCGATATTAATGGGAATATTCTTGCGGTTTACCGGCAATCAGATTCGACGGTTTTTAGTCTTGATGTGGCTGTGACCAAAGCACGCAACGTGAACTACTTTAGTGGTAGCAGTGTTAATGCTTTAGATCAAGTGGCCATGCCCGTTGGAACCGCTATAACGAATCGTACGATAAGCTTTGGAAGCCAACGGTTTTTCCCGTCAGGTCTTGATTTCGCAGGCCCAGGCCCTTACAGAAATGTCTTAACAAATGATGCAGCCAACCCCTGCACACAAGGACGAGATGGATCAAATACTGCTAATCAAAGTGGGATTGTGTTTTTTCCAGGTAGTGTGCCCTTATACAAAAACGGAGTTTTGATTGGTGGTTTAGGGGTCAGTGGTGATGGTGTCGAACAGGATGATTTGGTGGCAGCAGCTGGGGCAGTTGGCTTTGAACCTCCAGCAAGCATACGCTCCGATCAATATAAAATTTCTGATGTTCGTATGCCCTATCTGAAATACCCAAGAAATCCAAAAAATTTGGGCAACTAAATTACGAGAGCATTCTAAAGAATGAAAAACTCCAACCTCAGATGTCAAACAGTGATTTGGGTTGCCTCAATATTTTTAGGTTTGCTGCTATTTCCATCTGGCTTGGCTTACTCCAAATCGGTAAGTAGGGTATCGTCAAAATACCTATATTCGCAGGAAAACGAAAGATACGAGAGTGCTGAAGAAGTTGTGGCTGAAAGACGAAAACGTCGTCGAAGACGTATCCCTAAGCAGAACAAAGTTTCCGAGCAAAAAAAAGTAGACAAGAAAATATCTTCCCAAAAAGGCGAACCTGCAAAAAAATCTAAAAGAAAACGAAGGCGTCGAAGAAGAGGTAAGCCTGAGCCGGTAAAACATTCTGAAAAAAAAGAGTACCAGGATGAGACCAAGATAAAAACTATTGAAGGGATTAAGCCTCTCGAAGATCGTTGGAGAATTCTTTATAGGGAAAACCTAATCGATCCCTACAACCAAAATATTTTAAAGGGAGACCGTCCTGTCCTGGGCCAGGATATCTTTTTTACTGCAAGGGTTGACAGTATTAGCCGGTTTGAGTTTTTTGGGACAGTTCCTACTCCTGCCGGTGTAAGTGCTGCTGACCCAATTGCCGAAGAGTTTTTTGGTGGAAATCGTAAGAATGCATATATTCAAGATTTTAGATTTACCTTGGAGTTATTCAAAGGCGATACCTCTTTCCGCCCGCGTGATTGGGAGATTCGTCTCACACCTGTCATAAACCTTACTCATATAAACGCTGCTGAAAATGGAATCCTTTCGCGGGATGTTCGTAAAGGAACGGTTCGAACAACCGATGACTACGCATTGGAAGAAGCTTCTGTCGAATACCATCTTTTCGATTTGAATCGATATTATGACTTTGTTTCTTTCAAGGGAGGGATACAAAAATTCAATTCAGATTTTAGGGGAATTATTTTTGAAGATTCAAACCTGGGTGGTCGCCTTCTTGGAACATTGGATAATAATATTTATCAGTTTAATATTTTATATTTTGAAATGCTGGAGAAGGATACGAATAGCTTATTGAATACTTTTAACGACCGCCAGCAAGAGGTTTTTATTGCCAATATTTATGCTCAAGATTTTGTGGTTAAGGGCTATACGGCTGAACTTAGTGTTCATTATAATAATGATGGCCCTTCGACTGAATACGATAAAAATCTGTTTCTTGCGCGCCCAGATGCGATTGGTGATGCTGCCGAACATGAGGTGGATGTAAAATATTTAGGGCTTGCTGGCGAGGGCCATTGGGGCAGAGTTAACGTCAGCCACTTTTTTTATTATGCCTTTGGAAATGACAGTTTAAATAATATTGCTGGCAGAGAAGTTGATATTGCAGCATTTGCCGTTGGGCTAGAGTTTTCTATCGACGATGATTGGGTTCGCTATAGATTTAGTTGGCTGCATGCATCAGGAGATGGTGACCCCGAGGATGCTAAGGGAGAGGGGTTCGATGCTATCTTGCCTAATCCTAATTTTGTCGGTGGGCGAAATACTTATTGGATTGCACAGGCCATTCCCCTGGCAGGAACAGGAGTTCAAATGGTCAATCAGGATAGTGTTTTCCCAAGTCTTCGTAGTAGCAAAGCTCAAGGACAAGCAAACTTTGTTAACCCTGGTATTAATATTTACAATATTGGAATGGATTTAAATTTTAGTCCAAAGATTCGAAGTACTGTGAATTTGAGTAAACTCAGCTTTGAAAAGACTGAACCTTTAGAATTAGTTTTAAACCAGGCTAATATTGCTAGAGATATAGGTTTTGATTTAAGTTTAGGAACTGAGTGGAGGCCCTGGTTAAATAATAATGTTATTGTGGACGTAGGGACTAATGTTCTTTTTCCTGGGGAAGGATTTAAAGATATCCTGACAGATGGAAACCTATATTCTGTAACATCGAGACTTATTTTTACCTACTAAACTTTAAATAAATTTAATGTGCGGAACTTATTACACAAAATGATGTCAATAAAGATAACTAGTCTATTACGTATTACTATTTTTATAATATTGGCTTGGTGTATTGGAATTGTGCCGACTCTTGAGGGTAATGCAGCTAAAAAGGGTAAAGAAATATCTCAAAAAAATATTTCGAAAAAAGTACAACCATCTGTTGAGCCTAGCCCTGCCGTGAAAAAAGATCAGATTTTAAGCAATAGCAAGAAGAAAGTTAAAAAAATAAATGAAACCGATGAGAAAAAATCGAAGGGTAAAACTGCTATAGGCAAAACTATCGAAGTTATTTCTGTCGACCCTTGGGCGCCTATTGGTGCAACTGATATTGGAAAACAGTCAAAAGAAGAGGTGGAAAAGAAAAGCTTGGGTTGTAATAGTTGTCACCAAGGTGTGGAAAAAATGCACGTTGATGAAAAAATAAAATTAGGCTGTACAGATTGCCATGGCGGTAATGCAGGGTTTTCTATCGAAAAGGGACTAGATCCTAAATCAGAAAAATATCTTACAACCCAGAAAAAGTCTCATATCCAACCCAAATATCCGGACAAATGGCCCACGTCTGCCAATCCTGTTCGTTCTTATACCCTGCTAAATAAGGAGAGTAGAGAGTTCATACGTTTTATGAACCCAGGAGATTTGCGAGTAGCAGAGACGACCTGTGGAGGGTCATTTTGTCATCAACAGTATGTAGCAAATGTTCCGAGAAGTATTATGTCTACCGGCGCCATGTTATTTGGCGGCGCAAGTTACAATAACGGGATACTGCCTTTTAAAAACTATGTTTTAGGAGAGTATTACACGAACGATGGAAAACCTGCTCAGGCCTTTGGAGTTGCTGTTACCGATGATGAGGGAAAGACCTTTTATCGAGAGTTGACAGAAAAAGAAAAAGCTAAAGGAGCTATACCTTCCGTAATTCCTCTACCTCGTTGGGAAACTACAAAACCTGGAAATATATTTCGATCTTTTGAAAGAGGGGGGAGAATCCCTCGGGCTAACCCCTCTGAGGTAGGGGTACCTGGTTTACTGAATACTTTAAGTATTTTCCCGGAACCCGGTAAACCTGATATGAAGACAGGTGATCGAGGTCTCGGGACACAACTTAGGATTGATACCCCAACATTGAATATTCATAAAACCCGTCTGAATGATCCTTTGCTTTGGTTTTTAGGTACGAATGACCACCCTGGTGATTTTCGATCGAGCGGATGCAGCAGTTGCCATGTTGTTTATGCAAATAGTAGAGATAAAGATGGTTCTGGGCCTTATTCCAAGTTTGGTCATCGAGGTTTAAGTTTTTCCAAAGATCCGACTATTCCTAAGGATGAAAGGGGTCATCCCATCAGTCATAGATTTACTAATGCTATTCCTACTAGTCAGTGTTTGATATGCCATATGCATCAACCCAATGCCTTTGTTAATACTTATCTGGGTTATACAATGTGGGATTATGAAACAGATGCCAAATTTATGTATCCAGAAAAAACACCCGTCTTAACTCCTGAGGAATTAGCCGAAGGTTATCAGGCAAATCCAGAAGGTGCTGTTAGTAGGGGATTATGGCGAAATGAAAAATTTCTTGAAAAATCAAGCGAGATGAACTCTAAGCTCAAGCATACACAAATGGCTGATTACCACGGTCATGGCTGGATGTTTAGAGGGGTATTCAAAAAGGATAGAAAAGGGAATCTCTTAGACAAAGAAGATAAAATTGTTTCGTTAGACAAACCTGATTTTTGGGAAAAAGCGGTGCACTTAAAGGATGTACATGTTGAAAAAGGAATGCATTGTGTAGACTGCCATTTTTCTCAAGATTCCCATGGAGATGGCAAACTTTACGGTGCTTATAAGGATGCGTTAGAAATTCAATGCGTAGATTGTCATGGCGATGTGGATACACTGGCTAGTTTGGTTCCAAGTGGTCCTGCTGCTACCGGAGAAGGAGATTTGCGGACCGGTAAATCTTCCTTTGGTAAAAAACGTTTTTTTAAACGAGGGAAAAAAATATATCAAAGGTCCATGCTATACCCGGATAGGGAATGGGAAGTACCTCAAGTTCAGGATTTCATAAATCCCGAAAGTAAAAACTTTAACGAGAAGGCCAGATACGCTAAAACCATTCAACGCGACCATAAAACTTGGGGAACTGTCCCTGACGATAAAAATAAACTGGCGCATTCCAGCAAAAAAATAGCTTGTTATACTTGCCATACAGGCTTTGTAACAAATTGTTTTGGTTGTCACCTTCCCTTGAAACAAAATTTCAAAGAAAAAATGCGTCATTTTGAGGGTACGAATAGTAAAGTATTTACCACATATAATCCCCAGGTCTTGAGAGATGATAGTTATATGCTGGCTCGCTGGGGCAAGGTGAAAAATAAAAAAATCGCTCCAGCACGTTCTTCAAGTGCTCTGATATTGAGCGCCTTGAATGGAGATCGGGAAATGACCTATATTCAGCAACCCCCCATCTCCTCTGCTGGATATAGTAGCCAAGCTTTTAACCCGCATTACCCGCATAATGTACGCAAAAAAGAAACCAAGAAATGTGACGACTGCCATATATCAGAGAGAAATGATAATAACGCATGGATGGCTTCGTTATTTCTTCATGGTACTAATCTCGTCAACTTTTTTGGAAAGTATATTTATCTTGGGCTTGAACACGGTCTGGAAGCAGTCGCCGTTACTGAAACTGAAGAGCCTCAAGCAGTGATCGGTTCACATACGCACAAATATGCCTACCCTGATGAATTTGCTAAACACCTGGCTAAGGGCAAAGAATTGGAGAATTCTTATGGTAATAGTAAATATCGCCAAGGAGTGCGAAGTTTGCAACTTAGAGGTGAATACCTTTATACGGTTCAAGGTAAAGCAGGTTTCTGGGTTTATGATGTTGCTAATATTGATAACAAAGGTTATTCCCAGCGGATTGTCCAGTCTCCATTTTCGTCATTAGGTCAGTCTCCAAGAATAGTTTCCAGGTTTGCAACCTCTTTAGCGTTGCCTACAAATATGCCTGTTGATGCTAATCGTAAAGCTCTCCCAGAAAATGAAGAAGCCTCGATGCATCCAATTTATAAGTATGCTTTTTTTACGGATCGCTATGAAGGTTTGATTGGTGTTGATGTAACCACATTCCTTGATGGTAACCCTAGAAACAATTTTATTGAACGTGCCTTCACGTACAACCCCGACGGTCTTCTAAAAAATGCCGAAGCTATTACCTTGGCCGGTGTTTATGCTTACATCAGTTGTCTGGATAGGATACAGGTTGTAAATTTAGAGAACCCTTTAAAGCCGAAGCTAGTGACTGAGATAAAGGGTCTTAAAAACCCTAGGACCGTAGCTATACAATTTCGTTATGGATTTGTAGTGGACGATGAAGGGTTAAAAGTTTTTGATGTAACTATTCAGGACAAACCAAAACTGGTTGAAGGTGCGATTATCCCATTATCAGAGGCTCACGATGTTTATGTGGCTCGAACATATGCGTATGTTGCAGGCGGTAAAAAAGGATTGATAGTGGTTGATATAGAAAACCCAGAGAAACCTGAAATAACTCTTACTTTCGATGCGGAAGGTAAGATGAACGATGTTCGTGGAGTTAAGGTGGGTTCTGTTTCTTCCAGCTCATTTGCTTTTGTCGCTGATGGAAATAACGGACTCCGCGTTATTCAACTGAGTTCACCGGGAAATGATGAGTCAGGTGTAGCGCATTTTGGTTTTAGTCCTCTTCCAAAACCTAAGTTAGTGGCTTCTAAAAAACTCGACGGTCGCGCATTAACTCTGTCAAAGGGGTTGGACCGTGATCGTGCGATTGATGAAAGTGGTAACCAGGTCAGTGTGTTTGGAAGGTTAGGGGCGATGCCACTTAGCTTGGAAGATCAACAAAGAATGTATCTCGAGGATGGTAAGGTTTGGCGAGTGACTAACGAGCCTGCAAATCCTCCGATTGTGATTAAAAAGGCAGGAAAAAAGAAGAGTAAAGGTAAAAGAAAAAGAAGACGCAGACGTTAGTTTCTCCTGGACTTGGCTTGCAGTTCTAACAAAATTTCTTCAGCTTTTTTTCGTAAAGAAGTGTCGATTTGATTTGATTCAATTGACTGTCGCAATAACAACTCCCATTTTTTTCCCTTTTGAAGCTTTATAACTTCCAAAGCGTGCTTTTGAATGATCGGCTCAATTTGTTGTAATTCCTCGGTTAATGACCTGAAAATGTTTTGTTCATCGAGTCTTTTCAAGCCCTCTGAAGCGGTTTTGCGTACTCTATTATCTTTATCATTAAGAGCGAGGTAGAGGCCCTTAACCGAAAAGAAATTTGATCCCAATTTGCCCAATTTTATTATCGCTGCTAGTCGTTTATCAGGGTCTTCTTCTTGCAATTGCAGTAGCCATTGATAGGCCAACGCAGCATCTTTTGCCTGCCACGCTAAATACTCAATACCCTTTTGAGGAGTCGTTTCTATCGAAGGAATGGGTGAACTAATTACAGGTTGCAACTTGTTTTGAGTTAATCCTAAGGAAGTAAGAATATAAACAGATTTGATAGTTTCCTCCCCTGAGGAGTTTTGGTCAGAAACAAAAATTGTACCGTAGGGAATAGTTTGTTTGATTCCATTTTTAAGAGACAAGTTTGCAAAACTCAAATAAATAATTTGGTCGGGAAGGGATCTATAATTAAAATCAACCCCGGTCTTATTCTTTAACTCTCTAATTACATCAGATAATTTTGCTCCCTGAATATTTGCAGATAAAAGAGGTTTCTCGTATTTAATAAATAATTTGGCTTCTGTATCTGCGCCCACGTAACCAACGTTGAGTAATAAAAATAAACAGTAAATGATACAAAGGATGGATTTACTTATAAAGAGATTTCCCCAAAGGCAATTCTTTCCAACCATAGACGACCCCTCTTTTGTTAATGTAGAAACCAATTAATCGAGTTGGACCTGTATTGTTTCCTAGATAATTAGTCTTTGTTTCCCAAGGACTCCTATCGTAAACATATACTTCCCCCCCTTTTTTATCAGGAATGGTCTTTTGGGGCGACCCCCAAGTTGAAATTAGTTTGGATTTTTTTTGGCCTTTCCAATAATCAAGGCTCATTGCACAACCGGCAAGTAAAAGAAATGCTTGCAGGCTGATACATGCTATAAAACGAAGCCTAATTAGAATAAAGTTTTTTGATGATAGAAACATATTTAAATAATTAAAGTTTAAAAAAATCAGTTTCTTTTTGGGATTGCCTTATAGCTGGCTGAATTATAATTCTTTTAGAAGTTTTAAGTAAAGCTATTTGTAATAGCTCTATTTCTAAAAATTTTGAATAACAAGTAGCCAGAAGTATTTTTTTAATTTAAAGAGAATAAATGCAGGTGTGATTAAAATAAGTATTCCAATTGTGCTGTGACCCCTTGTCGCGAGGAAGAAAGGTCATTTAAATTACCTAAAGTTTGCGTTCCAATAACAGGGAGGTTTTTCCAAGTACCATCACTCGCTTTAATTTTCCAGTACTTATAGCCTGCCGATAAAAATAACTTTTTTGTTAAAGAGTATTTAAAACTTGCCTCTAAATTATAACCGCTACCAGTGCCGTCCATTTCGAAAGAAGGGTCTTGCTGTAAATCAGTCCGCAAATGATGAATATCGCGATTTAATAATCCTGAAATTGGGATATAAGCTAAGTCCATATCAAACCTAAACCTTTTGCTGTAGCGAAAAGAACCTTCCCAGCCAATTCTTAGGGAGTCCCATCGCACCTCGTTGGATATAACCTTTTGTCCCACAAATGAAACTGTTCCAGGGCTTTCACAAAATGGGTTTCCGCCTGTGAAGGAAGTACATTCAACTTGTTCTACTCCAGTGGTAATGACTTTCTCCTGCCAGTGCTGGTATCCAATAAAAACTCTTGTGAAATGAGCATTGTCTTTGGTTGCCCATAGTTTGAATCCTAGATCAAGGTTAAGGTACCACATATTGTCTCCATCAATATTACTGAACGATCTAGATATTCGGTGTGGGCCCGATTGGCTAGCGCCAAAACTTGTTGCTCCTGCAGCACTTACAAAATCATCATCAACTAGACGACCATCATTTATAGTTCCAAAACCAAATTGAGTCCGAAGAAAAACTCTGTGGGGAAGTTTTATCTCTCCTTCGAGCTCGATGATATTAGATTCTAAATCTTCATAGATTAATTCCGACGAAGGGTTTCCTGTAATTGAACTGGTGTTAGATATATCATGATTCCAACTTGTTTCCCCTGTGCTGATCCATGTCCCTATTGCTAGAGATAGCTTCTGGTTTTTATCGAGCCAAATTTTTTCTTTTGGATTGAAAGACTCAGGAAGATCAAAGTTTCTGATAGATGTTTTATCACTTTTTTTAGTTTTTATTTTCTGGGTATGTGTTTCAGTATTTATGGTTTTCGAGTTTTTATATATTGATTGGTTTTCCAACGAATCTGCTTGTCTATACCATTTTTCAGCTTCAGTTAAGTCTTCTTCAACGCCTAGACCATTGACATACATCCAAGCTATGTTTTTCTGAGCTGGTATATAGTCTTGTTCGGCGGAAAAAAGATACCACTTGGCAGCTTTTTTTATATTTTTTTGAACACCACTCCCATTTTCATAGAGAAACCCTAGATTGAACTGAGCTTTAGGGTGACCTTTTTCTGCTGCCAATGAATACCATTTAAATGCTTTTCTTTTGTCTTTTTTAGATTTAATTCCCTGATCATAGGTTTCCCCCAGTTTAAACTGTGCTTCAGCATTGCCCTTTTTCCCTGATTTTAAATACCATTCAAGAGCTTTTTTAAATTCTTTTCTCCCCCCATATCCTTTTTCATACATTAATCCTAATTTATATTGCGCACCTGAATGCCCTTGGTATGCAGCACGCCTGTACCAACGCATGGCTTTTTTATAACTCTTAATTATTCCTTCTCCGTTTTCGAACATCGACCCTAAATTAAATTGGGCGTCTATATTTCCTTGTTTGGAGGAGTAGAGATACCACCTTGCGGCTCTTTTATAGTCAATTAGAACTCCATTACCGTTGTAATACATATCACCGAGATTAAGCTGAGCTTCGGCATTACCTTGTATCGCAGCTAAGCGGAACCATTTAGCAGCTTTAGATAAATTTTGTTTTACCCCATCGCCTTTGAAATACATCAACCCAAGATTAAATTGCGCTGCATTATTTCCTCTATTCGCAAGGTTTTGCCAAATATCTATAGCTGTTTTATAGTCACCTCGATTGATAGCATTTAAAGCTTGCTGGGTTTCATTTGCAAAAACAGGTGACCCTGATAGCATAAAAAAACATATAAGTATTAATTTTGTTTTGGTTGACATAAAAAGATCTATTGCCTTACCGATGTAATAAATTAAACAAGATAGTGATTTATGCTAGCTTTCATTGCTCTAACCAAAGGTTCGCAACATTAATATATGGGTTGATGACAATTTTTTCCTCTAAAGCTATTTCGGCCCTAAATGGTAATAAGTAAAGGGAAAAGACCACTGAAATGTTAATAAATAATAGTTATAAGCCAAATTCCATCATTGATTTGTATCAGTAAGGATAGCCCTAAGAGGATTTTAAAATAAATGAGAATATGGGGGGAGTTGTTATTCGAATCCCCACTGGAGTCTAAAAAAACCACGCGCTGGAAAAATATTTAACGCGCCGGCTTATAATATGTCGACTGGTTAGTATTAGTAGGGTAAAGAAGTTGTGTTAATTCTAGGCTAACTTATAGCGGCTCCGGAAATAACTCTGAAGTTCTGTCCATCAGCCAATAATAAAAAAGACCTAGCCATTCGTAGACCACATTTGAAAATTTGTGTAAATTAAACAAACTTGGCAAGCTAATACTCATTTCGAACTTGCCATTAGTTTTAAAATCCACTGGATACGGGATAACCTGCCAATTTAACTTTCTAAATATTCCCACGGACCGAGGAATATGCCAGGCTGAAGTGATCAACACCCATTTTTCCTTTTTCCCAGGTTGAACAAGTTGCAAAGCATTTTCTACATTTTCTTGAGTATTTCGGGATTGAGAATCAAAAATGATGCGACTAGTATCAAGACCCATCTGTTCAAAAAATAACCGTGCTGTAGTAGCGCCTTTATATTCTTGTTTGGTTATTGCACCTTGTCCACCTGCATAAATAAATTTTGCATCAGAATATCTACGTGCAAGACTTATAAAAGTAGTCAAACGTTCAACTGAGTCGGTAAGACTAACTTGTAACCTAAATTGAGTCAGTTCGGGAAGTTCGGCTCCGCCTAATACAATTATCCCATCAACTTTTTCGGGGAGAGGTTCGGGAATTGGAAATCTATTTTCTAGAGGGAGTAATAATATTTGGTAAACTGGTAACGATGAGATAAGAAAAATTAAAGCCGTTGAGGTCACAATTAGTTTTTTCCCAAGTTTTTCACGGCCAAAAAATAAGAGACCAACCCCGGCCATTAAAACCAGAAGCATACTTGTACTGGGCGAAGCCAGAAGCCAGAATATTTTTGAGATGACCCAGAACGCATTATCCATTGAAACGCTCCATAGAAATATAAGGTGAGCTTATTTAAGCTAGCAAATAAAGCCTTTTAATTCAATAATTTATTGTATTGGTGGCGGCGCATCTAGTTTCTTTTTCCATAATTCTGTAGGAACCCTTTCCACATTAAGAGCAAAATAACTCTATATATGGAAAGTATTTTATATAGAATAATATTTAGAAAATAATCGAGAAACCAGATTTAATTAAAAAAAATGAAAAGGGAATTTTCCCCTTCTTTTTATTATAGTCGGGAGGTTTATTGTGAAAAATAGCACAAAAATTCGTGAGGATGTTCAGGAATATTATGGAAAAGTTCTTAAAACCAAAAATGATCTGCAAACTAGTGCCTGTTGTGCTGCAGAAACAATGCCTGCTTATCTCCGACCTTATTTAATAAATATACATGAAGAAGTGCAGTCGCGTTTTTATGGATGCGCATCAACCTTTCCTTCAGGGTTATATGGAAAAACTGTGGTGGATCTTGGTTGTGGATCAGGACGTGATTGTTATCTTCTCGCCCAAGTAGTCGGTCCAGATGGTTTGGTCATCGGTATTGACATGACCGATGAGCAATTAACAGTAGCAAAAAAGTATATCTCCTATCATACCAATAAGTTCAATCTAAAAAAACCTAATGTAGATTTTCGTAAAGGTTGGATTGAAGACCTCAATACCGCCGGTCTGGACGACAACTCTGTTGATATCATCATCTCAAATTGCGTTATCAATCTCTCTCCTGATAAGGAAAGTGTTTTTAGGGAAATTTTTCGAGTACTAAAACCAGGCGGAGAACTTTATCTGTCAGATATTTTTTCCGATCGGCGTGTTCCCAAACCACTCACGACAGATCCTGTGCTATTGGGAGAATGTTTGGGCGGAGCGCTTTACATTGGAGACTTTAGGCGAATGCTAGCCAAGGTTGGATGTTATGACCACAGAGTCATCTCGAAAACACCCATCACTTTGAACAACCAAGATATCCGCCGCAAAGTAGGTATGATTGATTTTTATTCGATGACCGTAAGAACTTTTAAATGTGACTTTGAAGATATATGTGAAAACTTTGGTCATGTGGCATGTTATCAAGGGACCATTCCTGAGTTCCCGCACGGATTCACCTTAGACGATCATTATTATTTTCAGACAGGAACCCCCGTCCCTATTTGTGGAAATACATATAAGATGATTAGTGAATCCCGGTTCGCAGATTATTTTAAAGTAACCGGAGATTTCTCGACCCACTTCGGCCCTTTTGACTGCAGTGCAGTGTCGGTTAAGGAAGGGTTAAATTCAAATGAAAGTGAGGCCACCTGTTGCTAGGCTTTAAAGCCGGTTTTAAGTAGGTCTTATAATTTCTCTATTACTTTTTTACCCTCATTTTTAATTTTCCCTTATCAACATCTGATAAGAGTAATAAAATTATCCGTGATTAGAAGACATCCTTGGTTATATAAAGTTTACGACATAGGTATATATGGATAAGGTAAGTAAGAATAAATTGCGCGGCAATAGCCGCTGCGAGAAAATTAAGACTTTGCCCTGGCATAGACAGCAGGCCTAATAAAGCAATGAGAAACAAAGGAAAATCAAGCCCGTTCCATCGCCAAATTCTAAAAAGGTTTCTTAACTTATTAAAATATTCCTGACGCTGGTTAGGGTTTAGTATCTTGCTGTCAATTTGCTTTATGTTTTTCAGGTTGCCAAGTGTATTCCATTTGCCACGGAAAATCATTTTTTGTGTCTGCATATAATAAAAATAAAGAACAAGAACCATTGAAGATTTGTGGTGAATTTTTTCAAACGTGGTTTGGATGTCTTTTTCCATGCCGTCATACCCTTTCAAAACAATTGTCCCAAAGGTTTGCTTGCAGTAATCATAAGATATTGCACGCAGAATAGTAAAAATAGCTATGATGATTAGCGCTGTTTTGAAATTTGGGTAGCCAAAAATAATTCCTAAAACTACTGCCAAATATGCGAAATATCCGGCAATTCCATCAATAAGACGGCCCAAATCACTGGCCATATTTTTAGCTCTGGCAAGTTGTCCATCCACACAATCTAAAATCAAGGTCAATTCGAGAAGTACTCCCCCCATAACACTAGTTTCCCAATTTCCTTGACTAAACGAGTAGCCTGATGCAAAACCAACTAATACAGATAAGTAAGTAATTTGATTTGGGGTGATAAACGTATTTTCTAATACCGATACCAATCTTTTCGCAATTGGCTCATGGATATAAATATTTACCGGTTCAGCTAAATCTTTCAACACATGATCCGTTTTTTCAGACATTTTTTACAACCATTTTTTTTGGTGATACCAGTCGAGGGTATCAGCTAATCCGGCCACCAGACCGAATTCAGGCTCAAAACCAAAATCACGAAAAAAATTTTCTGGTGAAGCCGTCCAGGAACTTTGTCGAATATCTATCACCCTTTGTCGATCAAATAACGCAGGTTTTGAACTGAATATTGCTAGCAGCTCAAAAATTATCGCTATGGGGGATAAAATTACTTCAGGTAGCCTCAAAACTCGGGTTGAGACCTTCATTTTATCTGCTGCGCTTCTTGCAATTTTCTCCCATGAATAGAATTTCCCATCCGTTATAAAATAAATTTTATTATTTCTTGGAGATTTGCCACAGGCTTCTATCATGCCCTGAACTAGGTCGGTGACATAAATCAGAGAAAGGTTTTTAGGTGTACTACCAATTTGCAATGCCCAACCGTTCTTAACCATTTTGAAAAAATTAAAAAGATTTTCCTCACGTGGGCCGTAGACGACTGGCGGTCGAAGAACCTTAATGGGTAGATTTTCAAGATATTTTAGAGCGATGTCTTCCCCGGCCTTTTTGGATTTTCCGTAATAGGTAATTGGATTTAGAAGCGAGTCTTCATTAATTACGACACCGTTTTTACTGGGTCCTACAGCGGCAAGACTGCTTAAATGAATAATCCCTTTAATACGTTCTCCAAACTGAAGGCATTGTTCATATAAAGTTTCGCAAACTCTTGCATTGATATCAAAATATTCCTCGCGATTTTTTGCTTTAGTAAGACCTGCACAGTGAAAAACATAATCCATATTATGCAATTCTGGAATTTTAAAAGATGTATCCCCAAGGTCAACAAAATGTAATTTTACTTCTTTTAATTGGACCCATCTTAAATTGGAGGTTTTGCGGACTATACAGTGAACTTTACAACCCGCTGCTAATAGGTTGTCTACCAAGTGACTACCAATAAACCCATTAGCCCCAGTGACTAGGGCATTAGAACCGTTAAGGTAAGAATTTTTTTTCATAGATGCGGTGTCTTTTATAAATAGTTCCCCCTAATTTGAACATGGGTTCTAAAATATCGATATTATCTTCTAGCATCCAGGACATTTCACACCACTTTATACCTTGTTCTATAAACTTTTTATACGTTTCGTAATACATATATGCGTCAATACCGAGTTTCCGAAATTTTTTCTTTATTCCAAGTGTTAATACCCGATAAGTATCAATTTTATTTTTTCTCCAAAGAAAATTTGCCCAACCAAACGGAAAAAGTTTACCGTCGAGCTCAATCAGCACTTGGTTGATATCTGGAAGAGCTAACGAAAAACCAATGGGTTCTCCCTTTACCTCTGCGATCAAACAAAACTCGGGATGTACAAATGACTTTATTTCACTTGCGGCAAAGATAAACTCTTTACGGGTCATGGGCACAGAACCCCAGTTCATATCCCAAGCGGAGTTATATATATCCCATATAATTTTCAATTCGTCCTCAAATCTTGATATGTCCAATGGCCGTATATTGAAGCGACCTCTTTTTTCCAGTCTTTTTGCAGCGTTCTGTAGATATTCTGGAATACCAATAAGATCTAATTTAAAAGAGACCAAATCTTTTAATTTATCAAACCCCCATTCTAAAAAATGTTTTTCATAATAATCTGGATTGTAGGGAATACCGAACATTGGGGGAAGGTTAAATCCTTCGACCATCAATCCACATTCGTGGTTGATAGATAAATTCATTGGGCCAATCAGTTTATCGAATCCATTTTCATGGCACCATGACTTTGCCTCATCGAATAGCAATCGAGATACATTTTCATCATCAACACTTTCAAACATTCCAATAATGCCTGTATTTTTGGAATATCTTTCCTGATACATGTGATCATGAACTAATGCAATACGGCCCAAAGGATTGCTTTTTGGGTCCTCTGCTAGCAATAGTTTGACCTCAGCACGTTCAAAAAAAGGATTGATTTTTGGATTGAGAAACTTCTTGCGTTCAGAAACCAGAGGAGGAACCCAAAAGGGGTGGTTTTTATATATCTTCCAGGGTAAACGGATAAATTGATCTAGCTCGGTGGGGCTTTTTGCCTCGGCTATTCTGAGGCTCATTATTTTTTAGAAATAATACCCAGTTTTGTACCGAGCTTCTTAAAAGAGTCAAGAACCTTTTGAAGATCTTGCTGTGTGTGGGCTGAAGTATAGCTGGTCCGAATCATAGCATTAAGAGGTGGAACAACAGGAGAAACTGCAACTCCTGCGAATATGCCTTCATCAAAAAGCAAACGATTTAGATAAAGAGTTAATGCTTCTTCACCTATTTTAATAGGAACTATTGGAATAGAATTGTTATTTACTTGAAACCCCATATCAAAAAATCCTCTTTTAATATAGGCTGTGTTATCGCGCAGAAGATTCATTCGCTCGGGCTCATTGATCATTATATCCAAACCTGCTGTTACTCCTGCAACAGAAGCTGGCGGTAAAGCAGCCGTAAAAATAAAAGCAGAAGCTTTATGCCTGATATATTCGGTGACTTTTGATTTCGAAGAGATAAAACCTCCAATGGAGCCCAGACTTTTTGAAAAAGTTCCCATATACAAGTCGATTTCATCTTCAAGGTTAAAGTAATTGGCAACACCCTTACCCTTTTCACCCATCACACCTAAACCGTGGGCTTCATCAATCATTACGGTGGCACCATAATCTTTAGCCAGTTTTACAATAGCAGGTAGGTTGGCTATATCGCCACTCATACTGAAAACTGTATCGGTTAAAATTATTTTACCTTCGACATCTGAATGTTTTTTCAGACAATATTCAAGGTGATCCATATCGTTATGCTGATACCGAATGGTTTTGCCAGGAGCAACAGCACATCCTTCATAGATGCTGGCATGGTTTTCGCGATCTGAAAATGCGACATCTTTTCTTCCTAGTAGGCATGAAATTGTTGCTTGATTTGCCTGAAAGCCTGTAGACATTACAATTGTATCTTCGCGATTCAAAAAAATAGATATCTCGCGTTCCAAGGTTTTGTGTAGGTTAAAAGTTCCATTTAAAAAACGGCTCCCAGTACAGCCAATTCCAAACTTTTCAAGGGCCACCCTAGCTGCTTCAATAACGCGCGGTTCTTGTGCCAGGCCCAGGTAATTATTGGTTGAAACTGAGATAGCTTCTTGGCCATTAATAACAACCTTGCTACCGTCTATTTCTTCAATTTCTCTGAAATAGGGATAAATTCCAAGTTCCTTGGCTTGATCAGGTGCTAAGTATCCAAAACATTTGGCAAGGATTCCTTTTTCTTTACTATTCGGTGGCTTCAGATGAGAATTTTCAAAATCAAATTTCTCTTTTAATAACGAAACGATCTGGTTCTTTTTTAAATGAGCTGGGCTTGTATCCTCATTTTCAAATTCGTTAAGTAGTGAAAAAGGTTTTGTCATATTTTAGACCTTTAATTAAATTAGCAAATTAGATTCGTTTACCAGCGTGCTTCCATAATTGGCAAATAGCCGGCCATAAACCGGAATGAACTGTTTCTCCATATAGAGAGTTTTCCCCCAGATTTTCCAATAAGCGCCTATGTGCCTTTCCCAGTGAATGATATGGAAGATCGGGAAACAGGTGATGCGTTGCATGGAATCGAAGGCCCACAGGAGCCCATAATGGTGTGATCCATCTGTTACCGGGATTATTAATCGAATCTAGCATTTGATCAGTAAAACTCAACTCATCTTCATTTGCATTTTTATAACGGTGAGCGGCCAAAGTGCGAATCGAATTTACCAAAAACACCGAAGCCACTAAACAGTACCATATGAATAAGACCTTTGCAGGCATAAATTTAAATATTATTAGGCCCATGAAGCTTATTCCATAAACACAAGCTAAAAGCTCTTGAACTTTCCAATCTTTAGTTTGAGCTAATGTGGATTTTGGACGCCGATAGTTTAGATCAATATTTAAGGAAGATATATTCTGTATCAAAAATTCTCTTAACCCAGAGTGTAGGTACGATAGAGGTGTTAATACGATAAAACGGAATAAAAAAACTAGAGGGATCAAAAAAGAAAAACCGATATAAAGAACGATAAATCTTTTTTCTTTCGATGCAAAAGGAAAGTATTCACCATCTTTTTTTGTCCCATAAAAGTTTTGTTTATGGTGATCATAGTGCACACTTTGGTATAAAAACGTTGGTATCATTAAAGGGTAACCACATATTAAATTCCAAACTTTTTGAAAAACTCTAAAAGACCCTTTTTTAAAATGAGCAATTTCGTGAATAAATAAAGCGGCTCGATAAAGCGCTAAAACAGCAACCAAAAAACTCAACACTTGCTCCAATGAAAACAGGGGAACCCTGCTAGTAATAACAAAAGCTACCCAACCCAAACCTGCGCTGAGTAAAAAATCACTCCAATATATCCAAGGGCTTGGATGATATAAATCCTTAATCAAATTCCTCGCCTTAGCGATGGGAAACTTTTGGGATTCCTGAATCACATTCATTAACTTAAATTACTGGTGGTTTTAGAATTTTTAGCGATTATTTGCTAAGGGTTATTCTGCGCATCGGACACACAAAACACTTTCTGGTATCAACATGATTCTCTCATGAGGAATAGAATTTGAGCAACGCACACAGACCCCGAAATCAGGAAAATCAAATTTTTCCAACGCTTTTTCAAGTTTAGCTAATTTAGCTTTTGACGAATTTAACGAGGCTTCGCTGATTCCCTGACTGCTAATAGCCTCCATTCGCGTAAGCCGCCCAATAGCATTATCCGGGGAAACGGGCTTGGATGTTTCCGAAAAACTATTAATTAAATGTTTCAGTATTTTTATTTCCTCATAAATCTTCTGCTTCAGTTCACCTTTTTTATGTTCATTCATAACGTCATAATATCATCATTCATTAAATAGTAGATCATGGTCATTTTGTTTTAGGTGCCCATCCAGACATCGCACAGCGAATTGCAAATATCGGAGTAAAACAGGAAATATTCTCAGCGATTTCATCCATAAAATTATTTGCTAAATCCTGGTTCTGAAAACACTCATAAATATCATCTAGAAATCCGCCTCGCAAAAGAGGATGTTCTAGAAATTCTTTTCCGGATCCCGTTTCAACCTCAAGAGGCTGCTCACCTACTTTTATCTTTTCTAATCCCAGTTCCTTCAAATATTTCTCAGCTTCGGAAGCAGAAGGTCTTTCATTAATATATTCATTCAGTGCCTTACGTTCATCTGTCAGACCTTGAGTGAACATTTTTTCGTCTACATAGTTCCAAAGGGAATCAAAAGTACCCATAGAGGGAAATGTTAGAACGATCTGACCGCCGGGCTTGAGAAAACGTACAAGCTTTTTTAAAGCTTCAAAACGGTTCGGACGGAAAAACATGAAAGACAAATTACCCGTGATACGATTAAATTTTGGAAGATCCGTGGGTAAAAAACGCATATCTCCAACTTCAAATTTTAGCCATGGTAAATGCGTTCCTTGGATGGATCGAGACCTTAAAACTTGACTTTGGTGGATATCTATAGCGAGCACTGTACCTTTTGGCCCCACTTGCTCGGCCAAAAAAAATGCTGGAATACCGCCACCAGATGCAATGTCCAAGATCTGATCACCTTTAGAAATTTCAAGATAATGCAATAAGGTTTCTGCGAAAGGAGTGGACCAAGGGTCATTTTTTGGAAGAGACCAATTATCATTCATAAGCCATCAATCCTTTTCGAATAACTTAAATGATGACCTTTTAATGTAAAAGGCATATAAAAATTTTCTAAAATTAATCATATTTATTTATTGAACCTTCTGTAACTCCTCGCTCATATAATCGAGTTTCTCGAACAAGAATTCCACTTAAGCAGACTAGACCAATTAAATTAGGAATTGCCATTAAAGCATTCATAGCATCTGAAATATTCCAGACCATTTCCAGTTTAATTTGAGCACCTAAAAATACGAAAAATATCCAGCTGTATCGATAGAGTGAAATATATTTCCCCTTAAATAAATATTCAAAACATTTTTCACCATAATATTCCCAAGCAAGGATGGTAGAAAAAGCGAAGGTTATAGTCCCCAGTGTGACTAGCAAATTCCCCCAAAAACCAGGAAGTCCCGCCGAAAATGCTTGGATGGTCAAGGCGACACCCGTTTCACCTGAAGTCCAAACACCCGTTGAATTGATCACCATCGCAGTAATCGAACAAACGATTAAAGTATCTAAAAAAGTGCCGGTCATCGAGACCAAAGCTTGCTTGCAGGGATGATTGGTTCTAGCCGCAGCCGCCACAATAGGGGCACTTCCCATACCCGACTCATTGGAGAAAAGTCCGCGTGCCACACCGTAGCGAATTCCATTAGCTAGGGTCGCTCCTGCAAAACCTCCGGTGGCAGCAGTTCCAGAAAATGCTTGCTCAAAAACCAGCTTTATCCCCGGACCCAATTGATTAATATGATTTAAGATAACAATCAAAGCACCTAGGAAATATACCACCACCATAAACGGTACTAAATAAGAAGCTACCTCAGCAATACGTTTGATTCCCCCGATTATTACCAACCCAGTTAAAATTGCGAGAAACATTCCTATGGTAAAACTGTTTAAGCCTGTTGAGCTGCCTAATGCAATAGCTGTGGTATTAGCCTGCACCATATTACCAATTCCGAAAGCAGCAAAAGCTCCGAATACAGCGAAACATATTCCAAGCCATTTTGTTTTTAGTCCATCTTCCAGGTAATACATTGGCCCCCCGGATATTTTTCCCTGGTCATTTTTTCGACGAAATTTTACTGCTAGAAAACCTTCGCTGTATTTAGTTGCCATACCCACTAGACCTGTAATCCACATCCAGAAGATAGCACCCGGTCCCCCCAAGGCTACAGCGGTGCTTACTCCAGCTATATTTCCGATGCCAACGGTTGCTGCTAAGGCGGTCATCAAAGAACCAAAGTGAGAGATATCTCCTTGACCTTCCATTTCCTTGGAGAAAGTAAGGCGTAAAGCGTAGAAGAGAAATCGAAATTGAATTCCACGGAGTCGAATCGTTAACCAGAAACCCGTACCCAATAAAAATATAAGAAGCCACGGACCCCACATAAAACCTGCAAATGATTCAAGAAAAGCGCTCATTGCGATCTTGTCCAATTAAAACATCCATAGTCTAGTGATCTAATCCCACCTTGCATACTTCTTTTTTTCAAAAAAAATGAAAATAAAATAGAAATTAAGGCAAAAGCAAATTGAAGGTAAGTATTGGTGGGGTGAGTTTTTATTGCTAATTAAATTAGGACGAATGAGCCTTGAATTTTAACAATTGAAGAGGATATTAGGTTGAATCTAATCTAGGTCACCTTCTTCAATAATTTGTTCATCCATTCCG
The DNA here is from genome assembly GCA_028345515.1 of Nitrospinota bacterium. Taxonomy (GTDB): domain Bacteria; phylum Nitrospinota; class Nitrospinia; order Nitrospinales; family VA-1; genus UBA8687. Next base: position 91,375 of record JAOMDP010000006.1, read on the forward strand.
CGTTCCAAGATTTCATCAGCAATGTCTCCATAACCTCCTGATTCATAATCATCCACATTTTGTTCGTCAAAGTCATCAAAATGAACAGAGAATTCATTTATACACCATTCGCGAATAGTATTACTAAACCTTAATACCTTTTGAACTCCTTCAAGTTTTTCCATTTTATTTATTTGGAGTTAGTTTAGCGAGGCTGGGTAGGTGAAATTTTTTAAAATGTTTGGAAATGCTAACTGGCAAACCTCAAATCCCTGATTTCTTTGGATTTCTATGCCATCTCTTAATTGAAGTACCTCTTTAAGAGACAAAGGTTGGGCTTTTTGGAGCCGGCTTGAGAATGACAGCATTAATTTTGGTGAACGGTCCATATTCCCCTCATTAAAATCATACGCTAATTAGATGCAAAAAAATCTTTGAGGTCTCAAAATTTTAACATTTGTGACTTCTATTTTTAATCTGGCTCTTTCCACTTGGAAAAAAATTGTAAAAGCCTTACTTTCTAATTACTGGTTTCTCAAGAATTATAACCTTTGGCACCTGAAAAGTCGCTGTCAGTCTTATCTGAAAGACTCAAGTCCGCTCCAGTTAAATTTGCATTTTTAAAACAAGCTTCTCCCAGCTTGGAACCGGCAAGGCTTGCTTTCGAAAGATCTGCTTGAGTAAAGTCAGCATGTTCCAGGTCAGAACGTTGCAGATCCGCATTTTTCATGTTTGCTTTTTGGCAATTGGCTTTTCGTAATTTTGCTCCAGCGATATTTGCGTTTTCTAGATTTACTTTGTCCAGTTCTGCTTTTTGCAAATTTGCTCCAATTAGGAAAGCGTTTTTCATATTTGCTCTTTGTAAAATTGCCTCAGTTAGATCAGCTCGACTTAGATCGCAACCTTCAAGATTGGATTCGGTGAGGTCTGTCCCTCTCATATTGGCACCACTTAGATCAGCATTGCTCAAATCGACCTGTGTCAATTTCCCTTTGTTTATTTTTGCACCACTTAAGTGGGCTCCTAATAACTTTGCTTGATTGAGTTTGATCCTTTCCAGGTTAGCTCCTACCAATGTGACATCGATCAAACTAGCTCCTGTTAAGTCGGCAATACTCAAATCCGCCTCTGACAGATCAGATCCTTTTAAATCGGCTCTGCGTAGAATAGCTCCATTTAATTTTGCGCGACTTAGATTGGAATTATGAAATTTAGCATCTGTCAGATCAGCTCCTGTTATATCTGCCCTAAGTAATACGGTATTTTCGAAAATACCGCCCGCCAGCTTTGCACCCTTTATCTGGACACGGTTTAAGTTCGCATTTTTAAAGTTTGCTTCGAAGAAAATAGCCATGCTCAGGCGGGAATCCGTAAAGTCTACGGACTCCAAATTAGCACCATTGAATCGGGCGCGGGTTAAGTTACTCTCTATTGCACTGGCGTGGCTCATGTTCGTTCTAGAAAAATCGGAATTACTAAGGTCTGCTTCGTTTAGATTACATTTTGAAAGATTCGCTTCAAGAAAGACAGATTTCCTTAAATTTGCACTTTCAAGTTTTGAGCCGGTAAGGTTACTTCCCAGAAATTTGGCACCTTGTAAGTTGGTAGAGTCAAAATTTGCATTTTTAACCGTTGCCTCTAGACAATTCACATTCTCCATTTCAGCATTACTTAAGTTGGCTTCATCCAAATTGGTCTGGTCCATATTCGAATTAGAAAGAATACAATTGGATAAATCAGTGGATTTTAAATTGGTTTGTTTTAAGCTGATACCTAAAAACTTGATACCTGACAAATCCAAACCTGATAGATCTTTACCCTCAAAAACATCTCCGGGCGTTTCTTCTTTTTCAAGTTCTACTTCTGGCTCAGTAGTCTCTGGGGGTTCATCGGATTCTTCTTTTTCTTCTGTTTCTACTATTTCTTCCTCATCATCTATAAACTCATCTTCCTCTTCTTCAATAAGAGTGGATGCATATTCTTCTATAGCAGCTTCAACTTCTTCACGCGTAAAATCTACCATTTAATCTTTCCTGGAAAGTTGGATCAACGTATAGGCGCTTTTGGGTAAACAAGCCCATTATTTTAATATAGAACTAAAGAAACTATATCAGGTTGGCCCGGAACGCAAGCTAGAACCGACCCAACCTATTAATCTTTTTTGACTCTTAAAGAAAAGATTTTTTGGATTGGTCATTATCCCAACTAGTTGTGAAATAGAGGTTATAATAGATAAAAACCTGCTTTGGGGGTAGCTTGAAAATAAATGATGAACGACCGGTTCTGGTCTATGACGGAGCATGCGGGTTTTGCACCTTCTGGGTTCGTAGATGGCAACATATAACAGAAGATAGTGTGATTTATAAGGCCTCCCAAGAAGTTGCCTCAGAATACCCTCAGATCCCTGCCGAAAAATTTGATTCTTCAATATTCCTGATTTACCCAGATGGTACTTACTATTTTGGCGCAAAAGGGGTTTTTAAGGCTCTGGCTAATAGTATCCACCGACTTCCCTTATGGGCCTATGAAAAAGTCCCAGGGTTCGGCAAAATATCAGAATGGATATATAGTTTGGTGGCTAATAATAGAGAGTTTTTCAGCCTCCTGACCCGATGGGTTTGGGGCAGCGACCTAGATCTCCCCACCTGGTATCTAGCGAGGCGTTTATTCATTATTTTATTAGGATTGGTTTATTTTACTGCTTTTTCCTCATTTGGTAGCCAAATTGAAGGACTAATCGGCAAAGAAGGCATTCTTCCTGCGCAAAGTTTATTGCAAGGGGTGGAAGCTCAATTAGGGGCAGAACGATTCTGGAAATTGCCCACCTTATTATGGCTAGATGGAAGTGATGGATTTTTAAAATTCATCTGCCTGGCCGGCGCTGCAATTTCTCTCCTTGTAATCGCGGGTTTTGCACCGGCCTTTGGACTTTTCTTATTATGGCTATTCTACCTGTCCCTTTTTAATGTCGGCCAGCAGTTTCTCGGATTTCAATGGGACACCTTGCTTCTCGAAACTGGACTCTTGGCCATTTTTTTAGCTCCCCTGAAATGGCGACCAAAATTGGCATACGAACCGCCGCCGTCTCCATGGGTACTAATCCTTCTCCGATTTCTACTTTTTCGTGTCATATTTACTTCTGGCTGGGTGAAACTGGCAAGTGGTGATCCCACATGGAATGATCTATCGGCTCTTTTGTATCATTACGAAACACAACCCCTACCGACATGGATAGGCTGGTATGCACATCAGCTACCGCAATGGTTTCAGGAATATTCGGTTATTGCGGTTTTCATCACCCAATTGGTTATACCATTTTTTATTTTTGGGCCTGGTCGGATTCGCTACGCCGCTGGAACTGTTTTAATTCTATTTCAAGTACTGATTTTATTAACAGGAAATTACTGTTTTTTTAATATCCTTACTATTGTCCTTTGTCTTTTACTTTTTGATGATGGGGTAATCCAAAAACGTATTCCTGAAAAATGGCGAATAATTTTTAAAGAAACCAGAAGCCGCATACCTGAATGGAAAAAGCGATTCTTTGAGGTAATGGGACTAGGCGTTTTGGTGATAAGCATCCTTTTGTACATAATTCCTCTTTTTGTTAGCCCGGTGAGTTATCCTTCTGCTTTTATTTCAACGGTGAATACGATTCGCCCCTTCCATATCGTAAACCGTTATGGCCTGTTCGCAGTTATGACCACTTCGCGTCCAGAAATTTTTATAAAGGGCAGTAGTGATGGTAAAGAATGGAAAACTTATAAGTTCAAATGGAAACCAGAAAATTTAAACAAAGCCCCTGCGTTTGTTGCGCCTCATCAACCTCGACTAGATTGGCAAATGTGGTTTGCCGCACTTAGTAATTATGAAAGAAATCCTTGGTTGATTCAGTTTATGACACGTCTCCTACAGGGTTCGACACCTGTGATTGATTTGTTGGAAAGCAACCCGTTCCCCCAAAAGCCTCCGAAATATATTCAGGCCGTCGTCTATGACTACTGGTTTACAAATTCAGAAACCAAAGAAAAAACCGGCAACTGGTGGCAACGAGAATTTAAAGGTGCTTACACACCTGTCCTTCAACTCCCGTAATTGGTAAGTGTTGATTAATTACTTCGCCTTATTTTGTGGCATTAAGGATGCTGGGGTATTTCCAAAAAAGAAAAATATATTTTTAGGAAAAACATAAAACATGAATAAGGTGTTAAAATTGTTTCAATTACTTTGCTATGTTACGCTCAAAATTCAATAGAGATCATTATGAAAAAATTCCATAACTTTATTATAATACTACTGATTTTTATTTTATTCGGTTGTCCTCCTCCTAAAGCTCGAAAGAAAATGCCGCGCATTTTTGCATTGAGCAATACTTTGGAAACCGGAGTAGAGCCTTCCTTTCTTATCACAGATGATTTTAATCGAGATAAAATTTTAGACTTGGTTGTCGTTAATAGCGGTAGTCATTCCTTCTCTTTTTACAAGGGGAAGGGAGATGGCACTTTCAATGATCAGCTTGTATACAATACGGGCAGGGATCCTATATGTCTAGTTTCGGGGGATTTTAATAATGATGGTTATAAGGACATTGCCGAACTTAATTATGCCGATCAAACAGTACAAGTATTTTTGAATACTCGACTGGGAAGTTTTCGGAAAACGAAGCAACTGCTAAAGCCAGGAAAAATTCCAATTAATATGATATCAGGTGATTTTAATAAAGATGGAAATGCAGACCTTGCAGTTACCATGCGCTATTTTCAGGTGATGATCATTTTAGGAAAAGGTAACGGATATTTTTATAAACCCGTTAAGATAGACGTGAACGGTCAACCAACTGGAATTATTGTTGGCGATTATAACAAGGATAAAAATATTGATATTGCTATAGGCCTTGCAGGGTCAGGAAATACTGGAGTACAGATCCTGTGGGGTGAGGGTGATGGTGGTTTTGAGAAGTCGAAAGTTATTAAAGGGGGCAAGCAACCGCTCACAGTGGTAAACATAGATGTTAATAACGATGGTTATTTGGATATTGTAACATCCAGTAATTCTCTTCATGCATTGACGACCCTGATAAATAATAAGGATAAAACTTTTACAACTTTACGCGATTTTGCCTCAGGAAATTTTCCTAAATTCGTTGTCGCGGCAGATTTTACTGGTGACGGGTTAGAGGATATAGCAGTTTCTAACGCTACCGATGATCAGATATCGGTTTCTTTAGGTAAGGGAGATGGTACGTTTACCTATCCACCGATTTATCATCCAGTTGATGAGCATCCACAGGGAGTAGTTGTTGGTGACTTTAATGGAGATGGCTTGATAGATATTGCAACCTCCTGCCGGGATAAAAATTTAATCGATATTCTTACTAAGAAAAACATGATCAATCCCAAACCTAATATTGTTGAAAAGAAGACGACGGGATAGAAGGTTTGGTCTAAGTGTTTATAGATAAGCTCTCAAAAGGTTCGATTCTACCTTCAGGATAGACGAGACTAATATTTTTTGGTTCGATCCATTGAGCCACTTCCAGAACATTCTGGAAGCCCTCAAGGTGGTTGTTAGCTACAGGGACGAGTACCAGATCGTATTGTTTCTCTTTAAGTTTTTGCATCAACTCAGGAGAGATCGATTCGGTTGAAAAAAAACCGCTTCCGTAGGAATAAAAATCTTTTAACCCGGATATTTTTTTTAAGTCGTTTAAAGAAATATCTTGCCCCAGAACATCGGCTTTATTTTTTGGATAAAGATTTTCCAAGATGAGTCGTATCATCCAAATTCTTACACATCTTAAAATTAAGATTTTAGATTCTGGAATTATGTGAGCATTAGTGTTTTCCGCAAAAATTTTTTCTTGTGCTTTACCTTTTCCAAGATCGAATGCGTTTAGTGCTTTTCTAAAGCTAGCTTGAATTTCTTCTTTAGGGTAATGAGGATAATTGACAACAACATGCCCATTTCCATCGAAACCCTGCCAATCATTGGATGGGGGTATTAAAGATTCCTGCTCACAAAAGTTATAGAAGTCGGTTCCAGGTTGGGGTGTGTTGATGGAAACTTGAATTTCATCTAGCCAGCCTTTTGCTGCAAGATCGTATACAAGATCAATAGTTTTTTGGTCTTCATCTTTGTCAGATCCTAGTCCCCCAACGCTGATGGTCCCGTAAAAAAGCATGCCAATGCTTTTACCAAACTCAACCATAGTTTTTAGTTTTCCCAAGTCATGCTTTTTGCCCAAAGTCATTTTTTCGGCGACCCGATCACTTCCTGTTTCAATTCCAAAACGGATTTTATAGTATCCTGCTGCACGCATTTCTTCCATGGCTTCTTCATCCAGTGATGCGTATTCACACATAGCTTCGTATTTAAGATTTTGTAAGCCTGCTTGTCGAATACCCTTGGCCAGGGAAATATTAAAACTCTTTTTAATATTATGAACTTCCTCATCAAAAAATACTCCTTCCATTTCCGGGTATTTTTCGTTGAGGGTTTGAATTTCTTTAACAATATTATCTACATCTCGGGGCCGCCAGTTCAACTCATCGTAGTACAAGGTTGCCGCCGCACAAAAATTACAACGGCGCGGGCAGCCTCTTGATCCGTACATCTGAATTTGCCTGTATCTGCAATTGGGTTCGTGATAGTCAATACGGCTTATATCATCATCTTCAGGAAACGGGAGCAAGTTGATGTCTATAAGTTTTCTTCGTTCATTGGGAAATACACCAGCAATATTTTTCGGTTCTTTTCCACAAACTAAATCGAGTACTGAAAATTCATATTCTCCGATACATACGTGATCTGCAATTTTCAATACCTCTTCGGGTTGTGACATTGGATGCTGGCCAGTAAAAATCAGCCGAGTTCCAAAATTATCTTTTAGGGTTGCTGCAAAACGCAAATCTTCGCGAATGGTTCGAGTAGAGCTTTCCATGATTAAGCAGTCGGGTTCTCCTGCATGCTGCAAATAAGTATCAACATCCCACCCTCTAAGTACTCCATCCAAAAACCTTATATTATGGGGAGTATCTCGTTTTAAAAGAGAAGAAGTGTAGGCTAACTGCCAAGGGTAATAACCGCAATTTGTGAAATTTTTAATACCTAAAGACCAGCGAGATGGAACATGTACCATATGATACCCATCCCTATCAACTCCTACAGAATTAGCAACAAGAATTTCCATTTTTTAAATTTGAACCTTTGCGGGCTTATGAACAGAATGAGTTGGTACAGTTTTTTCGACGGAGGTAGCCTGTTTTTTTCTAAATGGTAGGCGAACAAACCATTCCCCTATTAACGCAATGGTAATGATTAAAAATAAGATTATGGTGACGGCGTAGTTTGCTGCTACCCAGAAGTAAGTTGTTTTTTCAAGAAAAAACTTTTTCTTTGCAGTAGAGGAGGTGACCTCTTTATAAGTTCCCTTGGAGTTATAACCTCTAACACTCTTTGCTTT
>JAOMDP010000007.1:0-95258 GCA_028345515.1 Nitrospinota bacterium
AGACAAAAAAGATGCTTTATATCCAAGGAAACAGGCCTATAAATTAATAAAATATATGTTTAGAGTTATGGTAGGATAGACATATATAGATATTAGATATTTCAGTGTTTTAAGGAGAAAATCTTGAATCAATTTTATAAAAATCTGGCACTTTGGCTGGTTATAGGCATAGTATTAATTGCCTTGTTTAACATGTTCAGTCAACCGCTTACCCAACAATCTGATGTTGTATTTAGTGATTTTATGGATCAGGTTGAAAAGGGACAGGTGAACGAAGTCGTAATAAATGGCGATAATATTAGTGGGAAGTACATGGATGGCACATCATTTCAAACGACTGCTCCTCCGAAAGACCCTGATTTAATCAAATCTCTCCGTCAAAAAAATGTTCGTATTGTAGTGGTGGCTCCTGAACAAACTAGTTGGTATATGAGCATTTTAATTTCCTGGTTTCCCATGTTGTTGTTATTGGGAATTTGGATTTTCTTTATGCGTCAAATGCAAGCTGGTGGCGGGAAGGCCATGTCTTTTGGAAAAAGTAAAGCCCGGCTTCTCAACGACACTAAAAATAAAACAACTTTTAAAGATGTTGCGGGGGTGGACGAGGCAAAAGAAGAACTTCATGAAATTATTGAATTTTTAAAAGAGCCACAAAAATTTAGCAAACTTGGTGGAAAGATACCCAAAGGTGTTTTATTGGTGGGACCACCGGGAACTGGCAAAACCTTGCTTGCCAGGGCCATTTCTGGTGAAGCGAACGTCCCATTTTTTAGTATTAGTGGCTCAGATTTTGTAGAAATGTTTGTAGGTGTGGGAGCGTCTCGAGTGCGTGACTTATTTGAACAAGGAAAGAAAAACAGTCCATGTATCATTTTTATTGATGAAATTGATGCGGTAGGCAGGCACCGTGGTGCAGGTCTAGGGGGGGGGCATGACGAAAGAGAGCAAACCTTAAATCAACTCCTCGTAGAAATGGATGGTTTTGAAAATAACGAAGGAGTGATATTGATTGCTGCTACAAATCGACCGGATGTTTTAGATCCCGCGCTATTGAGGCCGGGTCGGTTTGATAGGCAGGTGACAGTGGGTCGTCCTGATGTTAAGGGTCGTGAAGGGATTTTAAAAGTTCATACTTCTACCGTACCTTTATTAGATGGAGTGGACTTAAAAGTTATTGCCAGAGGGACACCCGGGTTTACAGGTGCCGATTTAGCTAATCTTGTCAATGAGGCAGCATTGCTTGCAGCTCGAGATGATAAAAAGGCTGTTGCTATGGTGGACTTTGAAGAGGCTAAAGATAAGGTCATGATGGGTGTTGAAAGGCGGAGTATGGTTATTTCTGAAAAAGAGAAAAAAACTACTGCCTATCATGAAGCAGGGCATGCGCTAGTTGCTGCCATCTTGCCTGGTACTGATCCCTTGCATAAAGTAACTATTATTCCTCGTGGTAGGGCATTGGGAGTTACCATGCAATTGCCGATGGATGAAAAGCATACTCACCAAAGAAGCTATCTAATTAATAGCCTTGCAATTTTAATGGGTGGCCGATGTGCAGAAGAAATTTGTTTGGGCGAAATGACTACTGGTGCTGGAAATGATATCGAACGAGCTACCGAAATGGCCCGGAAAATGGTTTGTGAATGGGGAATGAGTGAAAAGATGGGACCCCTCACCTATGGAACCAACGAAGAACAGCCTTTTCTTGGGAAAGGTTCCTCCAGTCAGGCGAATTTCAGTGATCAAACGGCCAAGCTAATTGACCAGGAAGTAAAATCATTAGTAATGGGAGGTTACGAAAAAGCAACTGAGTTACTGAAAACTAATCTGGATAAATTAGAAATAATGGCTCAAGCTCTTCTAGAGCATGAAACGTTAAATGCACAGCATGTTAAGAATATTATTGATGGAAAAAATATTTTTGATGATGAGGACTCAGGGACACCTCAAAATCTAAAATCAGATGATGAGTCATCTGTTGAAACAAAGAAGCCTAAGGCAGATTCCGAGGACGGCCTGCTAGGTGGAGGGATGCCCGATCCAGCACCTGCCTAATTCCAAGCATCGATCAATCTTAATTAACGTTAAAACTCCACTTATCTGCAGTTAGTAAGTGGAGTTTTTTTGTTTTTTATGATTCTAATCGTTAATAACTGAATTCCTTAAGATTTTAAAACTATGCAACGATTTTCTTTTTCTAAAGGAAGTGAAAAAACCCGTTTTATGGGGATAATAAATATTTCTCAGGATTCTTTTTATGAAAAATCACGTTGTTTATCTATTGAAGATGTAATGAAATTGGCTGAGATAATGGTAAACGATGGAGCAGATTTTATAGATTTGGGTGCAGAGAGTTCTCGGCCCGGTTCCAAACCCATTTCTGAGGAAGAAGAGCTTAGCAAATTAATGCCGGTCATTTCATATTTGGTCAAAAGGATTGATGTTCCTATTTCAGTGGATACCTATAAGCCAATTGTTGCAGAAGAGGTCTTGCTGGCGGGAGCGAAAATTATTAACGATATAACCGGAATTCAAAAATTTCAGGAAATGGCTGAAGTAATTTCCCGGCACCAGGCTGGTGTTATAGTGATGCATATGCAAGGCACTCCTATGACAATGCAAGAAAATCCCAGCTATGAAAATGTTGTGGAAGAAGTAAAATTATTCTTAGCAAATAGTATAAAAATTTCTGAAGCGGCAAAAATATGTCCTGATCAAATTGCAATTGACCCGGGTATAGGATTTGGTAAAAGTCAAAAACATAATCTTGAACTTTTAAAATATTTGAATAAGTTTGAGCAACTCGGAAAACCAATTCTTTTAGGAATTTCTAGAAAATCGTTTATAGGTAATATATTGGGTTTGCCAGCTAAAGATAGATTGGAAGGCTCTTTGGGAGCTTCAGTTATAGGGGTATTAAAGGGTGCCTCAATTATACGAACTCATGATATTAAAGAAACTCGTAATGCAGTTAAAGTTGCTGAAGCAATTCTTGAGGGGTAAGGCCTGTGATTCGTTTGTTCGTTAATGTAGACCATGTTGCAACCCTTAGGGAAGCTCGACAAGGTATAGAGCCAGACCCTCTAAGGGCGGCCTTAATAGCTGAGCAATCAGGAGCAGATGGTATTACTGTTCATTTGCGGGAAGATCGTAGACATATCCAAGATAAGGATGTGTATTTAATTCATAAAAATATTAATACAAAGCTAAACCTTGAAATGGCAGCAACCGGAGAAATGATTGATCTAGCGTTAAAGTTAAAACCGTATCAGGTTTCTTTAGTTCCGGAAAAGCGTCAGGAAATAACAACGGAAGGGGGCCTCGATGTAATTTCCCAAGTCGAAAATCTCAGGAAATTACGGGAATTAATTAAGGAGAAAAATATCCTTTACAGCCTCTTCGTGGATCCTGACCCTAAACAAATTGAAGCTTCAATTCTGGTTGAGGCTGACAGTATAGAAATTAATACAGGACGATACTCGGAGCTTAGAGACCCTGACGAAATAAATGGAGAGTTGAAAAGAATTCAAGAGGCAGCAAGATATGCTTTTGATTTGGGTTTGCGAGTATTTGCGGGGCATGGACTGAATTACAATAATGTTAAGGCCATAGCAGCTATTCCCGAAATAGAAGAACTTAATATCGGACATTTTTTAGTGTCCCAGTCAGTTTATACAGGATTTGAAAATGCTGTTAAAACAATGATTGAAGTTATAATAAATACAAAGCCTTTAGGAATAAAAAGTGAAAAGAATATAAACTATTGAAAGTATAGGGGCTTTGAGCTTATTTTGGTCTAATTATGTCATAACTTGATGTATAATTTATGAGCTTGTTTTATTAAGGTAAAAAATATGAAAGAATCCGTTAATTACCCTGAAATAGCCAAAGAAAACGCAACGATACGTGATCGTGCAAACTCAAGCACCCACAATTATTCTCGCGTGGTGGATTCATTCAACAAAGCGCTTGAATGTAAAGAAAGGTTTAGAGTTTCTCTAGAGGAGGAGCTAAGTTTCATTGGGAAAGAAGTAAATGGAAATGTAGAAAATCTGGAAACCCTTTTGCGAAATATTGATATCTATGATCAAAATATAGATAAAATATCGAGTAATCTTGACAATTTATATGCTGAAGAAAGTTCTATTAAAACTAAATATGAAGAGTTACTAAATGGCAGATCAAAGGAATTTGTATCTTTTGACTCTTCCGTAGAAAAAAGCTCTGAAGATCTAGATGGTTCAAGGGAACTTCTAATTCAACGCCGACGAAATTATTTAGAGAATCTTGATAAAATCTTTAAACGACTGGATACTGAGTTATTTTTGATCGAAAAACTAAGATCAGAATTGACACATGCTCGCGGCGAAATTCTTTCAAAAAAAGATGAAGCTCGGAAGAAAATCCATATATTGGAAGCAGCTGGTAAAGATCTTTTAAATGAAGTGAAACGAATTGAAGGAGAATTGGAATCCTCCGTCAATGAAGAAGACCAACTGATAAAAGAATTTAAAGCTCTTTTAGAAAAAATAGAAACCAGTATAGAAATTAGTGAAGAAATTGATCATATTTTGTTAAGTTATCTTACGACCGCAGAATTCAAAAACATTTCGGAAGATAATCCAGTTGTGGTCCAAGAATAAACTGTGTGTAATTAGCAGATCCGTCCATTATAAAATTAAAACAGGCGCATACCTGAAGATTAAGAACACTTTTAAAAAGGAATCCTTTAAGAGGTTTGTATTGACTTGAAAATATAATTTTTGCATACTCCCCATATTATTAGGTAGTTGAAACCCCAAGTTGTTTTGTTTTCTACGCCTTATTTTTCTGAGAAAAATTGATTCCTTTGTGATAAACCCGCCTATTTTAATTTTTAATTTAGCTTTGAAAGAGTTGGTAAATTATGTCTATAAAGGTTGGAATTAATGGTTTTGGTCGTATAGGAAGAGCAGTACTTAAAAATATACTAAGAGACCCTGAGTGCGGAGATATTGAGGTTTCTGCGATAAACGACTTAACAGACCCCGCAACTCTGGCACACCTATTAAAATATGATTCAGTGCAAGGAGTTTTATCGGAAAAAATAAATTCAGATTCGTCAGGGATATCAATTAATGGAAATAAAATTAAGGTTCTCTCTGAAAAAGAGCCTTCTAAACTTCCTTGGAAAGATTTAGAAGTGGATATTGTTATTGAATCGACGGGATTTTTTACCAGTAGAGAGTCAGCAAGTAAGCATATAAATGCAGGTTGTAAAAAGGTAATCATTTCTGCACCTGCAAAGAATCCAGATGCAACTATAGTTTTGGGGGTTAATCAGCAAACATACTGTCCTGAGGAACACCATATAATTTCTAACGCTTCTTGTACTACCAACTGCCTTGCACCAGTAGCAAAGGTTTTGCATGATAACTTTGTTATTAAAAAAGGTTTAATGACTACCATTCACTCCTACACCAATGATCAAAGAATATTGGATTTACCTCATTCAGATCTGCGTAGAGCACGTGCTGCGGGTGTTTCGATGATTCCAACAACAACAGGTGCCGCAAAAGCAGTATCGCTGGTGCTCCCAGAAATTGAAGGTAGGTTAGATGGAATGGCAATTCGTGTGCCGACTCCTAATGTATCTCTTATTGATCTTGTTGTTGAAGTTGAAAAAGAATCTTCAGTGCAATTAGTAAATAACGCTTTTGAAGAGGCTGCACTTAAAGGCTTAAAAAATATCCTTAGAGTGGAGAATATCCCATTGGTCTCAATAGATTATAATGGTGACCCTTATTCATCAATTGTTGATGGCATTTCTACGAAGGTAATAGATAGTACTATGGTTAAGGTTTTGGCATGGTACGATAATGAGTGGGGATATTCTAATCGTGTTAAAGATCTTTTGAAATTCATTATTGATCACCAAAACTCCTGAAATAATTAAAGAAAATATCTTTAAAGATTCAAATTGCCTGAAATATACACATTAAAGGGCGTCAAACCTTAATGAAAATACCTCTGGTTGTAGGAAACTGGAAAATGAATTTGCTTGCATCAGAAGCAGCAAATTTGGCAATTGGAATCCAGGATTTTTCCCAAAAAATCCCAGACGTGAAAGTAGTTTTAGCGCCGGCTTTTACCTTGCTCCACATCGTAAAGCAAGTAATATCCAAGTCAAACGTCGGTTTAGCATGCCAGAATTTTTATTTTCCGGAGAAGGGGGCCTATACGGGAGAGGTGTCTTTCGAAATGGTTAAGGATGCGGGGTGCCAATATGCCATTGTTGGACATTCCGAAAGGCGTAAGTTGTTTGACGAAACAAATGAAATGGTCAATAAAAAGATCGTTTGTGCTGTGAAAAATGATATCAGTGTCATAGTTTGTGTTGGAGAAAATGAGGAAGAAAGGAGTAAAGGTAGAACCTTTGAGATTATAGAAAGTCAAGTCTGCCAAGCTTTGTTTGGCCTGACAAATAAGAGTTTAAATAAGGTTTGTATTGCTTACGAGCCGGTATGGGCTATTGGGACAGGGGTTAATGCTACGGTGGGTCAAGTTGAAGAAGTTCATAATTTCATCCGAAAAATTATAAGTAAAAAAGTTTTAGGTAAAGAAGACATTTCCATGGATATTTTATACGGTGGTAGCGTTAACCCAGACAACTGTAAAGATCTACTGCGTAATGCAGAAGTTAATGGTGCTCTAGTTGGGGGCGCTAGCCTGAATATTAATTCATTTTGTGATATTATCAAAGCCGCTTCATCAACATAGATTTTGGATCCTGGTTTCAGGATTTAACTTTGCTGGTATAAATAAGAATTTACGGAAGGTTTTTTTATAAATATGGATGCTATAATTAATGTAATACATGTAATTGCCGCTGTATCTTTAATTTTAACTGTTCTTTTACAGGCTGGTAAAGGAGCTGCAATGGGTTCGGGATTGGGAGCAGGGAGCAGTCAAACGATGTTTGGGAGTAGTGGAGCAGGCAATTTTCTCACCAAATTAACAACGGGAATAGCAATATTATTCATGACGACATCCTTAACTCTTGCTGTTTTCTCTACGCAAAAAAAATCTAATTCTTTAATTTCGGGAGTTGAAGAGACTGAGCAAAAACAGGAGCCTCCAGTTCCAACTGAGAACACTTCTGACTAAAGCTGCCGATGTGGTGGAACTGGTAGACACGTGCGCTTGAGGGGCGTATGGAGCAATCCGTGGGAGTTCGACTCTCCCCATCGGCACCAATCTATTTAGCTTGTATTCCTTTCCCAAAAAAACCACATGATTTTTTTGAAAAAAGGTATAAACCTATCTTCCATAGAATTTCCTTAGCAAATCTAGTAGTTATTTCTTCCCATTTATAAGATTTCAGAGTTTTGTTTAGTTGAAATCATATGATCTGAGGAACCAAGTCGGGTAAGATATTTGATATGTTTATAACCTAATTTGACTTTCTCATAATTTCACACTATGCAGCCTAGCACCCTTGAAGGTTTATTTTCTTCTCCAAGCTTCCTAGTAATTTTTTTTGCATTTTTATTAACTATAGCCAATGTAATGATTGGAGTTAGTATGCTTCCTAGTGATAATCGGAAGAAGCGGTATCAACTCCATCGTATTATTTACGTAGCCATTTTAATAAGCTTTATATTTTTTCTAGTTCTTAAACAAATCGATAGCCAAAACTCTATTTTAAATTATGTTGTTTTTGGTTATCTTCTTTTAGTTATACCTCTTAGTAAAAAGCTAAATGTTACCTTGCATGCTGTGATTTCCTCGGTTGGCCTCGTTTTAGTTGGGCTAGTCTCTTTTACTAATTTATTCTGATATTTCAAGGATAGTGTAAAATATTTATTCGTAAAATTATTCTAAGCTAAGGAAAATTATTCAATGACAGATTTTGATGTAATAGTTTTGGGGGGAGGTCTCTCAGGTACTCAGGCAGCCTTGAGAGCAGCCGAGCTGGGAGGTAAAGTTTGTCTTATTGAAAAAGAAAAAGTTGGTAAAAGGGGTTTCTTGAAAAGAAAAATTCTTTTTACGAAATGGCGCTATGGTAATGGGAATGAATCTATAAAGTGGTCGGAACAATTAGAGAAACAGGAGAGGTTGGCGGAAGAATATTATAATGGCTTAAAGAAAAAGCTTGAAAAGGCAGGAGTTGTTCTGGTTGAGGGGGACGGAAGCTTGGCTAGCGCAAATGAGATATTGGTTCAGAAAGCTGATAAAAGTGAACTTGTAAAAGGTAATTCTATAATTTTGGCTTGGGGGTCAGAGCCATCTTTTTCTTCTACCTTGCCTCGTGAGGAACATGTAATAGTCTCTATTGACGACCTTGCTCATTTTAAAAGTATTCCAGAAAAAGTATTGATAGTGGGTTCTGGTAAATGGGGATCTGAGGCCGCCCTAGGATTTCAAGAACTTGGTTGTAAAGTTTTTTTGTGTCCAAACTCTGATGAGATTTTTCCTGAAATGGATACGGAATTTAATATTAAAGTGGAAGATCAACTAAAAAGCAGAAAAGTAAAAATTTTGTATAACAAAAAGATTATTTCCTATTTCAAAAACGGAAATGATTTGGAAATAACCCTTGAAACAGGTATTAAATTTACTACCAATTTGATTGTAATATTAGATGAAAGAAAGGGAGTTTTTCAAAATAA
This sequence comes from Nitrospinota bacterium, assembly GCA_028345515.1. Classification (GTDB taxonomy): domain Bacteria; phylum Nitrospinota; class Nitrospinia; order Nitrospinales; family VA-1; genus UBA8687. The sequence continues at coordinate 8,649 of JAOMDP010000007.1, forward strand.
AGAAGTAGAAAAAATTGGTGCTCGTCTTGGTAATAAAGGTGAAATTCTTGTCGATGAAAGAATGATGACAAGTATCCCAAATGTTTATGGCGTTGGAAGTATATCTGGCAAGCGAGTTACAGATTCGATGGCAAAAGAGCAGGGAAAAGTGGCGGCAGAGAACTCAATGGGAAAGAAAAGACAGGTTAATATTGAATTGGTTCCTACCACATCTCAATTGTCTCAAAACATAGGTTATGTTGGGTGCACCATGAAATCTGCTCTCAATCAAGGGTTTCATCCGGTTGAAGGGATTAATACAATTCCAGGCTTTTCTATTGATGTGGATGAGGAAATATTTAAAATCGTTGCAGATAAACGTTCAAAATTAGTGGTTGGAGTGCAAATGATATCGAGCCAAGTAGATGAATTAATTCCTATGATTTTATTACTGATTAAAAAAGGTATTACTGTTGCAAATCTTGCCAATTCCTTTTCATATGAAGAAACCCGTTTTCAAGGTCTTTGTGATGCCGCACGTAGTTGCTTAAAAGCCATGAAATTGCAATAAATTTCATGTTATTTTCATTAAAACATCTTGCCTTGACTCGATTTTTTAATTATGTTAAAAACCAACTCTTTAACAGTGATTTAATGAATTTATTTTAACTTTCAAATCGCACCGAGCCCTTATATAATTTATATTTAAGAGGTTTATTATGGCTGCAGGTAAGGATAAAAAAGAAGAAGAGATAGATACTATTTGGTCACGACGGGATTTCTTCTCGTTGGCGGGTTGGGGAAGTTTTATGGCCGCATTAGGTTTATCATCTTTGTATTTTGCAAGGCTCTTATTTCCAAGGGTTCTCTTTGAGCCTTCGCCTATTTTTAAAGCGGGTTATCCAAGTGACTATACAGTGGGGGCCGTCAGCACAAAATATATTCAAGACCAACGGGTATGGATTGTTCGAGATGAAGAAGGAATTTATGTGCTTTACGGATTATGTACCCATTTAGGTTGCACCCCCAGATGGCTAAATACTGAAAGTAAATATAAATGTCCATGCCATGGCAGCGGTTTTACTAAAGAAGGTGTAAACTTTGAAGGGCCCGCACCGCGGCCTTTGGAAAGGTTGAAAATTGCACTGGCTCCAGATGGCCAGATCATAGTTGATAAAAGTAAAAAATTTCTTGGTGAAAAAGGCCAGTGGAATGACCCAGGCGCAAAACTTCTGGTTTAGTTAATGGCTTCATAAGCCTTTTTTTCTTCGTTGAGTAGAAATATTCATAGTTTGATGGAGGATTAATTTTTGGCAAATAAAACACCCCAAATTCCGAATATTGCGGAATTCATGGATAAAATAAAAAGTGGAAAAATATTTAGTGAGATAGCTAAGGAAATCACTGAATCTCAGTTGTGGACCTCATCATTTAGGCATGGCTATGCTGACACACCAAGAAACCGTGTGTTGCAAATTGCCAGTAATGTTTGGCTCCACCTCCATCCCGTGAAGATGCATCGACATGCTCTTCGAATTAAATTCACATGGTGTATGGGTGGAATCACTTTTCTCCTGTTTTTATCAACGGTCGTAACAGGTGTAATTTTGATGTTTTATTATCGTCCGGTGGGAGAATATGCTTATTACGATATGAAATATCTGCAATACGATGTTCCGTTTGGCATGTTGATGAGAAATATGCACCGCTGGGCAGCCCATGCAATGGTTATTACTGTTTGGCTGCATATGTTTAGGGTATTTTTAACTGGGTCTTATAAACCTCCAAGAGAATTCAATTGGGTAATTGGGGTTTTCTTGGTAACTTTTACCCTTCTCCTAAGTTTTACAGGTTATCTACTTCCTTGGGACCAGTTGGCGATGTGGGCTGTTACTGTTGGAACTAACATGGCCAGAGCAACACCTTTTCTTGGTAATGAGGGTCCATTTGCTGAATTTATTGGGGTTACACCTAGATATGATGCGAGAGCTTTACTTATAGGAGGTAGCTTGGTTGGGCCCCCAGCTCTTTTAAGGTTTTACGTGCTGCATTGTATTTTCATACCGCTTATTGCAGGAGCTTTAATGATTGTTCATTTTTGGCGAATACGAAAGGATGGCGGAATATCTGGTCCTTTGTAGAAATAATTCTTTAAATTGATGGTAATTAATTATGGCTGAAGCTGCAATACCCAAAAAAAAGGTTCAGGAAGTACCGGAAAAACTTCATGTTTGGCCTTATTTGGTGCGTTTGGAGTTTCTTTGTGCACTCGTCGTAATAATTGCACTTACTGTCTGGTCCATTGTAATCGATGCCCCGCTTGAAGAGGCAGCCAATCCTACTAAAACTCCAAATCCCTCAAAGGCACCCTGGTACTTTCTAGGCCTTCAGGACATTCTGGTATATTTTGATCCTTGGTTTGCAGGGGTTGTTGCCCCCGTTTTAATAATTGTTGGACTCATGTTGATCCCATACCTCGATGTGAACCCTAAAGGAAATGGGTATTATACCTACCACGAAAGAAAAGTAGCTATTTGGGTGTATTGTTTTGGGTTTCTTGTGCTATGGATTGCCTTGATTATTATGGGTGTATTTCTAAGGGGACCTGGATGGAACCTTTTCATGCCTTGGCAATATTGGGACCCGCATAAAGTTGTGGCACTTGTCAATGTTGATCTTCCTTATGCTTTTGGATTTAGAGATTATACTTGGTCTGCTATTTTTGGTGGGGGAGTGCTATTGGCATACTTTGGCATAGGGACAGGTGTATATTTTTTCATGGAAAGAAAAGCACTAAAGTCGGTGGGATTTCTTAGGATGTTTTTAAAAATTCAATTAGCTCTTATAATGATAGGAATCGTTATTAAAATCGTTCTTAGAATCGGCTTTAATATAAAATATATCATGGTCACTCCGTGGATTAGTGTTTAGTGATTAATGTGTAATAACTAGTAGAGTATAAAATTGGCTGAAGAAGAAAAAACGGAAGAAGAAACCCAACCTGATTTTAAAGAAGGGGAATTTGACGAGCATACCTCGTACAGTTTCCTTTTTTTTCTTATAGCGGGTGCTACTCTTTTTGTCACACTTTGGGCATTTTGGGATGATGAATATGCTCGTCGTGGATACAAATCCTATCAAGAAGCCTTCTTTAAAGAACAATATGCCGTAGCAGAGACCGAATGGAAAAATATCAATACGGAAATTGCTAGTACAGAAAAACAGATCGCAGAGAATATAAATCAAAAAACAGATGAACTTGAGGATGACGACAATTATATTGATCTTGTTGAAGAGGTGCGACTAAAGCAAATTGCTCTGGATGAAGAAAGGGAGAAAAAGAAGTTTGCTGGTAGTCGAGTTGATGAGGCTTATTACTACTACAAGAAGGCCATGCATGAGGGAGAGAATTACGATGTGGAAAAAGCTACATTGCATTCTCTTGAGGACAAGGTAAAAGCATTTGACCCAATAATAGGTGCCAAACAAAAAATCTTGACTGAAGCAGAAAATAGACTTCTTAAAGTTAAGGCGGAGCAAATAAAATTAGAAGAGGACCTCGGCGATTTAACTCGAAAAAAAGACCAATTAGAATTAACGATGGATTATTATAAGCCATTCCCCTTTTTTTGGAGACCGGCTGAAGTTCTCCAAACAGTAATTCCGGGTTTTGGGGTAAATGCTTTTAAGGAAATCATATATAGGGTAGATAGATGCATGACCTGCCACGTCTCCTATCAGGATGAGCACTACAAAGATTTCAAGCAGCCTTTGAAAACGCACCCAGATCTAGATATCCTAATTAAGAAGCATCCGCCAGAACGCACTGGTTGTACCTGGTGTCATTTGGGACAGGGTTCAGCTACGGCGCCAGCCGAGCATGCGCATGGTTCTCATCATGAAACGGATCAAACTCTTGAAGTCAATGAACCTATCTTGCACGGAGATTACCAACAAGCGACATGTCGGAATTGTCACGCTGAGGTAATCGACCTTGAAGGAGCGCCGTTATTATCAAAAGGAAAAAAATTATTCATCAAGCTAGGTTGTCCAGGTTGTCACCTTGCAGATGGGTATTCGAATCAGGGTAAAGTTGCCCCCTCCTTATTGCGTATTGGTTCAAAAGTTGATCCAAGTTGGCTGTACAGGTGGATCAAAAGACCAAAAGATTATCTGCCAGCAACCCGAATGCCAGAATTTGGATTTAATGAAAAAGATCTGTTAGGAACTACCGCTTACCTTTTAAATGTTTCTGATAAAGGTTATGCATTAAAAGAAAAGTTTGAAGGTGGTGATGAAGAAAAAGGTAAGAAACTTTTTGAATCTGTTGGATGTCAAGCGTGCCATACCCTTAATGGTAAAGGGGAAAAACATGCTCCCGATCTAAGTAATATTGGGAACAAGGTAAGTGCTGACTGGCTAGTTACTTGGGTAGGTGCTCCACACTCTTACAATCCAAAAAGTAAAATGCCTGACCTGAGGTTAAAAAAAGAACAAGCGTCTGATATTGCGGCCTATTTGATTCAGTTTGGAAAAAAAGAAACCATACCTGGGCTCGAAGCCAAACTAAAAGATCCTGCAATTATAAAGCACGGGGAAAATGTGGTTCGCAGACGAGGCTGCTTCGCATGTCATGATATTAAAGGTATGGAAACGGAAGGTCGTATTGCTCCAGAATTATCATCGTTTGGGCGAAAAATGATTGTAGAATTGGAGTTTGGTGATACGCACATTCCAAACACTTGGGAATCTTGGGCAAAAACTAAACTCAGAAAACCAAGTTCATTTAGGACGGAAAGAGTTTTGGATAAAATGCCTAACTTCCATTTATCTGAAGATGATATCAATGCGCTCACTGTTCTTCTTAAGGGCTTTAATGGTAGCAAAATTCCAATAAAATATCGTAAAACTCTATCCGAGAAAGAAAAAACCCTTGAGACAGGACGGAGGATAATAACGAAGTATAATTGTCGCGGTTGTCATAATGTGGAAGGCGAGGGTGGAGAAATTCAGAAATACCTGAAGGCCAAGACACAATATCCCCCTCCCTTAGAAATGGGGGATTACCATGTTGGGGAACGCCTCAAAAGCTCTTGGCTATATTCTTTTTTACGCAGTCCCACTCCGGTGCGAACTTGGATTAAGGTCAAAATGCCTACATTTGCCTTTACAGATAAAGAAGTTCGAGATTTAACCGCATACTTTGAAGCTCTTTCTCCTGTCAACAATTATGAGGCTGAAGTCCATCTTTCGAAAGACGCTGTTATTGCCCAAAAAGGAGCAGCAATGGTTACCTATATGGATTGCGGGCGTTGCCATGATGACGGACAAAAAGGTATAGAATTTTCTCTGGCCAGTCAACGACTGCGGCAGAATTGGATACCAAAATGGTTGAAAGATACCCGAGCACTGATTCCGTGGACACCAATGCCCTCTCACTGGGTGAAGGATGGGGATAACTATAAAATTCCTACAAAATTTGATGAAATCAAAACAATAGGTGACGTAGATACCCAGGTAGCCACTCTTAAAGACATGATTGTTGCTTATAATACAGCTGAATTAGATTTCGATGAGTCTTTGGGTGAGATGGATGAAGATGGTGAAGAAGAGGGTGATGGTGAAGAAGAGGAAGATGAGGAAGAAGATGAATAATAATTGCCTCAACCATAGATCATTTATATAATTAATATACTTATTTTTTGTTAAGGATGGATTATGGAAAACTCAGGCCTTGAAAACTTTTTGTTAATTGCTACAAAGCCAGACAATATACCTATTGGGACCATGTTGATTTTTGTGGCGTGGGTTTTTTGGATCGCGGTCAAGCAGATGGTAAAAAACGATAAGTGGATAAAGCAGGGTAAAAAAGAAAAAGTTTGGGATGAGATGATAAAGTAAGTGGCTATATTCGTAATAACTTTCATCTCTTTTATAATTGGCATCTTGCTAATCGTATCCCTGAAGAAAGTTTCACCGCCCAATCCCCAAGAAAAAATTTATTTCGATAGTCCCGAAAATATTCCTATATTTTTGCGCGACTCGACTGCATTTAAAGACAAGTGTGTAGAATTTCTTGAAAAGTTTAATCTAGAATATGTGCATTCGGTTTGGGCTAATGACCATGAGCTTGAAATAGCCATGAATGATGAAACCCCGGTTGTTGGAGGAGCTTATTTAGCTCTTTGTATAATTGACCCACCTGGACAAACCGTAAATGCCATAAAGGTAAAGGGTTTTTTGGATACGGTTAAAGGAGAGGGAGCTTCTCGTGGAATATTTATCACCACGGGTTATTTTTCAGATGAAGCCATTCGATCTATTGATGAAGAACCGGTAGAGTTGGTTGATGTTGTTTCTTTTATTTCCTACCTTAAAAGATTTGGAATCTATGAAACCTCCTCTTCTTCATAAAAATCTATAATAGACCTTCCTTCATTTCTTTTTATGCATATGATAATATCGAAGAAATGAAAATCAGCGACAAACTAAAGTTCTCCTCACCTGTATTTTCTTTTGAGTTTTTTCCACCTAAAGATGAAGCAGGTTTTCAAAGTTTATTCGAGACTATTGCAGAGTTAAAGCCGGCCGATCCGGCCTTTGTCTCTGTTACCTATGGCGCAGGCGGGAGTACCCGCTCCAAAACTGTTGACCTTGTTGGCCAAATAAAAAACAAAATTGGTATTGAAAGTATGGCTCATCTAACTTGCGTGGGCCACAAAAAAGAGGAAATCGTTTCAGTCCTTGATAGTTTGCAAAATTGTGGCATAGAAAATATTCTTGCTTTACGAGGAGATCCTCCAAAAGGTGAGGAACAATTTGTAAAACCAGAAGGCGGATTTGGTTATGCAAATGAATTAGTGTCTTTTATAAAGTCTAAATCTTCCTTTTGTGTCGGGGCAGCATGTTATCCGGAAGGTCATATTGAATGTGTAAATTTATCGCAAGATATGGATAATTTGAAGCGCAAGGTCGATTGTGGAGTAGACTTTCTGATCACGCAGTTATTTTTCAATAATAATCATTATTTTGATTTTATTGATTTGGCTCAAAGAGAAGGCATTAGCATTCCTATTTTGCCAGGTATAATGCCCATTTTGAATCTTAAGCAAAGCCAACGTTTCACCCAAATGTGTGGGGCTAGCTTATCAGCTGATCTGCTTGTAAAATTTGAAGGGGTCCAGGACGATTTGGATAAAGTAAGAGAAATTGGTATTAATCATGCCATTGAGCAATGTCGAGATTTGATAAAATCAGGGGCACCCGGTATTCACTTTTATACACTAAATCGGTCAAAGGCAACTCTGGCTATTCTTGAAAATCTAAGAGGTTGATAATCCTCAATATTACACTTGACCTTATGCTTAAGGCTATTCTAATTTCGGTTTTGCTATTCGGCTTAATAATTTTTGGATATAGTCGAATCACGTGGGCAGAAAATTCAGATGTACTTGATGATATGGTATTCATACCTGAAGGAAAATTTCAAAGGGGTTGCAATCGATTTGGTCCGCAGCATGGTGCTCCTGAGCAAGCAGTTCACTTAGATTCTTTCTGGATCGATAAATACGAAGTTACCAATCAAAAATTTGAAGCGATTTTTCCCGGACATAACTTGCGTAGAAGTATTTATGCAGATTGTGATAATTGTCCTGTTTCTAAAATAAGTTGGTATGAGGCTGCAGATTATTGTCATTTAGTTGGAAAAGCACTTCCTAGTGAAGCGCAATGGGAAAGAGCTGCCGGCAATGGAAATGGTTGCGACTTCCCTTGGGGAAGTGGATTTGATCTTATGAATCCTCCAGCAAGAGGTGGTTTGAAACCACATGATAAAGCTACGCATGTAGGTAGTTTTTCTCCAAATGAAAATGGTCTTTACGATATGGCAGGAAATGTTTGGGAATGGGTGGGTGACTGGTTTTCGGTTAGGTTTTATTATGATGATATTTTGTACAATCCTAGAGGCCCTATGAATGGTGTTATGAAAGTTAGAAGAGGCGGGTCTTGGTCTGATTCGGTTAAAGCTATGGCATCTGGTTACAGGGATTGGAGTAATCCGTTTTCTCGGGGTTTTACTGATATAGGTTTTCGCTGTACTGTAAACTTGAAGTCTAAGGTAAATTAAATTGGTTACTACAACAAAACTTGAATATATTAATCGAGTAATCGATGAGTGTACTTCCGAAGATGGTGAAGCTTTAGAATTAAATGGAAAGTTTATTGGTGATGAAGGTATAGAGGCCTTAGTGAGTACTAATAGGAGTTTTGATGTTGAAAATTTAGACCTCAGTCGAAATAAATTAACCTGGAAAGGGGCGCACCATTTATTTCATAGCAATCAGTTTAAAAAATTGAAACGTTTGTATTTAGGAGATAACAATATTTCTGATAAAGGAATAAAAGCTCTGCCAGCTGCTAATTTTATAGGGAACTTGTCGCTTCTTGATTTACGCTACAATAATATTGGCCCCGAAGGAGCAATGGCGATTGTAAAATGTGAAAAATTTCGAAAGTTACAGGTATTAATTTTTCAAGAAAATGCGATAGGCGATGAACCGGTTATTGCTTTAGCAAAGGCTTCAGCTTTTGCAAATTTGAGAAAGCTCAATCTTTATAGAACCGACCTTTCTGTAAAAGGGGTTAAAATTCTTGCGAAATCTAAAGTATTGCAACGAGTAAAGCATTTAAATCTTGCTAGGAATTACTTGAATTTAGATTCCGCCCAGTATATTGCTAAAACCAAGACTTTAGTTAATATCGAAACCTTATTGATGTTTGATACGGGTATAGGAGATGCTGGTGTGCAGATAATCATGGAATCCGAATCCTTCAAAAATCTTAAAACTCTTCGAGTAACCTGAGATCATTTAAGAATATCGGTCATTTAGCCAAGGCTCACCGGTATTGGAATATCCTCTTTTTTCCCAAAACCCCAACTCATCATAATCGCGAAATATAATCTCTCCGATCCATTTAGCTCCCTTCCATGCATAAAGCTGCGGAGTAATCATACGTACAGGACCTCCATGTTCTTTAGTTAAGGGTTGGTTCTCCCATTTGTGAACCAGTAGAACATCATATTTCATGGCTTCTTCTAGGGGTAGGTTTGTGGAATAGCCATCCCAAGCTTTTATAAACACATATTTTGCGCTCGGTAAGACTTCACAAATTGCTGCTATTTCAGAAAACTTAACCCCCTCCCACCGGTTATCCATTCTGCTCCAGGTGGTTACACAGTGAAAGTCTGATACATCCTTAGTTTGAGGTAACTCCTGAAAAGCATCCCAATTGAAAGTTTTTACATGCTTTACTAAACCAGAAACAGTCAAATTCCAGTCGAATTCATCCAATTCGGGAGTTACTCCTAAATCTAATACAGGCCAGTTTTCAACGACTCTTTGACCTGGCGGGACTTTAGGGTTCCCATCGCGATTTAGCTCTCCTTCACCCTGCGGGATTTCGTCGTTTAATGGATTATTATTTTGAAATGCGCGACGGTACTGAATTAACTTTTCGCGGTTTTTGATTTTTTTGGAATTAGGATCATATTGCATAATTTCTAGAAAATATTCATTAAATAATTGAAAATAAAGGAAAAAAATTATATTCCTTTGTAAATTATTTTGCTTAAAGGTCTATTATTGAACAAGATTTATTATAGCTATTTATATCAAGCTGCAAAATTAAATTTTAAGGCAAAATCCAGCATATTTAAGATTAAGTGATCTGCTTATTTTTCCGAAAATATAAAAGAGTCCTTATGCATATTTGGAGATTTTTCATTAATGAAATTAAAAATCCTCACCTTTAACTGGCACGAACCCTATCTTTGTCTCTTATCTCGTTTAAAACACGATTTTCTGGTCGTTGAACCAGAAATTGCTCCAGGTCATTTGAGGCGTTGGGACCAAAACATGCGTCCTGTTCCCGATAATGCAACTTTGATCTCAATGGCTAAAGCATATAAAAAATTAGAAGAAGGTGAGATTGATTGCATTATTGCCCATAACGTAAAAGACCTCATAAGTGTGAAGGAATATTCGCTTCCTAAAATATTAGTTTTCCATAATTGTCTTACTACAGAAATAGAGCTGTCTAAAGAAGAGATAAATCGAAATGAATATCTGGAAAAAATAGGACCATTGTTGGGCGATGCGACGAAAGTTTTTATTTCAAAGTTAAAAAAAGATGATTGGAAAATGGAAGGAACTATTATTTTACCTGGTTTGGATATTTCTGAATATGGAGGTTATACAGGAAACAATAAAAATATATTACGGGTAGGCAATATGTTTAAGGAGCGTAATTTAATGATGGGGCACTCTTTGAGTGATAAAATTGCTGAAAATTCCCCTTTGGTTACTATTGGAATGAATCCTAATATTCCTGATTCTAGAATGTCCAATGGTTTTGAAGATCTTCTTACTCAATTTAGAACAAACCGAATTTATTTAAATACCACTGTGGAGGGATATGAAGATGGTTACAATATGGCAATGCTTGAGGCAATGTCTATAGGAATGCCAATTGTAACTTCACATAATAAGACCTCTCCAATATTAGATGGTGAAAATGGTTTTAGTTCCGATGACCCTGAGTATTTGAAAAGCTGTATTGAACTTCTTATGAAAGATTCAGTTTTAGCTAAAAGGTTAGGTGAAAATGCCCGACAGACAGTAGCCGAAAAATTTCCAATTAAAAATTTTATAGGATCTTGGACTGATATCATTGAATTAGCAATTAGAAATTTTCTCCTTAACACAGGGATAAATTTGCAGCAAGAAAACCTAAAGTTTGAAAATAAAATTAAAAAGAATATTTTGATGGATTTTGTCTCTTATCCGGCAACCACAGCTCATTATTTTGAAAGAGCATTGAGAAAAAATCATAATGTTATTACGTGCGGTACGGAGATGAATAACTATGTAAAAAAAATATGGAACCTGGAAGCGTTAAATTGGGAAGTTAAACCACAAGATATAAAAAGAGATGAAAAGACTCCATTAAAAGAAGTATTTGCTGAACTCCCTGAGGGATGGAGTCCCGATTTATATTTATGGATAGAAACCGGATTGGGAGGTATTCCTTTTGACTTGCAGGATTATGACTTCTTAAAAGTATGTTATCTCATAGATACTCATATAAATTATGAGAAACATTTGGAGATAGCAAAAAGTTTTAATTTTGTGTTTTTAGCTCAAAAAGCCTATGTGGAAAGAATGAAGCAGGCAGGAATAAATAATGTTTTTTGGTTGCCTCTTGCTTGCGACCCTGATGTTCATGGGAAAGTCGAGACAGAAAAGGAATGGGATGTTGGGTTTATTGGGACAATTCCTGAGGAAACAAATCGAAGGAAACAGCTTCTAGAGAAAATAGGGTTAAAATTTAATTTAAATTGTGATCGAAAATTTATGGAAGATATGGCCTTGCATTATTCCAAATCTAAAATTATTTTTAATAATGCAATTCAGAATGATCTAAATATGCGCGTTTTTGAAGCCCTTTGCTCTGGTAGCTTGTTGATCACTGACCATGCTAAAGGTAGTGGTATTGAGGAAATGTTTTGCGACAAAAAACATCTTGTTTTTTATAATGATCAATCTATAGAGGAAGAAATATCCTATTATCTTACAAATAAAAAAGAAAGAAATGTAATTGCTGAACAGGGACGTCAGGAAGTATTAAAAAATCATACGTATTTGCATCGTACCAATGAATTAATGGATATTTTAAATAAAGAAAATTCTTCAATAATACCTATGAATTGTTCCTCAGAAAAACCTGATAACTATTACAAAAATATTCGTCATGATTTATTACCTCTTATTTCCGATGATGCTAAATGCATATTAGAGGTAGGTTGCGCCGAAGGAATGACCGGTAAGGAACTTAAAAAAAGATCAGGTGTGTTTGTGGCAGGAATTGAGGTAGATAACAATGCTGCAAATTTAGCCGGCAATGTACTTGACGATGTAATTTTAGGGGATATAGAGAAAATAGAAATTCCTTATAATCCATCTTCGTTTGATTGCATTATTTTGGCCGATGTATTGGAGCATTTAGTTGATCCTCTTGCAGCACTCAAAAAGGTGAATAAGGTTTTGAAGAATGATGGAACAATAATAATGAGTATTCCGAATGTCCAATTTTATGGGGTAGTCCATCAATTGATTGAGGGTAACTGGACATATGAAAGAGAAGGTATTCTTGATGAAACCCATTTAAGATTTTTTACACTAAAAGAAATAGAAAAACTAGTAAAGAATGCTGGTCTTTATATACAACGGATTGAAGAAACATTAGATCCGAAATATATAAACTTTCAAAGCAAAGACCCCACCACATTTAAATTAGGCCGAATATCAATAAACGATCTAACACCAGAAGAGATTCGTCGTTTTTTTGTGTTTCAATATAAAATAATTGCTGGAAAAAACCCCTCTAATAAAAAAGACGAAGTTCTTAATGATATTAATATGGAAGAAATTTTGAATGATGCATTAAATGATTATGAAAATGATGAATATAAAGAAGCAATTAATAAATATAAAACTGCATTGAAAACTGACCCTGCCTGTGCTGAGGCCTTAGCTGGAATGGGGAATTGTTATATGCGTTTACAAAAACCAGAAGAAGCAGAAGCTAGTTTTATAAAAGCTAAAACTTTTAATCCCGAAAATTATATAGCTTGGTTAGGGTTAGGTTTATTAGAGTTATATAGAGAGAATATGGGGCAAGCTGAATTTAATTTAAAACAAGCTATAAAAATCAATCCAGAATCTGATAGAGCCTATTGCGCATTGGGTATCTTAAGCTCAAAGACTGAAAACTTTATAGATGCCGAGGTTTATTATTGTCGAGCTTTGAATATAAATATAGAAAATTTAGTTGCTAATAAATCGTTAATTGATCTTTCTTTTAAAACAAAACGATTTGATAGTGCCTATAAATATTTGAATAAATATTTGGATATTTATCCTGCTAATTTGAATATGCTTTTTGCTATGGCTGGTCTTCAATTTAAAATGGGAAGCATTGAGGATTCCTTGGGAACCTTGGATGATATTTTGTCCATTGACCCAAAGCATAAATATGCTTTGGAATTCCAAAAAAGTATACTAACTTTCTCAGTTAACTAATAAATATAATGGACTTTTTTGATAGCAATATAAAACTCCTTCAAAACCACGATCCTTCACTTGCAAATCGAGTTAAAGGAATAAAATTTCCTGAAAATGTAAAAATAACTTTGTCTAAGGAAGGGCCTCCTGTGCCACAAATAACCGGGGTTAGTCTTCATAGTTTGTATCATCCGCTAAAAGAAGGTCAGCAGATCACCCGTAATTTTAAGTTTAAAGATGATTCACGAACCGTGATTTTTGGTTTGGGATTTGGATATCACATTTTACCCTTAGTTCAAAAAGGTGAGGTAACTGTGATAGAGCCCTTAATGACTGTCTTTAGGGCCTTTATGTCTTCCGTTGATCTCTCTCAATTTTTGCCTAGAGTTCGTTTTAGGATTGGAGAAACCCCTGCTAGTTTATTGGCACGATATGAACCTTTAAATTGGAATATTTTTAGGCATGTCCCTTCTGTTCGAATTGCCGAATCCTATTACCAGCAACTGGAAAAAGGAGTGGAAACTCGTAATATTTTATCAAATAAATCATTAAGGATATTAGTCGTCAAACCCATTTATGGTGGGTCCTTGCCTACAGCTAATTATTGCCTTGAAGGGTTAAGAAATTTAGGACATGAAGTTGAATCGGTAGATTGTGATAAATTTGTAGATGGATTTTTTGAATTGAAGGATATTACTAAAATTAAAGCAAACGCAGAGATTTTATCTCAAAAATTTATAGGACTAATGGGTGAGGTGGTGGCTGCAAAAGCTGCTGAATATCGACCTGATTTTATCTTGGCATTAGCGCAGGCTCCATTAAGCCCTGATGCAATTCATCGATTAAAAGAGCTAAATATTCCTATTGCTTTTTGGTTTGTTGAAGATTTTAGAACTCTTACATATTGGAAAGAAGTCTCTAATAGTTATGATCATTTTTTCACAATTCAAAAAGATAATTTTCATTCCGAATTAAAAAGTTTGGGGGCGCAAGATTGTTATTATCTCCCACAAGGCGCACACCCTAAGATTCACCGTCCTATAGCTTTATCAACAGAACAAAAAAATCAATATAAAGCCGATATCTCTTTCTTGGGTGCCGCTTATCATAATCGTGTGCAATCTTTTCCTAGATTATTGCGGCATGATTTTAAAATTTGGGGAACAGGATGGGATTTGGATTCACCTCTTGGGAAAAGACTCCAAAATAAAAATAAACGGGTCAAAACTGAAGAAACAGTAAATATTTATAATGCTGGGAAAATTAATCTAAACCTTCATTCCTCTACGTTCCATTATGGAATTAATCCAGAGGGTGATTTTGTTAACCCAAGGACATTTGAGATTGCTGCTTGCAAAGGTTTCCAATTATTAGATCATCGTTCTGACTTGATAAACTTGTTTAATATCGATAAAGAATTAATTGTATTTCAATCCCTAGAGGAATTGAAAGATCAAATAGAATATTTTCTTAAAAACCCTGATTTGAGAAATTCAATCGCAAGTCGATCTTATACCCGAGTTTTAAATGAGCACACGATTGAGCACCGAATGCAGGAGATGTTACTGCATGTTTTTATGAATAGGTTGGATTCACTGCAAAAAATCGAAGATAGCAGGCCTGATCCTTTGACGTATTGTATTTCTAAAGCAGGCAGAGATACAGAGTTAGGCGAGTATTTAAAGAGTTTTAAAGGTGTAAATAATTTTTCATTAAAAACTTTGACAAACGATATTCATAACGGCAAAGGTGATTTGGATGATAATGAAACATTGCTAATGATGCTTGATCAATTGATAAAGGAGAAAGCATAATTTTGACTCAAAAGATATTAATACTTAATTTAACTCGTATGGGTGACTTGATTCAAACGACTCCATTATTACAAGGCCTTAGACATAAATATCCTGATGCCAAAATTACCTTGATGGTATCAAGTGATTTTGAAAATGCTATTTCATTAATACCCGATATTGATGACTCCATTGTATTTAATTTAAGGCAGTTTAAAGAATCAGAAGATTGGGAGGATGAATCTTGGGTAAAAATTTATCGTTATATTGAATCTAAACTAAATGATATTCGAGGGAAGTCTTATGACATGTTGGTAAACCTAAGTCATTCAAGGTTCAGTGCTCTGATGGTCCATTATCTTAAAGTAAATAATGTTATTGGTTTTTATTGCAATAACTCTGGTGATCGTATGACGGGCCATCCTTGGATGCAATATTTTGGCACCGAACCTTTTAATCGGAATTATAACGAATTTAACCTTGTGGAAATTTTTTCTAGGAGTGCTTGTATTGATCCTGCTGGAAAAGAGATTAAAGTAGCCGAAAATAGATATCATGCATCCGATGATAAATTTCTTTCAACAGTACTTAATGAAGCTAAAAATAATTTGGTTATAGGTTTTCAGATTGGTTCAAGCTTGGAAAATAGAAGATGGTCTACAGCATCCTTTGCAAAATTGGCCGATTTGCTAGCTGAAAAACTAAATGCTCGAATATTTCTTTTAGGAGTGGCATCGGAAAGTAAATCAGCGGAAGAAATGATACAGCAAACTAAAAGAAAAAATAATATTATTGATTTAACCGGAAAAACAGATTTAAAGCAGTTGGCCAGCTTATTAAAAAGATGTGCTTATTTGGTTACTAATGACACAGGAACAATGCATTTAGCAGCGGCACTCAATACAAAGATTATTGGATTATTTTTTGCTCATGCACATCCTTTTGAGACCGCTCCTTTTTCATCTGGACATCTTATCTTCCAGGCACGTATATCTTGCGCACCATGTAGTTATGGAGTTCATTGTAACAATATCATTTGCGTGGAAAAGGTGTTGCCTGAACATATTCTCTCTTTTATCGAAAATTATGAGCAAAACAATATTTGGAAATTACCTTTAGATTTAAAAAATTCGCAAGAAGTCAACATATACGAAACGATATCCTCGTCACAAGGTATTATTAGATTAAAACCCATGATTAAACATGAAATTAATATCAATGATATTTTTCGCTTAGCATATGCGGTCCTATGGCGTGAAAAATTAGATGAGGAATTAAAAACGGATATTTTTAATATTCAAGAAAGATTAGAGGAATACACTTATTATGATAGCCGAATACTTATAGATAATCTCACGGATAAAATTTTATTTATAGAGGAAATTGAAAGCCTTGGGAAAGAAGGAATTGATTTATGTGAGAGCATTGTGAAAAATGCTGCTAAGGCGAGTTCCGTTGCTATTAGATTAGCAAAATTTGGCGAAGATATTAATAGAATCGATGAACAAATTGAGCTGATTGGTTTGGCTAATCCAGAATTAAAATCACTAACTGATATGTTTAATAAGAGAAAAGAAAATCAAATTGGGAGTGACATAGGAAAACTGGGGTTGGAATGCATGGATTACTACAGGTTGTTAAAAAAAGAATCCAGACGGTTTAGGGAAATACTCCTAGTCCATAAAGAAATAATTTTAAACTTATCAGACTATAATACACATAACTCCATTAAGGTTTGTGTTCCAGGGAGGTAAGATGCCATATCACCCTGAGCTTCTCCTTCTAGAAACCTTTGTACAAACTCCAAAGATGCTCCTCCACCCGTAGAGACAAAAAAGTTGCTAGCAAAGTAGTTCCATAATTGATAAGAATCATTTTCTTGAAAATCTATAGATATCTGATTACGATTGACCGTTGCGGGGATAATTTTTCCGATTTGTCTCTTGATCATTTTCTTGAGTTCGCTCCCCCCAACTTTATTTAGAATTGCTGCGGAATCACCTCCACCAATTACTATAGATAGGTTGGAATCAAGCAATGCTTTTCTAAATAAAAGTTTAGCAACTTCGAGAGAGCCTTCTGCATAGCTAGAACAAAGCGAATGATCGTAAGCACCCAAGGGCCCATTCCAAAAAACATTTTCGATACCCTTTAAATTCTCCTCAAATTGATAAATTGTTTTTTCTCCAAGATCTAGTTGAAGTTCTTTGGTGAAGTCTGGAATTTTTTTATTTTCAAAAGAAATACTCTTAAACTCAGTAACCACCTTGTAATCAATAGGTAATAAAATAGAAACCTTTTTTTCTTCTGCAATATCAATTATTTTTTCAGCAAGCAAAACATCATTTAAGATTTCTTGGTTTTCACTTTCATAAGGAGTGATTAATTTTTCAGGAATGGTTTCAATGCTAAAAGGTTTAAGCATATCTTTTTGTTGTTGAGCCATTAAAAAAGAGTTTGCCATTTTTCCACCAATAAAAATGCTCTGAATCCCAGTTTCAACAAACTGTTTGAGTATTTGTATTTTGTCGGAAACTTTTGATCCTCCTGCTATAACCATCGTTTTTTTTGGATTGGCTAATATTCGTCCAGCAAATGAGCCCAAGCGATTTATCTCTTCATATAGCAATACTCCTGAGGTGACCAGTTTCCCGTTGGTGCGCATCATTTGCGGAAGAAGTTTAATGCTTTTAGTCACTCTGTGGCTGCAGCCAAAGGCACAATTGATATAGACATCAGCAATATCTGCTAGTTTGCCTATAAACTCTTTTCTATATAAGTCAGTATTTTTTGGATCCAGAAGATAGCGTAAATTAGGAAGAAACTTGATCCCTCCAGGCGGTAATCTTTTGTGAGAAACTATGTCCAAGGAATGGTTCATATGTGAGTCAATGGTCTCTGGCGGGAAAATTGTATAAGTATCACCATAGACTCTTCGTATTAATGTATCAAAATGTGAGCATACAAATTGTATGTTAAAGACTCCATCCCAACCGGAATGGTCTTTTTTCTTATGGGGTCTACCCAAATGTGACCCAATAATTATCCGGCAGTCACCCTCAGTCAACTCATGAATTTTTTTGAAGGTAAGATCGAGAAAACGACGGATACGAGTGTCATCGGCCACCCGGTAAATGCCTTTCGTAGTACTCCGTAAAGGAACATTAAAATCGCATCGAATGAAAATGGTTTTTCCCCGTAAATCAGAAGATTTTAGATGGGAAAGCTGAGCCATCCCAATAAGATTTGAGGTTTCAGTATTTTCCATTGTTATTACCTTACAAATGTAATAAAAACAATCGGATACATAAGGCGTTCCCTTTTATGTGATTTATTTTTAAATTGTAGTAGGTTGGTTATACAAACCGAATAAAGTTTCACTATAATTAATTACAATGGTATGATGCAAACTGAAATTAGTAGGTTATGACCCATTTAAATTAATTTATTTTGCTTTTAAATTTAAAGCTTTTTTATAGAACAAAAATTTTAACAAAATTCAACGAGTAAATATATTACCTAATATTTTTTAAGGCTTTCCAACTAAAAATTAGCCTAACTTAATTAATCTTCTTTCCTTAATCCGATCATCAATTATGTTTCTGGCCCGCACGGGAATTCATATATCACTGCAACTTATTGAATTATAAAGCTTCTTGATTGAATTGGCAAGCTTTAGAAATTCTATTATAGATGTTTAGTTAGAAATTCCTTTGAGAAGATGAAAGAAAGAAACAGGAAACTATCCATGAAAAAAACAAAAAAAGTGAAAAAGGTGATGCTGATTAATGCACAGCATGCCGAGGAATGTCGTGCTGTTATCTTGGATAACAATATTATTGATAATTATATCGTAGAACATTCTTCCCGAGAACAAATAAAAGGAAATGTGTATTTAGGCATCATTAATCGTGTAGAACCGTCAATAGAGGCCGCATTTATCGACTTTGGCTACAAAAAATTTGGGTTTTTACCTTTTAAAGATGTTCTAAAGGAATCTTATGTGCATACAGGTGAAAAAAAAGCAAAAACCAGAATCCAGGATGTTTTAATGAGAGGCCAAAAAATCCTAGTTCAAGTCACCAAAGAAAGTCGTGATGCGAAGGGCCCTACATTAAACAATGTCCTTAGTATTCCTGGGAGATTTTTGGTTTTAATGCATGGTCAGGGAAGCGCGGTTTCGCGGAAAATAGAAGATGAGTCAGAAAGAAAGAAATTGAAGGATATCGTTGCGGATTTTAACCTTCCAGAAAACTTGGGTTTGATCATTAGAACAGCGGGGGTTGGAAGGAATAAAATCGAATTACAAAAAGACCTTCAAATGCTTCTTAAAGTTTGGAAAAAAATTGAAACGGCTATCGAAGATGATTCTACGCCGGCTCCGTATTTGATATATCAGGAACCCGATTTAGTGGTTAGAACCTTTCGTGATCACTATTCTAGTGATACCTCTCAAATAATTGTAGATAACAGTGATGCCTATAAATCTTTGAAGGATTTTGCAAGGCTGGTCATGCCACGAAATCGGAATTTGGTCAAACTTTATAAAGAAACCAGACCTCTTTTTTCTGAATACAAAGTTGAGGAGCAAATTGAATCTATTTATGAAAGAAAAGTGCTACTCCCATCGGGTGGCTCTATAGTAATCGACATTGGTGAGGCCATGGCATCGATTGATGTCAACTCTGGTAAGACAAAAGGTGGATTAGATTTAGAGGAAACCGCGGTAAATACAAATTTGGAGGCAGCAAAAGAAATTGCAAGGCAGCTTCGTTTGCGTGATCTAGGCGGTTTGGTAGTAATTGATTTTATAGATATGTACCAAAAAAAGAACAAAGCTTCGGTTGAAAAAGAGCTGAAATTAGCTTGTAAAACAGATAAGGCTAGAATTAACCTTTCAAGAATTTCAAAGTTTGGCCTGCTTGAAATGTCCCGGCAAAGAATTTCACCACCCGTTAAAGATGGCATTTTCGATGAATGTAGTCACTGCAGCGGTTCTGGGCACGTTCGTTCGATCAGCTCTATCGTTTTGTTGGTATTTAGAAAAGCTCAGGAGTTGATAGCAAAAGGTAAGGTTAAAGTTATAGGAATGGAAATTTCATCAGAAATTGCTACTTATTTGTTGAATTCAAAAATGGATGCGATTACAGACTTGAAAGAAAAATACCAAATAGATATAAAATTTACAAGTAAACCAGGATTAGTCTTTGAAGATTTTAAATTCGAGATCTTAGAAACAAAAGATGAAAACCTTGAAGAGGAATCTAAGGTAATAGGTAATAAATATGATAAAGAAGTGGAATTGGCAGAACCGATAAATTTGAAAACAAAGGATTCAACAGGAGAAGCAGCACAATCAAAACCTGAAGGAGAAGTCACTAAGCCGAAGAGAAGATATCCGAAAAGAAAGCCTTCTTTAAGGAGAGGCCAATCAAGAGTAAAAGGAAGAAGGCCTTATAATTCAAGAAAAAAATCGGATGCGGAAACAATTACTGTTTCGGAGCAGGGGTCAACGAAACCCTTAGAAACAGAAGGGAAACCATTTCATGCTGTTTCTAGTGAAGTAGAATCTCCCATCATTCCTTTGCCGGCACCGTTTGTTCGATCAGAGCCTACAACTTTTCCCAAACCTGAGACAGAAGGTGATAAGTCCACTTCTATTCCGGATTAAAAGCGCGTGAAGGGCATGCAGTTATTTTATCCAGATAAGGCGCACCTAAATCCGGTATCCCAGAATCTTGCATAGATGGGAACAATATTTCTATAGGGTATCATAGTAAATTCTTTTATAAATCCGTGGTCTCTTTTAAAAAAGGAGCCGCCACGGGTTATCTTGAAGTTTTTGCCATAATTTTCATCGGTATGATTTGAATTTGGATAAGGTTGATACCAACTACTGGTCCATTCAGAAACATTTCCATTCATCCCCCAAACTCCATATCTACTTTTGTCCTTATTCTTCATATCAACGGGAACGACTTGCCTAGAGAAATTTGCGTTTTCCTTATTAAATATGTTTCCCCATACGAAAAGGCGGTTATCAAAACCCCTTGCAGTTTTTTCCCATTCAAATTCAGTGGGTAATCTTTTGCCAATTGCCAAACAGTAGGCGTCTGCCTCAAACCAACTTACTCCACGCACAGGTTCATTAGGGAAGGAGGTGGAATATTTTGCAGTAGGTTTAAAGTTAATAAAATCTTCGTAGGTGGTTTCAAATCGGTCTATATAAAATGTCTCTAAAAAAATTTTTTGCCTAGGTTGAGCACTCAGTCCAGCAGTTTTATCTGACATGAATGGAATTAGTTCGGAAGGCGGATCAAACCCTAATATAAAATCCCCCGCTGGGATTTCTACCATATCAGGATGTTTGTTTTCATCACAAGCCAACAAAAAAAAAGTTGTTATTAAGATAGAAAAATATTTAATCAATTAATATTTATTGAAGTGTTGTTAACAAGAGTGGAATCCGAATTTTTTAAAGGAAAAAATTTACTTCCATTGTTTGCCAGCACATATTCAACTGTCAAACAGGCGGCTTGTTGTCTGGAACACATCATTGTCCTGCAGTCCTGATCTTTTTTCCCACAGTAATAGTTTAAGATTCGCATTTTCATAAAACCCTTATCTGCCATTTTTACAACATAAACGTTATTTTTGGATTCAATGTTATGGGTTCGCGTTCGGTAATTATACCAGCCCGCAAATTCTTTGTTTATAAGATTTCCAAAAGACAGCTTGTCTTCTATATAGCCCTTTTGAGGAGCCTCGTTCACGGAATCAAAATCTACAGGGCCAAGGTTTATTACCCCTGTTTTACCAAGTGGATTTGTAGCCCCACTATTGGTAATAATCTTAGTGCGACTAAAGCCGAGATCCCATTCTATATTTTGAAGTTTTCTTTTCGACGCATTTTTTTCATTAATATTTTTAATTTTACGTGTTGAGAAGTCAACGAGGGCCCAAGAATCATTTTCTTTAGCGTTAACCTCAATGGTTGGGTTTTGTGTGCTAATTTTCTTAATTTTCTTTGGTGGAAGTGGAACAGTCTCAAACTCTTGAATGTTGTCAATCATGTAGTTTAAAGCGGTATGAAAAATCAATATTGCTGCTAAAAGCATTAGGAATATTTTTGGTGTTGAGTTCATAGTTAAAGTTTACCACAGACAAGTTGTTTGGATTTGGTTTGGTAATAAAAGAAACTATAATGCTGTTAAATAAGAGCGTATGATAATTAAATTGTTTGCTGGATATCTTTAAAGTATATTAAAAACAATGAGTTATAAAAACATTTTCTTTTAACAGAGTTTATTTTATTGTATATTTAAGAAGTATATTATTAAAAAATTCAAATTTATTATGGCCAAAGATCGTTACTTTAACTATAAGAAATCTCAAATCGAAGCCTTCGTGAAGGCGGAATTTCAGAAGAAATTTCGTAGTAAAGCAAAAATTTCTATTAGAAAGAGGCAAAAGTTTATTGATGAAATGACGAATAAAGTCACCAAACGCTTTGGTAAAGATATTTTATTTTTGATTGATTTTTCCAGGCAAGGTTTTTGTGCAGTAATATCTCCGATTCAAAGTGAATCTACAGATAAGGGGAGGTTGGTTCAGTCATTTTCTCTGCCACAAGTTTTTTATACTACACATTGTGTAAATCGTTTTAGCCAAAGAATGAAAATTGATAAAAATTGTATTATTCAAATGGATGCGTTGTTAAATCAAGCAATATTATCATTTGGAGAGAATGAAGGTTTTTTGGCTTGTTCAGATGGAATTTTTACGTACGAACTTGAAAACGAGAGATTGGTCGTTAAGACTTATTTAAACTTTGACTTGTTGAGCGATGATCAAATTAAACAATTCTATGGTTCCCGGATGATTTCCATGTTGCCACTTGAATATACTGCTGAGAATATTTCTAGTGCTGATTTTATAATCGAAGATGAAGAATCAATTCCAAAGAGGATTCCACAGGAATAACTTTAAAATCATATTCTTGATTATGTGATCCCAATTCATATCCCGTTTTATTAGCAAACATACAAATGATCCAAATATTCGATGTAGTAAAAATGTATGATGGGTCCACTCCAGTATTGGATGATATTTCTATGGAAATTGGGAAAGGAGAATTTGTTTTTCTCACCGGACCCAGTGGTGCAGGAAAGACAACAATACTAAAAATTTTGTTTGGTTGGGAGCCCTTTGAAAAAGGTCAGGTGTTAGTTCAAGGAATAAATGTGGCGAAATTAACCCATAGGAATATTCATACCTTAAGAAGATCTATAGGTGTTGTTTTTCAGGATTATAAACTTTTACCTAATAAGACTGTTTTTGAAAATGTGTCTTTTGCCCAAGAAGTTATTGCCAAAGATAAAAAAAACATTAAGTTTAAAACATGGAAAGCTTTGAAAAATGTGGGCTTAACTTCTAAAAAAGATGCCTACCCAGCTTATTTATCAGGTGGCGAACAGCAGAGGGTTGCTATTGCTCGGGCTATGGTGAATTCTCCTTCAATAATTCTAGCAGATGAGCCAACCGGTAACCTTGATCCCGATATTTCAATTGAGATTTTAAAATTGTTTGAAGAATTAAATCGTGAGGGAACTACAATAATTTTTGCAACGCATAGTCAGGAAATCATCAAGCTTGGAAACTATCGGATTATTAAACTTAATCGAGGTAAAGTAGATACTAATTGAGAAAATTTTATGGGAATTTTATATAGCGGATTCAGAACTACTCTTGCAAATATTCTAAATAATAAACAAACCTTTGCGCTATCAGTGGTAACAATTACTATATCTATATTTATTTTAGGTCTATTTCTCATTCTGTTTTTAAATCTTAATTCTTTTTTTTTAAAATTAAATAATCAAATTCAACTTATTGCTTACCTTAATGACGATATAACGGCCTCACAAAAAAGTATTTTAGAGAATTATATTTCTAATTATCCAAAAGTTGAATCTGTGAAGGAAGTATCGCGTGAACAAGCTTTGGCTGAGTTTCAATCCAATATGCCGGATAGTTTAAGAGCCTTGTTGGAATTGGATTTTAATCCCTTGCCAGCCTCATACAATATCCATTTTGCAGAAGTAAATAATCGATTTATCCATATTCGAGAATTAGCTGAAAAACTTAAAAATAAAAATGGAATCGAATCGGTAGAGTATGGAGAGGATTGGATTGCTAAGTTCGAAAAGTTTATGGCTTTTTCTAGGATATTTCTTTTGGCTCTTGGATGCCTTTTATGTTTGGGGCTCACCTTTATAATCTCAAATACAATTCGATTATCAATTTATTCAAGACAAAAAGAAATTGAACTAATGCTGTTAATTGGGGCAACTCCGAGGTTTGTTAAAATTCCATTTTTGTTGGAAGGGGCGTTTCAAGGATTAGTAGGGTCAGTTTTAGCTCTATTTTTTATAAGCGGAGTTCAATACTATTTAAAAAAAGAATTTCAACCATCAGTAATATTTATAAATAAGGGGTTTGAATCCATTGGAGAACCCATATTGCTTGCATTGGTTGGATTAAGTATTTGTGTCGGCTTAATGGCTAGTTATATTTCAACCTTTCAATTCCTGCGTTTAATAAACAAAAACTAATGTCTATTGCTAGTTTTAAATCACTATCATTTATTTTTTTAATTTGTATGGCAAGTACTTCGATTGTCTTTTCAGAGGAAAAAAATATAAATGAAATTAATACACTTTTAAAAGACGAGCAGGCAGAGTTAAAAGTATTAAGAAAAAAAATCAAAAAACAGGAACTTGCTATTTCTAAGGCTGGTAAAAGCGAGTCCGCGGCTTTGAAGAATCTTCAGGTAATAGGCAACCAGTTGAGATTGAAGGAAAGAGAGTTAAAAATCTATAAATGGAATTTTAAGAATAATCAGAAAAAACTATTAAGTATAGAACCCAGCTTAAAAAAGATGGAACAGAAAATTAACACACATAAAAAAGTTTTAGGATATCGTCTTAGATCAATATATAAAAACGGCTCCATAT
The DNA here is from genome assembly GCA_028345515.1 of Nitrospinota bacterium. Lineage (GTDB taxonomy): Bacteria > Nitrospinota > Nitrospinia > Nitrospinales > VA-1 > UBA8687. The sequence goes on from JAOMDP010000007.1 coordinate 33,558, forward strand.
TTCCTTTGAAAATTATGTTTTCATCAAATGATATTAATGCTTTGTTCCAAAATTTAAAGTATATGAATTTAATTGCGGAGCATGATGCTCAATTGCTTCGAAAATATAGAATTCAATATGAGAAATTTGAAAAGGATAAAAGATCGCTATATGCCGTTCGTGCAAAGTTAGTGGGTTTGGAAAAAAATGCTAAATACAAAAAAGATGAAATAGTTAAGACTAAGAAAGAAAAATCTGTACTTTTAAAAAAGATAAAAAAAAAGAAATACTTTTATAAAAAAGTTAGAAAAGAATTGGTGGCTGCTTCTACCAATTTGAATGATCTTATTGATAAATTGCTTGTGAAGATTGTTTCGGGTGAGGGGTTAGATATTTCTGATAAAAAAGGTCGGCTTAACATGCCATTAGATGGCAGAATCCTTAATAAATTTGGCAAGAAAAGAGTTAAGGAATATGATTCTTATATTGTTTATAATGGAATTAATGTTAGAGCAAAAAAAGGTAGCAAAGTAAAAGCTGTATTTGATGGAACTGTATTGTATGCAGGCGAACTTGAGGGTTATGGAAATTTAGTAATTATTGGTCATGGTAAGGAATATCACTCTTTATATGGGCACTTGGATACCATTAAGGTATCAACAGAAACAGTAGTCAAGACTGGTGAGGTTATTGCCCTCAGTGGGGATTCTGGTTCTCTTGAGGGAGAAACACTTTATTTTGAATTGAGGAAAAGTGGAAAACCGATTAAACCTAATCCTTGGTTTGCAAAAAAGTGATGATTAAATACCTTTTTTAATGTGGAAAATTAAAGAATATTATTTTTTACTAATTAAATAATTTTGGAGATCATATTTTGAACCGGTTAAATTTGCCTATTAAATTTATTGTATTCGGCGCTTTTTTAATTGTTTATTTGCTTTTAACGATTAATGTTTTTGCAGAAGAAGACCACGGGGAAAAAAATGCCTATAACAAGCTCAAGGTATTTTCCGAGATTATTTCACTAATTGAATCTAATTATGTTGAGACTGTTAAAAGCGATACTATGATTGAAGGAGCCATTCGTGGAATGGTTAAATCCCTAGATCCTCATACTAGCTATATGCCTCCTGCTACGTATAAAGAAATGCAGGTTGAAACAACCGGAAAGTTTGGTGGGTTAGGAATAGAAATTAGTATGCGGGACGGTGTTTTGACAGTTGTGTCTCCAATAGAAGAAACACCTGCATTTCGAGCCGGAGTTAAGGCAGGTGATAAAATTATAAAAATCGACGATGAATCAACCCTTGATATGACTCTGCAGGATGCTGTGTCTCTTTTGCGTGGTGAAACAGGTTCTCCAATAAAAATTACTATTTTTAGAAAAAACTTTAAAGCGCCTAAAGAGTTTACCATCGTAAGAGATATTATTAAGGTGCGTAGCGTTGTTCATAAGCTATACCAGGAAGATATCGGTTATATTAAATTGAGAAACTTTTCAAAAAATACCAGTAGTGATTTGGACAAAGCATTGGATGATCTTGAACAAAAAGGAATTACTAAATTAATCCTTGATGTTAGAAATAATCCAGGAGGGTTATTAAATCAGGCTGTTGAAGTCACGGACCGGTTCTTAAACCGAGAAAATCTTATTGTGTATACAAAGGGTCGTTCTAATGAACAAAACATGCGTTTTACTAGCCATGATAAGGTTGCAGGAGTTAATTATCCCTTAATAGTTCTTGTGAATAGTGGTAGCGCAAGTGCTTCCGAAATTGTTGCTGGTGCTTTGCAAGATCTTAATAGAGCTATTGTATTAGGCACTCCAACCTTTGGAAAAGGATCAGTGCAAACAATTATTCCATTAAGTGATGGATCTGCTCTCAAGTTAACGACTGCAAGATATTACACACCTAGTGGTCGAGTTATACAAGAAAATGGGATAGAACCTGATATTTTGGTAGAAATGGAGCCAGTTGAGGAAATTGAAAAAAAGGATAAGGATGAGGAGTCAGAAGAAAAAACTAAGTTGAGACGATTTTTACGAGAAAAGGATTTGAAAAAACACCTCAAAGGGAAGAGTAGTATTGAAGGAATAGATGAAGGCATATCTGAAGAATTAAAAGTAAAAAAACTGCACGAGGATCTGAAGAAAGACAATCAACTGCAACAAGCTGTTTCGTTATTATCGGGTTGGGAAGTAATGAAAAAAATGTTTAAAAATATTAGGATCAATGAGCCTGACTCGAATAGTAGAATAAGTATGAAATAAAATATTATGCTTATTCTAGGATTAGAAACCTCATGTGATGATACTGCGGCAGCAGTGTTGCAAGGTAGGAACAGCCTTTTATCAAATGTTATAAATGACCAAACAAATATTCATTCCAAATTTGGGGGCATTGTTCCTGAGCTTGCAGGCCGCTCCCATATTGATCAAGTACACCGAGTAATTAACCAAAGTCTACAATCTGCTCACGTAAAATTAAAAGATATTGATCTAATAGCTGTCACTATTGGGCCTGGATTGATTGGTTCTTTATTAGTTGGTGTTAATGCTGCAAAAGGAATAGCTTATGGTCTGGGTATCCCTTTAATAGGCGTAAATCATTTAGAAGGCCACCTACTAGCTATTTATCTCCAAAAACAAGTTGAGTTTCCATTTATTTCTCTAGTGGTTTCTGGAGGACATACCGATTTATATCGTGTGGACCATTTCGGAAAATATAAGATTTTAGGCCGTACCCGTGATGACGCAGCAGGAGAATCATTTGATAAGGTTGCTAAGATGCTAGGTCATAAATATCCTGGTGGACCCAAAATAGAAAAAATAGCCAAGGATGGAAATCCTAATGCACATAAATTTCCTAGGGCTTATTTGGATAATAACTCTCTTGATTTTAGTTTTAGCGGATTGAAAACTTCTGTTAAAACTTTTATTCAAAACAGAGAGGATGGTAAAAGTATTCACTTAACTGATAATGATATTGCAGCTGGATTTCAAGAATCCGTGGTTGAGGTGCTTTCAAATAAAATAATTAAAGCTTGTAAAAAGGAAAATTTAACACGTGTTGTGGTAACAGGTGGCGTTGCAGCTAATGGCGCCCTAAGAAAAGCTGTTAAATCAGCTTGTGACAATTTATCCTATGAAGCCTATTTTCCTGACCCGGTATATTGTACTGATAATGCTGCTATGATTGCCTGTGCGGGATATCATAGATATAAATTCTCGCCAGACTCTAAGGCAGATTTGTTAAATCTCGATGCATCTACCAGCTCAATTTTAGGCTAAAAGTTTAAATAAATATGATTAATGAGGATTAATCAATTGTAGAATAAAAAGTTATGCATGTATTAGTGACTGGTGGAGGTGGATTCTTGGGAAGTGCTATCACCAAAGCACTTATCCAAAAAGGAAATAATGTTACAGTTATTGGGAGAAGGAAATATTTACACTTACCCCCTTCGGTTAAAGCTTTGCAAGGGGATATTAGAGATTATGAATTTATAAAAAGTTGTTCGAAAGATGTTGATGTTGTTATTCATACGGCAGCCTTTCCTGGAATTTGGGGGCCTGTGCATGAATTTTTTAGCATTAATGTGCAAGGAACAAAAAATATAATAAAAGCTTGCCGATATAATTCAATTCCTAAATTAGTATTCACAAGCTCTCCGAGTGTCGTCTTTGCCCATTCCAGCCTTGAAGGTGTTGATGAATCAGCGCCTTACCCAGAGACTTATTTATGTGAGTATTCGAATACTAAAGCTATTGCAGAAAAAATGGTACTACAGGAAAATGATTCCAGTCTTTGTACTACTGCCATTCGCCCTCATTTGATTTGGGGCCCAGGTGATCCACATTTAATACCGCGCATTCTACAAAAAGCAAATGTAAATAGGTTGATGATAGTTGGGGAAGGAATGAACCAAGTAGATATGACTTATATTGACAATGCTGTATCAGCTCACTTGAAGGCAGCTTTAGCTCCAAATTCAAAGGTAGCCGGAAAAGCCTATTTTGTAAGTGACGATGATCCTGTTTTTCTTTGGGAATGGATTAATAACTTGCTAAACCGGTTGGGGATATCTGTAGTTACACGAAAAATATCTTATAGCAATGCCATGAGGTTGGGTACCTTTCTGGAATTGGTATATGGTTTTTTAAGACTGAAAAGTGAACCGCCTATGACACGGTTTTTAGCTTCTCAATTAGCAACTTCTCATTATTTTGATATATCCAAAGCTAAAAAAGATTTTAATTATCAGCCTCTTGTGAGCCAAGAAGAAGGAATCAACCATCTTATCCGTTCTTTAAAGTTTCCTCACCAAGGAGATTAATTCTATGGGCCATACACCCGGCTCCAAAACCATTATCAATATTTACCACTGCCATACCTGTTGCACAACTATTTAACATGGTTAATAGAGCGGAAACTCCTCCAAAAGAGGTGCCATAACCCACACTGGTAGGAACAGCTATTATGGGTTGTGACACTAATCCTCCTACAACACTTGCCAATGCTCCTTCCATCCCAGCCACAACAATGATGACACGAGCCTTTTCTATTTTTTTAATATTATCTAAAAGCCGGTGCAGTCCTGCGACACCAACATCAAATATTGTTTCAACCCTACTACCTAGTAGGTCTGCCGTCGTTACGGCTTCTTGAGCAATGGGTATATCCGAGGTACCCGCAGTAACTATTGTTATCAATCCCTTTTTGGCAATTAATTTTTTATTTCTTATTATAAGTATTTGCCCTTGTTTATTATAAATAGCTTTTTTTGGCAGGTAAGGTTTAAGAGATTTGTATGCATCGGCAGATAATTTAGTTGCTAAAATGTCACTTTTTGCTTTTGAAAGGCTTGCAATTATTTTTTTTATTTGGGCAACCGATTTACCCTTACTATATATAACTTCTGGTAAGCCACTACGTATTTCTCTATTATGATCAATTTTTGCAAAACCCATATTTTCATAAGAAAAGCTTTTCAATTGCTTAAGCGCATCTTCGGGAGACAATTTATTTTTATACAAATTGTTTAGAATAAATTTTAAATCATTTTGATTCATGCTAAACCTTCAATCCCTGTAAATTCATTCGAAATCTCAACCATCATCAAATCACCAAGAGCTTTTTCCGCTGATTTATTTTCATGTAAAACTTTAAATGTTTCTTCCATAATTGATGCTTGTATATTAAGTTTGTGGATCAGTTTGTGAGCGGATTTAACAGTTGAAATTCCTTCGGCTACGGTTCTCATATTTTTTGTTAAATCTCCAAGTGATTTACCTTGCCCTAATTGGACCCCCAATTGCCGGTTTCTACTAAGGTCACCGGTGCAGGTGAGAACCAAATCTCCTAATCCAGAAAGTCCATTGAAAGTCTCTGGTTTTGCGCCTAGCTTAGTGCCGATCCTGGCGATCTCTACTAATCCTCTTGTGATTAATGCCGCTCTAGTATTAAATCCCAAACCTAAACCGTCACAAACGCCTGTTGCAATGGCAATAACATTTTTCAATGCACCACCAATTTCCACTCCCATAATGTCCTCACTAGTAAAAACTTTTAAATTTTGTGAGGAAAATATTTTCTGAACAATTTTTGTTGTCTCCGAGGATTTGGATGCAGCTAATATAGCGGAAGGAACCTGGGCTGCAACTTCCTTAGCAAACGTAGGACCAGATATAGTTGCAAGTTTAAGAGGTATTTTCAAGGTGTCTTCAATAATTTTATGACATGGGATTAAAGAGTCATTTTCGATACCCTTACTTGCATTAATTATTAAGGTATCTGGTTTTATATACGGTATTAATTTAGTAGCAATATTTCTTAAAGCTGGTGTTGGGACAACCATCAGAATGCAAGATTTATTTTTGACAACTAATTCAAGGGAGTTCTCAGGTATAATATTTTCAGGAATTATAAATTCAGGTAAAAACCAAATATTTTCTCTCTCTTTTCGGATTATCTCGCATAAATCGTTTTCATAAACCCATAACGAAATCTTTTTGAATTTTTTCGATAGGTGAATAGCTAGAGCAGTCCCCCAGCTTCCAGCACCAATTATCGCTATATTGTCATTGGTCATAATTAAACAACTCATTAAATTTAAAAGTTTTCATTATATCGTATTTCATGTTATTAAAATTGGCTTGTCTGTAAATAATCTTTATGATTAAATAGTTTAGTTGCTGTGTTTTAGAGTTTTTAAATATGTTAATGGATTAATCTTGATGGCAAAAAAAATTAAAATTACACGAAAAGAGCTCCTAAAAGAGCCTGATCAATTTTTATCTTCATCTGAAAAAGCTATGCTTTTTTTTACTAAAAATAGGTCTAAAGTAATTATAAGCATTGTTGCAGTTTTGATTGCAGGACTTTCACTTTTTGGTTACGAGAATTATCAATCATCTAAGGTCATGAAATATGAAGCCTTATATTTTCATATGACTGAGATTGCAAAAGCTGAAGTATTAGAAGTAGATAAGTTAATCAAAATCCGAGATCAAATTGGGTTTGGAAGCCATCGAAACCGCGCGTCATTATTAATTGCAGATATATATTTTAAAAATAAAGATTATGATAAGGCTCAATCAACCTTTCTAGAGATTAAAAATAACTCACAAGGGTTAAATCATCAAATGGCAAATATTGGATTAGCTTATACTCATGAAGCTGAAGGTGAGTTAACAAATGCCATTGATTTGTATAAATCGGTGATTGATAAAAACACCAGTTTTCCTCTTTTTCAGGTTTACTGGAGTCTAGCTAGGTGCCACGTAAGTAATAACGATACCTCAAATGCTCTATTAATTCTGCGAGAAATGCAAATCAAATTTTCAGGGACTGCTGAATTAGAAAAAATTGATAAACGAATCAAGCAACTTTCCACTTAACGTTTGAACGGCGAAATCAAAATATGCCGAATCCATTCAAACCTGCCTTTTTAGTGTTTGCTGCGTTTTTAACTGCTTTTCCGTTTCACGTTCAAAGCATACCTTTTGTATCATTGAAAACTGAAATGGCTATGGGTAAAGAAGCCGATAGATCAATCATAAAACAATATGGTATTTACCAGAATAAAACACTTCAGCTTTATGTTGATAAGATTGGTCAAAAATTAGTTTCACAGCTTTCTGATAAAGTTTTTCCAAAATACTATTTTCGGGTTATGGATAGCCCCCAGATCAACGCGTTTGCTCTTCCAGGAGGTTATGTTTATGTCACAAGGGGTTTGCTAGCGCTGGTAAATGGGGAGGCTGAGTTGGCTGGAGTAATAGGCCATGAGATAGGGCATATTATTTTTCATCATGGTGCAAAACTAATGGTACGTAGTATTGGAGCACAAATTTTTGCGATTGGAAGTGCAATAGCCAACCCGGAAAATGCGGGAGGATGGCTCACAGTTAGTAGTGCTTTATTTCAGCAAATTAATCTGGGTTATGGGCGTGATGCAGAAATTGAGTCCGATGAGCATGGTATTTTGAGTATTTCAGAGGCTGGCTATAATGCTCATGGTATGGAAAAATTCTTAAAAAGCCTGCGGCGTAAAGAAATCATGTCAGGCCAGGCTTATCATTCATTTCAAGCCTCTCACCCAGAAACAAAAGATAGAATTATAAAGGCTGGATTACTTGCAAGTCGGATAAATGCAGATTCTTCAAAACAAAAATTGTTCAGACGTAGATATTTAAACCAAATTCGTGGTTTGGTTTATGAAGGAAAAAAATCTCCTACGGATAAAAAAATGTATAAGCCCAAATATATTGACCTTTATCAAGTAAAGGAAGGTGATACCTTCCAAAGCATTGCTAAAAAAGAACTTGGAAATAAAAGAAAGGATCTCGAATTAATTGTTTTAAATGGAAGAAAAGAATCTAGCCAACCTAGTTCCGGAGAATTAATTAAAATTATTCGTTCTGGAAAATTCAAGAAAAGTAAAACCTTAAAACTGGAGCCATACAGCCGTCTAGATAATCGCAAGAACTAATGACTTAAAATTAAAAAAATCAACTTAGATTATTTGAGATTTGGATTTAGTAGAGGTGGGGTTTAAGGGATTAAAAAACCCGGACAGGTTATAAACCTGTTCGGGTTTTTTAATCTATAGTCATTATTTTTGCGATCCCATATAATTTAATGCAGAACCGGCATTGAACCATTTGACTTGATCGTCATTGAGCGTGTGATTAACCTGAAAATTCTCGCTTGCTCCGTCTTCATGGGCGACCGTCATGGTTACGGGTTTGCCAGGTGCTATTTTATCCAGATCGGAAAAAGTAATTTTATCCTTAGCCTGGATTTTGTCGTAATCAGCTTTATTTGCAAAGGTGAATGGCAAGACTCCTTGCTTTTTTAAATTAGCTTCGAAAATACGTGCATATGAGTTGGCTACAAAGGCTAAACATCCCATATGACGAGGTTCCATAGCTGCATGCTCTCTGCTGGATCCTTCTCCAATATTTTCTTCGGCGACAGCAACCCATCCCATTCCTGATTCTTTTAGGTTTCGGGCAATTTTATTGAGCTCCTGATTCTCCTCTCCAGTTACGGGGTTGTTGCCTTGACCGGTTTCAGCATGAAATGCATTGGTTGCACCTAGAAACATATTATTACTTATGTTATCTAGGTGTCCTCTAAATTTTAGCCAAGGACCAGCCTGTGAAATATGATCAGTTGTACATTTTCCCTTGGCTTTAAATAAAACAGGAATATTTTGATAATCTTTTACCGGATCCATTTTTGGAAATGGTTCGAGGAAAGCTAAACGTTCACTTTTTGGATTTATAATTACCTCGCCCGAAAAAGTGGGATCCTCGTAGCCGCCATCTTGAGCTGTATAACCATTGCTAGGTAAAACTTCACCTGCCGGAGGTTCAAATTTAAAATCATTACCATCTTTATCTTTGAGTGAATCAGTCAACGGATTAAATTTCATTGATCCTCCGTATGACATTGCCACGACTAACTCTGGGCTACTGATGAAACCTAAAGTCTCTGGGTTGCCATCGTTTCTCTTGGCAAAATTTCGATTGTAAGAGGTGAGGATGCTATTTTTATCACCTTTTTTTACATCATCCCTTTGCCATTTTCCGATACAGGGGCCACATGCATTTGCCAATACAGTTGCACCCGCTTCTTCAAATTCATTTAGAATTCCATCACGAATGATTGTTTGATAAATCGTTTCAGAACCAGGGGTGACCATAAGTTTGGTTTGTGGTTTTAGTCCGGCTTTTTTGGCCTGTCTTACCAAACTGATGGATCGAGTCATATCTTCGTAACTGGAATTTGTACACGAGCCTATCAATGCGGCAGAGATCTTTTCTTGATACCCTTTTTCATCTACTTCAGCGCTCATTGCTGAAACTTCTCGGCCTAAATCTGGTGTGTGAGGACCAACAATGTGCGGTTCCAAAGAGGATAGATCGATTTCATAGTATTCATCATAATATTTTTCAGGATCATTTTGAACTGAGGGATCCGATTGAAGATGCTCCGAATATTTTTTGCAAAGATCAGCAATAGGCGCCCGATCTGTTGCTCGTAGATATGGATCCATATTTTCATCATACCCAAAGGTTGATGTGGTAGCTCCAATTTCAGCACCCATATTGGTGACAGTGCCTTTCCCCGTTCCACTTAAGCTACGGGCACCTTCCCCAAAATATTCAAGGATTTTTCCGGTACCGCCCTTTACTGTCAACATTGTTGCAACTCTAAGTATAATATCCTTGGAAGCAGTCCATCCATTCAATTCACCTTTAAGGTGGATTCCTACCAGCTTTGGCATTTTGGTCATAAAAGGCTGGCCAGTCATTACATCGACAGCATCGGCCCCGCCCACTCCAATAGCAATAGTACCCATTCCGCCTGCATTTGGGGTATGTGAGTCTGTCCCGATCATCATAGTTCCAGGGACTGCATAATTTTCATAAACAACCTGATGAATGATGCCTGAACCCGGTTTCCAAAACCCCATACCATATTTCATGGCAGCTGATCGTAGGAAGTCATAAACTTCTTTATTGGTTTCTTCTGCGGCTTTAAGATCCGCCATCGCTCCTGTATAAGCTTGAATCAGGTGATCGCAGTGAACAGTGGTTGGCACTGCTACCTTAGGCATTTTGGAGGACATAAATTGAAGAATTGCCATTTGGGCCGTCGCGTCTTGCATTGCTACGCGGTCTGCTTTAAGAAAAATATCAGAAACCCCTCGTTCCAATTTTGAATAATCAGTATCAGCAGGAAGATGCGCAAACAGGTTTTTCTCCACAACAGTTAGATCGCGCCCTAAATTTTTTCGAGCCTTATCCAAGATTTTTTCGTATGATTGATACAGTTTTTCTATGGGTCCTAGTTCCATTAACATTGACTTCACCTTATTTTTTTATAGAGTTGTAGATAAAGGGCCATTAGAAAAGGCCATAAATAATTATTAATTGATATTTAACATAATTTTTAGAACGGCGCATTCTTGCACGAAACTAGATAAAGTTCAATATATTTCAATGATTTAATTATCAAAGAATAAATTAAAATAACCCTTTAATTAAAGGATTTAGGTGCATTTACCTAGAAAAAAAATTATGACATCAATTTTTGATTCGGATTTATTTAATTCAAACCTTTTTTTTCCAAGGATGGATTCTTCTCCTGCTCCAGATAACACCCAAGAATATTATATAGATACACCTGGCGACGCCCGGATTCATGTTCGGTGTCATCCAAATATAAAGGCGAAACTGAGTCTTTTATTTTTTCATGGAAATGGAGAGATCGTTTCTGATTATGATGGATTGGCAGACGTGTTTTCAAATCTGGGAGTGGAGCTAATAATTGCAGACTTCCGTGGTTATGGTAAAAGCACTGGAACACCAACTTTACGTGCTACTTTAGAAGATTCGCATATCATATTTGATTTCTTAATTAAAAATTCAATTTTTAGAGATAAAGTTTGTGTAATGGGTCGTTCTTTGGGAAGTGCTCCAACCATAGAGCTTTGCAGTACACGGAATGATATTCAAGCCTGTGTTATAGAAAGTGGTTATGCGGATCCAATACCTTTGGTTGAAAGGCGAGGGCTAGATATTGATAAAACGACACCTGAAGAAAATGCTTTATTTAATAACAGTCAGAAAATTTCTGCTGTAAAATGCCCTTCTTTGATCATGCATGGTGAAGATGATTATTTAATTTCCCAAAAAGAAGCACATTTGAATTTTGAAAATTTGGGTGCCAAAATCAAAACACTAGAAATACTGGATGGAGTTGGTCATAACGATATGATGATGGCATCGGGACATGCATATTTCAATATTTTGAAGCGCTTTTTTGATTCTTTATAATAGCGGGTATTGTTTATCTGAATAAAAAATGGCTGGTCGGAGATTATAGTGAAAAAATTTTACAATATTGAAGGAATGATCCGCAATGGATTCAAGCTCAGCCGGGATTACGAAACCCTCGATTTTAGTTTTGAAAATTTTAGTGATGCAGCAGCAGAATCTCTTGCAAAGGCCAGATCTATTAAGCAACTTCGAAGATTGACTATTAGTGGTAAAAAACTCACAGCTGTTACGGCAAAGGCCTTTGGATCATCAGAAACACTGGGAAACCTTGAGTCTTTAAAATTATATAAAAATAAAATAGGTGATGAAGGAATTAAATACTTCGCTGAATCAAAAAAACTACCCAATCTCAAGTCATTGAGATTATCCTGGAATGATATTGGGCCTATGGGGGCGAAATATATTGCCGAATCAACCAATTTAGGGAACTTAACTACATTAGTATTATCGGAAAATAAGATTGGTGATGAAGGATTAAAGTATTTGGCAGAGGCACAATCTCTTAATAGCTTAGAAAGTCTTGATTTAAGAAAAAATAATGTTACAGATCAAGGTGCTAAAGCTCTTTCAAAAAGTAAGAACTTCCCGAAATTGCAAAGGATAGACTTGACAGCGAATACGCTGACTAAAGAAGGGTTCGATGCTCTGTCCGAAATGAAGATATACAATTTAATTAGAGCCCGTCTATCTGAAGATGGGACCAAGCTGGATCTTAGCAATCTTAGATTATCAGATGTGGAATGTAAGTGTATTGCAGAATGTGAAGATTTAAAGGAGCTCACACATCTTTATTTGGAATTAAATCAAATCACAGATAAAGGTGTGAGTTTTCTCGCAGGTTCCAAAAATTTGCAGAACCTCAGTCTCCTATCGATGGACCGCAATAATTTGGGAGATGCAGGATTTATCCATATTGTTAATTCAGAAAGTCTCAGAAATTTACAAGTTTTGATGGTTGAAAATAATGGTATCACTGATGCTGGAATTGAGGCTATCTGTGAATCTGAAAACCTGACCAACCTTTTGCGTCTTTATATTGAAGAAAATAACTACACAGAGGAAGGTTTTGAGTTATTGGGAGAAGCAGAACATTTAATGCAACTTGAGTATCCGGAGTTTGACCGCGAAGAGGAGATAGAAGAGGAAGAGGAAGAAGAGGAAGAATTCGAAGACGTGGAAGACATTGAAGAGATAGAAGAAGAGGAGGACCTCGGCGAAACCGAATATGAATCCCAATAGCCGCGATTAGCATCCGAATAATAGGACTATTTGTACTATAATTTCAAAATAGACTTTATGTTTGGGTCTTATACAGGTGCTACCAAGAAGTTCGCCAGAGCTCCTCGGAACTTTTCATCTTAAAGATTTCGTTGATTTTGGTCACGAAATTTTCATCGCTATAAGTTTTAGTGTATTCATCCCCCTTTGTCTTGTAGGGATTCCAAGACAGTACCATACGTTCGATAAACATTTCATCAAGCTCAACGTGACTGATCTTCTTTATAATATTGGTATCGAGATCGGTTAGGATGGCAACCATAGTATATTCCTCTTTATTATAAAGAGCTTCGCAAAAACCAGGAGATTCCATTTCCTGCTGAATGGGGTTGCAGGGAGTCTCGAGTAACCAGTCCTCACCACCAATTGCAAATATAGGAATAGATGGAAACTCTGATTCTATGATCAATTTTGCCTGCCATTTGCCAGACCAAGCTTTTATTTGAGCCTCAGAGGGACTGGAAATAGCTGCAAGTAAAAGCATATCGCCATTCGGTGAAAAAGAAAGGCCTCCACCATGACCTGCTATGGGAAGAGGGCAGGATTTTCCTTCTACAAAACTAATTGTTTGGTCAGTTTCACTCATAATAAATCGTATTTAAAGAATTTTTAATTATTTTGGGTAAGGATAGCTCAATTGTCAACCTTAATAAAAGTTTTTTGATGCCGAAGAAGTAAAACCTATTTAGAATACATCATAGTATTTATCAGGTTGAGTTTAATCATTGCTTCGGTTACGCTTAGAATTTTACAACCCTTGCTGACTTATGAAAACTACCCTTATATCACATGCGAGTTTATTGATTCAATCAGACAATACTACTGTGCTGACGGATCCAGTCTTTTTTGATTATTTATGGGAAGAATGCAACGTCCATTGCCCCAGTATTGATTTAGACTTGGAGAAGCTACCTGTTATTGATGTGCTAAATATTTCACATCGTCATCAAGATCATTTTGATATCCGGACTCTTGCACATATTGCCAACAGTAGTACCATTTTAGCTGAAGATGCAATAGTTCTTGCTCCGCGTGATGAGATATTGCTTGAAGTACTCAAAGAACTTGAGTTCAAAAATGTGACTGTAGTTGAGGATTTCAAAGCCATTGAGTATAAAGATATCACTCTGACTCCAACTCCCTCCTTAAACCAACAAGACTATTTTCCAGAGCATGGCTTGTTAGTTCATGATGGGTCTGTAACAATCTGGAATCAAGTCGATACTATTGTTTCTCCAGACATTATTAAATACATTCATCGATTATATGGGCAACCGGATATGGCACATATGCGTTATTTACCCTTGCTGGAGGGAAATTTTTGCTTTCATAATCCGGTTGAATTACCCATGGACGAATACAGTTCTTTTTTGAAAGTAGCGGGAGCTTGCAGACCCAAATTTGTAGTCCCTGGTTCTGCTGGATTTCGCTATCGTGATGAGTTTAAATTCCTGAATCAGTATTCATTTCCTACTACACAGGAACAATTTTTACGCGATCTTAAAAAATTTTGCCCCGAAATTAATAGTAGTGTTTTTTATCCAGGTGATGTAGCAAGTATAACTAAAGAAGGTGTGAAGATATCTAGAAGTGATGCCCATTTCGTTAAGATTAAAGAGGATGATGAATATAGAATCGAATTTAAACCTGTTCTAGAAGTCCCACCTATAAGGACTCAAACTAAAGATCAGAACGAGTCCGATAAGGAATGGAATGAGGTTGTAGACTATATAGAGAACCAGTTCGTGGAAAAAGTAGTACAAAAAAAAGCTGTTCAATCTTGGGTAGAATGGCAGGTAGTATACCAAATCGAGGTTTTTGGTTTGGAAAATTCTCAAATTTGGTGTCTGGATTTTGCTGGTGAAGATGCTGCAATAATTAAAGGGCGTGTGGGTAAAATTAATTTGTACGAAGGAATTGCTTGTTCGGAGCTATATCGCTTAATTCACCAGGAAACGAGTTGGGATTATGTGGGAATCAACGGTCAGTATAGGACTTTCAAAGATATTTATAGAATTCAATTAGGAGAATTTGAAAAATGGGATGGGGATAGCAAAGAAAAATTTCCTCAACCATTGACTGAACTTTTTCCGGCAGGAACGGAAATGGATCGAACTAAATTCATGCGAGATGTGAGACGCTGGAAATCTAATCTGAAGCCTTGAACAGCTATTGCTTAAAGTTAAATATTAATTGGAACGATGCGTTATAAATATAACGTTGGATTAAGCCAATGATTTTCAATTGACAGGCACCTTTTCAGTGGGTAAACTTTTTAAAATTCAGAATTACAAATAGTTACAAATGCTAGGCGGTGTAGCTCAGGTGGTTAGAGCATACGGCTCATATCCGTAGTGTCGGGGGTTCAACTCCCTCCACCGCTACCATGTAGAATAAGGGGTTACGGATTTTTCCGTGACCTCTTTTTTATTAAAAAACCTTTACATTAAAAATGCTTTTTCAATTCTTCAAAAAATTAAAAATATTTTCTGTCATTTTTTCTATGCGCTTCATATTTGTGGGTATAGTTTTAATTCTTATAAATTCCGCGGGATTTGTTTCGGCTGAAAAAAATATATCCCAGTTGAACTATTTGCAACTAATAACACCTAAAGATATTGAGGTCACCATATTTGCTAAAGATGTAAGTAGAGCGAGGCATATGGCATTTGATGATCAGGGTATTTTATTTCTTAGCCAATCTAAAGAGGGGAAGGTTGTTGCATTACCTGATTTTGATAAAAATGGTAAAGCAGATAGAAAGGTTTCAATTATTTCAGGTCATAGGGCTCCACATGGTTTGGCATTTGTGAAGATTAAGGATAGCTATTATCTTTATGTTGCTGAGGAAACTAGGGTCATTCGGTTAAAACGTATTCATAAGCCATTTGCTTATGGAAAGCCCGAAACCGTAATTGATAATATTCCCAGCGGGGGACATTACACGAGAACCATAAAAATTAAGAACGATAAACTATATTTATCTGTCGGATCCTCATGCAATGTATGTATCGAAAAAAACTCTCTGCGCGCGGCAGTATCACGCTTTAATCTAGATGGTTCCGGTGGTGAAGTTTTTGCTCGGGGTCTACGTAATTCAGTTGGAATGGAGTTTTCTCCTTATTCTGGTGAACTATGGGGTGTTAACAACGGGCGCGATATGCTGGGGGACCATCATCCTAAGGAAGAACTAAATATAATTAAGAATGGTAAACACTATGGTTGGCCTTATTGTTACGAGTCTCAAGTTTTTGATCAAGATTTTGAAGTAAATTTTGATTGTCAAAAAACTGAGTCTCCTGTTTATACCTTTGTGGCTCATATGGCTCCCCTTGGACTCGCTTTCTATCAAAAGGGAGCCCTACCAAAACGATATAATCATAGTGTATTTATTGCTTTTCATGGTTCATGGAATCGATCTATCCCTGCTGGGTACAAGGTAGTCCGCTTAATACTTGATCCAACGGGTGGCATTATTTCACATGAAGACTTTATAATCGGGTGGTTGAAAAAAAATGGTTCTCCGAAGGGTAGGCCGGTTGACATAGAGTACTCCCCAGAAGGAGAACTTTATTTATCTGACGACTTTCTAGGAGTGGTCTACAAAATAAGCGGCAATTAAAAGAGCAATATTCATTAGTTTATTAATCCTATTCATTATTTTCACCCCATTTAATGGAGGATACCTGTTGCTCAAACATAGGCGAGGGGTTGTAAAAGGATTCCAAAGCTCCTGAATCATCGGTTGCTTCCGATGTAATCCATTGGCCTGCGGGAAAGTCCGTTAAGTCCTGTAACCAGAGTTTTTGATCGTCCTTTTTCCTAATGGTTAAGAAACCATTTCCTTTTTTAAAATTGTAATTCCCAAAAAAAGTGACTGTGGTTCCTGGGGGTCCGGTAAGAGTTAGACTGTATTTGCCATCTGACAAACCGCATGATGCAGCTAGCAGTTCATCTCGCATATCAGGGACGTCCCTGCCTACCTCGATATAAATTAGTTGAAAACAAGCTGAATCACCACTTTGACCATTAATTGCCCAATACATAAGTTCTTTTTCCATCACCAATTCATCTTTGGCCAAACCCGCAATTGGAAAGCAGATAATAAAAATTACAAAAATAATGAAAACTTTAATTTTCATGTGTTATTGCAACCTCAAAAATTAATTATAGGTAAGCAAAACCTGTCTAGTAAAAGATAAAACTAAAAAACTACTCTTTTAGATAAGGCCTGACTATTAATTGTATTATTAAGTAGAAAAAATAACTAATGTGTTTTGTGCGGTCAAGACATGACTGTTATATTTCAAATATAAGTTCGATATGCCTGGAGTGCAAGAATTTAGAATTAACAAATTCTTAGCATATCGTGAAAATTAATACCCTTAAATTCAAATAGACAATGTAATGTATTTTGGCTAAAATCAAATTAGTTTCTCTCATTTATTAATTTTTTCTATACTATACCCTATGAATCTCCCGCCAAAAGCAGAAGAGGATGAGGCCATTTGCCAATGTTATCAGGTAAATGAAAGTACCATCCGAGCAGCCATTGAAAAAGATAATCTGACCGAAATTGAACAGGTTACCGAAAAATGTGATGCAGGCGGAGGTTGCCATTCTTGCCATATTTTATTGCAGCTTTTTATTGATGAGCATCATAAGAAAACCACATCAAGGGATAACCTGGTTAAGGACCACGGAGAAAAAGTGAAAAAACCCGGAATATTGGACCGGTTCTTCGAGTTAGTTAATCCCGATTCTGTCTGAACGCTTCCTTTGGGGTAAAGCTGTAGTTTTTCTGTGGTTTGCCTATATAATAAATTATCTAAAACTTTAATATTCTAAAAATTATGAATGCTAAAAATTATATTTTATACAGTGGTGGCGCACAGGGATCCGAGTCAGAGTTCGGAAAATTGGCAGAAAAATTTGGTGTACAAGAGGTAAATTTTACCTTTGATAAGCATAAGATTTTTCGATCACGTGGAGTTCGTGTTTTAACATCAGATGAGTTGTTAAAGGGAGATGTTAGTTTGGCTTATATATCCCGGCTTATGAATAGAAAATATAGTACGGGTCCTATGTTTAAAAAGGTTTTACAAAGTATTTGGCATCAGATTAATAGTGCCGAAGAAGTTTTTGTGGTTGGAACCATTTTAGATGACAAGACAGTAAAAGGCGGAACAGGATGGGGTGCCGAATTTTCGAAATTATGTAATAAATCCTTACATGTCTATGACCAAGAAGAACATGCATGGTTTAAATGGAATAAAGATAACTGGGGTCATGAAAAACAACCGAAGATTAGGCATAAAAGTTTTGCAGGAACGGGAACGCGTTTTTTAAACTCTAAAGGTAAAAAAGCCATTAAGGAATTATTTGAGTATTCTTTCAAGAAGTGAACTCTGTGAAACCTCTTCGTACTGCATATTTCGATTGTTACTCTGGTATTAGCGGTGACATGATTCTGGGTGCTTTGATAGACTTGGGTGTTGAGGAAAAAGAAATTGGTAAAGCTTTAAAAAAAATAGACCTTAAAGGTTACAAGTTTCAAGCAAAAAATGTTCAAAGAAATGGTATTAGCGGTACTCAAATCAAAATAGTTGATAAGCTTAAACAAAATTATTCCCACCCACACCGCAGTTTCTCGGATATTAAAAAATTAATTGAAGAATCAGATCTTTCTTCGACTGTAAAAAAAAATTCAATTAAAATTTTTGAGAAAATAGCAAAAGTAGAAGCTCGTATTCATAACACAACTATTGGAAAAGTTCATTTTCATGAGGTTGGAGGTGTTGACTCAATTGTTGATATTGTGGGTAGTGTGTGGGCAATCGAATCCCTAGGGTTAGATAAAATTTATTCCTCAGCATTAAATGTTGGAGAGGGATTTGTGGATTGTGCTCATGGAAGATTACCAGTTCCTGCTCCTGCGACACTTAAACTACTAAAAGGCATTCCTGTCTATTCAAGTGGTGTTAAAAAAGAACTGACAACCCCTACAGGAGCAGCAATAATTAGTTTTTATGCGGAAAAATTTCAATCTATGCCACCTATGACGATTTTGAAAGATGGATATGGGGCAGGTGATCGAATTGTTTCTTCTCTTCCTAATTTCTTAAGAATTATTTTGGGTGAAATGGAGGAAAAAGGATTCGAGAAAATCATGATGATTGAAACTAATATTGATGATATGAATCCTGAAATTTATGATTCGGTAATGGAATCATTATTTAAATCCCATGCCATTGATGTATATTTTTCTCCTATACTAATGAAAAAAAATAGACCAGCGACAAAAATTTCTGTCCTTTCAGAAAGTTCTAACCGTGAAGCATTGTCAAAAATTTTATTAACTGAAACCTCATCTTTTGGAGTTCGATTTCATGAGGTTGATAGAATTATTTTGGATCGCGAAGTACTGAAACTGAAAACATCGTTTGGTGACATTAAAATTAAAATTGGTCGTATGGATGGCAACACGGTTCAGGTTTCCCCTGAATTTGAAGATTGCAAGAATGCTGCACGTAAAAATAAACTACCCGTAAAAAATGTCTATGAAACCGTTTTAGCATTAGCTCGAAAAAAATGGCTTACATAAAAAATATAAATTTTAATTGTTTATCTTAGATAGCTACTTCAAAGTTTCTCATTTTTGGCCATTTTGCTAAACGTAAAGAAAATTTTTAAATGGTTGGGAGGGAAGAGGTAATCAAAAATATATACAGTATAAGTATATATTTTTCTAAGTTATGAATTGGAAATAAGAGGGAAGGGCAATTCATACACCCTGTTTATTTGTGAATTCATCGAAATGTTTTTGATACATGATGTCCCATTCAGGTGAACCTTCACGAGGAGCATTTTTATAAGTACCCATGATTCTTCTTGCTTCGGTATCTGCTTTGTCGTCCAATTGTAATATTTCTGTCATTGTTCGAGTAATGTCCAGGCGCAATTCGTTTAAATCGACCTTGTAATCCAACTCATCTCTTTTAGCAAAATCTTTTACGATGAGGCTACTTATGTGGTTGATTTTATCTCTACTAATTTTCATTCTAAACTCTTAAAGAATAAGCCCACGTTCTCTGACTAGTTTTGATTTTACCATTTGAAAAACCCTGCCATAATCCATCATGCTTCTTTCGTATTCTTCTGTTTTAGATTCAAGAAGGGTTTTTACTTCTTCATTTAATAAATCCTCTACCATCAAATCTTCTGTAATAATCCCGGAAATGATGGTCTCAAGCTTGTCCGTTGTATCTTCCCATATAATTAGATCCTTATCGATTAAAGATCTAACTACCTTTTTAGAAATTGCTTCTATGAATTCTTTTTGGACTCGCATAAAGTTTTTTAAGTTTTGCAGGAATTTTTATTTTTTATACGATAATACTTGTATTATCCGTCTTACCGATTGAAATAAAAGGGAAAATTTTTTCAGAAGGCCAACTTGGTGACATTATCCCTCATTTGGGTTATTGAATCAATGTTTATTGATTTTTGAAGGATTATTCATAATTTTAAAAATATTTCCTTCAGAAATTTAGACTATAATTTAACCGATTAGAATCCCTATTGAAATTACTAAATCAATTGAGTATATTTAAATTAATAGAATAACTCATGTAAACACAAATTGTTGCGGATCATCTAATTTTATAGATTCCGCGCTTTTTTTTTGAATCCAAATGGTTTTTCACGGGCATACACGTGGTTAAAGAAGTTAATTTTACTGAAAAAGTCCCAATAAGCCATCACCTTATAGAGATAAAAGATAGGGTGATTCAGGTAGGCTTGGTTGTTGCCCTGTTCTTTGGCCTCAGCTTTTATTTTATAGATATCCTTCTTTTGTGGTTGGAAGATCCTCTACCCAAACAATTCGCTGAGTTGACCTTTATTACTCCAACCGAGCCTTTCTTTACAAATATGAAAGTAGCCTTCATGGGTTCGGTGTTTATTTCTATGCCGTGGATTCTTTACCATCTATGGGGATTCATTGCCCCTGGGTTAAAAGTTAAAGAAAAGAAAATTACTGCTTTATTTGTTTTTTTCGGGACCATGTTTTTCCTCTTTGGTGGTATTTTTTGTTATTTCCTAGTTCTTCCATTAGGGCTCAAGTTTTTATTGGCATATGGTTCTAATTTTTGGAAAATGCAGGTAACCATTGGTTTCTATTTTTCCTTTGTAGTTAAGCTCATTATGGCCTTTGCATTTGCCTTTCAAACGCCACTAATCATGGTACTTTTAACCAAATTTGGTGTTATCAATACTGTTAAAATGAAAATGTATCGCAAATGGGCCTTTTTGGGTACATTTGCATTGGCAGCGGTCCTAACCCCCCCTGATATAATCACCCAAGTTCTTTTAGCAGTTCCTCTGTACGGTCTTTATGAATTTGGAATGGTTGTATCTCGTTTTTTTGAAGATCCTAAAAATCGAGAACTTGCGATCAGGGAAATGCAGACGGAAGCACAAGCTAGAAGAGCTGCGAAGGAAGCAGCGAGGATGGCAGCAGAGAAAAGAAAGGCTTCTGCTAAAAAGGCAAAAAAATCTAGCAAAGTGGTCCGCTAAAATTACATAAGAAAAACCATTATTGTAATGATTCGTGGGTAGTTTGTTAGAATTAAACACTTAGCGAGCGCACAGCCAATACTAAATAAAATAGCTGGAATCAATGAGCCTGTAAATCGGGCTAATCCAGCTGCGATTATTCCAAATCCTAAATATCCAATTCCCAAACTAAAATTCATAGAGCTATATAGAATTCCATTTCCCGGTATTGCAAGATTGTTTTTCTTAATTAGTGTGTTTAGCACATACCCTGTTATGAAAATCATAGTTATAACAGGTTTAAAAACTCCTTGAATTAGCAAAGTTTTTATGGATGAGTTGACTGTTTCTCTCAATTCAGCACCAGCGAATAGATCTTTTTCTGATAGGCCGGATTTTACAATCAATGCATCTAATACGACGACACCGATTATAGGTACAACTCCTAATCCCAACCCTAACAAGATATTGCTAAATTTTGTTTTAGTTAACCCAATTTTTGAAATATTTATCTTACCTGTAATAAATAGAAGGATAAGTGTTATAAAAAAATAGATAAGGTTCCAATTATTATAAAAATTTGGTTTGTCTTTAAAATAAACTTGAGCTAGTGGATAAAAGATAAAAAAATAAATAATTAGTATAGAAAATAATAATATGGTTTCTGTGCGAGTTGACGTTTGATCAGAGCAGGAAGGCAATGTGATTTTTGTTACTGGATTGTAGATGCTGCAGGAAATGGTGTGCCTGAAATATTATTTAAAAATTCCGATTTTTTACCACTTATATTATTTGTAGGTGTGGAGGCACCGCTTATACGAGCCAAAGTTTTTTCTTTGTTTTCATATAATTCCTCCTTAATATAATTAGCATTAATATAGAGGCCACCAAAAATTAAAGCAGAAAGAAGACAGGATTCGAGAAAAATATTTTTCCACATAAGAGGTTGGTTTTTATATTGTTTTATCCTTGAATATTTTAGTTTTTTTTTTGAATAATTTCAATAAATATGGCCTCTACTGCCATTTTGGTTACTTTGGTTGACAAAACCTGAATGTTTATTTAGTATCTCAGTTAGGCTAAATAGCTACTTTGAATTACCTCTCCGGGATCAAAAGACCAATCACTCTCCCTTTTTAAAAACTGTCAGGTAAATTATAAAAATATCATAATAAAAGTCATGAAAAAAATTGCCATTGCTTCGGATCACGGTGGATTTGACCTTAAAGAAAGTGTGATTTACAGCATGCGGGAAAAGGGTTTGGAAATTGATGATTTGGGACCTTCTAGTGATGATTCTGTGGATTATCCAGATTATGGAATAAAACTTGCCCAGGCAATTGTTGAACAAAAAGTTGAGCGAGGGATCGTTATTTGTGGAACCGGGGTAGGGATGTCTATTGTGGTCAACCGATTCCCTGGAATTCGCGGAACCCTTTGTTCAGATGCATATACTGCTAAAATGTGCCGTGAACATAATGATTCTAATATTCTTATTATGGGGGGACGGGTGATAAGTAAAGACCTAGCCTTAGAAATAGTAAGGATCTGGTTAAAAACCGAATTTGAAGGAGGGCGCCATCAAAGAAGACTTGATAAGATAAATGAAATAAATGCTAATTTGAAATTCAAATAACCTGGTCAAATCCGGTAAAGCTTTACTGGATAAGGAGGAATTTACATTGGGACTTGATGAGTTTGATCCAGAAATTGCACAATCCATTAAGGACGAAACGGATCGTGAAAATAATACTTTGGAAATGATAGCGTCTGAAAATTTTGTTAGTCGAGAAGTACAGGAAGCTCAAGGCTCTGTTATGACTAACAAGTATGCTGAAGGGTATCCTGGTAAACGTTACTATGGGGGTTGCGAATTTGTTGATATAGCCGAAAATCTAGCTATTGAAAGGGCAAAAAAAATCTTTTCTGCCGAACATGTAAATGTTCAGCCGCATTCTGGCTCTCAAGCAAATATGGCTGTTTTTCACACCCTATTAAAACCTGGTGATACTATTTTAGGAATGGATCTATCACATGGCGGTCATCTAACTCATGGTTGTGCTGTAAATTTTTCAGGTTATACATACAACGTTGTATCTTATGGCGTGAATAAGGAAACTGAGCTTATTGATTATGAGGCAGTAGGAATATTGGCTAAAAAGCATAAACCAAAACTTATTATCGTAGGGGCTAGTGCTTATCCTAGAATTATAGACCCAGTAAAGTTTCGAGAAATAGCAGATGATGTCAACGCGCAAATTATGACAGATATTGCACATCCGGCTGGTCTAGTAGCTACAGGGCTTTATCCTTCACCTGTACCTTATTCAGAATTTGTAACAACGACTACTCATAAGACTTTGCGTGGACCTCGCGGAGGGATGATTCTTTGTAGAGAAGAATTTGCGAAGGAAGTCAATAAAAAGATTTTTCCAGGGATTCAAGGCGGCCCACTAATGCATGTGATTGCGGCAAAAGCAGTTGCTTTTAAAGAAGCATTAAGCCAAGACTTTCTTTCTTATCAGAAGCAGGTTGTTGCCAATGCTCGGCACCTAGCAAATTTTCTAAGTGATAATGGTATCAAAATTGTCAGTGGTGGAACGGATACCCATTTGATGCTTCTTGATCTCAGGCCTCAAGATATTACCGGGAAAGATGCTGAGTCGGCATTGGAAAAAGCTGGGATCACTGTAAATAAAAATACTATCCCCTTTGAAACTCGCAGTCCGTTTGTTACATCAGGGGTGCGTATAGGAACCCCTGCATTGACTACTCGGGGTATGAAGGAAAAAGAAATGGAAGAAATTGGTGGTTTTATAATTCAAACCCTGGAAAAAATAGAGGAAGATGGCTTTCACTTAGAAACAAGAAAAAAAGTTCGTGATCTTTGTGATCAGTTTCCTCTTCATTCAGCACTCACTAATATATAGATACCTTCTAAATGAAATGTCCTGACTGCTCTGGAATGGAAAATAAGGTTATTGATTCCCGTTTAAATAAAGAAGGCAATGTGATTCGAAGGAGACGGGAATGCTTAAGTTGCTCGGGTCGTTTCACTACTTATGAAAAGGTGGAACGCTCTCTCCCCTTACTGGTTAAAAAGGATGGACGCCGGGAAGAGTTTGATAGGGATAAAATCATTTCGGGGGTGAGAAAAGCCTGTCAAAAACGCCCAGTAAGTATTAAAAATATAGAAGATCTTGTTGATCGGGTAGAACAATACCTCCAAGAATTAGGCGAAAAAGAAGTTCATGCCGTAAAGGTAGGGGAAAAAGTAATTTCAGAAATTTATAATTTAGATGATGTAGCCTATGTTCGTTTTGCTTCTGTTTATAGATCCTTTAAGGACGTGAACGAATTCATGGTAGAGTTAAAGGAAGTGCTGAAAAATAAAGATGGTACAAAACCCCCCGAGAACTGGCAATAATTTAACTTCTTAAATTAATATATTGTCGCAATTCTTCAGTAGGCCAATATTCTATTGGTTTTAGTTAATTCCTCCAAATTTCACATATCAAGCGCATATTTTTTTCAAAACTATTTTTAAAAGAGGTATTTTAAAAAAGTTTTATGCCTTTTGTGAACTGTTGAATCAGATAAAACAAAATGTTACGATAACCGATCGCACATTTTTTTAATCTCGCTAATTAGAGGCAAATGGATAAAATTTCGTTCAGTGTTGCATTATTTAGTTATCTTGCTGCTTCATTGGGGTATTTTGTCTACTTGGTTTACCGGAGGCCTTTAGTTTCGAGCTTATCAGGTGGTGCTGTAGCTTTGGGTTTGATTTCCCATACTGTTTCTATCGGACTTCACTCGGCTATAACAGGGCATGGTCCTTATACTACTTCTTATGAGATTGCCATGTTTCTTGCTTGGTTCATTGTAGTGATTTACTTTCTAACAGAGTGGAAATATAAAATTAAAGATTTAGGATCCTTTGTTATTCCTTTGGTATTTTTGGTGATGTTGGTGTCTGTTTTCTTGTCAAAGGATGCCGGACTAGTTCCAGAATCAGAGGTACGCTTCTGGTTAACCATGCATAGAACACTTTCTATTATTGGTTATGCGGCATTCTCGATAGCATTTGCGGCCGGCATAATGTATTTAATTCAAGAACATCAGGTTAAATCCAAGAAACTTGGCATTATGTATTTTAGGATGCCGTCATTAGAGGTTTTGGATGACTTGAATTTTAAGGTTATTACTATTGGTTTTCCATTATTCACCTTGGGTTTTATGACCGGCTCTATTTGGAATACAAAAATGGATCAGGCTTTTTTTTCATGGGATTTGGCCAAAACAATGCCCATGGTAATAGTCTGGTTGATTTACGGGCTAGTTTTTTTTGGCAGAATGACAACCGGACTTAGAGGAAAGAAAGCCGCACAATTTGCGATATTAGGTTTTGTTACGGTAATAGGAACTTTTTTTCTGCATATCTAATAAATGAATTCAGGACCAAATTTGATTTTAGTTGGTGTCAACCACAAGACGACTCCCGTCGAGATTCGAGAAAAACTGGCTTTCACTCAGGTTAAAATTGAAGCCTCTTTGTCGCAACTGGTATCAAGTCCTGAAATTATAGAAAATATAATTTTATCCACCTGTAATCGCGTTGAGATTTATGCCAGAGTCGAAAATACCGACCGAGGCATTCAATTACTTCAGGACTTTATTTGTGATTATCATGGCATTTCTCGTGGCAACCTCGACCAGTATTTTTATAGTTATTGCGATAATCAGGCCGTAGAACATTTATTTAGGGTCTCATCAAGCCTTGACTCGATGGTTTTGGGTGAAGCTCAAATATTGGGGCAGGTCAAGGATGCATATAGCACTGCCCGGTCATTTAGTTCCACAGGAATGGTCCTAAATCAGTTGTTTGAAAAAGCTTTCAATGTTGCGAAAAAGGTTCGAGAAGAGACGGGAATTTCAGAAAGAGGGGTCTCTATAAGTTCTGCAGCAGTGGAGCTTGCTAAAAAGATTTTTGAGGATTTGGAAAATCACTCGGTTATGCTTGTCGGGACGGGGGAAATGGCCGAGCTTGCTGCCAAACATCTCATATCATATGGAGTTAAAACAGTTTATGTGGCGAGTCGTACTTATGAACGTGCTGCTGCTCTAGCAAAATCTTTGAATGGATGTGCTTTGGATTTTGAATCATTCAAAGAGGAGATGCATAGAGCAGATATAATTATTACCTCTACGGCAGCGCCGACTTTTATTGTTAATGAAGAAATGATTTCGACAGCAATTCAAAAAAGAAAGAATAAACCTATATTTCTTATCGATATTGCAGTGCCGCGTGACATTGCTCCCGAAGTCAATGAACTTGAAAATGTATATTTATATGATATTGATGATCTTCAAAATGTGGTAAATGCCAATATGGAGGAAAGGCAAAAAGAAGCTGAAAGTGCTATGGAGATCATTAATCAGGAAGTTACCAAGTTCAATTACTGGTTCTCCACGTTAGATGCAATACCAACAATTGTAGAAATGCGTAATCGAGCAGAGGATATGCGGGCTTTTGAAGTTGATAAGACTCTCAAAAATATGGAGCATCTTACATCTGATGATAAAGAGGCGATAAACCAATTGACACAATCTCTTGTAAAAAAAATACTTCATAAACCCACAATTAACTTAAAAAAGAAAACCCAATCCCACGATGGCCATATTTACCTTAAGGCCATTAGAGATTTATTTCATCTGGACGATTGATGGGATCTCGTAATGTAACAATTGGTAGCCGAGGTAGTCCATTAGCACTATGGCAGGCAAATTGGATTAAAGATTTATTGCAGGCTCACCACTCCGACCTTGATGTTGATATCAAAATCATAAAAACCTCCGGTGATAAGATACAAAATATTCCCTTGGCTAAAATAGGTGGAAAAGGACTTTTTGTTAAAGAAATTGAAGAAGGTTTATTAAGGCGTGAAGTAGATTTTGCTGTCCATAGCATGAAAGATATGCCTATTTCTTTTCCTTTGAACCTTTGTATAGCCTGTGTGACAAAGCGTGAAAACCCTTTTGATGCCCTAATTTCTAGAAATAATATTAAATTGAATGACCTTCCTAAAGGAGCAAAGATTGGAACGGGAAGTTTGCGGCGAATGTCACAGTTAAAACATTACCGTCCAGATTTTAATTTGTTTCCCCTCAGAGGAAACCTAGAAACAAGGTTGAAAAAACTAAACTCAGAAGGACTTGATGCGATAATTCTTGCTGCTGCTGGTCTGATTCGTTTAGGTTGGGACGAGCAGATAACAGAATTGATCTCACCTGAAATTTTATTGCCTGCAATGGGACAAGGAGCTGTAGGCATAGAAACACGGAAAAATGATGTCGACAATCAAATACTTCTTGCAGATATGGATCATGAAGACACCCATTATACTTTAGATGCGGAGCGAGCGCTGGTCAGTCAATTACAGGGTGGATGTAATGTCCCTATTGGATCTTTTGCCACAATAAAGGATGATCAAATTACTTTAACGGGACTGGTAGCAAGTTTGGATGGTAAAACAGTTTATAAGAAGGAGTTAACAGATCTTAAAACAAATGCAATTGCCGTAGGTCGTAAAATAGGGGAGGAGCTGATTGAGATGGGTGCAGACAAGATTATGAAAGAAATTCAATCCATATGATAACCACATTTAAGAATTTATGATCACCGGGTCGAAGCTATTAAGATGAAGGAGAATTAAGTTAAAGCCAAATTTCTTTTGTTTGCAATCGCTCCAAGGCTAATTCAGTTGCTGCATCCCTGAACACATCATCTTTCCTAATTCTTGAAAATATTTCAATCACATTAGTAGATATCGTATTTAAAATAAGGTTTTCTGTATAGATTCGAGTATTTTTTATCTTTACTTTACTAGCATAATCTTTATCTTGCATTAATTTTTGTTCTACCGCACAACCAATAACTCCACCCGCATTAACTATAAAATCGGTTAAAGACAAAATATTTCTTCGATGCTTTAAATAATACTCTATAGGCTTGCTAGTCGGTGAATTAGCGCCTTCAAGAATTATGCGACAGTCAATTCGATCAACATTTTTTGCAGTGATGGCATCAGGTCTTGCTGCTGGGATTAAAATATCGCAGGGTGCTTCTAACAACCAATCTAAATTTTTATTTTCGAATATTTTATTAACCGTCTTCGAGTAATTTTTTAATCCGGCTGGCAAATTTCTAATTCGTATCAACTCTCTTATATCTAGCCCTTGTGGATTCCATAAAGCACAATTAATATCTGAAACGCCTACAATTATGGCTCCTTTTTGGTTTAATTTCATGGCTATTGGACAACCCACATTCCCAAAACCTTGAATGATTATTTTAGAGCCCTTAATTTTAAAGTTATCCATCTGGTTTTCCATTGTCTGTGCAGCTGCAAATAAGCCATGAGCTGTTAACTCCCAATCATCTATTGGTATTCCGCCTGAGTCAAAGGGTCGTCCAACACCACCCCGATTGTGAATAGTCTGTTGTAGTTTTTTAGAATGATGTTCATAAATCATTTGGATATCGTATTCATCTGTACCCATATCCGCAGCGGGAATATAACTTTTAAGAGTAAATAATATTTTGGAAAACTTTTCTATTAATTTGTTTTTTAGATTTCTATCATTATAAAAAGCAGGATCATTAACTATTAACCCTGCTTTTCCTCCTCCGTATGGCAGGCAGGAAGCACTATTTTTTAAGGTCATGACATAAGCTAAACGATTGACTTCATTCAAAGTGATATTTGGTGCTATGCGAATACCACCTAATCCTGGTCCTCTTTTGATATTGTTAATGGAAACAAAACCCCAGATTTTATTCGTTTCAGAATCAAATATTTCGTAGCAGGCCTCCTGTAATCCAATTAAACTTTTGGAAAACCGATCACGATCCAATACTTTCGGTAATTGTCTAATGCATAAATTATTCGGGAGAATATTGATTGTCATAGCTTTCTAGGTATTTAGATATAACGATAGGTGTTTGATCATGCTAGCTTAAGTATTTCTTAGATTTGTACTTAATACTTACAAAGTTTTAGATTCTATAAGTCAAAATACATGAGAGAAGTATTGATAATTACAGATCTTTAAGAATTGGAAGGTTTTGAGAATAAATTATTTTTAAAGGTGTGTGATATTTTTAATTTATGAAAATCCACTAATTATATTATATGAATTTCAAAAAAATAAGGGGTTAACCCATTCGAGTTAACCCCTTATTTAATATGGTAGCGGGGGCCGGATTTGAACCGACGACCTTTGGGTTATGAGCCCAACGAGCTACCAGCCTGCTCCACCCCGCATCGAATAGGTACTTATTTATGACCAATACTCTAAAAAGTAAAGTTGTCAAGCCGAGGACGACTTCGAAATGTAAGTATTCTTAGAATTGAATCCCAATTACAAATGAAATAGATAAACTTGCGGGAAAGACTCAATTGCAATAAAAACAGGCCCTGCCTGAAAGATTTGATCGGTGGCAGAGCCTGTAAATTCTTGAAATTAAAGATTTGCGTTTTTGCGATCCGGATTGCGGAAAAGAGAAGTCTCATTACTTAATTCATCCAGACCAGGAAAAGTTTCGTCCGGATGTATTTTCTTAGCTTTTTCTAACAGATCTTCTTCTGATTCTTTGTGTTCCTCATTTGGAATACAACAGTCCACCGGACATACTTCCTGGCAGGCTTCTTCCCCATGAAACCCAACACATTCTGTGCACAGATCTGCTTCAATTTCGTAAAAATCTTCGCCTTCGCTGATTGCTGTGTTTGGACATTCTGGTTCACATACTCCACAGTTAATGCATTCGTCAGTGATTAGTGTAGACATCTCTTTTTCCTTCTAATTGGTTAATTAGCAAAAAGTTAATATATAAAAAAAGCGTTAGTGTTCACAATTTATACCAAGGCCATATCTTTCCTAGCCTTGGCGAGGTTCTCCAAATTATAGTCAATTAATGAGCAAGTCAAGAGAATTTTTAGCATTCATCCTAAAATGGTTTTATTTCACTACTTATTACTTAAACTCATTATACATGAGTACCTTAAAGATTAAATCATTTTATAAATATCAACGTAAATATAATTTGACACCCTTATTATTAGTTCAATTTGATATCATTCAGTAATGGTAATAAAAAATGTCCTTATATATGTACCTGTGATTTTGATTGTATTTCTCATGCAATCATTTTTCTGGGTGCCCACATATGAAGAGCAGGCATCAGGAAATAATTCAAGGCTGGTTAAATATGTTCTAGGGTCAAGCGGCGATGCCCAGATATTGAATCCCATACTAAGCGCAGACACCTCCAGTAGTTCCATTAACGACCTTGTTTTTGATGGTCTCATCGATTTAGATGAAAATCTTAAATATCGACCTCGATTAGCAAAATCTTGGTCGCAATATGAAGAAGTTTATTTGGCTATTAATTTGTCTCGGCCCTTACGAGATATGAATATAGCCAAAAATGCAGATGACTGGGCTGCTATGCTTTTAGACGCGATGTCTGAAAATATTGAATGGAAGAACAATCTTCGCTCTATAGAAGTCATTACCGAGGAAACTATTCAAGGGAAGATTGAAAACATTGGTTACACACTAAAACAACCTCCTAGATTAAAATTTAACCTTAATAATATAAACCAGGATTTTTTTAAGCCGATCAAAAAACTTTTAGGTGATAATTACTTCAATCAATTTCCTTTTGAAAAGTTTATAAAAGCAAAAAACCTAAATCAGCAAGCTGATCTCGTAAAACAATATAAAAATATTTTACCTGTCACCGAGCATAATCCCGTTATTATTTTTGATCTCAGAGAAGATGTTATTTTCCATGATGGGCATGGTTTTGATTCTGGTGATGTCTTGTTTACCTACAACTCAATTATTAATCCAAAAGGTACCTCACCGAGAAAATCAGATTATGAACCAGTAAAATCTGCAGAAATAATAGGTCCTTATAAGATCAAGTTTACCTATAAACGCCTATTTTCACCTGCTTTTGGTTCCTGGACTATGGGAATTTTACCGGAACATCTGTTAAACAAAAATAAACTAAAGCAGGAAGCAATACAGCGAAGCCGGGAACCCGAGAAGTTTATTATGCGGGATAGTAATTTTGGTAGAAACCCAATAGGTACAGGGCCCTATAAATTTGTCGAGTGGACCTCAGATGAAGCTATAAGTCTTGTGCGAAACGAAAACTATTGGGAGGGGCCCCCTGAATTTGAAGAATATATAATGCGGATTATTCCAGATCCGCTGACGCAGGAAATGGAATTTTATACGGGGGCTCTGGATAACTATTCCGTGCAGCCACACCAGGTTTCCCGGTTTTCAAAAGAAAATAAATTTCAGAGCTTTTCAAGTATTGGCTATTTCTATTCATATGTAGGTTATAACATTCGCAATCCACTTTTTGCCGAGGCAGAAATAAGAAATGCCCTTGGCATGGCAATCAATATTGATCCGATTATAAAATTTTTACTTTACGGGGAAGGGGAGAGAGTCACCGGGCCCTACCCAAAAATAACCGAATGGTACGATCCTGATATCAAACCAATACCCTATGATCCGACTGAAGCATTAAGAATTTTGAATAAACATGGCTGGAGGAGAAATGCTGAGGGATGGCTTGAAAAAGAGGGCAAACTCTTCGAATTTAATCTAATTACCAACAGCGGTAATCCTATCCGTAAAAATATACTTACCATAGTCCAGGAAAGCTGGCGCAAGATAGGGGTTAAATGCAATACCCAGTTGTTTGAGTGGGCTGTATTTTTGAAAGACTTTGTAAACCCGCTAAAATATGATGCGTTGGTTTTGGGCTGGAGTATGGGTGCCGATCCAGACCTTTACCAAATATGGCATTCCAGCCAAGCAGGACCCAACCAACTGAACTTTGTCGGCTACAAAAACCCAGAAGCAGATCGGCTCATAACCCGCATTCGAAAAGAATACGACAGATCTCAACAAGTTAAAATGGCTAGGGAGTTGCATGGATTAATTGCGCGTGATCAACCTTATACATTTTTATACGTTGCAAAATCTACCCAAGTGCTGGATAAAAATATTGTAATCGTTGAAAAAGATGAACAAGGTAATGAAAATTATTCAAAAATCTACCCTACAAAGGATGGACGTATAAAATACTATTTTAATAAATGGAGAAAACTCCCAAGGGCGCCTCAGTTTACTCCTGCAGGGTAATTAAGATTTAAACCCTGATCTATAGATAATTAAAAATAATCCAAAAGAAATTTTTCGCCTATTTTTTAGTTTAAATAGTATTAATTAAATAATTGAAATAAAAGGATTATTTTTATTATAAGATCTATTTTTTACTGTTTTGCAATTTATTTTCCTATTTTTAAACCATTTTAAAACATATTTTAAAACATATTGATATATTCAATATTTTTATTATTTTTTTAATTATTAGCAATATTTATTAGCAATATAGTCTTTAAGAAAAGATAGCAAAGGCTTTGATTATTAAACAGATTTGTTTATAATGCTGAGACCGAAAACCTTTCTATTTGAGATCTAATTATGAGTATTGATGACAAAGAGTTAGAAGAGTTTATGCCTGCCCTCGAGTTGGATTGGACCGATGAGGCTCAGACCCGTATGAAAAATGTACCGTTTTTCGTGCGTAAAAGTGTTGTCCGTGGGATTGAGCAATATGCAAAGGATAAAAGCCTTACATTGATCGATGAAGAAGTAGTTTCACGAGCTAGGCAAGAGCGAGAAGGCGCAGCAATGGAGGCCGCAAAGAAAAAGCGTGAAGCAACGCAAGCTGCATCCTCTGACGAAACTCCCACACGTCGTCAATATGTAAGTTTTACTTTTTATAAGCTCGACCCTGCTTTTCGCCGACTTCCAAAAGATGAGCGTGATAAAGGGATTAAAGAGTTTATCGATATTTTAGAAGAGTATGACAATTCCTCTGATATGATCCTGCTATGCTACACCATGGTAGGCTTGCGTGGTGACACGGATATAATGACTTGGAGAATCTGTTACAGCATGGAAGAGTTTCAGGCCATGACCACCAGGTTATATCAAACTGGACTTGGGAAGTATCTCAACATATCGCATTCTTACCTTTCTATGACAAAGCGGTCCATGTATATGGATTTTATCAATCCAGAGCATGAAGAAGACCGAACACACATCATTCCAGGTAAGGCTAAATATCTCTTCATTTATCCCTTCGTAAAAACCCGCGAATGGTATCTTCTGACTCAATTTACCCGTCAGGGAATTATGGATGAACATATCTTTGTTGGTAATAAATATCCTTCTGTTAAGTTAAATACAACTTACTGTTTTGGTATTGATGATTATGAATTTGTTGTCGCTTTCGAAACTGACTCGCCGGATGACTTTCTTGATCTTGTACAGGAATTACGCGAAACGGAAGGTAGTCGATATGTTAAAGAAGACACACCTATTTTCAGTTGTGTTGCAGTGTCTATCGAAGACGCAGTAAAAAGCCTTGGTTGCTAGAGGTATAAACCGTCAGATAAACGTTTAATAGTTTCATTCGAAAACTATCGTTTTTTAAATTTAAAACTAAGAGTTTCTGAAACTTTTGAGATAAGATTACACCGTATCACGGAAGTCGCATCCTAAAAAGCGATCCCGTTTAGATCGATTTTTTAGTTATTGATCTAAATATTTTCCCTCCTCCTTAGGGGAATCCATTTTTTATATTAAATTTATATTTAAAAAGTAAAATGTACTCTAGAAAATCCTGGGAGTATATCTATTGAAAAAAACTAAAATAGTTGTGATTGAAGACGAAGCTGATATTCTCGAAGTCATTGACTATAATCTTTCAAAAGAAGGATTTGATGTTAATTCTGCTTTGGATGGAGAAAAGGGATTGGTTTTGGTACAAAAAGAAATACCTGACTTGGTTCTACTTGACCTTATGCTACCTAGCATAGATGGAATAGAAATCTGTCGTCAATTAAAAGCCAATTCTGCAACGCGTTCCATTTCTATCATTATGGTGACCGCAAAGGGTGAGGAGAGCGATATTGTATTGGGTCTTGGAATAGGGGCTGATGATTATGTGTTGAAACCTTTTCGTCCTCGGGAACTCATTGCAAGAGTTAAATCGGTTTTACGTCGAGGTGGATTAAGGGAAGAAGAAGAACAAGAAGTCCTTTCGTTTGATGAGCTGATTATCGATTGTAATCGTCATGAAGTGAGGTTAGAAAACAAAAAAGTTAACCTAACTGCTATGGAATTTAAGCTTTTGTATTTTCTTGCTTCGCATCCGGGTCGAGTATTCACACGCGAGCAAATATTAAATAATGTGTCCTCTGACGATGCATATATAATCGACCGTAATATTGATGTTCATATACGTTCTATCCGTAAAAAACTTGTTGAAAAACGAGATCTGATAGAGACCATCCATCGCGTGGGTTATCGATTTCGTGATGAGGAGATTGGGTAATTGATTCGTTCTCGGATCTTATGGAAACTTTTTGTTGGTTATGTAGTTCTCATATTACTTTCCACCGTAATGGTTGGGGTTCTTATTTCCAAGCAGGTAGAAAAAGAAACTCTAAAGGAAATTGAACAGTCTCTAAATGTTCGTGCAACTCTGCTTAGGGGCATGGCTCTAGATATTTTTTCCCTTTCTTCTAAGAAAAAACACCAGGAACGCATAAAAAGTCTGGGAAAAGTAACCAATACACGATTCACAATCATTAGATTAGACGGAACAGTGCTTGCCGATTCGCAGGAAGATCCAAAATCAATGGACAATCATGCAAATCGCCCTGAAATTCTCGCTGCATTTTCTCACGGTCAAGGTATAACCACTCGATTCAGTAAAACGATTGACATTAACATGATGTATTACGCCCTCGCTATAAAAAGGGAAGGTGATTTGCTAGGTTATGTAAGAACCTCTCTCCCTCTATCTGCTATTGATAATAGGCTTTCACGTATTCATACGCTTGTTCTTTTTGCTATGAGTGTTTCTATATTAATCGCTTTAATATTAGGATTTTTTGTTGCGAGAGGTTTTGCCAAACCTTTGGCTGCCATGACCGCAATCGCTGAATCGATGTCTGAAGGCAATTATGATCAACGAGTTTTAGTGGATAGAAAAGATGAAATGGGTTCATTAGCCAAAACTTTGAATAAAATGGCGCGAAGCTCACGCGAACGTTTGGAAACCATTGTATTGGATAATAATAAACTGGTTGCTATTTTAGCTGGAATGGTAGAGGGCGTCGTCGCAGTAGATATAAATGAAAATATTATTCATCTAAATGAATCTGCAAGAAGAATTCTTGGTATCTCAGATAGTAAAAATTTTCATCAAAGGATCTGGGAAACAACCCATTCGCAGGAATTTTGTCAGATTATTTCTTTAGTATTAGATGAAGAAACAGAAATTAGAAAAAAGTTAAAAATTGTGATTGGCTCTATGGATCAGATTTTAGAAGTTCATGCGTCACCATTTCGAGATTCTTCGGGGGAAATGGTTGGTGCTGTTGCCGTTTTACATGATGTGTCCGAATTAGAACGTTTGGAAACTATCAGGCAGGATTTCGTGGCTAATGTCTCTCATGAATTAAAAACTCCCATCACCGCTATCCGCGGTATGTTGGAAACGATGATTGAAGATAAAGAAATGTCCGCCGATTATCACCGTAGTTTTTTAAAAAAGACGATGAACCAGACTCTTCGTCTTTCTAATATCGTTACTGACCTTCTCGCTCTTTCTCGTTTGGAGTCTGTGAAGATGGATTTTATAAGAGAATCTATAGACTTAAGGGATGTGGTTAATGATTCAATGCATGCACTTCTTCCATTGAGTGAGGATAAAAAAATTCCCATCGAGTTGCAGATTATTGATGAACCTATAGAAATTTTAGGTGACAGGGAAGCTCTTTTTCAATCTGTTAATAACCTTATAGATAATGCCATCAAATATAACTCAAAGCATGGTACAGTATTTCTGAGTTTGTATAAGCAAGGGAAAAATGCTGTTTTGGAAGTTCGTGATTTGGGAATTGGTATCGAACCACAGGAACAACACAGAATTTTTGAACGTTTTTATCGTGCAGATAAAGCAAGGTCAAGACAGGTGGGTGGGACTGGGCTCGGGCTTTCTATAGTCAAGCATACGGTTCTAGCGCATGTTGGCCAGCTATCTGTTGAGAGTTTTCTGGGAACGGGAAGCACATTTAAAATATCTATCCCACTTATAAAAGCATAGTTAATAGATATCCTGCCATAGGCCAAGCGAAATAAAATACCTTGAGTGTCATTATTCAGTAAATCCGGAAGAAACGACCAAATGATTAAGAAGTTATTTCTGTTAGGGCTCCTGTTTTGCATAATTGGGTATTTAGTTAATACCGAAGCTGGAGCTATGGGTTCTGAAAAAATTAAAAGGTTGGAGAAAAGACTGGAGAAGTTAGAAAAAATAGAGAAATCAAGGTACAAAAAGGGCGAAAAGGAAATTATTTCTTATTATAAAAACGGATTCAAAATGCGAACGCTTGATGATCAATTCAAATTTCAAGTAGGCGGGCGTATTCAGCACGATTGGGGTTTTTTCAGTGAATCACAGACTTTCCAATCCTCGGTTGGTCAACAGGAGAATGGATCTCGTTTTCGTCGTGTTCGCTTTTTTATGGCGGGTATGCTTCATAAGGTAATGAAGTTTAAGTTTGATATCGATGTGGGGGGAGGTTCCAACGGTGTAACGTTCAAAGATATGTATATTGGATTAGCCAGGATCCCTGTTCTCGGTAATTTTCAGGTGGGCCATTTTAAACGGCCGGCATCGTTAGATTCTCTCACCAGTTCGAATTACCTGACTTTTATTGAACGTTCATTGGCAAATACTTTTTTCAAAACACGAAACACAGGTTTTGCTTTTTATAATCATACATTAAATAACAGACTCAACTGGTCGGTTTTTATAAATAAAGAAACTAGTGAAGACCCACCTGAATTTAGGATGGATGGTGATTGGAATGTTACAAGTAGAATTTCTGGTTCACCTTATTATGCTGAAGATGGTAGAAGGTGGATTCATTTGGGAGCAAGTTGGAGCTATGAAAATGCCACGGATAATAAGATAACATTTAATGGTGCACGCGATAGTGAAATTACAACTACTTTAATTACTACAGGGGTAATACCTGCTCGTAATTTCAATATTGTAGGATTTGAAGGTGCTATAAACTGGAATCAGTTCAGTTTACAAAGTGAGTATGTGATTACTGATATTACGAGGGATCAACTTACCAATGGTCAGGTAGACGGTTATTATATTGAAGGAAGTTGGTATCTTACAGGGGAAAATCGCCGCTATTCTCGGAAAAAAGGTGTGATCACCCGTTTTAAGCCTAAAGAGATTTTCAACTGGAAAAAAAATTGGTCTAAAGGAAAAGGTACTGGTGCCTTGCAATTGGCTGCACGCTATTCAGAGCTCGATTTGAATGACCGTAGTGCAGGCATTAATGGGGGCGAACAAAAAAGCCTGACACTGGGTTTAAACTGGGAATTAAATCCCATGTCACGCATTATGTATAACTACGTTCATGCTGATTTTACAAGCGGAATAGGGACGGACAATGGCACCCTGGATTCCAATATTATTCGTTTTCAAATCGAATGGTGATCAAAAGCCCTTTAAATAATATACTTCCAAACAATTACGTTAAATACTGCTTCAATATTGCAATAGCTCATATATAAATAGGTTTTAGAAAAGTTTTATCCTACATTTTTATTTCCTTCATATATTCCTTCTACACTCCCCTTATTAATTAGTTGAAAGATTGAAATCTAATCTTTAAAAATTCTTTATTATTTCTTTAAAAATTAAAAGTAGTTTGAATATAAGGAAAAGGAGCTAAAAATGAAGAAATTACTTATGTTGATTATCTTATCTGCAGTTTTTCTGCTTTCTATGGATGATAAAAGCTTTGCGGAAGGGTTATTCGGTAAAATTCGAATAAATGGTTCCAGCACGGTTTTTCCTATAACTGAAGCGGTTGCGGAAGAATTTCAGAAGTTACACAGGAAAGTTCGCGTAACCGTTGGAATCTCTGGCACAGGAGGAGGATTCAAGAAGTTTGCAACTGGCCAGACTGATATCAACGATGCATCCAGACCAATTAAAGGTAAAGAAAAAGATAAAGCTGAAAAGAATGGTATTGACTATATTGAACTACCTGTTGCTTATGATGGCCTTTCTGTCGTTGTTAATCCAAAAAATGAATTTTTGGATTACCTTACAGTTACTGAATTACGAAAAATCTGGCAACCGGGTAGTACTGTAAAGAACTGGAATGATGTTCGACCTGATTGGCCGAATAAGCCTATTAAACTATACGGACCGGGTGCCGATTCAGGGACTTTCGATTATTTCACAAAAAAAATAAATGGTAAGTCACAGGCATCACGCTCTGATTATACTGCCAGTGAAGATGACAATGTTCTTGTTATGGGTGTAGCGGGGGACACTTATTCGCTTGGTTATTTTGGTTATGCTTATTATAAGGAAAATCAAGATAAGTTAAAAGTTGTGGCAATCGATGGAGGAGATGGTCCTATCAAACCCTCTGAAACGACTATAAATGATGGGACTTACAAGCCTTTATCTCGTCCAATTTTTATCTATGTGAGTAACAAGGCTGCGAAGCGACCTGTAATTAAAGAATTCGTATCGTTTTATTTAAAGAACGCTACCGTGCTTTCAAAAGAGGTCGGATATGTTCCACTTCCCGATACCAAGTATCAACAGCTATTGGATCAATTTGAAAAGTGGAGCACCATGCTTGTAGGAAAAAAGTCATTGGAGTCAAATGTTACCAAGGTTTCACTCAAAGATAACTAATAAAGGGAATCCCGTTATTGAAAAATAGCTTTATAAGTACAATTTTAGATAAAAATAATATTTTTTGGCAAGGTAATTCTAAAAAATGGCGGGAAGAAGTTATTAAATTTAGTTTGTTTCTTTGCGCTACCTTATCTGTATTAACTACCTTCGCTATTGTTTGGGTTTTGATCAGTGAGGCACGAATATTTTTCCAGCATGTTCCTGCCTTAGATTTTCTTTTTGGAACTAAATGGACACCTCTCCTAGAACCACGATCATTCGGTGTTGTTCCGTTAGTATGCGGGACACTTATAATAGTTTTTGGGACATCATTGATTGCTCTTCCTGTAGGTTTGGCTACTGCAATTTATTTAAGCGAATATTCCACATCCAGGCTTAGGAGTATTCTTAAACCTGTTTTAGAAGTACTTGCAGGAATTCCCACAGTGGTCTATGGATATTTTGCACTTACTTTTATAACTCCTCTTTTACGGGAGTTATTTGACGAGGTGCAAATTTTTAATGCTGCCAGTGCTTCCATTGTTGTAGGTATCATGGTTCTTCCAATGGTGGCGTCCTTGTGTGATGATACTCTTCGTGCGGTTCCAGTTTCTTTACGCCAGGGTGCCTATGCTGTAGGGGCCACAAAATGTGAAGTAATTCTTGGTGTTGTGGTGCCATCATCTTTATCGGGAATAATGGCATCTTTTTTGTTAGCTATATCCAGGGCAATAGGGGAAACAATGGCGGTTACCTTAGCGGCAGGTGCCAGCCCCAATATGACTATTGACCCATTCGTAGCCATTCAAACCATGACTGCCTACATTGTTCAGGTGAGTCTGGGTGATACCCCACAGGGAGGAGTTGCCTATCAGACTATTTTTGCGGTATCGGCTTTGCTTTTTGTCATCACTCTTTCTATGAATATTTTTTCCGGTAGATTACTTAAGCGATTTCGTGAGGTCTATGAATGATTTCTCGTAATCTTACAAATCGTTATGTCATTGCAAAAATTTTTCATGGATTTTGTTTTACTGTTGCCTGGAGCGGTGTTTTAATTTTGGGTGTTTTGCTGTTTCATGTGACCCAGGAAGGTATTCAATGGTTGGACTTACAATTCTTAAGTGATTTCCCTTCACGGTTTCCTGCAAAAGCGGGTATCCATTCAGCTTTAATTGGTACCTTATGGCTTATCAGCTTAACTGCGCTCTTTTCTGTTCCCATAGGTATTGGTGCTGGCCTTTATCTCGAAGAGTTCACAAAAAAAAATCGAATTCGTCAGTTTGTCGACCTCAATATTTCAAATTTAGCGGGGGTCCCATCGATTGTATATGGAATGTTGGGTTTAGTCATTTTTGTAAGATGGTTTGAGCTTAATCAAAGTGTATTGGCTGGTAGTTTGACAATGAGTCTTTTAATATTTCCTGTAATCATAATTTCAACAAGAGAGGCATTACGAGCGGTTCCCAATACTATTAGACAAGCGGCATTCGCCTTGGGAGCAACGCGCTGGCAAACTATTTATGCGCATGTT
This sequence comes from Nitrospinota bacterium, assembly GCA_028345515.1. Classification (GTDB taxonomy): domain Bacteria; phylum Nitrospinota; class Nitrospinia; order Nitrospinales; family VA-1; genus UBA8687. Next base: position 74,157 of record JAOMDP010000007.1, read on the forward strand.
CTTCCAGCAGCATTTCCAGGAATTCTTACAGGTATTATACTTGCTTTATCGAGAGCGATAGGTGAAACAGCTCCACTAATAATGATTGGTGCACTGACTTATGTGGCATTTGTGCCGGATGGGCCAATGGATGATTTTACGGCTCTTCCAATTCAAATTTTCAATTGGGCTTCGCGACCTCAACAGCAGTTTCATGAACTTGCCGCTGCTGGAATTCTTGTGCTGTTATTTGTCTTATTATTAATGAACTCAATTGCGGTGTTTATTCGTCATAGGTTGGAGAAAAAAAACCGATGAATGCAAACCAATTAGCCAATGTATTATCCAAAAAAAAGAAAGAGGTTGAAGATAAAATAGTTCTTCAGGCTCATAACCTTAATATTAGCTATGATAATGAATTAGCTGTAAAGGATGTCTCTATAGATATACCTGAACATTCAATCACTGCCATAATAGGACCCTCTGGTTGTGGAAAAAGTACTTTGCTTCGATCGTTTAACCGTATGAATGATTTTATTTTAGGTGCCGGATTAGAAGGAAAGGTTCTGTACCGGGGTATTGATTTATATGGAAAAGATGTGGATCCTGTTGAAGTAAGAAGAAAAATAGGAATGGTTTTTCAAAAACCAAATCCTTTTCCAAAATCAATTTTTGATAATATTGCATGGGGACCTTTAATAAATGGTTATCCAAAAAAAGGTATTTATGAGCTTGTAGAAAAATCACTTCAAGCCGCAGCTTTATGGGGAGAAGTAAAAGATCGCTTGAAAAGCTCTGCTATGGCTTTATCTGGAGGTCAACAACAACGTCTTTGTATTGCTCGGGCGTTGGCAATGGATCCTGAAATTATTTTGATGGATGAACCCTGTTCAGCGTTAGACCCTGTGTCTACTGCTCATATTGAAGATTTAATGTTTGAATTGAAGCAGGATTATACCTTAGTTATTGTGACACATAATATGCAACAGGCCTCCCGAGTCTCAAATTTCACAGCATTTTTTGAATCGGGATACCTTGTAGAATTTGGAGAAACTCAAAATATTTTTACCCTTCCAAAGAATAAACGAACTGAAGATTATGTTAGTGGACGATTTGGATAATCGAGAAAGAAAATGGCAAAGCATTTACAAAGAGACTTGGGAGATTTAAAGAAGGAGTTATTAGCTAGCGGTTCATTGGTGGAGGAAGCCCTTAATCACGCTATCGAGGCCTTGGTCAACCGAAGTATAAATCTTGCTGAGGTTGTAATAGAGGGTGATTACCAAATAAATCAAAAGGAAAATCAAATTGAAGAAGAATGTCTCAAGATTTTAGCTTTACATCAACCTGTTGCAGCTGATCTACGATTTATAATATCTGTATTAAAAGTAAATAATGATTTAGAACGCATAGGGGATTTAGCAGTTAATATTGCCGAAAGGGCTATTTATCTATCGTCGCATGACCCACTTAAGGCAGCTCTCAATTTTCCACGTATGGCTGATGGTGCCCGAAAAATGGTACGAAAAAGCCTTGATGCACTTATCGGAATGGATGCAAAGCTAGCAAGAGTTGTCTTGACGATGGATGATGAAATTGATGATTTAAATAGAGAAATGTATACAACATTACAGGATTTGATGCGCCAGAGCCCAGAATTTATTGATAGAGCAGTTCACACGCTTTCAGTGTCTCGCTATCTAGAACGGATCGCGGATTTAGCGACAAATATTGCAGAAGATGTAGTATTTATGGTGGAGGGTGAGTTGATTCGACACCAAACAGTCAAAAATACAGAATAATTAGTTATCTAGAAGTAATGCTTATCTAAATTAATCATTAGCTTAATAAACATTAAAAGCCTATTTAGGCTCCAAGGACTTCAGGAGGATTCGTGAGTTTTGGGATTTTTTCTGCTACTTGTCCTGTTATTTCTTTTGGTTTATTTTGTAGCATGTTTAGAAGTCGGGCCAATGTCGATTTTAAATCCTTCCTTTCGATAACGTTATCAATTAGACCATGTTCCAATTGGAATTCGGACCTTTGAAACCCCTCAGGTAGTTTCTGTTTGATGGTTTGCTCTATGACGCGTGGCCCAGCAAATCCTATCAATGCTCCAGGTTCAGCAAGAATAATATCTCCTAGCATGGAGAAACTTGCAGAAACTCCTCCCATAGTGGGGTCAGTTAGAATCGATATGTAAGGAATTTTTTTAGAGCCGAGTTTTTGTAGTGCAGATGAAGTTTTTGCCATTTGCATGAGTGAAAAAATACCTTCCTGCATGCGTGCACCCCCTGAACAGCTTACAATAATCAAGGGTACATTATTTTCTATTGCCCTTTCTATCGTACGTGTAATTTTTTCTCCGACTACTGATCCCATGCTTCCGCCCATAAAACTAAAGTCAAATACAGCTAATTCAATGGAAATCCCATTTATCTCTCCAGATCCAGTCACAATGGCATCGTTACTTGATTTTTTCTTTATAGTTGCTCGAATTCGATCTTTATATTTTTTTGTATCTTTAAATTTAAGAGGGTCAGATGACGTCAGGTTACTATCATGCTCAATAAACGTCTCGTGATCTATTATCAGATGGATTCTTTGTCGGGCATCTAGTCGAAAATGATATCCGCATTTTGGGCAAACCTTGAGGTTACTTTCTAATTCTGAGACATAAATCTGTTCCTTGCATTTTTTACAATTGACCCATAAATCCTCATCCTTTAGGGTTTTTTTGCCGATACCGGCCTTAAGTTTATCTAACCAAGACATTAATAAATTTATTGAAGGTTGGATTCAGAGGGTTTGGTTTCTTCTGAAACCGAACCTTTATTTTTAATTAATAATCCTATTGGACCGATCACGGTGTAGGAGACCCCAAGCAGAAATAAAGCCACTCGAGGAATCGTTGCCAAAACGTAAATAAATAAGATAATAAATAGAAACCGGGAAAATGCCACTCTTTTATTGAAATTAAATTTTTTAAATGCAGGATATTTAATATTGCTCACCATAAGAAATGCCAACCCATAAATAACCATAACCATAATGAAAGGGTTGATTCTTGTAGCAAATAAATCCTCAAAGGCAATAACAATAGAGGCAACTACTACTGCTGCTGCTGGGCTTGGTAAACCAATAAAATGAGCGCTGCTAATATCAGGTTTGGTGATATTGAAACGTGCGAGGCGTAATGCTGCACATAGTAAGAAAAGAAAAGCTGCCATCCAACCCAGCCTTCCAAAAGGTTTTAAAACCCATGCATATGCGAGAAATGCTGGTGCCATGCCGAAAGTAATGATATCGGCTAAAGAGTCGTATTGCATTCCAAAGGCGCTGGTGGTTTTTGTTAGACGTGCAATCCGTCCATCCAATCCATCAAAGATCATACCTACCGAAATCGCCCAGGCGGCTTGATAAAAATCTTCGTTCAAAACAGCTACAAATGCGTAGAAGCCACAAAACACATTCCCAGTAGTAAACAAACTAGGTAGAATATGTATGCCTTTTCTTTGTATCATTTTACCTTAAGTGTCCTATAGTTGAACTGCCACCGCTGACAATATCACCTTCTTTTACATTGATTTCAGTTCCTTCAGGAACAAATATGTCGGTTCTCGAACCAAAGCGAATCAAGCCAAATCGTTCTCCTAGTTCATATTCGTCACCTTCTTTTGCGTAACAAATAATACGCCTTGCGATTAGCCCTGCTATTTGTTTAACCAATATTTTGGTAGAACCGTTGTCTATTAGAATTGCAGTTTGCTCATTATCTAAAGATGCCTTGTGGTTTGCAGCATTCAGAAACTTACCTTTATTGTACCGAGTTGCTTCAACTTTACCGGCAATAGGTATACGGTTCACATGAACATTAAACACGTTCAAAAAAATGCTAATCCGGATATAGTTACCGCTTGGTAATAATGGATCGCTCTCTTTAATAATTTCAACGACCTTGCCATCTGCTGGAGACACAATCACGTTAGGTTCAGTTGGGATGGCTCTTTCAGGATCCCGAAAAAACCAGGCACAGAAAAGAAAAAGTCCTTCAAACAATCCGGCTAGCCAGTTATAACCAAATGAATAAAAAAGCGCCGCCAAAAAAGCCAGGGGAATAATGAATATAAAGCCTTCTTTTGCTATGGGGCTGCGCATAAAATTTGGCCCCTACTGCAATTTCTTACCAACGAAAGGCATCATTTTGCGTAGCTTTTCGCCTATCTGTTCAACACGATGTTCTTTACCTTTACGAAGTAGAGCATTAAATACAGGTCGGTTAGCCTGATTTTCTAAAATAAACTCTCTGGCAAAACTACCACTTTGAATTTCGCTCAGAATCTTCTTCATTTCTGATCTAGTCTCATCAGTGATGATTCGGGGTCCACGCGTTACATCACCATATGCGGCAGTGGTGCTTATAGAATATCTCATGTTCCCAATGCCACCTTCATAAATTAGATCAACAATTAGTTTAAGTTCATGGAGGCATTCGAAGTAAGCCAAGTTGGGGTCGTAACCTGCATCGACCAAAGTGTCATAACCAGAACGGATTAACTCAGTTACACCACCGCATAAAACGACTTGTTCTCCAAAAAGATCTGTTTCAGTTTCTTCTTTAAAATTGGTTTCGAGGACTCCGGCACGAGTGCCACCAATACCTTTAGCGTAAGCCAATGCAATTTTTTTAGCGTTCTTAGTAGCGTTTTGATGGATAGCCATAAGACAAGGTACCCCGGCTCCTTGCTCATAAGTGCGGCGTACTAAATGACCCGGACCCTTAGGTGCAACCATAAATACATCGACATCTTTCGGGGGTTCAATTTGACCAAAGTGAATATTGAAGCCATGCCCAAAGGCAATTGCCTGACCTTTTTTTAAATGGGGTGCAATATCGTTTTCATACATTTTTCGTTGTTTATCATCTGGAATAAGGATCATCATGATATCAGCTTGTTTGACCGCTTCCGGAACTGAGACCACTTTTAATCCATCTTTTTGAGCACGTTTCCAAAAAGCGCTGCCCTTACGGAGTCCGACCATGACTTTCATGCCGCTGTCATGGAGATTGCGAGCATGGGCGTGACCCTGACTGCCGTAACCTATGATAGCAATGGTTTTTTTCTTAATATTTTTTATATCCGCATCTTTGTTATAGTAAATCTTTGACAAAACTTTTCTCCTTATCTGTAAACTTTAATTAGATGAAAGCGATTTATTTCCACGGCCAATGGCGATCCTTCCTGAGCGGACAACTTCTTTGACGCCCAATGGATTTAAGAGCTCAAGGAAGCTGTTTATTTTACCTTCGTCGCCAGTGATTTCGATAGTATAGGTGGAAGAACTTACATCTACCACTCTGGCTCGAAAAAGTTCCACTATTCGAAGCATTTCTTCGCGAACACGCGGTTCAGCATTCATTTTTATTAATACCAGTTCGCGGTCGACAAAGCTTTCCTCGGTCAGGTCCACAACTTTGATAACATCAACGAGCTTATTCAACTGTTTTGTTATTTGCTCAATCTTAGCTTTGTCTCCAATGGTAACAATGGTCATGCGTGAAATATTAGGATCCGAAGTTTCGGCAACGTTAAGACTTTCGATATTGAATCCACGACCGCTGAATAGACCAGATATGCGTGAAAGAACACCAAAATGATTATTCATTAAAACAGAAATGGTATGCTGCATTTTCCAAAAATCCAGTTTATAAGTTAAAATACGTACTGTCTGTTATCTCATTGATTCTATTTGTAATAGACCCTAATAGAGCCCTTATACTAGCAAAATCAATACTTTTTTACTATTAAGAATTGCCCAAATAAATAAAAATGAGGACAAATGGCAGGAAAAGTTACGGATTTTAACATTGCCGAGGTGATAAAGACACTCAAAAAAGTTACAAAAGAATTCCGCAAACCAGGCCTTATGCTTATTGGAAAGCATAATGATCCGTTCATGGTTCTGATAAGTTGCATAATTAGTTTAAGAACTAGGGATGAAATCACGGAAACCGCTTCGGCAAGACTTTTTTCTTTAGCAAAAACACCAGCTGAATTATTAAAGCTTACCCATGCGAATATAGTTAAAGCTATTTATCCCGCCGCGTTTTTTCGTAATAAAACAAAATCTATTATAGAAATATGCGAGATATTAGAAAAAAAATATGCCGGAATTGTTCCAGACAAACTAGAAGAATTACTGAAGCTCAAAGGAGTGGGTAGGAAAACGGCGAATCTTACTTTAACTATTGGTCATAATAAACCTGGCATCTGTGTTGATATTCACGTGCATCGGATTTCAAATCGCTGGGGATATGTCAAAACCAAAACTCCGGACGAAACTGAAATGGTTTTACGCAAGGTTCTACCTAAAAGGTTCTGGAAAAGGTATAACGAGCTCCTTGTTTCATTTGGGCAAAATTTGTGCAAACCTATTTCTCCTTTTTGTAGTTCCTGTCCGTTAGAAGCCCAATGTCTTAAGGTAGGCGTAGAAAAACATAGGTGAAGACATCGATCTAGTAATTTATTCTACAAAAGGGAAGTAATTTTATAATCATCATGACTGATTTATTTAACCGGTTGATATTATCAATGAAGGTTTAGGCAGAAGGTTTATCTTTAAATAATTTTAGAATATTTTATAAGAACTTAGGTTGCATAACAGGTGGCAGTTAGAGTGTTGACTTGGCTCAATAAAAGGGGGCCGCAATTTGCATGAGGATGACTAATGCAAACAATTCCAATTATAGAACTTAGTCTAGTATTTATACCCACGATTTTTTTGCTGGTAATCATTTTCCGCTGGGGAATCAAAGGATCTGTAGGGATATACGCAAATATACGTATGGTTCTTCAGCTCTTGCTGGTTGGTTATATACTTACTTATGTTTTTGAGATATCGCAGCCAATAATTATAATTCTAGTTATTATTTTAATGGTAGCCGTCTCGGCTTGGATAGCGCTTAGATCAATTGAAGAGAAAAGTGTAAAAATATATTTAAAATTTTTTATCTCAATAGGTTTGCCGGGGCTAATTCTACTCGGCCTGGTAACACAATTGGTATTAAAGATGCAAACATGGTTTGAGCCGAGTCTTGTTATACCTATTGCAGGGATGATCTTTGCTAATTCTATGAATACTGTGAGTTTAGCTGCAGAACGTTTTGAATCCGAATTCAAGCAAGAAAAGGATTATATAAAGGCAAGACGAATTGCCTTGGATGCATCTCTGATACCCCAAATTAATAGTCTTTTTGCCGTTGGTTTGGTTGCCTTACCAGGTATGATGACAGGGCAAATTCTATCAGGAGTTGATCCGATAATCGCGGTTCGTTATCAGATTATGGTGATGTGGATGACATTTGGGTCAGGGGGGCTGGCATCCGTTTTATATTTAACTCTAAGAAGGCGAACTATTTACTAAAATTCAATTGTTAATTAAATAGGGAGATTATATTGCAAGATCTCCGACAGTCTTTTTTTGTAGGGCAATGAGTTCTTTGATGCCTTTATCAGCAAGTTTAAGCATGCCATCCATTTGTTTATCATCGAAAGGCTCCTGCTCCGCGGTTCCCTGGATTTCAACATATCCTCCCGACCCTGTTTTAACAATATTTAGGTCTACGTCTGCGTTTGAATCTTCGGAATATTCTAGGTCGAGCAACTTTTTACCTTTAACAATGCCAACACTGATTGCTGCAACGTAATCGATGATGGGTAGTTCATCTATAAATTTATCTTTTTTCAATTTTTTTAAAGCCAGTACCGTTGCCATGAACGCGCCGGTTATAGAAGCACATCGGGTGCCTCCATCTGCCTGAATGACATCACAATCCAACCAAATAGTTCGTTCACCAAGTTTATTTAGATCGATTACGGTTCTTAAAGACCTACCAATCAATCTTTGAATTTCTTGTGTTCTTCCGGATAATTTACCGCGCGAGGCTTCACGTTGTGTGCGACGATTGGTAGAAGCGGGTAGCATGGAATATTCAGCGGTCACCCAGCCACTTTCTTTTCCCCTTAAAAAAGTCGGAACTTTATCTTCAACCGTTGCTGAGCAAATAACTTTAGTATTCCCCATTTGAATGAGAACCGAACCTGCTGGGTGCATGATGTAATTTTTGGTTACTTTAATTTTTCTGCATTCGTTTAGAGATCGGTCATTACGCATTCAATTTCCTTAGAAAATGGGTTAATTTAAAAATAGAACAAATTATCAGTAAAATAAAAAGTTTTCAACAAGAAGAACTAAATTTATATCTACGAATTATTTTAGAACCTTTGTATGGCCCAGCTTGTAACTAATTAAAATATTTGCTATTATCTTCTAAATTCAATAATAGCGCGTTGTTTTCATCTTAATTTTTTTGTTAAATTTTTATGGACTCATATTTTGAAAAAGGGGTGCGTCTTCATGGGACGCTCTCGGTTAATGGTTCTGTCCATTTTGATGGGTATTTTGAAGGCGAAATTTTCTCCTCAAACCATTTCGTGGTTGGCAAGGCTGGAAAAGTTTTAGGTAACATCAAAACTTATAACGTAACAAATAAAGGTAATATTCAAGGAAATATTTATGCTGAAAATAAGGTTGCCTTAATAGAAGATAGTCGACTTACTGGTGATATTGCAACCTATCGTTTGGTAGTAGATGAAGGTTCGAATTTTGAGGGACGTTGTAAAATGATCGAAGTTGCCCCAAGTACGATCAAAGAGGAATTAGAAACGCTTGAAAGACCTTTACCTTCGAAGGCAAAAAAAACATCACAGATTTTAAAAACAACTATTGATGAGAAGAATAGTGGTATTCAAAATAATAATATCGGTATTTTTGCTGCTATTTTGATTATCGCCGGAATAATTTGGTACATTATCTAAAATTTATTATGTTCAGGGGGACAGTAAAGAGGCTGGCTCTAAAATTAAATAAGTATTAATTTTATTTTTAAATGGTACTTATTGAAAAAAAGTACCCTTGGAAATTAAATAAAGTTAGATCAAAAATTCACACCTAATTTAAATTAGATCTATTCCTTTTAGAATAATATATAGGCAATAAGTGGATAACAGAGCTATTCCACTTATTTTTTTTAGAAAATATTTTCCGAGCAAAATTAAGACGAGCAGTAAAACGGTAATTCCAAGTAAAATATTTAGATCTGGATGAATTGGTTCTTGAATATTCAAGGGATGTATTACTGAAGTAATACCAAGTACCATTAAGATGTTAAAAATATTACTTCCAAAAATATTACCAACAGCCATTTCACCTTGGCCACGCCTCGCTGCCATAATGGATGCTACTATTTCTGGAAGACTAGTTCCAATTGCAACAATGGTTATGCCAATAAACCACTCGCTGATCCCGATCATCCTAGCTATTGAAACTCCACCAGATACAAGGAGTTTTGCCCCACTTACTAAACCTACTAAACCAGCCAAGACCAATACAAATTGGTAGATAATACCTTTATGCGGAGATAGTCCCACTTCCTCCTGCCCGGTTGTAAAATCTTCTTTTTGGCTGAAAGATCTCCATAAATATAAAGCGAGAAGAACGAGCATTATAATTCCTTCCCAGCGGTGAATATTTAAATCCCATGCTAAGAGTAAAATTATAAGTGTTGCTAGAAACAGTGGTGGATATTCACGTTTTAATCTTTTAGGGGTGATAACTATCGGGGCGATAAGGGCTGTTAAACCTAAGACCAAACCTATATTTGCAATATTACTGCCTATCACGTTTCCCATTGCTAGTTCAGGAGCTGCATCTAAAGCCGCGAGTATGGCAACAGCTAGTTCTGGCGCTGATGTTCCAAATGCTATAACAGTGGCACCTATAACAAATGTGCTTAATTTAAAAAAGCGGGAAAGACGTACGCTACCGGTTACCAGGAAATCTCCACCATAATAAAGTAGGATTAATCCTAGTAAAATTTTTAAAGAATCAAGCAATGTTTATAGTTCTCTGTAGAAAAAAGAAATGAAGGGGAGGCAACATAAAATCAGAAGAATTGTTTTATTTAAAGAAGATATTATTTAATTATCGTTTTTGGATATCCGCTCCGCGCCAATTTCCCTTGAACTAGCATTGCTTTCTCTTTACTTGGGAAAACACCAAGTTGCACTAAATATGTCTTTTTTTGACCATTAGATACAACATTTATTAATGGAGTAAAATCTTTTGCCTTTAATTTATTAACTAAAGTGTTGGCATTTTGCTGTAATGAAAAAGCACCCGCTTGTACAAAGAAGGTGTTTTTAGTTCTGACGGGTGGAGTTATCCGGTTTTTTTCTTTTAAATTTATTTTTTCACTAATTGTTTTCTTTTGTGGTTTCGAATTTATTGTTGTTTTTATAATAGGATCCGGTTTTTTTTCCAGTGTTACTTGAGCGGTCTCAACAAAACTTTTCACCTTTTTTATTTGATGAAAGGGCATAGGAGAGTTACTTTCTTCATCTATAGTTACCTGTTTAGCCAGTTTTACTTCTGGAGATTTAATGGGTGTTTGAATGGCCTTAGAAGGTGTTACCTTTTCAGAACTTTGGTTGTTTATTCGTAAATAAACAAAGCTAAGTAAGACAAAACCAATCATAGAAATCAAAAAAATCCGAGAATTTTTTGAGCGTATATTTTTTTCGGCTTCCATTTCCGCTTCTATTTCAGCATTTTCAATAAGATCATTAATATTCTTTTTATATTTATTGGTGTCATGATCCTCAATATCAGCAAGAGTTATTTTTTCTTCGTTGTCCACCATTACGGATTTGCCTCGAGCTATTTGGTTTTAAATTCGTTTTTAAATATAGAAATGTTAGGGTATGATCCTTGATGTAGCTTGAATTATCTCTACTTATATCGACTGAATATATCTGATAACCCCTTAAATGTCAATAAGATATAGTGGATATTGATCTAACAGTAAATCTGGGAAAATTAGTTCTAAGTAATCCGGTAATTGCCGCTTCAGGCACTTTTGGTTATGGACTGGAATATTCCGAATTTTTGGACTTGAATGAATTAGGGGGTTTTTCAACTAAAGGTATTTCCATAAACCCAAAAGTTGGGAACCCTGTTCCAAGAGTTACAGAAACAGCCTCTGGGATGTTAAATGCTATTGGACTGGAAAACATCGGTCTTAAAGAATTTTTATCCGTAAAACTTCCTCAACTAAAAAATTATAAAACGAACATCATTGTAAATTTTTTTGGAGATACTATTCCGCAATATGTAGAGTTGGCTTCAGCTTTATCAAAGGAAGATCGGATAGATGCCTTGGAAATGAATGTGTCCTGTCCCAATGTTGATAAAGGTGGATTGCAATTCAGCTCAGACCCTATTGTTTTAAAACAAGTGGTAAGCTCGGTTCGTAAGGTTTCAGAGAAATTTTTAATAGTAAAATTATCGCCGAATGTAACGGATATAACTTTACTTGCCAAGGCTGCGGAAGAAGCAGGTGCAGACGCTCTATCAGTTTGCAATACATTTGTAGGCATGAAGGTAGATACCAAATTAGGTAAGCCTTATTTAGCAAATCGAACTGGAGGACTTTCAGGACCGGCAATTAAACCAATTGCTTTAAATCTGGTTTATGAAACTGTTCGCGCTGTAAAAATACCTATTTTGGGGATCGGTGGAATATCATCACACGATGATGCTATAGAGTTTTTGATGGCTGGAGCCAAGGCGATTCAGATTGGTACTGCTAATTATATTGATCCCACAGTAACTCTCAAGGTCATAGACGGAATTCGCGATTGGTGCCGGAAAAATCAAATTTCAAAACTATCGAGCATAAACTTATTAAAATAAATTGAATTAATTTTGATAAATTCTAGGTACTCGCTTACTGACATTGCATAACAATTCATATGGGATTGTGTCACATCTTTCTGCTAGTTCTTCCACGGAAATTTCCTCATCTCCCTGTTTTCCAAATATCACTACTTCTTCACCTAACTGTACGTTTGGAACCTCACTAACATCAACTAGAATCATATCCATACAAATATTGCCAACCTGAGGCACTCGTTTACCTTTTATCAAAACATCCATATTGTTTGAAAGTTTTCGATTCAAACCATCCGCATAACCTAGTGGGATAGTTGCGATTAGGCTTTCCTTCTCTGTGAAATATTTTCTGGAATAACTGAGCGGTTGTCCCTTTGGTGTTAATTTTAGGAGAATAATTTTACTTTTCCATTGCATTACGGGTTGAAAGTTTTGAAGGTTTTCTTTTTTACAAGCCTCTTTTACGATCGGATGTAAAATGGGAGAAGGTAGAACTCCATATAGTATAAGGCCCGGCCTTACTATTTCCCCTCGACTTTCGGGAAACCTTAAAAGAGCTGAAGAGTTTGCTAGGTGAGTTATGGGAAGATGAATTCCCAGTTTCTGAAATACAACAAGAGTTTTTTGGAATATTTCTATTTGATCTTTTGTAATGGAAGTATCTTCATCATCTGCGGAGGAAAAATGGGTAGATAAGGCTTCCAACTTTAAGTTTGGTAAGGTTTCAATTTTTTCAACCAGAGCTGATAAATCTTCTGGCCTGACGCCCAATCTGTTCATTCCAGTGTTCACTTTGATGTGAACTTTAACAATTTTACCTTGTTTTTTTCCTTGTTTTGAAAGTTCTTCGGCAAGGGAAGTAGTGCATACAATAGTCGCCAGATCGTGATGTACTAAATCTTTAGCTTCCTCCAAAAAAATACTTCCAAGAATAAGTATGGGATCTGTTATTCCATTTTTTCTAAGTTCGATCCCCTCTTGGATAACACCCGCGCCCAAGTATTGAACTCCACATTCTAATGCAGCTTTTGCGCAAGGGATAGCGCCATGCCCATATGCATCGGCTTTGATAATCGCCATAATCCCGGTAATTGGACCCAGAATTTTTTTTAAATTTTGAAGGTTATGTTTGAAGGCCTTCAAATTTATTTCAGCGCGAGTCGCCCGTTGATGAGCCATAGATAGACTTAAGATGGGAATTTTTTATTCTCTTCGGGTTCTTCCGGTATTGGACAATCGACCACTCTTTTTTACTGGCGGACCGGCGGTGCGAATAGCTCGGCAGCACATATTATCTTCATCTTTGGCTTTTTTACTAACTTGGTAAGCGCGATCACTATAAAAGTTATAAGCCATTGCATTCCTTCCCGATTCTTCTATGCACCAGTAGTTGGATCCACAACCCTCGGGGAATTTATAATCAAGATGAACGATGTCGCCATTGAAGTCCGAGTTTTTGCTCTCATGATCGTAAAGGTTTCTACATTCTTGGCTTTTGGGTAGGCGCCAATCTTCATGGCCTGCGAATTTTTGCTCATTTAACCAGTCAATATAATTATGAGCACCTTTCCAGGCACACCATTTATTGCGCATTTGGTAACTATCTTCTTTGGTCCACATCAGGTTGTAACGTGTGTCCGATATGGTCCCATTTTCGTTGTCTTTAAACCGTTCTTCGTCTGTCATGATTCTTTAAATTTTTTTTGAATGGTGTAGTATACTCTGTGGCCTCCAGAAGTGGAGACACATTACTTTATAATAATACTTTGTAAGGGCAAAGTTTTTTTATTAATTTTTTCCGGGTACGCCTCGGAAATTTGGGTGGGAATGTTATGCCAAAAATTGAAATAAAAACATTTTTTTACGATTTAATCCATTGCAAAGACAAAATCTTTGAGACCTTTGACAAGTGGGACAAAAAATATGATGAAGATGAAAGAGGTCCCCTGGTTGCTGGAATGCGGGAGTGTAAAGATGCCGAGCTTATTACATTATTGATGAATATTCAGAAGCTTGCAGCCGGTTATGAGCAAATAAAAGAGCTAATGGATCAAGCCGAGCAAGAACTGGTTGATGAGGCTATGGATGACGATGATCCAGAGGATGAAGATTTTTAATTGGTGAGCCGCCTTTACCAATAATTTAATAGCTAGATGTATTCGGGACAGAAATAAAAAATACCTGCGTGAATGGGTTATTGCAAGTTAAGCGGAAACCCAGAGGTCGGATCAATGATTATTCGGGTGAGGGTTTGGTGACCGCCAACCCATAGAGAATGATCTTGTGCGGCTTCAAGGCTAAAGATAAATTTAGATTTCAGTCCATTTATGCGTGAGAAATTCAGAAAATTTTTCCCATCGAATAAACTCAACCCATCATTAGTTCCAATCCATAAACCACCGGAATGATCTTCTTCGATTGAAAGAATGAAATTTCCTGGCAATCCATCTTGAGTGGTAAAATTTCTGAATTTGAAGGTTTTTGTATCGAGTAGACTCAAACCACCACCCCAGGTGCCAATCCACAAACGGTTTTTTTCATCTAGCAACATGGACACTATGTAGTTGGGTTTGTAATCTGCTGTTTGGATATTTGGAATCGATGGAGAAGCATTATGATGTTGTCCTTTAAATAGGGACATGATTTCTCTATTCTTCTCCTTGACCAAATTATAAGATGCGCCAAGCCCATTGGTGTTATTAAGTCCTTTCCATTTACCTTTGTAGTAAGTGGATATACCTGATTCAGTACCGAACCAAATTCGACCCGATTTTTCTACTTCTACCGCATAAACCCAATCATCGATCAAACCCCCATCAGAATTTTTTACAGTAAAGCTTGCCCAAGTTTTTGCGATATCTTGGTTAATATTAGAAAAATTTACACCGCTCCAGGTCGCCAGCCAGATTTTTTCTTTATCCCATGCAATATCGTATACGAAGGCATCGTTCAAACCATCGGGAGTATTATAATTTTTCCAGTTTGATCCATTGAAATAACTAAGTCCTCCTCCATAGGTACCTATCCATGGCCACCCATTTTTATCTAGGGAAATCGCAAAAATTCCATTACTTAGAAGCTCGTGTTTATTGTCGTAAACTTCAATTTGTTCTTCTTCCTTAGTGTCATAGCGTATCAGTCCATTGCTAGTTCCAATCCAAAGATATTTTTTACCTGCCCTAATAACCTTGATGTTACGCGTATTAAGTGTAAACGTATCTTTTTTCAAAATATGAGGATAAGGTTCTCCAGTTGTAATTTTCTCTATTTGTTTTTCAAAAGAATCAACAAAATCCGGCAGCAAATATAAGTAAATAAGGATTATTATTATATGAGACCAGGTTACCTGTTGCGATTTGGAGTAGTGTTTTGCTAGCATGGCATATTTGGGAGCATTGAATAAGATCAAAAACTATACAACATTTTTTATTTGTTTGTCATTTCTTTGGGGATGCTGTGACTGTGATCAGAATGGCGGGCTTTCTGCATTGGATAGAAAAGAAATGGTTCTTATACCATCAGGAGATTTTCTTATGGGAACCAATAAGGTTGACAAAGATGACACGCATAAAAAAATTGGAGCAGTAAAGCCACTTTATCTGGATCAACACCCGGAAAGAAAAGTTTTTTTGGGTTCCTATTATATAGATCGGTATGAAGTGACCAATAAAAAATATATTGAGTTCTTAGAAACAAACCAATTTACTGATCATCCGGCTCATTGGAATGAGGGTATTTACCCAGAAGGGCAAGGCGATCATCCGGTAACGCAGGTAACCTGGTGGGAAGCCTGGTCTTTTTGCCAATGGGAGGATAAGCAGCTTCCTACTGAAGCGCAATGGGAAAAAGCAGCCAGAGGACCTAATGGACTTTCTTTTCCTTGGGGAAATGAGTATAAAAAAGGAAATGCTAATGTTGGGATTGAGGGAGATAGGCAAACGGTGCCCGTCAACGCGTATCCGGAAGATTCCAGTCATTATAAAGTAATTGGGCTTTCTGGAAATGTTATGGAATGGACTTTAAATTGGTACCTTCCTTATCCTGGGAATAGTCGTAAAGAATTTCGTTTTGGAAAAACGTTTAAAGTTCTAAGAGGAAATGGTTTCCAAAGGGCGGGTCATTATTTTTTGGAAGCTTATAAATATTCATTTACAAGAACCGAAGCCAACCCAAATGATTTTTTTGAAAATGTTGGTTTTCGCTGTGTGAAGAATATATGATGATTGGGATCATCAATTTAATAAATTTATTTAAAGAAATTTACAGTCTTTATTTTGAAAGGACAATCCATGATTAAGAAAAATTCTGTTGTTAGTATGAGTTATTGCTTAAAAAATACAAATGGAGTGGAACTAGATCGAGCCGAGAAGGGCCAGCCTTTTACTTATCTTCACGGTACGGGGCAAATGATTCCTGGCTTGGAAAAAGAATTGGAAGGCCTTGGTGTTGGAGACAAAAGAGACGTTACTGTTCCTCCCAAAGAAGGATATGGTGAATTAAACCCACAGTTAAAGATGCAGGTAGATAAAGCTAATTTCCCAAAAGATGCAGATATCCAACCTGGAATGCAATTTGAAGGCCAAGGCGACGGTGGAACTCGAACAGTCTTTACAGTAAAAGCTGTGGTGGGTGATAAAGTTGATGTAGATGGAAACCATCCATTAGCGGGGGAGACATTACATTTCGCTCTTGAGATAACAGGGGTACGAGAAGCTACTGAAGAAGAATTGGGTCAAGGACACATCCACACACCTGGGGATGGTTGTTGTCCACCTGAAGAATAGTTCCAAATAGGATAAGAAATTTTATTTAGGAATGCACAGAAAAATCTCAGCATTCTTCAATTTTGGTATAGGAAAATATCCTTTAAACCAAAACTCAAGCTAGGATGGTATTCTCCAGATTTGCTTCTTTGGTGATTGCTTTTGATATGTTAGCGTCAACAAGGTATGCATCAGATAAGTTGGCTTTAGTAAAGTCGGTTCCATGTAAATTAGTTTCAAGAAGGAAAGCATTTTTCAAATTACATCCTTTAAAGTTTGCATAAGTTAGGTCTGAACCTTCCATATTGGCTTCTTCTCCCTGAACTCCTTCACATTGAGCGTCTTTAAAGTCAACACCAATCAAATTTGAATTACTAAAATTGACATTATTAAAAGTGCAGGAATTGAGGTCTGCGTATTTTAGTATTGACCCTTTCATCTCAACTTCTGTCATTTTTGAAAAACTCATGTCCGATCCCCGGGCATTGACACCACTTAATCGACTCTTATTAATTGTTATTTGCTTCAAGAATGCATAGAGCATTCTTGAAAAAGCAAAATTTGAATTATCAATTGTGGTTGAATAGAAATTTGAATGATCGAGACTTGCGCCATGAAAATTGCAATCATCCAACATTGCCTGTGAAAAATCACAACCCGTTAGGTTTGCATTTTTAAAGTTACAACCCTCAATTGTTGCTTCTTCGAAAGTTATTCCTTCAAGGTTGGCACCAACAAAATTGACATTTTTAATTTTTGTATTTTTGAAATTGGCATTATTTAATGTTGACTCTGAAAAATTAATATCAAGTAGCTCGGCATCTTCCATATTGATATCAATAAGTGTTGCAAAAGCAAAACTTGCACCATTTAGGCTCACCCCTTTGAGGTCAAACCCACTGAAATCGCCACCGTCCTGCTTGGGTTCATCTAGAACTAAAGAAATTATTTCTTCTACATTTGACATTTAACTTTATTCTTTCTGCATTGATGGTGGAAGTAGCGCATTCATGGTACGCTGAATTCTTTGTGGATTGACTCGATCGTGAATACCCATAACCCCAAGTCTAATAGCACGAAATAGGGTGCTTTCCATTTCCGTTCTACTGGATAACTTTACAGCTAGCGGTGTCATAATTAGATTTGCCAATAAAACTCCATAAAATGTGGTAATCAATGCTGTCGCTAAGGCTGGACCAATGGTGTCAGGATTGGAAATATGCATCAACATTTGGATGAGACCAATTAGCGTCCCAGCCATACCAAACACGGGTGCCTGGACAGACATGAATCTAAGAATCTTTTGTCCAGAATTATGTCGTTCCATCAAGGATGTCATTTCTCTTTCCATAATCTCATGTATCTCTTTAGCATTGTATCCGTCGACAATCATAGCAATCCCACTTTTCAAAAACCGATTGTCTAATTGACTTTCCGCATTTTCCAATTGTTTCATGCCGCCTGATCGATATTTAGCCGCCAGTCTCATAATATCGTCAACATAATCTTCTGGTGCATAGGGGTCAGGTTTAAATGCATTTCTGATTACTGGAAACATGGCCATTAATTTATTTGAAGGAAAAGCTATAAAACCAGTAGCAATGGTTCCTCCTATAACGATCAAAAAACTATTTAAATTAATAAATATCCCGGCGTCACCACCTCGGATAATTGCAACGACTATGAGGAAAGTGCCGACCAAGAGGCCCATTAGGGTCCCTGTATCGATTCCTGTTAGTTCTTGGCGCTCTTCTTTCTCAGTTTCTTCAACTACGCCCTTTGCTTCTTGTGTCGCTGTAGCCATAATGCCTTATTTAATAACTTTCATTATATTAACTTGCGACTTTGTCCGATTGGTTCTTGGACTTTATCAGCAGTGAGCGGATAACGTAATCACTTAACCAGGGTATTTTTAATAGTTCTTTTCGGCCACTTGGAATATAAACCTTAAGAAAATCCGATTTTTCAACATTTTCGGGTTTTAATTGCGGGGTCAATTCCGTAACGCAACGTGGCATACAGTTTAATCCAGCATAAGTTTTGCAAAATAGCTCTCCCCATGAGGTGAGATAGGTAGTGGTGATGCTTTTTATTCGTTCAATCCGCTTATTGATAAATTTATTTAATTCATCATTATTTTTACAATCACCGATGTTCCCAATGGTTATTTCAGGTGGAGGTGGTGTTCCAAAGTCAATTACCATGAATAATTGATTTACCTTAGAATCAGCCAATAAGTCATCATTAGATAGTGCTGCAATATTTACAGATGCAATAAACTCATTAAATTGATCAAGCAATACGTGTAAATCACTTTCCTTCATGCCCCGATCAGAATTCAGCTTCATTTGCGTGTTTGTATTATATAGACTATTAAAAACAGCAAAAACTGATAAAAAAGGAAGTGTGCTGGATTTTTTAATAATATCATCGGGGTTAATTTGTTCCAGCAATGCCCCGGTTTTACCCCTAATCAAATACCAAGTTGCTTTATCACGATCTGATTTTTGATCTAGTAAAAATGTCAATTCTTTTTCAGCTGTTTTTCCATCTACTAAAGCACCCAAATTATCTACTTTGTTTGGAGCCGTTCTGTAAAAACTAAACAGTTTTCGTCCTAGTAAATGGGTGTCTTTTTCAGTGATTAAACTTTCGCTTGGATCAAGGTTCTTATTTTCTTCAGAAATATTTTTATATGAGGCCATTAGGATCTTGTTAATACTGTTTCCCAAGTCCACTTTATGCATCATTTGCCAATTCGAATAATCATTAAGTCTCTCAACCTTTTCAGTATCCCAACCCCAATCATTTAGCATTTGTACCAGAGTATTTTTTTTCCAGTTCTTACTTCCATTTTCCAATTCGTCTGGCTCTACTTTTGTTCCTACTTTCAGATAAAAGGCACACCTTAACGCATCTAAAGCTTCTTCATCTTTAGATTCTTTGAAAAACTGCTGCACACGTTCGAACATTCCTAAATAGGGGTCAATATCAAGATAGGGGGTATCTCCAAAATACTTGCCTTTTACCTGATGGCATAAGAGGTTAGATTTGGTATCACTAAACATATACTCTTCGAGTATGCCCATTTTCATGAGGGTTTTGAAGGGTGATTTAAAGGATTTGATCAAAGCCCAAATCGAACCACCAAAAAACTCTCCTTGAGATATATCATCCACATTGCCCATATCAATAAATTCTTCATTTTTTAGCAAAGTTTGTCCATTGGATAACTTCCTATACAATTCGTCATATCGATCATCATCTGAATTAACAGGAGAAATTAACCAGAAGGGAATTTTTCCTGTAACGATAATCATGGTTCGATACATTTCTTCCTTTAGTAGCTTGGCAAGAGCTGAACCGGTGCTTTCACTATCACTTTCACCAAAAATATTATTTTTAACTTCTTCGTAGTCATTTATAAAAAAGTGGGTTTCCAAATTATAGTTATCCCAGGTCCAGTTTTCTATAAGGTTTAGTTTTTTTTGGAAAAGCTTCATGCTCTCTTCGGTAAAGTCATTCTTATTTACGAGAAGGGTGTAGTCTAAATCCGATTTTTTGGTTTGTGCTATGGACCCCACACTTCCCATCAATAGGGCAGTGTGAATAACGGGTTTTAAATCTGGATTTCGGCGAACAATGACATCTGGAAACATTTTTTCAATAGCAAATTGAGCTTCATGATCTAGTTTGAAGTTATGTATTCCGCAGGGTGGATTGCCTTCAAAATAACCCGGCAAACCTTCTTGGTGGACATGGAGCAGCCTGGGGATCAACGAGAAAATAGTGCGGTCAATTTCGGATAGTGTGCTAAGGGTACGATCTATCTTGAATCGATTGAACCTTAGGAAAGCCTGCCGGTTATAAAAAAGAGTTTCCGCATCTGACTTGTTAAGTTTTGGCTCAGTATTTTTAATTTTTGGTTTAGTAGAATCAATCAAAGAATCATTAACTACTGGATCTTCTAAAGTTTCTTTTTCATCGGAAAGGTTACCTTCTGATTTTTTTTCTTCTGAAGCATCCATATTGGCTAACCTAGTATTAGTTTATGAAGATTTTTAAAAAATAATTTACTTATTCAAATAGAATTAAAAGACTCTATATAGCAGGTTGTCCCGTTTATATATATGTAGTCTACTTTGGTTCTCTAATTAACTATTGATCTTTCTTAGTAGTTTTTTCAGCTTCTTTTGCTTCTTTTGCTTCCTTTTCAGCGACTTTAACGTCTTTTAATATTTTTATCTCAACACGCCGATTCGCTGCGCGATGGTCATCACTGGTATTTGGTTTAAGCGGTCGAAATTCACCATAGCCCGTAACAACCATTCTTTTTGCCGGAAAACGCATTGTTTTAATTATAAAACGAGCTACCTTGGAAGCTCGCGATGAGGAGAGCTCCCAGTTAGAAGGAAATTTGGAGCTTTTCATGGGAACATTATCAGTATGTCCATCCACAAATACCTGTTTTACCCCTTCTTTCATATCTTTTCGAATAGTGTCTACAATTAGCTTTTCCGCTCCATCACTAAAAAAAGCCTCTCCTGGGGCAAATAAATCTGAAGTA
>JAOMDP010000008.1:0-94618 GCA_028345515.1 Nitrospinota bacterium
TTCTGGTGACCTTCAATAATATCTTGTTCGTTTTTTTCTTCCAGCAATTCAATTTCAGCCTGGCGATAAAGCTTTCCTTCTTTTTCGCTAACGATGCGGAATCGTCGAAGTCCCATTAATGTAAAATTATATTTTCCATCATGGTGTTTAATCTCTTTTTCAATATTTCCGACACAGCCTACAGAATATAGTTGTGGCTTGCCAAAATAATTTTCTTCCCAATTAGGTTTTAGGAGAACCATACCAATCCTCCGTCCACCTTCCAATGCATCCGAAGTCATCTGCCGGTAACGTGGCTCAAAGATATGCAGGGGTAAAGGTGTTCCTGGATAAAAAACCGTTGTCGGTAGAGGAAAAACGGGTATTGTCATTCCAGTTTGAAGGGGTTTTTTCATAGTTTTTGATCAATCCATATTGGTTTAAAATGTATTGTAACATTTGACTTCTACTTATTTAATCTTAAATCTCACATTTGACAATTACCTTTTTATTTTTTAGTCTAAAAACTCATGATTGCCTCAACTGAAAAAACGTGCCTTGATATAAAGGCCTCTCTGGTAAAAGATGAATTATTTTCAGATTCTGGAAATACTTGGAGAATCTCTCCCGAGCCTTATTTTCTTTCCCAAGAGGAGAGCACTTTTTTTCATGAACTGGGTCCCAAACTGCTCAAGTTTTATTCTGCCCTAAACCGTTTCTACCTAGATAGTATAAAAGGTAATTTTCATCCTTGGATTGCTGAATACTTAGATGCGGGAAAACCACAGGATCTTTTAGAGTTTGGACGTATGAAAAGAATGCGTCAGGCATTACCGGGAATTATAAGACCTGATGTGATTGTGACAGAAAATGGATTTGCTCTAACAGAACTCGACTCGGTTCCCGGTGGTTTCGGACTGACTTCTGCTCTAATGTCCTTTTATGAAAATCCTTTATGGGAAATGGCAGGAGATGGAATTCCTTCATTATTTTATAAAATGGCAGAATCAATATCTAAGGAAACTTCTCCCAATGTTGCTATTGTTGTATCGGATGAGTCTAAAGATTACCGCAGTGAGATGCAATACCTCGGATCAATACTAAATCAAAAAGGTGTCTATGTAGTTCATCCCAAAGAAATAAGTTTCAAAGAGGAAGGGCTTTTTATAAAGCATGAAGAAAAGTGGGTACGAGTTGACGTTTTATATCGTTTTTTTGAGCTATTTGACCTAAAAAATATCCCTAAATCAGAGTTACTCCTCTATGCAACTAAAAAAGGACGAGTGGTTACTACTCCTCCTTACAAACCCTGGTTGGAAGAAAAACTCAGTTTCGCACTATTTTCTCACCCTTCTTTAAAATTAGATTGGGGAAAAATGCTAGGCTTTGAAACTTTTACTGCTCTAAATCATCTAATCCCTGAAACTTGGGTTCTAGATCCTAGTCCATTGCCGCCGCATGGTGTGATACCAGATCTTAAAGTAAAAGGAATTCCAGTAAGAAATTGGGAAGAATTATTTCCGTTAACGCAAAAAGAAAGGGAAATGGTGATCAAGCCATCGGGTTTTTCTCCTGATGCATGGGGAAGTCGAGGCGTTGTAATAGGGCACGATGTTTCCAATGAAATCTGGCAAGAGACCTTAAAGACAAGTTTGCACCGTTTTCCCAATCCACCATCAGTTTTGCAAAAGTTTTATAAAGGTAAAAAGGTGGAAGGCCGATTTTTGAATTTGGCTACAGGCAAAATTGAAACGATGACTAGCCGAGTAAGATTAACCCCCTATTATTTTGTGGTGGGTGAGACAACTCAATTAGGTGGCATTTTGGCAACACTTTGCCCTCATGATAAAAAAAAGATCCATGGTATGGTGGATGCTATAATGGCCCCGTGTGCAATAAAAAATTAATGTAGTTAGGTAATATTAAATGAAGTTATATAATATTGATGGCTGTGGTTACTGTGCAATGGTAAGAAACGAGCTAACGCAAATGGGTATTGAATATGAAAAAATTGATGTTCCCTGGTCGCATCCTGAACGCAAAGAAGTTTATGAAGTTTCAGGTCAAACTACTGTTCCCGTTTTGGTCGATGGTGACACCATTTTGGCAGATGAATACGAAATCATCGACTATCTAAAAAACAACTATTCCGTAAACTCTTGATTTCCAAATACTAAAGGTAACTCATGGAATTATGGCAAAAACAACTCAGCCAGAGTGCTGTTAAAGTCAAAGACCTTCCTTTTATTCCCGAATCAGAGGAATATAGGGAAAAGCTGGAACAGGTTCGTGAAAACTACCCGATTCGGATCAATTCTTATTTTATGGATCAAATTAAAGGTCCTAATGATCCCTTATGGAAACAAGTGGTTCCAACCCTCGAAGAATTGGACGATTTCATTCAAGAAGATTTGATATCCGATCCTCTCAACGAAGAAGGCGATATGCCTGTACCAGAACTGGTTCACCGTTACCCAGACCGAGTGTTATTGATGATCAACAATCAATGCCCTGTAGTCTGCCGGTTTTGCACTCGCAAACGAAAAATTGGATTTCCTGGAATAGTTACTCGGGAAACATTGAGACAAGGGATAGAATACATTCGAAACAATCCGAAAATACGGGATGTGATCATGTCCGGGGGCGACCCGCTTCTCGTTCCAGATAAGGAATTGGATCGGATTTTCAGCGAGCTAAGATCTATATCGCATTTAGAAATCATTCGCATCGGTACGCGCGTTCCTGGTACCTTGCCCGCAAGGATTACTGAAAAGTTGTGTTCCATTTTGAAAAAATATCATCCGTTGTATTTCAATATGCATTTCAATCATCCCTCGGAATTAACTCCTGAAGTTGAAAAAGCTTGCGCTATGCTGGCTGATATTGGGATTCCCTTAGGCAGTCAAACAGTCCTGTTAAAAGGAGTCAATGACGACTCTGCAACAATGAAAGAATTGATGCAAAAATTATTGAAGAACCGCATAAAACCCTACTATATCTATCAGGCCGATATGACAGAAGGAACAGACCATTTACGCACCTCCGTACAAAAAGGTCTCGATATTATGAAAGACCTTATCGGTCATACATCTGGCATGGCCGTACCTTATTTTGTGATTGACGCACCCGGCGGCGGCGGTAAGGTCAGACTCCTGCCAAATAGTGTTATCGAGCATACCGATGATGAAGTGGTAATTACAAATTATGAGGGCAAAGTTTTTCGCTACAGACAACCGGAGTTGGAAAATAGGCACTCAAATGGAAGATCTAAGGTATCTGCGCAGGATACGTGCCAATTACCTGCTTGAACTGGTTTCATGTCCTTTCCGCATTTTTTACTTTCTAAATAGAATCCTTATAAATTTTTTTTCCATTGGTCCATAGGAAATTCGAAAGGGTTAATAAAACTATCCAAATCCTCTATCCGAGGAAAAAAATAATTCATAAAAACCTTGATTCTTATGCGTTAGAAATTCTAATTGGTATGTTCAATGCCATATTCGATATCAGCAGAATTGTGAGATTCATTGTTGGAAGAAGATTGGGCTGGAGTTAAATATTTTTCGGTATATTCCTGCTTAAGTTCATCAAAATTTTTTTGCCCCTCCGGGGTGTTCTCCTCAGCTCTTTTTATATCTTTCCATCGGTTTTTTGGTAGCTTCACATAATAGACAAAACATTAGGCAATATTATAATTATTGGTTCCTCTTTCATCATAGGTAAGGCTTATATCTAAGCCACTCTGCGTTTTCAAATAGAATCCTTTTTGCCGATCCATCTATGTTGTATTGATCAAAGCTGAAATAAACATCATCTAATTTTTTAGATATAATGAATTTTGTATTAGTTTCTTTTTTTAGAAAATCTAATGAAGTTATCCCAACTTGATATTTAACTAATCAAACAAGCTTTAATACCAGTTGAATTCAATCTAGACCAAACAAAACGACGCATGCTATAAAGAGTAAGACATGAGTGTTTATATTACAGACTATATAACAAACCCAGATATCGAAACTGAAGTTCTCGGAAATATTATTAGCAAATCAAAAGAAACAGCTGAGGTAATTCTGGTTTGGCATCAAGTGATCAACGCAAGCTATCTAAGTCACTTTCATAACCTTAAAGGAATTGTTCGTTATGGCGTTGGTTTTGACTTGGTGGAACTTAGTGCTGTTAGAGACAGAGGGCTTATCTTTTGCAATACACCTGACTATGGCACTGATGAGGTTAGCGATACTGTAATCGGCATGTTAATGGCTATTACTCGTGGTATTGCACGTTATGACTATCTTTGTCGAAACTATTCAGATAACTCATGGCAGGAAAACACCCTAACTGGTATCAGGAGAACGAATCAGTTAATGCTAGGTATAATTGGTGCCGGCCGAATTGGTGGTAGTGTGCTTAGGAAAGCTAAGGCAATAGGATTTAAAGCATCTTTTTATGATCCTTATAAAGATCGCGGTTATGAAAAAATGCTCGGGGTTGGTAGAGTTGATACGCTAGACGAGCTACTTACAACATCAGATATTATCTCAATTAATGCCCCATTGACAAAAGAGACGGAATGCCTAGTAGATCAAGAATTTATCAAAAAAATGAAGCCTGGAGCTGCTCTTATAAATACTGCTCGAGGAGAAATTATTAGTGACCTCGACGATTTTATTGACCCTTTAAGGTCGGGAAAAATTTCCGGAATCGCCCTGGATGTTCTACCAAAAGAACCACCAGGAAATAATCGGTTGATTGCTGCATGGAAAAAAAGAGAGGACTGGTTGGAAGGAAAAGTCATAATCAATCCACACACTTCTTTCTACTCTCAAGAATCATATGAAGAGATGCGTAGAAAAGCATCCCTAAATGCGAAGAGAATCATTAATGGTAAAAAACCTTATAATATTATAATTTAGGAATTAAAGTTGGAGGAGGGCATATATAATTATAGTTTTACCGGATTACTAATAACAAGAATCCTTCAAACTCAATGTAAATCTGAATAGTTATGCCCGACTTTCTTTTCTTGTTTGGAAGCATTTGGTCTTTGAACTTCTGAGAATGGCCGAAAGATATCCAATGCTCTTTGGAGCCAGAGCGCTCATAACTAAATTAGGGTAAAGAAACAATACTCTAAAGTCAGAGTTGTTTTTATATTTTTCCATAGTGAAGTGGGTAGCCAGCGAATTTATAATTTTATAGATTCGGGCATGAGCAAAAATAAACACCCAGAATTTAGCTAATAATCAATTCAATTAATAAAGCAATGTATTTTTCAAGATATCCCTCCAAGTTATGTGAAAGTCTAGAATATAAGGCTTTCTTCTGATAAGATCTGTCTTCCGAGTTATTGGCTTTCCTTTTAATGATGAAAAATTAGATAGCTCTATCTTAACTGGCAATCAATGGCTCCATCATTTCAAGAGGCTATAATCTGTAAATGAGTTCCGCTGCCAATCCTACAACTGGATAAGATAACTCATCCCATGTTTCGGCTCATAACCTTGTGTCTACTTGATCAGGTTTTCTTGATTAATTTAAGGTGTAAACCCGATGAAAATGCAAACGGGCTTACTTGGCAGCACATACCTCAGAAAGTGAGTTGCTTGGGAATTTTAAAAATACTTACTATATAGGTTTATAGCTTGGCTCAATACACACCTATAAATATGGTTCGACTCAGGTAGCTTCGGCCTTTGGCCAGCTTTTTTCTACCTAATCGACTACCGTTATTTGTTGCATTTGGATGTTGAGAATAGCGCTCTTCTTAATATATATTAGTTGAATTTACTGAGAAAATTACACAACAATAACTAAGATGGATAAAATAAGAAAAACAAGGATAGCGATTAATGGATTTGGACGTATTGGTAGAGCAATCGCCAAACTCAATGCTCAACATGGTTACTTTGAACTTGCATTAATTAATGATATTAATCCGCATGTTGATAACCTAGCCTATCTTTTCAAATATGATTCAACATATGGCAGGTTTCTGGGGCAAGTTGATAATACTGAAAGTGAAATCATAATCAATGGTCATCCAATTGCATGCTTAGCACACAGTAGTTTGCGTGATGTTCCGTGGGAAGATTATAGCA
The DNA here is from genome assembly GCA_028345515.1 of Nitrospinota bacterium. Lineage (GTDB taxonomy): Bacteria > Nitrospinota > Nitrospinia > Nitrospinales > VA-1 > UBA8687. Next base: position 6,078 of record JAOMDP010000008.1, read on the forward strand.
TAGATCTGATTATTGACTCTTCAGGGGTAGAAAGCAATGTAATAGCAGCAAAAAATATGGTTAAGGAAGGTGGATCGGTCAAGGTTATTGTAACTCACTCTAGTGAAGAAACAGATCATGAAATAGTCATGGGCGTAAATGATGAAACACTCAATTCCAAGCATAAAGTAGTTTCAAACAGTATCTGTGATGCCCAAGGCACTGGGAACATCATGAAATGGATGGATGACGAATATGGTATTGAAGGTGGAGCTCTAACAACTCTTCATCCGTGGCTTTCATACCAGAATTTAGTAGACGGTTCAGTGGGTTCGCAATCAAAACCAGGACTTGTCTGGACGGATTATTCTTTAGGGCGAGCCAGCACAGATTGTCTAATTCCAAAAAATACTACTGCCATGAGAGCCGTAGAACGGGTATTACCAAACCTAAAGAATAAGATTCTTTCGTTTTCATATAGAATTCCTACCAATATTGTTGCATCAGCTGATATTACTTTGAATCTAAGCCAATCGGTTCAAAAGGAAGAGTTAAGAGATTTTTTAAATAAAAAAAGTAGTTGCAGTCCTTATGTGAGAACAAATACGGGATCATTAACTTCATTGGACTACAAGCAGGAAGAGATGAGTGCCGTGCTCGACATGCAGTGGTTAAAAGTAAATGCAAATACTGTGAAAATGGTGCTTTGGTACGATAACGAATGGGGTTATGGGGCGCGTGTCTTAGATCTTGCTAAGAAACTCTGCAAAATATGCTAATCTTTCTTGATTTTGATGGGGTTATAGTGGATTCAATTGAAGAGTGCTATATGGTCTCTCGAGAAACCTACTATGGCTATGCAAGATTTCCTTATAATGAAGAAAGTTACAGGAAGTCTTTTTATGAATTCCGTGGTTTGGTTAGACCTACATTCGAATACATGGGCCTGCATAGTGCATTAGAGCAAGTTTTTAATGGCAGTAAAGACACAATAGAAGAACTTTTTCATAAGGCCATAGCTTCTATCAATATCGACAAAAAAGAGTCTTTTGAAAAAAATTTTTTTTTTGTGAGATCCCTCTACATAGATTGTAGTTTTAAAAAATGGATCGCAATGAATCCATTGACAGAATTTGGGGAAACTCTTGTCGGCAAAAAAAACCTAAATAAATATATCATCACAACCAAAAATAGAGAAGCAACTGAAGTAATACTAAATTATTATGATATTTCAGTTTCTAAGATCTGCGCAAATAATGATGTTAAGTCCGCGGGTAGTAAAGGAAGTTTAATTAGTAAAATAATGAATGATACAAATGAAAAGCAAGCTATCTTCGTTGATGATGCAGTAGAGCATTTAGATACAGTAGATGACGAAAGGGTGAAATGCTATTTCGCCAATTGGGGATATGGTGAAAAGAAGAATAGATATCAGGTTTTTCATCAGAAAACATGGGTAGATTACATATGAAAACTGTTTTGGTAACAGGAGCTACATCAGGTATAGGGGAAGCATGTGTATTAAAGTTCTCTAGAGAAGGTTATAGAATAATTGGCCTTGGTCGAGATACCAAACGCTTGGAAAAGGTTCGATTAAGTGCGCTTTCTAATGGGGCACAAGATTGCAGAATGCATGCTGTTGATTTACTTAACCTCGACGAAATACATTCTTTTTTTAAAAATATGGTTGCTATTGAAAAAATTGATGCCTTGATAAATAGTGCCGGTATTGCTTATACAGAGAAAGCTGAAGATATTACTATCGATCAATGGGATGAGGTAATACGTGTCAACTTAACAGCACCCTTTTTTGTAATACAAGCAGCATTGCCTTTGCTAAGCAAGTCAAGTAATCCTTCAATTGTTAATGTGTCAAGTATTGCAGGTCGAACAAGAAGTCTTAGTCTGGGTTGCCACTATTCAACAAGCAAAGCCGCTATCATTGGAATGACCCGTCACTTAGCTGCAGAACTTGGACCAAAAGGTATTCGCTTGAACTGCACCGCTCCTAGTCAAACACATTCTCCAATGCTTGATTCTGCATTATCAAAAGATGGGCAAGTATCATTGGCAAAAACTGTTCCTTTGGGACGGCTTAGTACTCCAAATGATCAAGCTGAGGTTATTTATTTTCTTTGTACTCCGCCTGCCTATTATATAAATGGGGCTATTATTGATGTGAATGGCGGGTTGGTGTGAAAATTGGGCAATGTGTTCATAAAGACCAAAGTTATGTTGTCATATCATATAAAAATGGCATATATCTAATAGAAAATGAACACCTAGCGAATACAAAAGATCTAATCATTAAAGCTGGTAAGCACCCACTCACGGATTATATAAATAACCTAATAAAGACTAATATTGCTCAAAAGGTCCTCGGTTCTGAAGATTCACTTACGGAGCAAGGTTATACTTTGAGAAGGCCGATTGATACGCCAGAGGCATGGGCAGTTGGCGTAACATATCGCAGACAGGCCTTGGAACACGATAAAGATCTTAGAAAAAAAAGAGGCAAAACAGAGGACCTATATCAGTATGCATATAGAAATGAAAGAGCTGAGGTTTTTTTTAAAGGCCTTTCAAGAACCATAGTAGGTTCCGGCGATGAATTATGGCTAAGACCTGATTCATCTTTGGTTATGCCAGAAGCTGAACTTGTTCTAGTGATAGGTAATGATGGTTTACCAATTGCATATACCTTGGGAAATGACCTGACTGCGTGGGACATAGAAAGTGAGTGCCCTTTATATCTAAGCCAGGCTAAAATCTGGGTAGGATCTGGGTCAATAGGACCATGGATAATCCCCACAGAAAGTACTACTAGTCCATACTCTTTTAATCTGCGTTGTGTTGTTAAAAGAAATCAAAAACAAATTTTAGATATATCGGGAAGCACCTCTGGATTAAAAAGGAGTATTGAAGAGTTATGCTTTTACATGAATTATTCTAATCTCGTGGCGCCAGGCACAGTTCTTTTCACAGGCACAACATGTGTTATAGATCACGATTTTAGTTTAAAAAAAGGTGATTCTGTGGAAATTTCAACTCCTCAAATCGGCGTTTTGGAAAATAGAATTAATATTCATAGTGATGTGATAAAAGATTTTCCCATAAGAGAAGGAGGAAACTAATGATAACTGCATTAATCTTGGGCCGAGGTGGGAGTACCGGGCTGCCAGGAAAGAATGTCATGCCTCTCCTAGGACGTCCGCTGATGTCTTATCCACTATTAGCGGCTAAAAATAGTAAATTCTGTGATAGGATTTTTTTATCTACCGATGATGACGAAATCAGACATGTTGGCGATAGTTTTGGTGTTGATCATATCGAAAGACCTGATTTTCTTTCGACAGATGGGGCTTTAGCTGAAGATGCCTATATACATGGATACAATGAAATAAAGCGAGTTATTGGTGAAGAACCTGAAATGTTAGTTCTTCTATTTTGTAATGCGGCAACAGTTCTCTCTTATCAAATCGACAATGCTATAAAGGTATTGCGCAATGACAGCAGTTTAGACTCTGTTTGCACAGCAAGTAGTTACAATATGTGGAGCCCTTTGCGCGCAAAGAAAATTAATGAACAAGGCAGATTAGTACCATTCATACCACCTAACTTCTTTGGAGATAGTGTTACATGTGACCGGGCCTCCCAAGGCGATACTTGGTATGCTGATTGCTCAATGTTTGTGGTTCGCCCTTACTGCATGATCAAAAAAAATGGGGACCCGCCTTTTACTTGGCTAGGCAGAAATATTCATCCTATTAAACAGTGGGGTGGTCTTGATGTGGATTATGATTGGCAAGTACCAATAGTTGAATATTGGTTACGCAAACATGGTTTTACAGAAGACTATCTGCCGCAATTTAAGGATGCGAAGTGAAGGTTCCTGCTTTATAAAACTTAATATTATTGAAAAGTGGCAAAAGTATACGTATCCCCCGAGGCTATAAAGTTACAAAAATATTTCAAGTACTTTGACTTTTTAAAATCGTTAAAAAATGTCCCTATTCTCACTCACTTTTAACAGCTGATCTAAATCGATTGTATCAACATTGCTGGATTTTTAGTTTTTCATCTTTTTTCTGAATTTTTATTTATATATCTTTAGGAAAAAATTAGGGTTAAACATTACGATGACTGATCTTTGTCTTTTTGAAGAGCAAAGACACTAACTTTCTATAACTGGGACATGCAAAAATTTGGGGAAACCGATACACTGTTTTTAGATTGTCTAGGGCCGCATAAAGCTTTATCAAAGATAAAACGCATTTTGATATATTAGGATTGGAGAACTTGTATTGAAAAGCGAAGACCACATCGCCCTATTAGTTAAAAAATACTCCGAGCACATAGACGCCTTAAACTCGAAAGCTGCAGGCAATATTTACATGCTCTCAAATCCTGTGCTGAATAAAAACCCCTATACTTCCCACTTGCTGGAAAACTATATCAAGGACAAACAAGCTATTCGACCTGGTTTCTTCTCTATTCTTAATAAATTCTTTCGGTACTATTTACACAGCTTTTTATTTCTTGCAAAATGGACATTGAATAAGTTTTTTTTCAACCTTGGAGGTTATTCCTATAAATTCGAAGCAAATAAAAATAAATCAATTACATTGGTAGGCACATTTTTTGTCACCAAAAATCTATTGGAAGAAGGTTGCGTTGACAAAAGATATTTAAAAGATATCGATCAGTTGTTGGTAAAAAATGGTCAGGATTTCACATTTTTGCCTCTTTTCTATCAACTAGATAAAAACCCGATTAAATATTATAAAATTTCAAAAGCCTTTAAAGGCGAAACATTTAGCTATTTAACAGAATACCAATTGCTTGAATGGCTAGAAATATTTAGGCTTATTACTTTTGCTTTGTCCTATCCATTTGAGGTCTTGAAATTCGAAAAAAGTATCTCTCTTTCCAATCCATTAGCAAGGCTAACTAAGTATGAACTCATAAAGACACTGGATATTATCTCAGTTGATGCGCATATCCGTTATCGTCTTGGATTACATCTGGGCCAACGTTTTAAAGACATCAAATTGATTTCTTGGCATGAAAACAATATTTTTGACAAGAATTTATTTAGAGGTATTCGTACTTCAAGAAACAACTCGAAAATATATGGTTGTCAATCTTTTCTACACTTCCCCGCTTACATGAGTTGTGATATTTCAGATTTTGAAAAACAAAGAGGTGTTATGCCAGATATGATTCTAGTTAACGGAACAAACTACTTGATGAGCAAATCTTCCATACCTCATAAAGCGGGCATTTCATTTAGATATCAACAAGTCTTTGAGTCTGAACCAATTGTTGATGATTCTCCAACAGGTATTCTACTGTTATTACCCTACTCAACCGCAGAAAGCAGCCAGCCCCAATGTAAAGATTCGGATCATATGATTAAAATGGCTATAGCTTCTTCACTAAAAGACACTTTTTACATCAAACCTCACCCTGCGCAACCACTGAATGAAAAGCACCAGCTACCACAATCATGGTTTCAAACCAATGATGATATTTATAAACTTTTTCAAAAAGTTAACGCGGTAATCACTGCTGGCTCAAGTGTTGCTGGTGAAGCAGTAGCAATGGGTATGTCTGTTTTTATAATAGGAAACCCAGATTCATTATTTAAAAACGCCTGTTTTTTTAGAAATATACAGATGAAAAAACCTTGCTCTTGTTGTGAATTGGGGAGAGGAAAAATTTGGGATGTTGTTTTTTCTCCAGAAGAATTGAAGGAAAAATATCGTGATCTTACTGAATACCGCAAACGACACCCCGAAAAAATTAAAATGTTAGCATATAAGTATCGCGATATTTTTTTCTCTAAATATACAGATGAAAAGTTTATAGAAATGTTTGATTTAGATCCATAGATGATAAATAGTAGATTCAAGGCTGGCCTACGAATTAAATAATGAAAGAAAAGTTTCTATTGATCACTTGGCTTTATTTTTTAACACGAAGTTAGCACTTCTGTAGGTGATGAAAGCGTTAGAATAAATTGGCGTTTTACCCAAACACGGTAAAGTTTAAGTTTCAAAAAGCTAAAATCTCTCCTTCAGTTTTTCTAAACGTTCCGTATCTGCAAGTGAAAGCCATGCTTCGCATTCTAATTTATGTCGCAGGTAAAGTTCTTCAAAGCGCAGAGACTCCTTAAGGGCTTTATCGTTACCCAACATTTTTCCAAAAGGCAGAATAACTTTTCTGGTCTCAATACTGGATATTCTATTATCCAATTTATTTATTCGTTGCTGAAATAAGTGAATACTCTCTTTTTTACACTTCCTCCTATTGTTAGAGTCAATCGACTTGCTTGAGTTTTGAAACTCAAATTTTCGATAAGATCAAAAATGAAGAGGCTGTCAGGTTGAATCATGGGATCAAAATAAGATTGACTAAGGTCAGTGCGCCCAACTGTCACATTATCCAAGTTGCCCTCAACACCTAATTCAAGAATCGAGTCGAGATTTGCAACAGCCTGTTGCGTTTCAATATTGATTGATAGGTGAATATCTTTGTTTTTATAAATAGAATCCACCGCATCAAAAAATTTTTTCAAACCAAATCGACTTTCTACCATTGGAGCTACTAATCCATCAACACCTGCCTCCAAAGAATCTTTGATATCTCTAACTGCTTCTACTCCACCAATTTTCAAATACAATGCTACGCCCAATTTGCCAGTAATTCGTCGCAGTCTTACTAGATCTCTAAACGAAGAACCCTCTGTCTCGAATTCGGCTTTAATGCTTTGCAGATTAAATTCTTCTTTCAATAGCTTTAGTTGATCAACTAGTTTTTTTTCAAGTCCAAATATATTTTCCATACAAAAATAACTACTTAAGATTTTCGGAGCTGATTTTTTTATTGGTTAGGAATAACGAAACCGCATTGAGCCTAAATCCATCAAAGTTCTTCGTTTTAACTGAAATATCTTTATGCGTTTGTGTGCACATTAATTAATATCAATCTCTAAGTTTGTGCCAGTTAATTAGGTACTGAAGTATATTTAACCCATAGTTGACATATTAAAACTATTTCCAAATCATTTTAACAAAATTAATAAAGAGTTAAATTATTATGGAATAATGCCTATCAATCATAGATTGCCGTTAGCTAGAGGATCAATGGCAGATAAATGGATGACCACACAAAATTTTTATTTCATTTGCATATTGATTTTTTTAAATATGTGTTAAATATATGATGGCGAAATACTTGAGCAAAAGATAATCACTTGCCATGGCTGTAGACTTGGTGTGATGATCACGTTATAATTCGATACTATCCCTAGAAATTAAGGTTTATCTAGACCCTCACTTTCCAGCTTCGTATCTAAAACTTAACTTTTAACTACTCCCAATATCTGGAGAAGACACATTATGTGTGGATTTGTAGGTTTATTTAATAAACAAAAGGTTCCTGACACTGATCTAAAAGAAGCAGCTGACTCTATCATGCATCGAGGTCCAGATATGCAAGGAACTGAGACAGGTTATAATTGGAAAGTGGCATTCAATAGATTATCTATAAATGACCTATCAAGCAAAGGTATGCAGCCTTTTAGGTACCAAGGTGTGGTTGTATATGTAAATGGTGAAATATACAACTATATAGAACTAGGTGAGGAACATAAGGGCGAATTTAAAAGTGCTAGTGGTTCAGATGTAGAAATCATTCCCTTTTTATATAAAAAATATGGGCTTAAGTTTTTAGATTTGCTCAATGGTATGTTTTCGATCATTTTAATTGATGAAACCAAAAAAATAAACTATCTCATAAGAGATCGTTTTGGCAAGAAACCTCTTTATTACTGTCAGGGTGACGAAAATCTCTTTTTTGCATCTGAAGTCAAAGCCTTAAAAAATATTAAAAACCTTGAGGTTGACAAAATTAATCTTAAGATTAATTTTTCATGTTGGTTTCTTCCTCAACCACTCACACTTTATAAAGACACCTATAATGTATATCCCGGTTCTTATCTAAAATATGAAAATGGGGAAATAACTGAGAACCGTTGGTACAACCCAAAAATAAAAACAACATCAGAAAATGAGGATGTAATTTCTGAAAATTTTATCAACTTCTTTAGAAAAGCTATTAAGTATAGGCTGCGAAGCGACGTGCCGGTTGGAGTTTTTCTAAGCGGAGGACTCGACTCTACTTCGATAGCAAAGTTTTCAAAAGAATTTAGTACCAATAGATTTTATGCTTTTGGAGCAAAAATACCTGGTAAAGAGGATTGGGAAAATAGCAATACGGATACCGTAATTCCCCAAAAGCTATGTAAAGATTTAGGTATAAAATATGAAGCAATATTGCTTGATTATGATTACTTCAATAAGAATATAATAAAAATAGTGGCTAATTATGACGAAATTCTGATGAATTCTGGAGTTTTGATTTTTTATGCTTTGTCGGCCCTCGCTAAGAAAAATGGTGTCAGCGTTATAATGGCGGGTATCGGCGGTGATGAAATTTTTGGTGGTTATCCATGGCAATCAGGAGTTACTAGAAAGCTTGGTATTCTATTCAAAGGACTTCATAACAAAGTCCCTTACAGCAATTATTTACATAAAATGTTGGATATTTTTTGGGAAAAACTTCCAATCATATATCAGATTTTGTCTGACCATGGTGTTTGGCACTCTCAAACATTGGGCGGGTCGATGTTTTTTAATCCACGATCAAAAGAAAAGTGTAGCATTGATGAAAAGTTAAGAACTCTTACAAAGAATTACTACAACTTTGCTGAAAATAATTTTTATGACGGTGACATATACAATAAAATGCATTATCGGAATATTTTTACTGTCATGGGCCACCAAAACTATCAATCGGATATTGGTTGCATGAGTCAATCGGTCGAAAACAGAAGTCCTTTTGAAGATGTTGACCTTTTTGAATATATGATGAGCGTACCCGACAAGGTTAAAATACGAGATGGGCATAAAGGTCTATTAAGGAAAGTTTTAAAAAAACATATGCCTAGTTATGTCACTGAAGCAAAAAAAAGTGGCCCCACTATGCCAATACATACATGGTTTTATGATGAAAATATGTATGAGCCAATTAAAAAATTTGTACTAAAGAATATTAAATTGATACAAAGTTTCTTATCGCCGGAAATTGCAAAAAATATATCAGGACAGTATGATAAATATTTTGCAGAAAAGAATAGCCTAAGACTATTTGCAGTTATTAATTTTCTTATTTGGATTAAAGTTAATATTACGCATGATATAAAATCAACCGAACTCTCCTTTGAGGAACTAATTAGAAAATAGAGATCGTAATACACAAAATACTGAATAGATAATGATTTAAAATAGTGCTTAGGGTACAATGATGCCCAAAAAGCATCATACTCATTAAGTAGTTTATAACCCCTTAAATAGATAGATTTCGTATCCGAGGTCGAAAACATACCTGTAAGCCTTGATTATTTTTGTTAGTTAAAGCAATGGACAAGAAAAAAAATCCTAAAATACTAATTGTTACAACTCCAATCCGTCCAATTCCTACTAATTTCCCTCCTTATGGAAGTTTGTCAGTTATGACCGCTCTCAAAAAAGCCGGTTTTAACGACACAACATTTTTTAATATTGATTTGTTGCGCCCCAAGTACTCGGAAGTTATCAAATACATAAAAGAAACAAAACCAGATATTCTTGGAATAAGCGCAGTTGTTTCGACTGCTTACGATTTTACTAAGAAACTTTCAATAGATATTAAAAGATTTTTACCAGGCACTACCATTATTCTTGGTGGGAATCTAGGTGCATCGGCGGAAATTCTACTCAAAAAAACCGGGGTGGATTTTATCTGCACTGGTGAAGGAGAAATAACTTCAGTCAGTTTTGCCCGGGCATGGATGACCGCTGATTGTAAAAATTCCTATTCCAAAGTTCAAGGATTGGCTTTTCTAGATGATGAAAAAAAATTAGTCAACACGCCCTATCCCCCGACAGTACCGGCTGAAGAAGTTTATGACATTGACTGGTCTATCCTAGATGATTTAGGCCAAATGGAATACTTCGTCGTCAATAAGGAATTCTCGCCTCATGTAAACGCTGAGCTTGGAGATGACCCCCGCAAATACCAACCACATCGAGATGGGAAAACCATCTTCAATGTGGTGGGAAGTAAAGGCTGTGTTGCCCGGTGTACTTTTTGTCATCGCTGGGATAAAGGGATTCGGTATATTCCTGTGCCAGTCTTGATGGAGCGCATTGATCGCCTAATCCAAGATTATAATTTAGGTTTTGTTGATTTTGCGGATGAGAACTTTGGGTCGGATAAAAAATGGCTGAAACAGCTACTACCCGAATTAAAGAAACGCGATTTACTCTGGATGGTTGGAGGAATGAGAGTTAACACTCTATCTTCAGAGTGGATAGATCAGATGAAACTAGCTGGATGCCTATTAATAAATTGCGGTATGGAAAGTGGCAGCCAAAAAATGCTCGACGTTATGGAAAAGAAAACAAAAGTGGAACAAAACTTTAATGCTGTTCAATGGATGGTCGAAAAGGAAGTAAATACCGTCATTCAACTTATTATAGGTATGCCGGGGGAAACTCCCGAGACCATAGAAGACACCTGTAAGTTTGTTAGTTTTTTTACAGAACAGTCTCCCAATGTTAACCCGCTGAGCCTGAGCATTAATTTTGCTCAAGCTCTTCCCGGAACTCCGTTGTATGAAATGGCTCGATCAAAAAGTCAGATCGGACAAACATTAGAAAAAGAAGAAGAGTATTTAATAAAAATATCGGACCGAGACGCGCGCGATGGCGAAACCTACATCAATTTTACGGATTACCCCAAACTTGTGCTCGAAAAATGGCATTTTGATATTCAAAATAGAGCGCGGCATAGTTATTTAAAAAAATGGGGCGCGAAAAATTATTATAACATTATTGTTACCGCACCAAGATTCCAGCCATCGAAGGGGGAGGAACACGGTTCTGATCAAGAAGATACCGGCTATTATGCAGATCCCGCCAGATCTATTAAAAATAGCAACGGCAAAAACAAATGGGGTATGCCAGCAAGCAGTCATGTTTCCGACACAATCCACGATATAAATAAATCGATAAAATTAATTAACAACAAAGTCCCATCCTTTTGGACCCTATTAAAAAAAAGAAAGTTTGGAGATATGGCCTGGTTTTTTCCAAATTATTTTTGGCACGCCCGGCATTTCCTGATTCTTTTTGCAATTATCAATTCATTCCGTAAATTCGGAAAAAAATACGCGTTAAAAATGTTACTAGAATATCTGCGGTGGAAAATTAAAAACATATTTTTTATTTCAAGGAAGCAATCTATCAAGGAGTATATTTCCCTGAGAAAACTCCTGCGTGATGATATTACCTCAAAAATACTAACCGACAATCCCATGATGGTGAAGTTGCGTGAAGGGAGATGAACAAATCTAATTTAACCCACAAAACATTTTTTTGCTAACTCGCAGAACATGTCATAAAAAAACCTCTTAACATATTTCTCACAATTTACCATCTAACCCATAAGTCCGAACTGTTGGTAGCTATTTGACATCATTTACCTTAATAAAGTACTCTGAATTTCATAAAATTTAATACCCTTTTAAAACTAATTCCCTCGTGTTTTTAATTACAACGGCAGACCAAAGATTTTGGAAAGCGGGTGAGGACGTCCTCTTTCTTGGTGAGTGGTGTAAAATTTATAGCCAAAGACATATTTGGTCTAAGATGAATTATAAGACACTTCCCTATCACTGGGATGACCGAGAAAAATTTTATCGAGATTTTCTTTTTGCGGATCAGCTATATGAACATTGTTTACCAATGTTATCCGACAGGTTAAACAAAATTCATAATGTTACTCACTCCACAAGGTACTGGCGTTTCATAGTCGGCCCGTGGCTTTTTAAATTAATTGGAGTTCTTTACGATCGGTACCTCTCTATTTGCGAAGCAGAAAAATCCCAAAAGGTCACAAATGTTTTACTGCCAAATCCGAATTCCACTGATTGGGTTGCAAGGGATTACTCAGAATTTTCCTATCGGATAGACAATTCAGACCCATTTAACCAATACCTATATTCTGAAATTATCCGTTTTTCAGGGAACCTATTTTATGAAACAATAGATACCCCGGTATCAAATCCTTGCAAGGCTCCTGGGTCAGGTCTTAAAAAATTTCCTGTTAAAGTTGTTAAAAAAATTCTTTATAGCTTTAGTCGTCTTGTTCCCAAAAAAATAAACAGGGTGATTTTTGTTCAAAGTCACATTAGACCGATTGAGCTTGCCTGCTTACAATTATCGATTGGAACCGTTCCAAATCCGGGCCCTCCTCTAATTTCGCCTAAAAAAACTGTAGTCGATCCAAAAGTAAGAAAAGGTTTGGTAATGCATCTGGGGAGAGGTAGCTTTGAAGAGCTCCTTAGTAAAATAATTCCGGTTCAAATTCCCACAGTATATCTAGAGGGCTATTCTGATATGCGTAAGAAGGCTCTCAAGGTGTACCCAAAAAAACCTAAATTGATCTACACGACTAATGCGGTTTACGGAGATGAGGGATTTAAATTTTGGGCTGCAGAAAAATTGAATAGTCAGACAAAGCTTATAACTTCTCAACACGGAGGGGGTTACGGCATAATGAAATTTTCTTCATTTGAGAAACACAAGATAAAGCTTTCGGATCGGACTTTCACATGGGGATGGGATCAAACTTTCACATGGGAATGGGAAGAAAGCAATAGTTCTCGACTGGTTCCTATGGCTTCTGGGCAATTGATATCAAGAACTAAAAATCTAAAAGCAAACATGAAAGGAAATATTCTTTGGTTAGGAATGTGCATACCTCGTTATTTCTCAAATTTCTTTAGCCAAGCGGTAGGCCCTCAGGTGACAAATTATCTAATGGACCAAAAGCGTTTTGCAGACAGTATATCTGATGAAGTCCGTAGTCTCTTGAAATATGCTATTTATCCTTCGGATTATAACTGGGGGCAAAAAGAACGTCTTGCTGAGATGTGTCCTTCGGTAAAAGTTTGCAAAGGCGGGGGGGATTTTTACAAGAAACTAAATGAGGCTAGACTTTGCATTGCTACCTATAATGCAACTACTTACCTAGAAACATTTTCTGCTAACTTTCCAACCCTAGTTTTTTGGAATCCAGAATACTGGGAATTGCGTCCTTCCGCACAACCTTATTTTGACGAGTTACGGGAGGTGGAAATCTTACATGACACTCCAGAATCAGCCGCTTCCAAAGCAAACCAAATTTTCAGGAACCCGTTGGCATGGTGGCAGTCAGCAGCTGTGCAGAAGGTACGAAAACGATTTTGCAACCAATACGCTCGAACAAGCCCAAATTGGGTTTCGGAATGGGGGGCAGAAATTAAAAAACTAAATGAAGAAGAAATTTTTTCTGAGTGATAACATTAAATTACGAAATTGTCGAACCTTTTAGGCCTATTTAAAATATGATCTAATAAAATTTAGAAAGTTCAATCAAGTCACGAGACTTCTTTTAACCATTCGGAGCCCAAACAGAATTCTATTTGCTGTTTATTGTAAACACCAAGTGGTGGTTCTTTCATCTCGAAGAAGTGCTGATCATATTCCTCTACATAATCATATTGCCAATCTCGTTGCAGGTTGCTTTTCAAGAATCTAGCATTTGCAGCTCTTCCGTCTACAACCAATAATGTTCCAGGTAACAAAAAATGTTCGATAGACAAAATATCTGCTGCCATCGGCAATCTATCAGGGTGGTTTGTATTGATCCCTCTTATTTCTCCTGCAGGTGAAAACTGATCAGGCCCATCTAGGTATATAAAGTCAGGACAAACGTTAGGAATATTGTTGTAAAATGTGCAAATACGACCATTAAATGTGGAAATCTCACAAGGGCAATGGTGTATGAAGGAATTTTCTGACAAATTGGGAAAATTCTTCTTTGTTGCCTCTATCCAATTCAAGTTATTCTCCACAGAGTGTAATTCAAAAGGGTTTGATCTTCTCAAATTTTCTTTCACAAATGGTCCAAATTCATTTTCATTTTTCCTAAGAGCATCGTCAAACACCAGTGTGCTTTTGCCAATTCCAAACTCAATGATAGTTGTAACCCTTCGACTAGTAACGAGTGAATGTAACCGAATCAAATCATCTAACTCCACTGGGAAAGGGGTCTCATTATTAGGATCAACAGAAAGATACCTGTCGTGAACAATCTTTGAATTTAGATCCCCATATTTGCTTAGATCTATACCGAAAAGTTCATGAATTGGGTTCTTATTCAAATAATCAGAATAATTAGTTAAAGAATTAAAAAGTCGCATGTTCCGATAATATTTAATTTTTAATTTATGGTTTTAGAAATAGATCGCCATAAAACCTAAAGTCTTATTCTGTCTGCGGATTGCCCTAATCATTGCTATATCCTAGATAACTTATTCTTTAAGGAGAACTAGTTTTAAAAAGGTTAGTATGATAAGTTTGTATAACTACTTGTCACTAAACCTATTACATTTTCAAATGAATTTCTTTAATATACTTGAATGTAAATTTTTTTAAATATGTTTTAAACCCTTTAAACCCATGGTGCGGTAGTTTTTTCTAAAATATAATCGCTGCGAAAATTTATAGAAATGGCTTAACTGCAGCAAAATTTTTTAATCAGTATACTTTTTGTAAAAGAATATTGTAAAGAAAAAATAAAAATCTTATAATCCAAATCGTATAAACCAAAATTAAACTGCATAAATTTACTTTTTAGATTTGCCATATAACTTTAAAATGAACAAAAGGGGTGAGTTAATAACATAAATAGTTGCTAAGCCTACTAGCCCAGTTCCTGGTCCTTTTCCTCTTTTTCAGAACCGTAAAAATTCTTACAATCTCGACTAAGATAGAAGGTATATAAAATAAAGGTTATTTAAACTAAGTTTTTGCAGGTAGGACTTCTGGAAAGCTTTATTTTTCGAGAATATTTTTTTTCGATATCCAAGAAACCTTAAAAATGGTTACACATTATAATGGCAAATAAAATTCAGATTGGACGTAAATTAGTTGGTGAAGAGCAACCAATCTATTTCATCGCGGAAATAGGTATCAACCATAATGGCTCATTGGGCGATGCAAAGCAATTAATTGATATCGCAGCAAGGTGTGGTTGCGATGCTGTTAAATTTCAGAAGCGTACGGTGGATGTAGTATACACTCAGGAAGATTTAGCTCGTCAGAGAGACAATCCTTTTGGCAATACCAATGGTGATCTGAAAAGAGGCTTAGAGTTTGGAGAAAAGGAATATTCGGAAATCGATTTATACTGCAAAGAAAAAAATATTCAATGGTTTGCTTCTTGCTGGGATGAAGGGTCAGTCGATTTTATTGCCAAATTTGACCCCCCTTGTTTCAAGATTGCATCAGCAAGTTTGACTGATGACGATTTACTAAGACATCATCGTCAATATAGAAAACCAATTATTCTTTCAACTGGGATGAGCAGTATGGACCAGATTGAGCATGCAGTAGAGGTTTTAGGCACTGATGACCTATTAATACTTCACAGCACTAGTACTTATCCAGCAAAACCTGAAGAATTGAACTTGAGAATGATTACTACTTTAAAAAACAAGTTTCCTGTTCCAATTGGTTATTCAGGCCATGAGGTAGGCTTATCTTCAACATTTACGGCAGTAGTGCTTGGTGCTAAGATTATCGAGCGTCACATCACTCTAGATCGAGCGATGTGGGGAAGTGATCAGGCCGCATCAATTGAACCCCAAGGGCTTGAAAGGCTTTTAAATGAAACAAGAGGAATAGATGCTACTTTGGGTGATGGTGTAAAGAAAGTTTACGACAGCGAAATTCCCATAATTGAAAAGCTCCGTAGGAAATAAACAGGAGTTAGAAATAAAACCTGTTGTGAAAAATATTTTTTTCTTATTGCTCTTTTGTTTGGATTGTTCAGAACTAGTATGCTTTTTACTAATTTCTCGAAAGTGAATCCAGTTTGTCTATAGCTAAAACTATCCATCCAGAGTTTAAAACCATGTCTTCTGTAGTGGCATTGATTCCAGCAAGATCTGGTTCTAAAGAAATAAAAAATAAAAACGTTTTAAAAGTTGATGGATTTCCGCTTCTAGCCTTTTCAATTAAAGCAGCCCTTTTATCTAAGAAAATCGACCGAGTCATCGTTTCGACGGATTCTTTGTCTTATCAGAAAATTGCAATAAAGTTTGGAGCCGATGCTCCTTTTTTAAGACCCAAAAATATTTCAGGTGATGGCTCAACCGACTATGAATTTATAAAACATGCTCTGGACTGGTTTTCCACTGAAAAGCTCGCGACTCCAAGCTACATTGTTCATCTAAGACCCACCACACCATTTCGAGATCCCAAGTTAATTGATAAAGCCATTAAAGATTTTTCAGATAATAAAAGGGCGACAGCCTTACGTTCAGTTCATGCCATGTCCGAATCTGCCTATAAATGTTTTCATGTGAAGAATAAACATCTGAAATGTGTCGGTAGTTTATCTTCTGATGTGGAAAAGATTAACAACCGGCGTCAATCGTTTTCTAAAACTTACCACGCAAACGGTTATGTGGATGTATTAAAAACATCCTATATTCTTAAACATAAAAAACTACATGGTAATAAAGTCATGGCTTTTATTACCCCAGTAGTAACAGAAATCGATACGAGGGAAGATTTAAAGTACCTTGAATATGAAGTGAGCCAGAATCCGAAATTAGTCAGCAAATTATTTTAATTGGGTCACTCTCAATGAGTAGTTACACATTTCACAAAAAGCCTCAACACGTTCCTTTTGTAAATACCAGGCATAGGACGATACAGTCTCCTATCCCCGCTCCTGGTACGGAAATTTTTTTGGAGGAGTTAGCTGCTTGTGAATCCAAATCTATGCAAGGCCAGCTCCCTATTATTTGGGATAAGGCAAAAGACGTTTATATTTTTGACCACTTGGGAAACAAGTGGATAGACTTTACATCCACAATTTTTGTGGCAAATATAGGGCATGCAAATAACCATTTGATCTCTTCTGTTAAAAGTGTTTTGAATAACAGTTTGGTTCACACGTATGCCTACCCAAATAAAATAAGATTAGAATATTTGAAATTACTAATGCAATTTGCTGGTAATAATTTTGAGAAAGGATTTTTGCTATCTTCTGGAACTGAAGCTACGGAAGTAGTTTTAAAATTGATGCGAGTTAATGGGCAAGCATCTAAGAAACGCAGATTGGGTGTTATTTGTTTAGAAGGCAACTGGCACGGTAGGACAATGGGGGCGCAACTTATGTCTTCCAATTTGGAGCAAAAACAATGGATTAGTCATCGGGATTTAGATGTTCATCATTTACCCTTCCCTTATCCGTGGGTAGTAGAAGAGAATAATGCGGAAAAATTTTTATATGAAAGCCTGACTTCCTTAAAAAAAAATAATATCGATTTAGAAAAGGATATTTGTGGGATTATGATGGAAACTTTTCAGGGATGGGGGGCAGTATTTTATCCAAGTGTCTACGTTAAAGCCATTGAAAAAATATGTCGGGAATATAATATTTTATTAGCTTTTGATGAAATGCAGGCTGGATTCGGAAGGACTGGGGAAAAATTTGGTTACGAGCATTATGGAGTGCAACCTGATTTAATTTGTTGTGGCAAGGGAATGGGTGGAGGATTTCCACTTTCAGGAGTTCTTGGGAAGTCCGAGGTCATGGATCTTCCTGGTTTCGGAAACATGAGTAGTACGCATTCAGCTAACCCTATCTCTTGCGCTGCGGGTTTAGCAACAATCCAGGAAATAGAATCTAAAGATCTTGTCAGAGAGTCCTTTTTAAAAGGTCAACTATTAAGTAAGGGACTACAGGCGATACAAAAGATAAATCCAGATAGAATTTCTTATGTATTAGGTAAAGGCCTGCTGGCTGCAATTTTATTTAGAGATCCACATA
This sequence comes from Nitrospinota bacterium, assembly GCA_028345515.1. Classification (GTDB taxonomy): domain Bacteria; phylum Nitrospinota; class Nitrospinia; order Nitrospinales; family VA-1; genus UBA8687. The sequence continues at coordinate 24,054 of JAOMDP010000008.1, forward strand.
CGGGAGAACCGGATAATCTTTTCCCTAGCAAAGTTGCGGAAATATGTATGCAAATGGGATTGTTGGTTGTCCATACTGGTAGGGAAGCTATTAAAATAGGGCCGCCATTAACTATTACGGAAGATTGCCTGCAAGAAGGGATAGATGTTATTGAAGAAGCTATACAACAAGCTATTTGTCAGGAAAAATGATTACACACATTAGGCATACAGGAATTGTTATCAATAATTTAGATGATGCGTTGGATTTTTACGGTGGTGTGTTAGGGTTTAAAGTTGTAAAGACAATGGAAGAAAAAGGTCAGTTTATTGAAACCATTCTCGGATTAAGGGGTGTGGTCATGACTACAGTGAAGATGAAAGCCCCAGATGGGAATCAAATTGAATTGCTATATTTTAAAACACATGAAGACCAAGGCAATTCAACAAACCGAAATATTTATGATGCAGGTATTTCTCATATTGCGTTGACTGTGGATGATCTAGAATCAGATTATGCACGGATTCTTAATTCTGGTGTTACCTTTATTTCACCACCACAAACAAATCCAGAAGGAACTGCTAAAGTTGCTTTTTGTAAAGATCCATTGGGGAATATCCTCGAACTGGTTCAACCTTTGTAACAACTATGAAATCCAGCAATAATTACCTCTTAACCGTTTATAAAGAATAGGATTAAACATTATGGATTTCGAGCTTGGTGGTAAGGTAGCCTTAGTGACCGGCTCTTCAAGAGGTATAGGGCGAGCCATCGCAGAAACTCTTCACTCTGAAGGATGCAAAGTTTGTATCAATAGCCGTAATAGAGATGATCTTTTTAAGGTGGCAAAAACTATGCCGGGATCGGTCATTACTCAAGGTGATGTGAGTTGCCCTCAAGAAGCGCAAAATATAGTCAAAAAGGTTTTAGCTTCTTTTGGCCGAATCGATATTCTTGTTTGTAACGTTGGTAGCGGGAGTTCGATAAAGCCCGGAGAAGAGGATCATGAAGAGTGGAAACGGGTTTTTGCCATTAATTTGTGGAGTACCACTAATATAGTAGAAGCTGCTGGTGTAGCATTAGAAGAAAGTAAGGGGTCTATCGTTTGCATATCTTCAATTTGTGGGTTGGAAGTAGTTGCTGGTGCGCCAGTAACATACTCTGTTGCAAAGGCTGCTTTAAATGCATATGTCAGGGGTATAGCTAGGCCTTTAGGCAGAAAAGGAATGCGAATCAATGCTATTGCACTTGGAAATATATTGTTCGAAGGATCAGTATGGTCGAGAAAGTTGGCTAATGATACCAATACTGTAAAATTAATGATTGAGCGTGATGTGGCATTAAACCAATTTGGAACCCCACAAAATGCAGCAGAATTAGTAGCATATTTAGTTTCACCAAGGTCAAGCTTTGCAACCGGAGGAGTTTGGACACTTGATGGGGGACAGGTTCATTCGTAATGACACAACTACACAACGGATAAAAATGAGCAAAGTTTACGAAAAGTTTGATTTAACTGGAAAAACTGCTCTAATCACAGGTGGTGCAGGACTTCTTGGTGTTGAACATGCAACTGCTCTTTTGGAAAGCGGTGCTACTATCGTGCTAACGGATATTAATCAAACAGCTCTTTCCGAAGCGCGTGAAAAACTACTGAATAGTGCAGACCTAAACCAGGTGATGACGTATGTTATGGATGTTTCTCAACCTGAAAAAATTAAGGCTGTTGCTAAAGAAATTCAAACAAAAGGTTTGCGGATTGACATTCTTGTAAATAATGCCGCTATTGATCCGAAATTGAAACAAGGAGGGGAAATGTTAGAATCTTCCCGTCTAGAAAACTTTCCCATTGATCAATGGGATTTGCAAATTGCTGTGGGTCTTACTGGGGCCTTTCTATGTAGTCAAGTGTTTGGCACCAATATGACCTTAGACCGAAAGGGAGGTGTGATTCTAAATATAGCCTCTGACTTATCGGTTCTTGCTCCTGATCAGCGTCTATATCGAAAAGAAAATTTGTCTGAGAGTATGCAACCTGTTAAGCCGATAACCTATTCTGTTATAAAGACAGGCTTGATTGGGCTTACAAGATATCTGGCTACTTATTGGTCAAATTATGGAGTGCGTTCCAATGCACTTTCTCCAGGAGGTGTATCTAATGGCCAGTCAGAAGAATTTATCCAGCGCCTAAACTCTCTTATTCCTTTGGGTCGTATGGCGGCGAAAAATGAATATAGATCGGCAATCCAGTTTTTGTGTTCTGATGCTTCGGCGTATCTGAATGGACAAAATATAATAATAGATGGTGGTCGTTCGGTGTTATAGCCCAATAATGGCTGGCAATAGAGTTATTCCTTTTAAAAATTCTAATTTAAAATAATTAAAGAACCGGATGCTGAGTGATTTCAATCTAATTCAAAGTTAGGATTTTTTTTAACTTTGAATATGCCTAAAATTATTTTTTGGACTTCACAATATTGGGATTAACGAGAAAAGATCAAGATCTATTTAGAAAAATTAAGACCAGAAAAAATATTTCATAAAGAAGCCCAAAGTCGAATTAAAACTATATAAGATGATATTAAGGGCGGCCAGCAAAGCTTTTTGTGAGTTAAAGTCAGTTCTTTTTTTTTAAAGGGACGACAAAATCATGATCTTAAGCCCCTAAAATATTAGTTACTAACTCCCTAATTACACCTTTCCCCCGAGCAGTTTTTAATACTTCTTTGGCGGCATTTTTTACTAGGGCGGAAGAATCTGACGGTGCAAAGCTTTTCCCAACAAACTCAAGTAATTCTATATCCTTTGCGGAATCACCTATGTAACACACCTTGTTTTTATCCCAACCGTTTTCTTTTGCAAGTTTTTTATATCCATTTAATTTGTTCTTACATCCTTTGATAAAAAAATCTGGAGAGAAGCGTCTATACACATAATCACAAAAAGCATTGTCTTCGCCTGTAATGAAACCTATTTTAAACCCTGCACTTTTCAGTTCAAAAATAGCATCAATATCTTCAAATAAAATGCGCTTACTTTCCTTACCAGAAGAGTCTACATAAATTGCTCCATCTGTAAGAACCCCATCAATATCAAGGCAAACTATTTCTATCACCTTTTTCTCCTTGCAAAATCATTCATAAAGCAAATCTAATTTTATAGATTATCTGTGCTTTCTTAGACTTAAATAACATCAATTTATTTTATTTAATAATATTAAAATAAGGTGTCACCCAATTTAATTGTTTCTTAAATATTTCGATGCCCTCATCATCTCTATAAGCCTGCATTATAAAAGGCCCTGAGTATTTAAATTCTTTAAGTTTTTGAAAAAAAACTTTAAAATCAGCATCTCCGTTTCCTAACACGACAGGTCCTCCTCCAAGCGTACGATCCTTAATATGAATATCAGATATTCGACCTCCATAGGCATTGAGCTCTTCGACCGGGTTATAACCTAAAGCAGCACTATTACCTATGTCATAATTTATTGTTATACAATTTGAATCAAGCCTGCTCAAAAGATCTACAAAAGGCTGAGGGGGCAAATCGGTTTCTAATGAAAAATTTATATTTCTTTCTTCAGCATACGGTAAAATAGTACGAATTTGATCTACAAAACGATCAACGGCATGTGTATTTGCGAGTGAAGACTTGTCTACGCAGGGAATGACGATATCAGTTACTCCTATTTGTGATGCAGTCTGCAATAAATTAATTAGGATTTTCTTACTTTTCATTGCCTCATTTTCATTTTTTGCATGTAATGGCGCTTCTATAAAGTAATCTGCGCAAATAGTATTTACTGAAACGCCCGTATTATTCCAAACTTTCAATATTTCATCTACACCACCTGCTTTTAGCAATGGATTTTGCTCTGCATCATTGAAGTCTAGTATGAACTCAATACAATCTAAACCGATGTTTTTGGCAGTTTTAAACTCTTTTTCCCAATAGCCTTTCGGGTGGGCTTGATATCGTCCTTGATATTTAGGTAGAAGACGACCTTGCATAACTCCTATTTTATTTCTCATCATTAGATTCCCTAAATGTATTAAGCGGATTCAATTAAAAAACGTAGCAATGAATAAAACTTTTTTGAAACCAAGTAAATTTATTAATCGATAATTGATTAAACCCATTGTATATTTAATTCATATGGAAAATCGATCCATTAAAAACCGCTTCGCGGTGTCTACCCTTGGCAACCTGATTAAGGGCGCGCTTACTTTTATGGCCACATTATTCATTGCGCGTGGCTTGGGACCTGAGCACTATGGAAGCTATATTTTTCTTTTAAGTGGTTTTACGGCCATGCGAGCTATCTTAGACATGGGGACAGGGGCTGCTTTTCATACTTTTATTTCCCAAAAACCAAGATCTTCTACTTTTTATATCATCTATGCTATCTGGCAGTTCTTCCAGTTTATTTTTCCTCTCGTAATCATCGCCTTCTTCTTTCCTCAGGAATGGTTAGAAATTATCTGGGTCGGACATGAAAGAAGTCTGATTCTTCTAGCTTTCGCTACTATTTTTTTCCAACAAATGGCCTGGCCCACCATGATACACATAGGGGAGTCTAAAAGGCTCACCCAACGAGTTCAAGCACTAAATATCAGCATCAGTGCTGTCAATCTTATTCTTGTTGTTGGCGCCTATGCTTTAGAAATCCTAACCATTCCCCTATTATTTTGGATTCTCGTGATTCAATATATCCTTGCCTTAGGGTTTGCCTTTAAAGTTCTCTCCGTCTTTAAAGTGAAAAAAGAACCTTTGAATATTAAATCCATGCTACGTGAGTATCTTAGTTATTGTCTTCCTCTTATCATCGGTTCTTGGCTCGGCTTCGCTTCTGAGTTTGCCGATCGCTGGCTTCTTCAAAAATTTGGAGGTGCTGAGGAGCAAGCCTTTTTTATGGTAGGTCTTCGATTTGCAACTATAGTACTTCTGGCAACCACTTCCATGCTAAATATTTTTTGGAAGGAAATTGCAGAAGCTCAGGAAAATAAAAACTTAGTGCGGCTCAGAGAACTTTATAGAAAAGTTTCACGTTTTTTATATACAGTAAGCGCGGTCATTGCTGGCTTTTTAGTTCCTTGGAGTCCAACGATCGCTACTCTTATGCTGGGTTCTTCATACGCTGCCGCTTCGTCTGTACTTCCACTTATGCTCATTTTTTCCGTGCATGCTTCTTTAGGACAGGTAAACGGAACCTTCCTTCTATCGTCAGGCAAAACCAAAACGATTGTGATTATGGAAAGTATATTTCTGGTAATTAGTATACCCGTTTCTTACCTTATCCAAGCACCTTATGATGCATTGATTCCTGGTTTTAACCTTGGGTCAGTGGGTATGGCTTGGAAAGCCATACTCCTTAACATTACTTGGGTGAATTGTGTTTCCTGGTGGGTAGCCAAAAATAATGGCTGGAAATTTGACTGGGCTTACCAGGTAGTTGGTTTAACCGGTGCCTTGGCAATAGGATGGATCTCCTATGAATTAGTTATGAAGATGAGCTCTATATTAACCCTAAATATATTCCTTCAGGGAACTGTAACATTTGCTATTTATGGAATACTGATAGGAGTATTCATCTGGTTTTTACCTTGGCTAACAGGCTTTTCTCAAAGAGAAGTACAAATGATGTTTTCGAAAATAATTCATTTGATCTTTTCTAAAAAGGCAAAGTTATAGCAGTCGCCAAATTGGATTGCCTGAGGACTCGAAATATCCTATTGTGATTCCGGTATAGGTTGGTATATGGTAAATTTTTTTCTAACGAAACTGTTGAAAGGTTCTTTCCTGCAAAAGCCTTTCAGAAAAATAGTCTAATGCTAAATGCTCTGCTATCAGGAATTAAAAATAATAAAAATACTCTTAGTTATTACTTTGGGGCTGGCTCGATTAGAGAATTAGAATCTATTTTATTAGAAAGAAGCCTAAATAGTGATGGCGATGCGATTTATATCATAGATCAATTTTTTGGAAAAACTAGGGAAGTTAACTATTTCAAGAAATGATGTTATGATTTTTGTCAATGCGGAGCAAGAACCTACCACGCATTATTATGATGCGTTAATGGATAGACTTTTGAGAGACGGTTTGATTAGGGGTTCTCTATTTAGGGTTCTAAAAAAACCGCTGCCAAGACTATTTTAGCACGTTGCCTTAGTCCACCGACAATCATCTAACTCTAATAATATTAGCATTGGACTTGACACAATGGTCGCGTTACAATTCCTTCGGTATTAAAAAACTCTCTTAAATTTGAGTTATTTCCCACTAGCAACCAAAAACTAAATCCTATAAAATCTTTTATATGTCGGATCGAAAAATCCTTATCACTGGAGGATTGGGCTACCTCGGAGGACGGATAGCGAATTCCCTGAAAAGAAGTTATCCTGATGCAAAGGTTATTCTGGGCACTCGTAGAAAAACCTCAAAAATTCCTGATTGGGCGAAATCATTTAAAATAATATATTTAGACCTTTGTGACCCCTCTTCCATTAAAAATGCCGTCTCGACCCCAGACACTATTATTCATCTAGCGGCCTTAGATGAACATGACTCTTTTCAAAACATTGAATCGGCCTGGAAAATTAACGCCTTGGGTACTCAAGCATTACTTTCGTCGGCAAATAGAAAAGGGATTCAACGATTTGTTTATTTTTCCACTATTCATATCTATGGTAATTGTACAGGAACAATAACTGAAAAATCCCTTACCCAGCCATACCATCCCTATGCGGCAACTCATAGGGCGGCAGAAGATATAGTTCGTTTCTATCAATATTATAAAAATATGGATACTTTAACTTTAAGACTATCGAATGGGTTTGGTTATCCTATGGACACTGATATCAACAGATGGACTTTAGTATTCAACGATTTGTGTCAACAAGCCGCAACCTCAGAAAAACTTATTATAAAATCAACCGGTAAACAACATCGAGACTTTATTACACTTCATGATGTTGGCGCCGTGATCGGGCACTTTTTGTTTAATATCCCGAATCAATGGGGAGATGGGATTTACAATTTGGGTGGCAACAACTCACTTTCAATTTTGGAGGTAGCAGAAAACGTAGCAAGGGTTTATCAAAAAAAGTATCGTAAGCCTATCACTATCCAAATCAACGGTAAAAATGATGAAGTAACTTATAAGCCAGTTCAATTTAATATTGATAAATTAAAAAAAACTGGTTTTCGTTTGACAGGAAATATGGAAAAAGAAATCGAACAAACACTTGCTTCATGCGAAATGTTTGCAAAATGAATCAGCTTATTCACTCACAATTAACTCAAAGAGGATTTTAGTGAAAGTAGTTATTCTCTGTGGCGGCATGGGAACACGCTTGCGCGAAGAAACAGAGTTTCGTCCAAAATCCATGGTCAAAATAGGAACTAAGCCTATCCTTTGGCATATCATGAAACATTATGCTCATTATGGATTCAACGAGTTTGTCCTTTGCCTTGGCTACAAAGGGGAGGTGATTAAAGAATATTTTTATCACTATATGTTACATAGTAATGATGTCACGGTAAAGTTAGGGAAAGATCGTAAGATAATGATCCACGAAAACAACCAGGTCGAGGATTGGGAAATCACCATGGCTGATACGGGAGAAAATACCCTTAAAGGAGCGAGGATTCATAAAATCCAGAAATATATTGATGGTGACTTCATGGTCACCTATGGTGATGGAGTTAGTGACGTAAATATAAACAACCTATTAGATTTCCATAAGAAGCATGGGAAAATTGGAACTGTAACTGGCGTGAGCCCTCGCTCATCCTACGGACAGATCAAGTCGGAAAATGGAAGAGTTCTTGGTTTTATAGAGAAACCAAAAATCGAAGAAGGTATGATCAACGGCGGATTTTTTGTTTTTCAAAAAAAAATATTCGACTATCTCAATTCAAACGACGACTGCGATTTTGAGGTTGGTCCGTTGGAACAACTTACCCAAGACGGCCAACTAATGGTCAATCACCATAAAGGAGATTGGGCCTGCATGGATACCTACCGGGACTCCGTTTCTCTGAATAGCCTTTGGAAAGAAGGTGGCGCTTTCTGGAAAGCCTGAGGTACTGAATTTATGTTTGATAATATCTATAAAGGAAAGCGTGTTTTGATTACCGGGCATACTGGTTTCAAAGGCTCTTGGTTGTGTTCCTGGCTATTAGACCTAGGTGCAAGCGTTGCCGGTTACTCTGTGGATGTCCCGACAGAGCCGTCTCATTTTGAAGCATTATCCCTTGCTGACAGGATCGAACATTTTCAAGGGGATGTGCGAAATAAAAGTTCTCTGCAAGAAGCAATGAATCAATTTCGCCCGGAAATTGTTTTTCACCTGGCTGCGCAGTCATTAGTCAGAAAATCCTACGAAGACCCGGTTCTCACTTTTGAAACAAACTCTCTGGGAACTCTGAACCTTCTAGATTGCCTTCGCGATCAACCTTCGGTTATCGCGACCGTTATCATTACCAGCGATAAATGTTATGAGAATGTCGAATGGCTATGGGGTTACCGAGAAAATGACCGTTTGGGGGGAAAGGACCCCTACAGCTCTTCCAAGGCTTGTGCAGAATTGATCACCAAAGTTTATATGGAATCTTTCTTTAAGGAAAAAGGGCCTAACATTGCAACAACCAGAGCGGGAAATGTAATAGGCGGCGGAGATTGGGCTATAGACCGGGTAGTGCCTGACTGCGTTCGAGCTTGGTCAAAAGGAGAAAAGGTTGAGATCAGAAATCCAAACGCCACTCGCCCCTGGCAACATGTTCTCGAACCTTTGAGTGGTTATCTTGTTCTAGGGCAAAAACTATTCCAAGGGAACCCTGAACTAAAAAATCAATCATTTAATTTTGGTCCGCCATCGAAAGTAAATCAATCTGTTGGAGATCTTATTCCTGAAATGGCTCAATATTGGCCAAGGGCAAAATGGAAATTTGAACAGGGGGGCGATTCTGATAAATTCGAATCAACGTTATTAAAACTTAATTGTGACAAAGCGCTTCAAATGCTGGATTGGAATTCTGTTTTAGATTTTTCAGAAACTATCCGTATGACAGGAGAGTGGTACCAGTCTTTTTATAGTACGAAATCTTCTCATATGGCGGAATTTACTAGTAATCAAATTGAAGATTATACAGAAATGGCAACCCAATTGAATCTTCTATGGACCAAATGAAAGAATTCAAAGGAATAGAGGGGGTAATTGTTCAGCCTTTAAAGCAAATTATTGATGATCGTGGATCTATTTTACACATGATTAGAAAAGACTCTGAATTATTTAAAAAATTTGGGGAGATTTACTTCAGCGAGATTTATCCTGGAGCGACGAAAGCATGGAAGCGGCATAAAAAACAAACACAAAACCTAACAGTGCCTATACAAAGAATCCGATTAGTCATTTACGATGCAAGACCTCACTCTAGCAGTCAAGGAAATATTGAAGAATACGAACTTGGACGTCCAAATAACTATAAATTGATTCATATTCCACCAATGTTGTGGTACGGGTTCCAAGCCCTTGATGACCAAATAGCTATGATTGCAAACTGTGCCGACCAACCTCACAATTCTGCTGAAACCGAGTCATTACCTTCTGACTCTAACCAGATACCCTATAAATGGAAATCATGAAGCACTTGATTATTATCTGGTATATTTCTCAGGTTAACTTATGCCCCAATTTTCAGTAGTTACATCTGTCCACAATGGAGAAAATTATTTGAAGGAATGCATAAATAGCATTCTGGACCAGACCTTTAAAGATTTCGAATATATTATTCTCAATAATGGGTCAACCGATCGTACCGCAGAAATCCTAGCTCAATATACTGACCCGCGTATACGTATTATTCATCAGGAAAACTTGGGAGTTGTCAATTCCTTGAACAAGGCAGTTTCTTTATGTCGTTCTGATTTGATTGCGCGTTTAGATGCAGATGATTATGTCCATCCCGATTGGCTTGAAAAACATTACGCGTATATGAACCAAAACCCAGATGTTGTTCTTTGTAGTTCTCGATTTGAGGAGTTTAAAAATGGAAAGATTTATCCGCAGAGCTTTCCTTTTATAGAGAATGACCTCGAGATTAGAAAAAGTTTAAGTTTTATGAATCCTATAGCGCATAGTCTTTCGGTTATCAGAAAACCTTCAATCTTGAAAGTTGGTGGATATGATCCTAAATTAATTATCGCGCATGATTATGATCTATGGATTCGCTTATTGAAAGAGGGTAAAGGGCATAATTTGAATGAAACCTTGGGCGTGCATCGGTCTCATGATGATTCATACTCAATGAAAAAAGAACGGACCATGATTAAGGAAGCGTTTAAGGTCCAATGGCGAGCGTACACTAGGCTTGGAGGAAGTTTCTGGAAAATGCTTCGATCTTTATCTAGAAGGGCAACATCTTGGTGTTTGCCTGCTCGAATGAGATCATATTTCCGAACCAATATTAGAAAATAAAATAAATGATAGGTTTTGAAACGATTGGTAATGCGACCATAATTTGTCACGATGGTGACCCAATTCTTACAACCGATCCATGGTTGACAGGCTCTGCATATTTTGGAAGTTGGGGGATACCCTATGCAATTCCAGAAGAACAATTGGAAAATATTGGTAAATGCCAATACATTTGGCTTTCACACGGTCATCCGGATCACATTAACATAGAATCTCTTGATCAATTCCGTGAAAAAAAGATTTTGTTGGCAAGTCATATTGGCAATCGTTTGCAAGGCGATCTAACCAATCTTGGATTCAATGTAACTTCGCTGGAAGAGCGAAAGTGGATCCAACTTTCTAAAAACCTTAGCATCCTTACGATTTCTGATTATTATCAAGATTCCATTTTATTAATTAATCTGAATGGGCGCCTACTTGTAAACATCAATGATGCTTCTAATAAGGGTTGGGGTAAGTTCGTTAAAAATATTACCAAAGAATTTCAGGATCCATTCCTGTTCAAACTTTTCAGTTATGGGGATGCAGATATGATTAATTATTTTTACGAAGATGGAACCCGCATACCCCCGAAGGCAGCTTTGAAAAAACCTGTGGGAGAACAAATAAATTTTTGGTCAAGATATTACGGAATAAAACACATCGTTCCCTCAAGCTGTTTTCATTATTATCAGCGAAAGGATAGTTCTTGGGCAAACCAGTTTGTAACCGATGTATCTGATTATAAAAATCAACTCTCACCAGAATTTAAATTACATCCGGCATTTATTAAGTACGATCTTGAAAATGACTGTTTGGAAGAAATTAATCCCAAGAAAAATAAAAAATTATCTTTGGACCCTGAAGAATTTGGTGATAATTGGCATGATCCTTTGGGGAGCGAGGAGGTAAAAGAAGTCGAGAGATATATAAGCGAAATTGAGAGTTTAAGTATTTATATAGATTTTATTAATTTTCGAGTAGGGGGAAAAGACAATTTACTGGAACTTAATAAAAAAAACTTCAAAAGGGGAATTACATTTGAGGTGCCGAGACAATCACTAGTGAATACCGTAAAATATGAAATTTTTGATGACTTGCTTATAGGAAATTTTATGAAAACCACCTTGCATGGAGATTGGCATAACAATACCCTTTATCCTTACTTTACACCATATGTAGCAAAATTCGCTGATAACGGAAAGGCTAAGTCTAAAGCTCGATTGAAATCTTATTTAAGTCAGTATCGGGAAAAAAGTCCTATGGAATTTATTTTACATTGTTTTTCGAGAGAATCGGAAGAACTTATCCGGCGATATGTTGGAAGTAATAATAAAGCTTTTGAATGGGTAAAAAAATTCTATCTTGTATTGAATACAGGTAAAGGAGGTAGATGATTGATTGGATTAAAATTTAGAAATATTTAGCACAGTTTACCGCATCAGATATGTTTTACAGTTCACCTGTATGATAGGACGCCAAGGTTCCAATTGATTCCTCTTTCTTTCCAGTAACTTTTTTTGGGCCATCCATATAAGTCTTAAAAATATACTTACAAAATCGATTATTAACAATCAAGTAACGGGCCAGTGCAGAGAGATTGGTAAAGCGCAACAAAAATGCCCTTAACATTTTCAGAAAAATTTTGTCAGCAGGCCAATGTCCTTTGAAACAGCGTAGCCAAAAATAGATGAATTCAAATTGAATTTGCCACTTCGGGAAATCTTTAAGGTCCAAGGTCGCGCGATGTCTTTCGTTACTTTCTTCAGTGCCACCGGCGGGAATTACTCCATGCTCAACAGCAACATTATAGAGATCGGTACCTAAGTAGGGATAAAAAATGGATAGCTGTACGTCTTCCGGTTGTAATTCGCGTACAACTCGCACTGTCTCCATATAGTCTTCAAAAGTTTCTCCGGGTACGCCCATTAATGTCAGAAGGGATGTTGCCACACCATATTCTCGTGCGGTTCTACAAAATCCAATCAATTCTTCATTGGTATATCTTGGGCGACGGAGAATCTCTCGGCGTACACGGAAAGAGCCCGATTCTAATCCTACATTTAAAGCTGTCACATTTGCTCTTTGGCAAAGTTCTAGAAATTGTCTGTATTTTTCTTCGATGCGAACAAAGTTTGAATGAAGAGCTAAATTAATTCTAAAAGTTAATTTTTCTTTTCTTGCATTGTTGTATTCTGCCAATTTTTCAAAAAGGTCAATTCCCTTTACAATGTCCGCACCGACTGTTTCAATTTCTAAGTAAATATGTTTCATTTGAGGGTACTGTCTGGTCAAATATTCAATTTCTGAAATCATATCTTCAGATGAGCGATAACGGACATATTGACCTTCAGCTAATTCCTCCATCGCATGGTTGGAACAATATGTGCATTTATAGGGACAACCTCTTCCCACTAATATTGAGGCTTCTTCATTGGGATTTGCAACCCATGGTTCCCATAGGGTGCGATCTACATGTGGAATGGTATCCAACTCCTCGTTAAAAGGGGCCGTGGCATTTCTTTCAATTTCGCCTGTTTTTGGGTGTTGAATCCAAAGATTTGAAATTCCGGAGGGCCATTTTCCTTCTTCTAATTGCTGGGCCAATTCGACAACAGGCTTATCTCCTTCACTAACGCAGATAGCATCAATATTTGCACATTCAATGGCTTGTTCTGGAGCTAAAGAAGCGTGATGACCGCCAAGAATCACAAATATATCAGGATCAATCTCCTTAATAAGGGCTGCAACCCTTTCTATGGGAGGAAACTGTGAAGATACGGCTGACAAACAGAACAGCTGAGGTTTTTTTTCTTTAATATATTTTTCTAGGGTTTTTCGGAGCGGGGTAACAGGACTAATTACAAACAAATCTACATCATGTCCTGCAACTTGTAATACAGTTGCTATGATTGAAATTCCAAAAGGAATTTCCATTGGCGACCGCAATGGTTTGTCGATGGAACAATAGTTCTCAATCGAATACACACAACCAATTCTCATAGCCTAAAACCCCTTATCCTTTTCAAGTTATAAATTAAAAGGTGAAATATTAAAGTAATATTCGAAACAAATTATATTAGAAAACCCTCGGTAAATCAATAAATGTAGAGGGGTTCTTTAACCTACCTATTAAAACCTTATGGATTTCAAGTTGCTAAACTCAGAAGATTGGACGAGAAATAACTGGTCAGCATCCTTGAGGTTGTTTCTGCGAAGGTCTAGTTTTTTCAGGTGGGGAAGTATAGAGGAGTGTGCGAGTATCTTAAGACCATTTTTCGAAATTGAATTTCCAGCAACCTCTAATTCCTCCAGTTGTTTTAAAGAATTAGAATTAATAATTAATTGAAACCCCTCGTCCCCCAAGGAAATTCCAGAAATTTTTAAAACTTTCAGGTTTTGAAAGTTTTCAGACTTTGCAAGTAAAAGAAAACCTTTCCTATCAAAAGAGTTTCCGTTTAAATTTAATTCTTTAATATTTTTTAAATAAGATGCCTGAGAGAGAGCCAAAATCCCTGTCGATGTCAATCCTGTGTTCTCCAAATTTAACACTTCAAGGTTTGACATGGACTCCGACTCACTTAAAAGGAAAACACCTTTATCTCCAATGGAGTTGTCCATCAGATTCAGGCTTTTTAGATTTTTAAAAAAAGGAGAAGCGGCGAACTCTCCAAGTCCTTGGTGATTGAATAGATTATTGCGTAATGATAAAGAAAGAACCTCTTCCATTTTTTTATATAAAGACAATGCCTTAATATCTTTGTTTCTTAAATAAAGAACATTTAGGTTCAGGCTTTTATCTTCTGTTATTTTTTCTGATAGGTTTCGCGTGCGTAAATCTAATAATGCGGATTCTCCATTTGATTTGAAATTATTATCCGTCATATTGAGATTTTTCAGGTTGGTTAAGTTTTTGGACTGGGCCAAACTTAACGAGCCAGAATCACCAATATTATTTGAATCCAGAATTAAATCTCGCACTTGGTTTAATGTGGGAGAATTTGAGAGAACCTTGGCACCTTCGTCAGATATCTGGTTCCACCCCAGGTTCAAATGGTCTAAACCTTCGAAACCACCCGACTGAGCCCAGTCTAAAATCACATCGTTCCCTATCTGATTTTTTCTGAGATTCAAGATTTTTAGTTCAGGGATTGCTGTTCCGTCAGGAAATTTATTGGTATCTTTTTTTCCAATCTGGTTCATTTCCAAATCTAACGAATACAAGCTTCGAAGCTTGGGAGATTTCACAAGACTCAAGGCCCCGAATTGCGTTATGTAGTTGAATGCCAATTCCAAAGATTTTAATTTCGATAAAAATTCTGCAACGCTCAAGTTTACAACTCCTTCATCACCAATTTCATTAGAATTTAAAATCAAATGGGTCAAGTTTGTCAGAGATTTGCAAGTGGCTAATTTTTTCAATCCTATATTAGAAATCTCGTTCCAACTTAAATCAAGTTGTCTGACATGAGAGAGATCTTTGGATTGACAGATAAACGCTATTCCTGCATCACCTATTCGCTCATAACTCAGATTCAAAACAGGATCTTTTCGAACCAATTGCTTGTTCAAATTTCGTATGAAATTGGATTCTTTATTGATGGTTGGCATGAGTTAGTCTTCAGCCTTGAGAATGTCTGTTTTTATTTTACCTAAGTTCTGCAAACGTTCGGAGCCGTCTAAAAGTAAAAGACCCTGAGGATCAACAAGGTTATATGTAATATTTAGCGTTTCCAGATTTTTTAATCCTGAAAGCTCAGCCAAGGCTTGCATTCCTTTAAAGCCGATGCGGTTTGCATCGAGATGTAAGGTTTTCAGATTTTTCAAACAAGTGGAGTTTGCCAAAGCTTCGGCGCCGTCATCTCCAATTCTATTGAAGGATAAATCTAGAGTCTCCAAATTTTTTAAACTTTTGGAATTTGCCAATGCAATGGCCCCTTCATTGCCAATCCGGTTCGTATATAAACTTAAGTATTTCAATTGAAGTACATTGTCGGATTCTGCCAAGGCCACCGCTCCATCGTCGCCGATTCTATTTTCATAGATCCATAATTCTTTCAATGGCTCAAAAAATTCAGAATTGGCCAGATCCTCAAGACCTTGATCCTTAATTTTATTTGTATGCAAAAATAAAATCTCAATATCCGGGAGGGCAACATTTTCAGCCAATTCTTCAGCTATTAGGTTATCGATACCCTTATTGGAAAAATCGAGAGTCTTTTTATCTTTGCTCAAGCCTCTCTTTATCCATTTCCTGATATAGGAGATGTCCTCAGCCATGTTATATCTGCTTAAAAGTAAAAGGGTTCATTTTATAAAGGTGAGTTGAAAAGTAAAGATATAAATGCCAAATTTATCAAATTCTAATGGCCCTTCTCAGAAATAAGGGATAATACGTATATTTATTGTGTAAATGGTTAATAAATATATAGAATATCACACAATGCCAAGCTAATTTTTTCCCATGATATCAGTAAATTGTGGATAAAGGTGTTTAATTATTTAGTCAAACTCCCGTAATTTATATGCCTATTTGGATCCCTAGAATGTTTTCAAAACTGATTTATTCCTGCATTCTTACTTTTTCGCTATTCGGTTGTACAAACAACCCGTCTTCGGATCCATCCACCTTCAGGATGACTATTAAAAATGAACCACCTACTTTGGATGGAACTCTTGCGACCGATAGTGTCTCTTTCACCATTCTCACCAATTTAATGGAAGGGCTCACCCAATACGATGCCGACCTGAATCCGATTCCCGCTATCGCAAAACGATGGGAATATTCTAATGAAGGTCGAACTATCACCTTTTATTTAAGGAAAGATGTTTTTTGGAGTGACGGGAAGAATGTAACGGCTGTTGATTTTGAGTACTCCTGGAAACGGCTCCTCGCCCCGGAAACAGCCGCTCAATATGCCTATTTTCTTTTCGACATTAAAAATGCATTTGAATACAACACTGGGAAACTTAAGGACAAGGATCAGGTAGGTGTCCGAGCCCTTGCTACAGACGTTTTAGAAATCACACTTAAAAAGCCTGTTGTATATTTCCCAAGCATCACGACCTTTATGGTTACTTTTCCTCTCCGCAAAGATATTATTGAAAAATACGGAGACGATTGGACCGAATCTGAAAATATTGTGACTAATGGCCCTTATCTTTTGGAGAAGTGGGAACACGAATATAAATTGGTTTTGAAAGCCAATCCGAACCATTATGAAGGAAAACCTAAAATAAACTCCGTTGAAATTTTTGTTGTCCAAGAACCAACGACAGCATTAACACTTTATGAAACGGGTGAATTGGATTATATTGAGTTGCCCCCCATTGCCATTCCTTATTACAAAAGTAGCCTTGAATATAGAAATAAACCACAGCTTAGAGGATATTATTATGGTTTTAATATAGAAAAACCGCCTTTTAATAATGTTTTGGTAAGACGAGCTCTGGCACATTCAATTAATCGAGCTTTATTACCCAAAATCCTTAAGGGAGGTGAGTTGCATACATCTTCTTGGATACCAAAAGGTATGTTTGGCTATAACGAGGACATTGGTTTAAAATTTAATCCTAAAAAAGCACGCGCCATACTAGCAAAGGCGGGCTATCCTGAGGGAAAAAAATTTCCAGCTGTAGTAGCTGTTTTTAATACCGGAGATGTCAATAGATTGGTTGGAGAGTTTCTTCAAGAACAATGGAAAAAACATTTAAATATAGATATCCAATTTGAAAGTCAGGAGTGGAAAGTGTTTTTAAGTCGATTGGATCTAGATCCTCCTCAAATATTCCGTTTAGGATGGGGGGCTGATTTTCCAGACCCTGACAATTTTATGAATTTATTTATTAAAACAAGCGGTAATAACAGACTAAGATGGGGGAACTCAAATTACGATCAACTTGTTGAGCGAGGATCCACGTTGAAAAACCCACAAGATAGAAAAAAAGTCTATGATGAAGCTCAGATTTTGCTCACCGAAACAGAGGTTCCCATGATCCCCTTATTTATTTCGGCTCAAAACCTTTTGGTTAAACCCTATATTCGGGGATTAAAAACCAATGCCATGGAACTTTTATATTTAAAAAGAATTAGTATGGATAGAGGACCATCGAGCCAAGACGGTTAATGTGGTTATTTCACTCAAGCTGGGTTTTCCCTAGATGTTTTTCAATTTTCTCTTCGATAAAAGATTTAATGCGCTTGGTATAAACAGAGGTATCAAATTTTTGTGCATGTGCTCGAATTGTATTGGAATCGAATTGAGACTCTATAGATTGGAAATCTTTAATGGCTTTAATTAAAGCATCTGACGTTTGTTCGTAAAAGAAAACACCAGTAGGTTGAGAGGTAGATCTTTGTGGAATCTCTGTCTGTGGTGTCCAGGTCTGGCTATCGGGAATCACTGTTTCCAATGCTCCTCCTTTTCCAAAGGCAATGACAGGACGCCCCATAGCCTGTGCCTCTAAAAGAGTGATTCCGAAGTCCTCTTCACCGCAAAAAACAAAAGCCCGACATCGCGCAAAATAGGAGCGTATCTCTGAATTATCTAGCCAACCTTCAAACTGAATATTTGATAGCGCCATGTTCTTTAAACGTTTACTATCCTGCCCTTCCCCAATTACAAAAAAAGGTAGGCCCAATTGGTTGAAGGCTTCCACCGCTAAATCCAAGCGCTTATAAGGAGCAAATGCTGAAACGATTAGAAAATAATCTCGTTTTTCTTTTGTTTGCGGCGGCTTGAATAATTCGGTATCTACAGGAGGATGGATAATGGTTGCTTCTTTTTCATAATATTTTTTAATTCGTTTTTGAACATGACGAGAGTTTGCAATAAAGTAATTTACTCTTCGGCTAGTTTTTGCATCCCAACGTTGTAGCCAAGGTCGAAGCAGTTTCATTGCTGTTGCAGAAAGCCAACTAGATTTCCCTCTACCAAAATATTGATTAAACTGATCCCATATGTAGCGCATGGGAGTATGACAATAGCAAATATGCAGACTGTTAGGCCCAGGTTTAACACTTTTTGCTACACAATGACTACTGCTTAATATCAGATCGTACTCCTTTAGATCAAATGTCTCGATAGCAAATGGCATGAGTGGCAGATAATAGCGATACTTTGATTTAGCGAAGGGGAGTTTTTGGATGAATGAAGTATGTATAGGATGCGATTCTATTATAGGAGAAACTTTTCCGGGTATATGAAGTAATGTGAATAAGTCTGCAGATGGGTAGAGTTTGCATATTACTTCGAGGCATTTTTCTCCGCCTCGCATTCCTGTAAGCCAGTCATGAATGATCGCGATTTTCATTATTTGCATTCTAAAACCTTTTGCTAGGAAAATAAAGGATCAGCGGCAGTGTTGGGAGAGATTAAAAAAATGAAAGGGTAATAAAAAAGCCCACAAGGGAAAAACCCTTGTGGGCTTAAAGTTGTGTTTTAAAACTATTCGATGGCGAGAAATCCGCAAGCTTGGTAGCAGGCATTGCAGTTAATGCATAGATCCATATCAATATGAGCTGCGACCTTTCTAGTTCCGCCGGTGATGGCACCGGTGGGACAGGGTTTGATGCAGGCTCCGCAAGCCACGCAATCTTCTTCTTTAACTACATAACGATATAAACCTGTACATCTTGCAGCATCGCAGATCTGATCGACAATATGTCTTTCGTATTCCTTACGGAAATATTTTAATCCAGTCAGAATGGCCTTTGGTGCAGTTTCGCCTAATCCACAAAGAGAGGTTTGGCTGATTTCTTCGCATAACTCTTGGAGTTTGTCCAGATCTTCCATTTTTCCACGACCTTCAGAGATATCGTCTAGTTTTTGTCGAATCAAAGTAAGGCCAATGCGACAGGGTGTGCATTTCCCACAGGTTTCCCCTTCATTAAATCCAATAGAGAATTTTGCTAGGTCAATAACACATGCAGACTCATCGTAAGCAGCAAAACTGGCTTGTCCCATCAAGACTCCAGCTTCCAAAAGACTTTCATAGTCTGTTGGGGTATCTGCCAGCTCTGGGGGCAGAAAACCGCCAGTGACCCCACCTACATGAACCACTTTTAGTTCTTTTTTCTTTTGAATACCTCCACAATAATCATCAATTGCTTCGCGCAGTGTGGTTTTCATATCCAGTTCCATTAAGCCGTTGTATTTGATATTTCCAGATATTGCCCATACTTTGCAGCCATTGGCATTTTCATTACCCATAGACGCATACCAGTCAGCACCGTTGGCAATGATTTTTGGAACAGTGGCCCAAGTTTCCGCATTATTCAGCACAGTTGGTTTACCCCATAAACCTTGCTCTGATGAATGGGGTGGTTGCGCTTTTGGAAAAGGACGTTTGCCTTCTACCGATTGCATCAATGCAGTGGATTCGCCACCGATAAAGGCTTCGAGACCTTCATGCACGCGAATGTTAATACTGAATCCCGAACCTAGGATATTGTCGCCGAGAAACCCTCTTTCTCTTGCTTTACCAATCGCCATATTCAATCGCTTCACTGCAATGGAGTAGTCGGAACGTGTATAGATGATACCTTCGGTTGCACCAATTGCATAAGCTCCAATCAATAGGCCCTCAAGAACTTGATGGGATGCGCCTTCCATAACACTTCGGTCCATATACGAGGCAGGGTTTCCCTCATCTCCATTCACCATGATATAGCGAGTCCCTTTTTCATCTGTTGGAGCGTTTCGAGCTTTTTCCCATTTATGAGCTGTGACAAATCCGCCGCCACCTTTTCCTCGCAAGCCAGATTTTTTAACTTCTTCTATGACCTCTTCGGGTTTCATAGTGCTCAGTACTTTTTTAAGCGATTCATAACCCCCAACTTGCATATACTCGTCAATATTTTCAGGATCAATCGTGCCTCCATGTGCGAGAGCAACGCGTGTCTGTTTTTCAAGTGTTTCATAATAATCCGGTTTCGATGCTGCCTTTTTAAAGGGTTTGCCACCAATAATATGATCGTTAAGAATGTTCTTAACCATGGCTGGCTTGACCTTTTCGTAAGTTACTCGCTCTTCTCCAGGAATATAAACATCGACAAGTACATCGCGACTACAATAACCCCTGCAACCTACCTGACCCATTTCGCATTTACGTTCTCCGAGCGTAGCATTGGCCTCCATTTCAGCAATTTGTTTCTGAAATTCTGCGTAGACCTCTTCGCCACCTTCAGCAATGCCGCTCAAGCTCAAACATACTGTGATTTTTATTTGGCCTTGCTTTGCTTCGACAGCCTGATCTTGTTGGTCTGCAACGACTTCCATGAACTATCTCCTGCTATTCAAAAATTAAAAAAATTATTAAATAATTAAAAATTGCTAGCTTAATCCCAAGTCCCGAGATAGTGAGCTAGAACACTAATCTCTCATAAATCAGTCGAAAATTCCAGCCATTGTATTAATAGGGCCTTCAATTGTCAATGATTCCAGCGAACCTGTTTTTTAAAGGTTTGAGACTTCTTATTAAGTCATCTTTTTACAATACCATAGCTTATGGAGGTCTGAAAACTATTGCAATAAAATTTCCTCGTATTTTTTCAGCTTAAATGATCAAAAATCAGATAAATGGCATGTATTGAAAGACTGTTTAAATATTTTTCTCGGGGAAATTACAAACATTGTCTGCAAATAAGTGCACAGCGATCTGAAATCAAAAAATTCCAGTTGATTGCAACAGTTCATAAATATAAACTTTCTTCTTTAGCACAACTCAATTTATCCTTTATATAGAGTTCATTATGATAAAAATAAACCAGAAAATAGATTTTCCACTTGAACATTCAACTGAATGTTTGATTTTACCCTGCATAGAAGTAAAAAAGCCTAATACCTTGTTAAAAGAAATAGATAATAAATTGCAGGGAACAATCGTTGAGGCCATTGACCAAAAACGTTTTAGCGGAAAACCTGGTCAAACATTGTTGCTAAACAGTAAGGGCGTTGTAAAAGCTTCTAATCTTTTGCTAGTTGGCGTTGGCAAAACTAAAGAAGTAACACCTGAGAAAATCTGCCAAGCTGCAGCAACGGCTGTGAAGCTGGCAGAAGGATGCAAGTTTAAATCTGTTTCAGCAGATTTAGGTATTTTGGAAGTCATTGCAAAAGGAAAGGCTGGTCTCTATGGAGAACTGGCAGGTGCACTCGCCGAAGGTGCAGGGCTTGCTCTTTACCACTTTGATAACTACAAATCGAAAGATGAAAAGGACGATCCGCCAAGCCGCATAGAAAAATTAACACTATTGACCTCCTCGAAATCTCGATATGTATCTACAGAAAAAGCCATAGTTCGAGCAGAAAAAATCATTGGTGCCGTGCATACTGCGCGCGACCTGATTTCCCACCCTGGGAATACAGTAACCCCGACCTACCTAGCTGAACATGCAAAAAAAATGGCACGTCAAAATAAAATAACTTGCAAAGTGCTGGGCCAAAAAGAGATGGAAAAATTGGGTATGGGTTCTCTTTTGGGTGTGTCGCAAGGCAGCGACGAACCGCCTGCGCTTATAGTTTTGGAGTATAACGGGGGTGGAAAAAAGAAAGCACCTAGCATAATTGTAGGTAAGGGCGTCACTTTTGATACAGGTGGTATTTCTCTTAAACCTGGTGCGGGTATGGATGAAATGAAAATGGATATGTCCGGTGCTGCCACTACATTGGCTACTTTACAATTAGTAGCTAGTTTAAAAATCAAGGCAAATGTTGTCGGCATTGTTGCAGCAGCTGAAAATATGCCAAGCGGTTCCGCCATCAAACCTGGTGATATTTTAAAAAGTATGTCTGGGAAAACCATCGAGGTTCTGAATACCGATGCCGAAGGCCGATTGGTGCTTGCCGATGCATTGACCTATGCGCAACGTTATAAACCAAAAGAAGTAATTGATCTGGCAACTCTTACCGGTGCAGTTTTGCACGCGCTTGGTCATCAGGCTGCTGCTGTTATTGGTAACAATTCTGTAATGATTGAAAAACTAAAAGAGGCGGGTAACTCAACAGGGGAACGTGTTTGGGAGCTGCCACTTTGGGAAGAATATGAAAAAGCAACTAAAAGCGATATTGCAGATCTTAAAAATATTGCATCACCAGGGGTTGGTGCGGGAACCATAATGGGTGCTGCATTTCTCAAAGCCTTCGCAGGCGAGCAGCCATGGACCCATATCGATATTGCTGGAACCGCGTGGGGATTTGACAGACCCTATACGAACAAAGGTGCCTCTGGTTTTGGAGTACGATTATTGTTGCGCTACCTTGAAAAAAGCCGTTAAAAAATCGACAAACATGGAAAACAATTTCATTATTTTTCTACATTTAATGGCAGCTGTGGTTGCCATTGGTAGTTCGGTATACAGTTTGCTGATTTATCTCCCAGCCGCTGAAAAAAATCAGAAAGAGCGTGACGAAAACTCTCCCTCCTACAAAATAATTGACCATCTGGCACCTACCGTGTTTGCAAGTATGCTTGTTTTAGTGGGAACCGGGGTTTATTTCCTTCTTGTGAACTATACAGCACAGACAGGGCTCAAACCGGGTTACTACAATTTATTTGGAATCAAAATGATATTCGTAGTGGGAGCGTTTTTTGTTAGCATGTATTTGGCATTCTCATTGCGAGTTCAAATCTCAGATCTTGATCTCAACCCAAAAAATAAAGCACTTGTTCCCGAGACCCTCAAAAGGATGATTAGTCTCAGTCGCATGACCTTGGCCTTGATGACTGCTGCCCTCTTTTTAGGTGTCTGGCTAGCTCGTTTTTAATTAGCTCATAATCATATTTGTTAGTCGTTTTTTAGGCAGCGCTAAATAAAAATTTTTTGCAGGGCCCTGTCATTAGTTGGTATCTGATTTCCCTACTTTTATGTGTGTAAAATTGTTGTATTATTCATAAGTGCAAGTGGTATTGCAGATAAGAATTTTTTAAATTACTATGCCACTAAGAATCTTTTTGGAGCTTTCAAACATGACCAAAATAAACCAGCAGCTAGAAGCAACAAATAATCCTTCGGGAAATGAGCCTGTTGAAAATATTGAAACTGAAGGGGAGCCGGTTTTCAAACCACAGAACGAATTACCTTTCCCAACCGAAGTAGATCTCAATGAATTATTCCCAAAAGAAGATAAAGACCTCAACGAACTCTTCCCGGATGAAGAAACAAAACTGCTCTTAAAAAAGATGCAGAAAAACAAAAAAGACATGCACATCATGACTGATCGTTTTCTCGATGAAGATTGGAGTAGCGATGCGTTGGATGGTCTCAGTGGGAATAGGGAAGCAGAAATCGAAGATATAGCTGAAACACGAACCGAAGAAACTTAGACCAGAGATTAGTCTGTAAGCGGATTTGAATCCATCGATCTTGTTAGATCGATCCTGCCCCATTTGCAACGTTTTCTAAAAGCTTTTTGCAAAAAATTATCCCATGAAAAAAAAATCATCGAAAAAAGGGTTTACTGGTCCGGTGTTAAAGCGATCTAACTCGATTTACTTTTTATTTTTTTTCTCGGGTATTTCCGGTTTAATTTACCAGGTTGTCTGGACCAGAATGCTGACTCTGGTTTTTGGGCATACCATTTATTCTGTATCCGTGGTTTTATCGGCTTTTATGGCTGGTTTAGGTCTGGGTAGCTATTTATGGGGGACCACAATTGATAAAGCTGGAAAGCCTCTATTAATCTATGGAAAAATTGAGATCCTGATTGGTTCGACAGCTTTATTTCTTTCCTTTTTATTTTCAAAGTTTTCCCCTATTTACGCTTGGCTTTATGATTGGTTACCCGATTTCTTTTTTCAAACAGGCTTGCTAAAAACAGCTTTAGCGTTTTCTTTAGTATTAATTCCTACTATTTTGATGGGGGCCACCCTTCCCATAATGGCGAAGTATTTTGTAACTGAAGAAACTCATACCGGAAAACAAGTAGGTTATTTATATTCTATTAATACTTTTGGAGCGGCGGCGGGTTGCTTATTGAGTGGGTATTTTCTTATAGAATATTTGGGGGTTTTACAAACAGCTTGGCTGGCCGCATCTATAAATATTTTGATAGGAATTTTTTGTATCCTGAGTTTCAAAAAGTCCGAACCAGGAACTTCCATTGAGTGGGTAATTCCAAAACCGACACCACTTTCCGTCCAAGTTGATAAGGCAAATATTCTCTGGGTTACCACAAGTTTTGTGTGCGGTTTTACAGCATTAGCCTATGAGGTAGTTTGGACAAGAATTTTAGTATTTAGTATAGGTAGTACTGTTTATTCTTTTAGCCTCATGTTGGCCAATTTCCTTTTTGGAATCACGGTGGGGGGATTATTAATTGTTCCTTTTTTTAAAAGAAATTTTGATTACCGTATCCTTTTAGCCCTGTTTCAGTTTGGAATCGGACTTTACCTGCTTTTCAGTATTTATCAATCCAGTTGGATCTTTTCCTCTTTTATCCGAGGTTTTAATTGGCTGGAGCCCAACTTCTCCGAATTTTGGATTGATATGAGAAATGCTTCCGCTTTGATGTCTGTGCCCACCATCTTGTTTGGAATGAGTTTTCCTGTTCTGACTCATCTTGTGACTCGAGGATCAGAAAATATAGGAAGTTCTTTGGGTATTATTTATGCGGTTAATACTCTGGGGGGCATTCTTGGATCTCTTGTTGCAGGCTACCTTTTATTGCCAAACCTTGGGTCTCAACAAAGTTTGGTTTTTTTGGCAATTTTAAATTTTTTAATAGGGATTCTTCTTTTCGCAACCTCAACATATTTTACCGGATTAATTAGAAAAGGAGCCGCACTTTCAGTATGCGGATTGCTGGTATTGATGCTTCTTCATATGCCAGAAGGTTTATTAAAAGGTATTTTTATGCGCAATTCGAAAGGTAAACAAAACCCTGAAAACTTGATTTATTTTAATGAAGGGTTAACAACTACCGTTGCGGTTTTTAATGATGATGATCATAACTTTGGAATAAAGCGAAAAAGTCTAATATTGAATGGGATCAATATGTCCGCTAACCATAGCAATTCGCGAAAATATATGACGCTATTGTCTTACATTCCTCTCTTGCTTAATGAAAACCCTAAAGATGTCCTGGTAATTTGTTTTGGAACAGGTCTGACCTCTGGTGCGGCGGGAGTTTATCCCGGAATTGATTCTGTCGATACCATAGACATTTCTCCAGGGGTTTTTAGTGCCGGACAACTTTTCAGCAACACTAATTATGATGCTGTTAACAATACAAAAATTCATAAAATTATTGAGGATGGGAGGAACCACCTATTAACAACCTCAAAAACCTATGATGTTATAACCGCAGAGCCTCCTCCACCAACCCAGGCAGGGGCTGTAAACCTTTATACAAAAGAATATTATGAATTAACGAAAAAAGCTCTGAATCCAGGAGGTATTGTCAGTCAGTGGATACCTTTGCATAGCCAGACAAAAACGCATATATACGAACACTTTCAAACTTTTCTTAACAGCTTTCCTTATGTGATGAGTTGGTACCCAGTAAAACAGGAGTTAATTTTAATAGGTTCAAATGATCCCATAAATCTTGACTTTAGGGAAATTGAAAAACGCTTGAAGCATCCAGCTATAAACGAAGTAATGCGAAAAATTAGATTCGAAAACCCTTTTACTCTTTTAGGAAGCATGTGGTTTTTGAAAGATGAATTGAAAAATATGGCTGCAAAGCATAGGTTGATAACTGATAATAATCCTTCATTGGAATTTTTTCATAGCTCATCGGATGTTATATCTAGAGAGGTTGCGTATCAGTTTCTTAAAAATCGTGTTTCTTTTGATAAGGTATTTCCAAAAATCAAAAACCTAGTAAGCACTGACAAGGAAACATTCAAAAGTTTTTGGGACCAACGCATCAATGCAGAATATGCGGAAAATGTCTTCCAACTTGGAGTCAATCATGTAAACAAAAAAAATCTGATAGAGGCTATTGAAAAATTTAAAGAAGCTGTAAAACTAAACCCCAGTTTTGTTTTAGCACATTATTTTCTTGGAAATACCTTTGCAACAATTGGAAATTTTAAAAAGGCAGAAACTTATCTTAGGAGCGCCATTAGGCTAAAACCGGATTATGCTGCTGCATACAATGACTTGGGGAATACCTTGGTGGCGCAGAGTAAATTAGAAGACGCCTTGGTTCAATACACGACCGCTATTAAAATAAAATCCGATTATTTTGACGCTTATATTAATCTTGGAATTTATTGGGACAATAAAGACGAATTTGATAAGGCGCTCCCTAAATTTAAAAAAGCCATTCAAATACAACCCAAAAATGCGCACGGATACTTCACACTTGCTAACTCTCTTTACAACAACAAAAAATGGAAGGAAGCTATTGAGAATTACCGAGTCTCGTTAAAACTTAAACCAGAACTAACCCAGGCGAGAGCAAATCTCAAGATAGTCCTTCGCAAAGTAGAAAACAAAAAATAATCAAAATATGAATTTTAATGAGTGGAAACAGTTGGCCGAAGAGGGAAAGGCAGAAGCGCAATATAACTTGGGTCTAATGTACAGCTTGGGTAAGGATATACCTAGGAATGATCCAGAAGCGGTTAAATGGTATCTTCGCGCAGCCCAACAGGGGTTCGCAGAAGCTCAAACCAACCTCGGTTTAATGTATGGGAAAGGTCAGGGAGTAGAGCCAAATTTTAATGAAGCAGTTAAATGGTATCGTCTTGCAGCCGAGCAAGGATTAGCTCAAGCACAACACAACCTTGGTGTGATGTATGGCAAAGGACAAGGTGTGGCAAAAGACTTTTTTGAAGCTCTCTGGTGGTTTAAGCTTGCTGCTGAGCAGGGCTATGGTCAAGCACAATACAATCTTGGCCTGATGTATAGTCGCGGTGAAGGGACCTCGATTGATTATAAAGAAGCGTTGAGGTGGTACCTGTTATCGGCTGAGCAAGGGATTTCAGGGTCTCAATCTAATCTTGGCCTCATGTATGAAAAAGGCTTGGGAGTTGAGCAAGATTATGTTGAGGCTCATAAATGGTTCAATATTGCGGGGGTCAACGGCAATGCAACAGGTAAAAAAAATGCCGATATAATAGAAAAGAAAATGCAACCCGGACAAATCATCACTGCAATTGGCCTTGCTCGAGAATGGCTGGAAAAACTATAAGCCTTTCAATTGCTCGCTATCTTTTGATTTTAAGTTTGATTTTATCTTTTCGTTCATGATCAAAATTTTTTATGAATAAAAGACCTCTAAGAAAAATATTAAGCGCATTTTTTAATAAGCCTTTTTATATTGCGTTTATTAATATTTTTAAAAACTTTAATCGACCCCTAAATGTTTTAAATCATTATATTTTTGGAAAGGGCACTTACCCAAGTAAGTGTTCGGTAACCACGCCTATTGGAAAACATGAAGTATCACTTTTTTCCTTTCACGACATGATTACTTTGGTGGAATGTTTTGGGAAATTAGATTATCAGGCAGAAAATGATATTTCATGCGTCGTGGATTTAGGGTCGAATATTGGTATCAGCGCGGGATATTTTTTGACAAGAAATAATAGTAGTAAAGTGTATTTATTCGAACCACTTCCAAAAAATATTTCGAGATTAAAAGCTAATCTGGAAGGGTTTGAAAACAGGTATGAATTGAAGAGTGTTGCGGTAGGTTTGGAAAATGGTATCGCCGATTTTGGATATGAAACCACAGGCAGATATGGTGGACTTCAGAGCGATCTTCCCAAAACAATCCAGGTAGAAGTTCTTATGGCCGAAGAAGTTATTTCAGAAATCTTGGATAAAGAAGGTCATATAGACATTTTGAAAATTGATGTTGAAGGTTTGGAGGTTGCAATTATTAAAAGTCTGTCCTTCAATAGTTTAAAAAATATCGATAGAATATACGCAGAAACGCGTTACCCTGAAAACCTGCCAGATTTTGAAAAAGAACAATACGGTGAAGTGGTTCGCTTTCGTAAAATTTAAAACAACTAATAAAAATTACTTAATAATTCTTTTGTTATTAACTGAAATTATAGGCGAAGCAACCACTAGAACAAGTAACCATATAATGTGGGCAACTTTTGCAAGGTTCATTTGGTTGGGCTTTGAAAGCGTGGCTCAAGAACTCAGTGTGCATT
The DNA here is from genome assembly GCA_028345515.1 of Nitrospinota bacterium. Taxonomy (GTDB): domain Bacteria; phylum Nitrospinota; class Nitrospinia; order Nitrospinales; family VA-1; genus UBA8687. Next base: position 52,610 of record JAOMDP010000008.1, read on the forward strand.
TTTTTTATTGCTAGCTCATTGACTTGCTTGAAATCCTGAATATTTCCTAATTTTTTGTTGTGGAAGGGAAAACAATTGAAACAATCTCCCTTCGGATCAATATCCATCGGACTATCGTCGGCACAACCAAAGTAAACATCTTTTTCTTTCCATTCAGTTATGTTTGGGACGGACTGACTCCCATGATAAATAAAACGTTCTACTAGGTGATATTCCTCTTCCTTTATGTCGTCCATTAGACAAGGTGGGAATGAACAGTCAAAACGAAAACACATTTGCGGAAAATCCTTAAGCAAGTTTATCATCATGCGACCCATTTTAGGGTAATCCTTAATAGGCAAGGTAATATGATTTTCTTCGCCTACAATAGGGAAAGCTGGGCTGACACGGATTTTATAGGTTTGTCCTGGCGGTAAACCCAGATTTTGATAAATTTCGTCTATTTCCCAGCATTGAGTCGCAAGGTCTTGTTGAATAGAATAAAGGTTCAAGCTGAACATCAAACCATAGCCATTTTTTTCTAAAATTGCCTCGGCTACTTCTCGGCAGCGAGCGTGATTTTTTTCTGATGTATTTTCCATAGTTTGCCAATTAAGCAGGACGGAAAATTGTATTTGCCGTTCAATGCTGCCACCACGACCTACTAAATTTAACAGCAGGTCGAGTACTTTGTCAGACATTAATCCGTTCGTGAAAACACCCAGAAACGTGAAGGGTTGCATATTACCCAATGCCTGGGAAAGCATGTCGTTAAAACGCGGGTGAAGAGTGGGTTCCCCTCCCATAAAATTAATGAGAGAAGCGGTTTTGATTCTAGGTAAAAGTTCTTTTTGGAAGAAATCGTAGTCCATAGATTTATCTGGAGTTTTAACGTTTTCTTCCATGTACTCATCAGCAAAGCAGTAATTACATTTTAAATTACAATAGCTGTTCAAGATGATATTCAAAATTTTTACCTGTTTGGATATTTTTGGAAAACCCGATCAGACTCAAACTCGTAACTTAAGAATCTATGCGCAAAACCGTAAAATCTTCTCGCTTTATTTCTTGGATGACTTAATCTTATCATAGGTAATATAACGCACAAAACCTAATAAATTATTGATTAACTCTTTCTTGCAGGTGGTGTAGGGGAAGTGTGGAAATTCAGGCCTTCATCAGGAATTTGGTGACTATGAGATTGACCCCCGCGAAGTTTTTTAATGACTGCGCTCATATGCTCATAGCCCATCTGATTATTAAGTGAAGAGAAAGTATCCCGGGCCTGAGTAAAATGAGCTATGGCCTCGGGAATATTTTCTGTTTTCCAAAAATAATGTCCCATATTTTCCAATACCAAGGCTTTGACAATATGCGGTGGATCATTTTTTACTAACTCTAATCCCTTTTTATACCAAGCCCCGGCGGGGGAAAAAATTTCTCTTTCCATATATAAATTGCCAGCTAGATTCATAGCTCTTGCTTCCCCTAATGAGTCCTGATTTTTTCTATGGTTTTTCATGGCGAATTGGTAATGTTTTTCTGCTTCTTTTAGGTTCCTGCGGAATTTATAAAGGTCGCCAATGGATTCAAAAATCTTTGCTGCTTTTTTAAGTTCTCCTTCTTTTTCATAAACTTCGATGGCTTTTTTGTAATTATTAACAGCCTTATCAAATTCATGATAGAAAAAGTTTTCAGATGCTTGTTGGATATATCTTCCTGCTTCATCCTTTGCATCTATGGGCGGGGTGATGGGTTGCTCTTCTTCCTTTTGTATTGGCTTCGGTAAAAGCCAGACAGACATCCCCATGGCGAGGACCAAAGCTAAAATTCCGAAATAAACTAGTGTAGTCTTGATAGACAATTTCAAAGTATCGAGTATTCTATTAAATTAGTAAAAATGCTTTTAGACAGTATGCCCTCTAAAGGGCCATAACAGCAATAACCGTTTATTTTACCTGTTGGCACAATCTAAAGTTAAGTATAGAATACACCGGCTCACCAGCCTAGAGCTGGGTTAAATAATAGCCCGTAATCATCGCGATTAGAAATAATTAACAATTCGTTATTCAAACAAATAGGGACTTCCTTGAAGAAATTATTGATAGATAGATACTTCAAATGGGTCGTTGAAAAACCTTTGTGGGCCTTGATTTTCGTTGTTTTAGTGGTGATTGGATTTTCTTATCATATCCCAAAATTCAAGTTGGATGCATCAGCAGAGTCTCTGGTTTTGGAAAATGATAACGCTCTGGAATATTACAGAAAAATCAGCAAAATTTATGGATCTGATGATTTTTTAGTAATCACCTATTCACCATTTAAAGACCTGATGTCCGATGAAGTGCTCTCAGATATAAAGGTTCTTAGCGGTGAACTTTTAAAACTTGACCGCATTAACTCGATAGATAATATATTAAACGTTCCATTACTGAACAGTCCCAGAGTGGAAATCGGCAAGTTGGCGACAGACATCCGAACCTTAGAGACGCCAGGTGTTGATCGGGAAATGGCGCGAAGGGAATTTCTTGAAAGCCCAATTTATAAGAGTCTCTTATTAAGTGCAGATGGTAAAACAACCATCATCCGCGTTAATTTTAAACGTGATCAAAAATATTTCGATCTTCTTCATAAAAGAAACGACCTAAGGGAAAAGATATATAAACCTGGTTTTACCCCAGAAGACCAGGCTTTGTTTTCGAAAGCACAAAAAGAATTTCGAGATTACCACGCAAACTATCTGGACAAGGAGGATAAGGTCATTCGGGGTGTCCGTGAAATTATGGATCGCCATCGTAACAATGCTGAAATGTTTCTCGGTGGTTTGCCCATGATTACCACAGATATGATTGGATTCATTGAACATGATCTGAAAACTTTTGGTCTGGGTGTAGTTGTTTTCATCATTCTAATACTTAGTCTTTTTTTTAAAAAATTACGCTGGGTTCTGTTACCGGTAGGCTGTTGTCTAATCACAACCCTAGTTGTTATAGGGTTTCTTGGTTTAATGGACTGGCGGGTTACAGTTATTTCCTCCAATTTTATTTCCATTCTTCTCATCATTACCATTTCTCTGATCATACATTTGATCGTAAGATATCAGGATTTAAACCAGAGCAAACCTGGACAAGATCAGAAACAACTTGTTAGGCAAACTGTAAGCTTTATGGCTCTGCCTTGTTTTTATACATCCATTACAACTATTGTTGCTTTTTGCTCCCTTTTAGTAAGTGGTATTCGTCCCGTAATTGATTTCGGTTGGACCATGACCATCGGAATTTCTCTGGCCTTTGTCCTGAATTTTACATTTTTCCCGGCTGCTCTTGTGCTTTTAAGACCTGAAATATCAAGCTCAGGAAAAGACAGAACCAGGGTTTTTACCTTGGCTATTGCGGCATTTATCAAGCGCCATCAAAAAATTATTCTTTATGGATCCTTTTTGCTGGCCATAGTTAGCATAATTGGTATCAGCAAGCTAGAAGTAGAGAACCGTTTTATTGATCACTTTAAGAGCAATACCGAAATCTACAAAGGCATGCAAGTCATAGATCGACAACTGGGTGGCACCACGCCTTTGAATATTGTGATGAACCCTGATCAGAAATACTTTGAATACCTTAAAGAAGTCGAACAGAACAAAGAAGAAGATTTTGATGATCCTTTTGCCGATGAAGGAGATTCAGCTGAAATCAATTTTTGGTTCAATTCTAATATGTTAGATCGTGTTGAAAAAATCCACGATTACCTGGAAAGTCTACCAGAAGTGGGTAAGGTGCAATCTATTTCGACCTTGGTTAAAGTTTTCACTCAACTTGATAAAGGCAGAAAACCTGATGACTATGATTTGGCTCTTATTCGAAAATTAATGCCAGAAAATGTAAAAGACTCCCTAGTAAATCCCTATTTGTCACAAGATGCTAATCAGATCCATATCAATATGAGATTAATCGAGTCAGATCCTAATTTGCGCCGTTCAGATCTTATCGAAAAAATTCGCAAATATCTGGTAGAAGAACTTAAATTTGATCCGGAAACTATCCAGTTCACAGGTATGGTCGTGCTTTATAATAATATGCTACAAAGTCTGTACCGATCACAAATCCTTACCATTGGTGTGGTAGTTTTTGCCATCATGGTTATGTTTATGATTTTGTTTAGAAGTTTTTCCCTTGCATTGTTAGGGATCATTCCTAATCTTTTGGCGGCAGGAACTGTGTTGAGCCTTATGGGTTGGCTGGGTATTCCCCTAGATATGATGACAATCACAATCGCAGCTATCACAGTAGGTATTGCGGTGGACAATACCATCCATTATATCCACCGTTTTCAAAAAGAATTTAAGGTGGACCAAAATTATTTAAAGACAATGGATCGCTGCCACGGAAGTATCGGCAAGGCAATGTATTATACATCGGTAACCATCACTCTAGGTTTTTCCATTCTTGCTCTTTCCGAGTTCATGCCAACTATTTATTTTGGGTTATTGACAGGGGCTGCAATGGTTATTGCCTTGTTAGGAGCTCTCGCTCTGCTTCCTATTTTAATTGTCGTTTTTCAACCCCTCGCTTCAAGGGAGAACTAGTCAAAACTATTTACTGTAACTTGTTCTGTTGCCCGCGGGAGATAAACTGGAAGGGTAACACATTGCCACCTTGAAAATTTAATTCGTCTATGATGGATTTTTTTTTCTTGGGAGGAACGATGAAGGCCAAGCATCCGCCACCTCCTGCACCACACACCTTTGCTGCAAGTGCTCCTTTTTTCAGTGCAAATTGAATAAGTTTTTCCATTTGTGGTGTGGATATATTGGGAGCAAGTTGTTTGCGGGCTTTCCACTCTCTGTCAAATATGGGAGCAATACCAGTTATTCGGCCTTTTTTTAATAACTGATACATTTCTAAGGCGCAGTTACTAATAGTTTTTAAACCCCTAATCACTCTCTTGTCACCATCCAAGGCTTTTTTTGTGACCTCCCAGTTATTGATTCCAGAATTTCTTGGTTTCCCGGTATAGCAAAGGATGAAATGCTCAGTGAGTTCCTTGGTTTTCACAGGAAGAGTTTCGGTGTCTATCTTTATGAACCCTGGTTTGACTGCCCTGACCCCACCATATATAGCTGAAAAATAATCTTGGGACCCGGCTGGAACACCGATTACCTGTGTTTCTATATTTCTGGCAATTTCGATTATTTCCTGTTTGCTATACTTCTTGTCCATAAACTTATTTAATGCACCATGCAATGCTATATTCAAGGCCGATGAACCCCCAATGCCAGAACCTTGGGGGGCTTGACAATTCGTAGAAATTTCTAATCCTGATTTTGGAGCATAAAATTTCACAGTTCTGGTCAATAGTTCCAAAGGGTGATTCTCGGGAAGGGTATTAACAGAGGAAAAGGAGTCTTTTAATTTCAAGTCCTGAGAACGAAGAACAATTCGTTTATCTTTTCTAGGAGTTATTTCAACCGTAGCGTAGAGATCAATAGCTGCATTGAGAGTAGGGGAATTACCAAAAAAAAGATGTAGTGGCCAGATATCAAGTGTCCCTCCTGCCAGGTCAATGCGAGTGGGCGCGGAACTTTTTATCAAGAGAGGCCTTAAAGATTTTCAGAGTCTTTATTCTGATTCGATTCGAGTTCTTTAATTTTTTTACTCAATTTAGAAACTAAAGCACTATAAGATTCGGTTTTAATAATCTTGCTAAACTGGGAACGGTAATTACGTATAAGACTGACTTCTTCTATTACGAAATCATAAACTGTCCATTTGCCATCTTCATTGATAAGCTTATAATCCACATTGATGGTACCATCTTTGCGGATAATTTCAGTATTCACCAGAGCATATTTCCCTTTTACCTGCTCCTTTACATATTTGATGGTTTCATCCTGATAATTTTCGATTTTACTTGCGTATGAATTTTCAAGAAGCTTTTTGAACAACGCTGTAAACTCTTCACGTTCCTTGTCAGATCTTTCTCTATAGTTTTTTGCCAGAGAACGCATGACCATTTGTCTATAATTGAAACGAACCCCTATTGTGTCTCTCAGTTTTTCTCTTCTTAAAGAGGGGTTTTTCTTCATTTCAGGGTCAGAGACTATTGTAATAACTTGATCAATAGTTTTTTTTAGTTCTGAAGTTATTTCTGTTCCTGCAAACCCTTTTCCAGTAAGACTAAAAATACAAAATAAAAGGACAGCATATCCTGGTAAGATTTTTTTGATCATTAATTTCCTCAGAGTTAAATGCATTCTTAATTGTCGGCAACTTTATCAAATATACTCTTTTCAATCAAGCACCCTAAATACGTAATAATATCGATTTAAAAAGGTAATAAAATATTACTAAAGATTTTAGCTTTTTTATTTTAAATTCCATAATTGTGGCTAATTCCATAGCGTTCACTCACCTGTCTTTCATGAATACGCTGATTAGAACTTATCAGATAATTAATTAAGACCGTTAAGATAACGTAGAATCCTTATAAAATCCTTTGGTTAGGGTTTTTTTATTTTTTTCCTTATTTTAAATAATTCACCTTTTTTCTTATAAAAATTAAAACAAATTTTTAAAAATATTGACAAATTTAGGGTGATTTCATATAGTGGAAGTATCCCGATAATCGGAAAAAGTTCAATTTATTCAATAATTTATATTAAACGGGATCAGCGTGAATCAAAATTTGTTTCTGCGAAAAATATTCTTTTTCACTTTTCTCTTAAGCTTACTTTTAGGCGGTTGCGGAACGGTTGAAGTGAAAGTCCGCAAAAACCTCAATCATCCCAGTATCCACCCTAGAACTGTAGCTATTTTACCTTTCACCCTTGCTGGTCCTACACCAGAAGGTGTCTCTGTGCACAGAGTTTTTCGAAAATGTTTTTTCAATTACTTTAGCTATTTGGGTTATTTGGATATGCCATTGGAAAACGTTGATAAAAAACTGCAGGCGGCTGGAATGAAAAAATTCAAGGAAGTACTTGAACTTAGTCCAGAAAGACTCAGAGAGATCCTCGGTGCGGATGCGGTCATTAAGGGTAGGGTCCTCGACACCAGTAATTTTACAGGGGGAATTCATGCCGAAACCTCCATTAAAGCTAAAATAGAAATGATGGATTTGAGAACGGGTGAAATACTTTGGGAAACTGATCACACTGAAAGAACTTATTCTGGAATACTTTCTCCAACCATTGTGGAAATCATTCAAGATCAAGTAGAAAACGCAAAAGTCCATCAGGCTCTTTTTAAAACCGCCGAGATGTTTTCAATCGGTGTGATACAAGAAATTCCTGACCCTGCTGATATTTGGGAGGGGGGGGTGCGATTGCCTAAAATTATAAGTATAGAAACCAACCTGAAACCTAATCAAAAGCTTAGGCCTAAAGACCGAATCTATGTAAATATCAAAGGTGATCCTGGCTTAAAGGGCACATTTGGAATTGGAAGCTGGAAATCGAATATTCCATTAAGAGAGATAAACCCGGGGATGTATTCGGGAAGCTACATTGTACGGGAAACGGACGAAATATCGAGTGCCCTAATAATTGGAACTTTAAGAAACTCGAAAGGTTTAGAGGGCAAACGATTTTATAAAAATGGTACGGCTCAGATAGAAAAGTCATCCCTCAACTAATTTATGCATAACAATCTTTACAACAAAATTTGTCAAAGTTTTTTGGCTGGTTTTTTAGCCTTAATAATTTCATCTTGTGCTACCGATTTGCAAAACAAAGTTTCAGGCAATCTTAAAGTTCTTTCGAAGGAGCATACGGTGGCGATTCTTCCTATAGAGACGAGTGATCCTGGACAAAAAGAAATGGCAAAAATGTTTCGCCAAGGATTGTATGCGAATCTCAAACAATCAAATTTCAGATTACTAGAACGTTATGTTGTAGATGACCTTTTAAAACAAAATAATTTGACGGACCCTTCCACTTTTCTCACTATTAACCCCATGAAATTTGGTGAAATCCTGGGGGTGGATGCGATTGTTTTTGGCCGTATTAATAAAGTTGAACGATCATATTTTATTTTACATTCGTCCATTGAATTGGGTGTTTCCATTGAAATGGTGGACACAAGAAACGGCGAAATTCTATGGCGGGCCGAACAAACTGAACAGGACATCGCAGGAATGGGTAAAATTCCCACAGGGATTACCGCAGCTATTTTTGCACCAATCGAGTTGGTTACAAACAAATTTAATTTGAGTCGTATGACCTCTAATATGTTGGATAAGCTGACAGCTTTGATTAAAAAACCCAGTGAGGCAGATAAAGAGACCCAATTTGATAAACCAGTAATTGCGAAAAAAGCTACCAAGGACTTGAAAAAAATTGAAGAACTACAGAAGCTTAAGGCCGAATGGAAAGAAGCTGTAGTTCTCGATGAAGAGGCGGAGTTGCTTGATTTTTCTGGTGAACTAGCCTCAGCCGAGACAACGATGCTAAACGAGACTAACCAATCGGGAATATCTCCCTTGAAAGAGCTTGACCCAACGGTGTATACGATTCAGGTAGGCGCTTATAAAAATAAAACCTATGCAAAAAAGATGGAGCAGTCATTAAAAAAGAAAGGCTATGACACCTTCCTTACTCGTGATGTCAAAAAAATCTACCATGTTCAGGTAGACCGGTTTGATACCAAAGAAGATGCGGCCAAACTTGCTCGCCACATTGAAACAAAAGAAAAACTGAAAAGTTTAGTTATACGGTTGTCTGGAGTATAAAATTACTGCCTCGTACTAGGTTCTATTTTTTTAAGTACCAATCCAATAGATCAAAAACTTTTAAAATTTCCTCTTCGTGGTTATAAAAATGTGGGGAAAAGCGTACTAATCCATCGCGTACTGTAAGTTTGACCTTATTCTCCAGCATAAACGAATATAGTTTATTGATGTCTTTGTCTAGAACAAACGAAATATTTCCAGAGCGTTCCGGTAATTGGGTAGAACTGTAAATTTTAATATTTCGTCGGTTTAATTCATTGATGATGCAATCACCAAGACTCATTACACGTTTTTCAATATTTTCGATACCTGTTTCTAATAGCAACCCCAATGCCGCTCCAAAAGCGTGGATACTGATTGTGTTAGGCGTCCCCTCCTCAAATTTTTTAGCATCTTTTTTCAGAGTAAAATCATAACTCATAAAATTTTCAGCATTAACAACATTTCCCCATCCCATGGTTACAGGATGAATTTTATCTATCACTTCCTGGGAGATATAAAATCCACCCAGTCCTTCAATGCTTAGCATCCATTTATGTCCATCTGCTGATAGGAAATCGATATGGTCTTTTTTAACATCCATAGGAAGCACACCGAGACTCTGTATTGCATCGACAAAAAACAGGACCCCTTTTTCTTTACAGAAAGTTCCTATGCGATTGAGGTCACTTCTAAATCCGGTATTGCATTGTACCGAACTGATGGAAAGTATCCGTGTCCTGCTGTCGATTTTCTTGATCAGATCATCGAACAGCACTTTACCTTCAACAGCCTTAACCATACGCGTTTCGACACCCCTTTTTTTCAGACTCCACCAGGGATAAACATTGGCAGGGAACTCAATATCGGGAATAACCACGTTGTCACCGGGTTGCCAGTCGAAACCATTTGCAACAATAGAGATACCTTCCGAAGTATTTTTAACAAAAGCGACTTCATTCAGGTTGGCATTAATGAGTTGTGCGAATTTTTTTCGAGTTTGCTCCAACTCCAGCATCCAAGTTTCGTAGTGGGCGGTTCCAAATCGAGTTGCATCATTGATAAATGCATTCACCACTTTTCTTACTCGTTCGGGTAAAGGGGCCACTCTTGCATGATCGAAAAAAATAATTTCCTCCGTGACAGGAAACTCTTTTCTAATATTTTTTAGATACATTTTGGAGTGATAAAAATATTTTTAAAAATGTGATAATATAGTTTCTCTTCGTCATGTTCTAACTTATTTATCTCTGATTTTATCCGAGCTAGCCGCTCGAAGAATGGAAGTGAACCCATATTTTTTTCGGATTCGATCGATTCCATGATAAAGCTCGTCCCAGCGTTTGCCATCTTTCGGGTCAAATAAATTTTCCTGATGGTAGGGATGTGCCGTTAAAGAAGTGAGGGAAACTCCAATCAGACGTACTCTTATCTTACGATTGAAAGTATTGCGGAACAATTTTTTAGCGGCCTTAAAAAGTTTGTAATCGGCTGCCGTCGGCGAACTAAAAGTTTGCGATCGGGTTACTGTCTTAAAATCAGAGTATCTTAGCTTTAACGTGATAGTCCTAGCAAACAATTTGCTAATGCGAAGTTGTGCCGCAGATTTTTCTGTAAGGTAACTGAGTGTCGACTCGAGCAACAACGGGTCAATGGAGTCTGTATTGAGAGTTGTTTCCCGATTGATTGAACGTGGATCTTCAGTTTCCGCAATAACAGGATTGCTGTTTATCCCTCTTGCTTTATGGTAAAGCGATGCACCCCATTTCCCATAAACTTCTTCAAGCAATTCTAGCGACAAGCATGCAAGATCACCCGCAGTTTGAACACCTATGCGATTCAAATGAGCAACGCCTTTTGGTCCGACTCCAGGAATGCGTTTTATAGGGAGTGGCGCTAGAAAACGTCGTTCGCTACCCGGAGCTACCCACAACATGCCGTTAGGTTTGCAGTAGGCGGAAGCTATTTTTGCCATAAGCTTGTTGGTCGCAATACCTATGGAGGCATTGAGTCCCAACCGATCTTTAATTTCATTGCGAATTGTTTCTGCTGTTTTGAGAACCGGGCCGTGTAATTTTCCACAGCCTGTTAAATCGACAAAAGCTTCATCGATAGACACAGGCTCAACCAGAGGCGAATATCCTCTAAGAATCTTGAATACTTTATACGAATATTCGCTGTAGAGTCGGTAGGAACTACGTAAAAAAATGGCGTGTGGGCAAAGCCGTTTGGCTCTCGAGATTGGCATGGCAGAGTGAATACCATATTTTCTTGCCGCATAGGATGCAGCAGCAACCACTCCTCTAGTGAGGGTAGAAACTGATAACGGCTTTTTTGCGCGAACCAATAGTTTCTTGGCTTGAGAAACTATTGCATCATTTTCTTTGTGAGTGGTCGGGTCATCAATACCTCCTACTACAACAGGCTTGCCTTTTAAAGATGGATCTAGAACTTCTTCGACAGACACGAAAAACGCATCCATATCTATATGGAGTACCTCCGCAGATGAAAGGATCACATTTTTTATACTGCTCAAAGTTTTTCTGGCTCTACAACAGGGTTTTAATTATTTTTCATTATTAACGGTCAAACTTTCTGAGTACGCTAATGACAACACCTTGGATAGCGAAGTCACCTTCTCTAACAAAGATGGGTTTCATATTTGGATGTGACGGCTGCAGACGTATCCGCTCTCCCTCGCGATAAAAGCGTTTGAGGGTTACCCGATCGTTATCGATTAACGCTACCACTGTTTCTCCGTTCTCAGCTACATTACGCCTCTCTACAATCACATAATCTCCATTTTGGATATGGTCTTCGATCATGGAATTGCCTTTGACGCGCAAAACAAAAACATCCTTGTCTCCCGCATCGGGCAATAAGTCAACTACCTCAAGCTGATCAAGAGCCTCTATAGGTTTGCCCGCAGCAATTTCTCCCAGCACGTGATACGACAAGGTATTACCCGATTCCGGTATGATTTCAATGGCACGGCTTAAGTTTTGTTGTTTGCGGATCAACCCTTTTTCTTCCAGATGCGCAAGGTGTTTGTGTACTGTTGCTGGAGAACTAAGGTGAAACTGCTTACCTATTTCGGCGATGCTGGGCGCATATCCCCGACTTCGAATATGATCCTTCAAGTACTCATAGATTTCCCGCTGACGCTTGGTAAGATGCATAGCTTAATCTCCATGTACGAGCTGATTTGCCGGGAGCAATAGGTAAAATATCCTTGAAGTGAAAATGGCTCATTGAGTATTTTATAATTGCACTTATGCTAGACGAAAATTAAACGAAAATCAAGCTGCCAGTAAAATTAAAACCTGTTCAGCTAAAATAGCAGATTGAGCGTTGAACTGTAGTTCGTTAACATTACTATTGAGCACAATTAACTAAACTTATTTACCCAAACGGGCATGCAAATTATGCCATTTAAAATCCAATCCGAAGATTTTGAACCGGCTTATATGGAACTCTTCCATAGCGGTGAACTTTATCGTCGTTCACGCCAAGCGCTACGTTCTCTAGCAAACTGTAAAGTATGTCCTCGGGATTGCGAAGTGAATCGACTAAACAATGAACATTCTGTTTGCAAAACCGGGCGAAAAGCTCGGGTTGGTAGTTATGCTCCGCATTATGGAGAAGAAGACTGTTTGCGTGGTACAAATGGTAGCGGAACCATTTTCTTTTCTCTTTGTAATTTGAAATGTGTTTTCTGCCAGAACTACGATATCAGTCAGGATGGAGATGGTGTTGAAGTTAGTCCAGAAGATTTAGCAGGTATGATGCTCGATTTACAAAATCAGGGTTGTCACAACATTAACTTTGTTACTCCTGAACATGTGGTTCCACAAATTCTCGAAGCTCTACCACTTGCAGTACAGATGGGATTACGTTTGCCGCTGGTTTATAATACCGGCGCATATGATTCGATGCAAAGCATGCAAATGATGGAGGGTATTGTTGATATTTATATGCCCGACTTTAAATATTGGAGTAACGAGAGATCACAAAAATACTTGAAAGCCAAAGATTACCCGGAAACTGCACGCGCAGTGATCAAAGAAATGTACAGGCAGGTAGGAGACCTTATTCTTGACGAAAACGGACTAGCCAAGCGCGGTGTTCTGCTGCGCCATCTAGTTATGCCAGAGGGTTTGGAAGATGCAGAGAATATAATGAAGTATTTGTCAAAAGAAATATCTGCTGACACTTATTTAAACATTATGGCGCAGTATTTCCCTGCCGGAAAAGTGAACGAAATAAAATATCAGGAAATCAATCGTCGCCCTCATTCACAAGAGTTAGCAACTGTAGAACAAATTGCTCGGCAATACGGTCTCTATCGCTTCGATCAACGTAATGAGAATCGCTTCGGGTAATGGCTAGATATCTGAATTTAAAAATAAATCTGCACTGAATATCAGTGTGGGTTGTTAATATTTTTTCAAGGGATTCCCTTATTGCCTACAATGCTTGTGGGTGATAGTCTTCATATTATGAGGGATAAAATGAAAATTTTGTTTTTATGTACAGGAAATTCTTGTCGTAGCCAAATGGCGGAAGGCTGGGCGCGGCATCTAAAAAGTGATTTCATTCAACCGTTTTCGGCAGGAATTGAATCGCATGGCCTCAATCTCAACGCGGTAAAAGTTATGAAGGAAGAAGGAGTCGACATCACCCAGCAAAAGTCTCAGCGTATCGAGGAGGTAGAAACTATTCCTTTCGATGTTGTTATTACCGTTTGTGGTCATGCCGATGAAAACTGTCCAGTTTTTTCTTGCTCCACTGCAGTAGTGCATCATGGGTTTGATGACCCGCCCAAGCTCGCGCAAACGGCAAAGACCGAACAAGAGGCTCTGGGCCATTACCGAAGGGTTCGCGATGAGATAAAGGCTTACATTGAGACTTTACCGGAAGGACTGAATTAACCATGAAATGGTTTGCGATAAAAATAGTTTTTCTTCTTTCCCTTGCTTTATTTGTGAGTTACTCCATTGGGGAAGGAGCCTCGCATCCTGAAACAAGTGATAGCATTAAAAAAATTTCGGTTCCGTTTGTGAAAGGCAATTCGATGCGGATTGTTATAGTGGGTGATACAGGAACGGGTGAAAGGGCGTATGCTCCAGGTTTTAGGGCAGTACAAAAAGCAATGCGCCAAACCAATTCTGATTTCTTATTACATCTGGGTGACTTTGTTTATCAGGCTGGGTTTTTTCCTCAATCCTGTCCGGATCGATATATTCAAGAAATCAAAGAGACATTATCTGACCCTTATCCGTTAAAATTATTTGTGGCAGGAGATAATGATCTGCCGCCCAAAAAATCCAAGCCTAAGGCTTCAGGATGTTGGGATAAAATTGACCCTCTTGACTCGGGATTTGACACACCCGGTCCTCGAGCCTTTGAAGGTACGCGGGTGGTCGGAAATACATTAATCGGTATTATCAACAATTATCCTTGGAAAGACCCCACTCCCTGGTTGCAACCTCGTATAAAAGAAGCTCGGGATAAAGGGTTGTGGGTTATTCTTGCTGTTCACGAACCTGCAATCACCACCACCTGGTATCTCGACAAGCGCAACACCGTCTTTCAACAATTGAATGCCTTAAAGGCCGACATTGTTTTATCCGGTAATCAGCATTCCTATGAACGTTTTCATCCTACAGGCCTGGTTGAACAAGGAGCATTTAAAGTTACTAAATCAGAATCTGGAAAATATCATGGCGGTGAAGGGACGATGCATATTGTTTCAGGTGGGGGCGGAGCTTACTTAAGGCCTTTTGCCGATTTACAAAAAATTGAAAAACACAGTGCGCCTAAAGATATTTTTGATGCATTAGCGAAAAGAACACTAATGAATCATTTCATAACCTTAGATGTTTCAAAAGAAAAACTGGAAGGGATTGTTTGGCGTGTATGCACTCCCGATGACCCGCATGACAAATCAGATCCAAGGTGGAAAGCGCACAAAAAGTTTTGGAAATCTATTACATTGGAATGTGATGATCGCCCGAAGGGGACCAGTATTTATGAAAAGTTTGAAATTATGCAGACCCTTAAGCCATAACTGCTGAACCGAGAGCTTTAGCTTTGAGCATGTCCATGCTAGTAAAAATCAGCTCTCATGCTTCTATTCAGCCAGAATTGCATCGATTTCATCGCAGGTCTTTTTGACATCCTGAGCTGATTTGTCTAGAGCGGCCTTCTCTTCTTCTGTCATATTTAATTCGATAACTTTTTCTATTCCGTGGATGCCCATCATAACAGGCACACCAAAGAAAATCCCACTCCAGCCATATTCCCCCTCAAGATAAGCAGTGCATGGTAGGATGCGGCGCTTGTCTTGCAAAATAGCTTCAATCATTTTTACTACCGAAGCACCCGGTGCATAAAAAGCACTACCCGTTTTTAACAGAGAGACGATTTCCGCGCCGCCTTTTCGTGTTCGTTCTACTACACGATCAATCTGCTCTTTGGTCATCAATTCGGTGATCGATATTCCTGAAACGGAAGTGTAACGAGGAAGAGGAACCATAGAATCACCATGCCCACCAAGCACCATTGCATCGACATCAACTAGAGAACAACCTAATTCGAGTGAAACAAAAGTCCGTAAACGTGCTGAATCGAGTACCCCAGCCATGCCAATGATTTTATTCTTTGGCAGGTTGCCGGTCTTCTTGGCCATATAAACCATAGCATCCAGCGGATTGGACACAACGATGATAATAGGGTCCCGGGAATATTCCATGACTTGCTCGGTTACCGATTGCACAATTTTGGCATTAGTAGCAAGAAGATCCTCACGGCTCATACCTGGTTTGCGAGGTAGGCCTGCAGTGATGACGACGATATCCGAATTAGCGGTATCTTTATAATCATTGGTTCCGGTCACTAAACTGTCAAACACCTGCAGACAGCTTGACTCCTGCAGGTCTAAAGCTTTACCTTGTGGGACCCCTTCGACGATATCGATGATCACCACATCGCCAAGGTTTTTATAAGCGGTTAATTGGGCAACAGTGGATCCGACTTGACCCGCTCCCACAACTGTGATTTTTTTTCTTGCGCTTGACATAGCAGTTCCTCATATAAAAGCAAACCTGAATCAGGTTTGACTTGTTATTCGTTGGGGTTTTATTGGAGCTCCCAAAAGGGAGCTCCAAAAATTCCAACGTGTCCAGCGGGTGAATTAATTTAAGCTATCCAAAATTGAATTGAAAGTTGCACTGCGACGCATCGCCTTTGCGACTTTTTCCGGGTCAGTTCGATAGTAGCCACCGATATCCATAGATTGGCCGTTGGTTACATTCAATTCACCTATAATGGTATCCAGTTTGGCTTCAATTTGTTCAGCGATGGGGCCAAATTTTGCTTTAAGTTCCGCATCGTCATCTTGAGTGGCCAATTCTTTTGCCCAATAAAGAGCTTCATAAATATGAGTGCCGGCGTTATCCAGTTCACCTACCTTACGACCTGGCGATTTTTTATTTGCCATTAATTTTCCTGTTGCACGATCTAATGTGTCAGCCAACACTTGTGCTTTTGGGTTATTTTTGAACCTGCTTAAATGTGCAAGAGATTCAGAAAGGGCCAAAAATTCGCCCAGAGACTCCCACCTCAGATGTCCTTCTTTAACAAACTGCTGAACATGCTTTGGAGCAGAGCCACCCGCACCGGTTTCAAAAAGACCGCCTCCTGCAATCAGTGGAACGATGGACAGCATTTTTGCGCTGGTTCCCAACTCGAGAATCGGGAATAAGTCGGTCAGATAATCACGAAGAACGTTACCCGTGGCACTAATGGTGTCTTTGCCTTCTTTTGCGCGTTGTAGGGCATGTTTCATAGCGTCTACCGGAGCCATAATTTGAATATCTAGCCCATTCGTATCATGATCTTTCAAGTAAACGTCTAATTTTTTGATTAATTCTGCGTCATGCCCTCTGTCTTTGTTCAGCCAGAATACAACCGGTGTTTCAGACAATCGAGCTCTTGTTACCGCAAGCTTAACCCAATCCTGAATTGGAATATCTTTTACGATACAACTTCTGAAAATATCTCCCGTTTCAACGGCTTGCTCAAGCAAGGTATTGCCTGAACCATCGATAACTTTAATTGTCCCGTTACCAGGTGCTTCAAAGGTTTTGTCGTGCGAACCATATTCTTCTGCTTTTTGTGCCATGAGGCCAACATTGGGGACGGTTCCCATGGTGGTGGGGTCGAACTCGCCGTTTTCACGACAGAAATCGATAGCGGCTTGATAGATACCCGCATAACTAGTGTCAGGAATAAGAGCTAAAGTATCGTGCTCTTTGCCGTCCGGGCCCCACATTTTACCTGAGGTTCTGATTGAAGCCGCCATTGAAGCATCAATGATAATGTCACTTGGAACGTGCAAATTAGTGATCCCTTTATCTGAATCAACCATTGCCATTTCTGGGCCATTATCCAAACAGGCTTTAATATCGGCTTCGATTTCTTTTTGTTTGTCTGCCGGCAGACTCTTAATTTTTGCATAAACATCGCCCAAGCCGTTATTAGGGTTAACCCCAATTTCCTTGAAAGTGTCGGCATGTTTTTCAAAAGCTTCTTCAAAAAATACGGTTACTCCATGTCCGAATATAATTGGATCGGATACCTTCATCATGGTGGCTTTCATGTGCAATGAAAATAACACGCCCTCTTCTTTTGCTCTTTGAATAGCCTCCTTGATGAATTGCCGTAGAGCCTTGACACTCATTTTAGTAGCATCTACAACTGCTGCCGCATCAAGTTGAACATTCTCTTTTAAAACCCGGGTACTTCCATCATCGCCCGTAAACTCTATCTTGGCTTTTCCAGCAGATGCATCAGAAATGGTTACTGATTTTTCATTGGAACGAAAATCACTGTTGTCCATAGAAGCAACATTAGTCTTAGAATCTTTTGCCCAAGCTCCCATTTTATGGGGATTGCTCTTGGCATAATTTTTTACTGAGGTTGCGGCTCTACGATCGGAGTTACCTTGTCTCAAAACAGGGTTTACCGCGCTACCCTTACAAACATCGTATTTTGCTTTAATTTCTTTTTCTTCGTCTGTCTTTGGATCTTCGGGATAATCTGGCATGTCATAACCCTGTTCCCTTAATTCATCAATTACACCTTTGATCTGAGGTACTGATGCACTGATGTTAGGTAATTTAATAACGTTTGCATCTGGCTTCAGAACTATTTCACCTAATAGAGACAAATCGTCAGGTTGTTGCTGTTCGGGTTTCAATCTTTCGGGAAACTGGGAAATGATTCTTCCTGCAAGAGAAATATCCTTAGACCCTACTTTTACACCTGCTACTCCTGTAAAGGCTTGGATAATTGGTACAAAAGATCCACTTGCTAATTCGGGCGCTTCGTCTACTTTGGTATAAATGATATCAGCTTGTTCTGTCATTGTATTGACCCTTCTAAAAAAACTTTATTAAATTATAATAAATTACGAATCGGTAGAATAAATCTAGGAAGTTACACCATGCATTTCACTGTATAAGAAGGGGCTAAGCTAAATTATTACCTTGATATTGTCAAGCAAATTTGAATCAAAAAATTTTGCTGTTATAAATGGAGTTTTCTAATCACAATAGAAATTTATAAGCCATTGTAAATTCAATTGATTTTTCTTCTCAATTTAGGCCTTTTTAATCACCTAATGTCTAAGTAAAAGGTACCTGACTTGTATTTTCAAAATAATTCTTTATTCTCATAAAAACATTAATAACTTATTCCTTTTTTGATGATTACTCCATCACATGATTTCAGGCTGACAATTGATTTCAGCAGAGTTCAAAACATTCCTGAGGATGCCAGAAAACGTTTGTCTTATTTCAATGTTTTCAAGGAATTGATTCAGATTGAAAAAGAAAAGATTAAATCCTGGCATCGTTCAGGGGCAGGTGGACGGGAAGTGATTCAATCGCAAACGAGTCTCGCTGATGAAGTGGTTCGATATGTTTTATTATCTCTGGCCCGTCTAGAAAAATATCAGTCTACGCAGGTTCTGGAAAATTTTTGTCTGGTCGCCGTTGGGGGCTATGGAAGAGGGGAACTCAACCCTCTTTCTGACATTGATCTACTTTTTTTATTGTCATCCAAACCCAATTCCCATAGCGCTACTTTTATTCAGGATGCCATATCGGTGCTTTGGGGTCTAAGTATGGAAATCGGCCATAGTTCACGCAGCATAAAAGATTGTATTAGTTTGGCTCAGGAAGATTTGACAATAAAAACATCAATGATCGAAACCCGTTTTCTGATTGGACGTCAAAATCAATATGAGCGTTTTACAGGCTCTATTAATAAAAATGTTCTCCAAAAAGGCGTTAAAAAGTTTTTGAATTCAAAATTGAAGGAAAAATATATACGTTATGGAAAGGAAGAAGGAGTTGTTTGCCATCCAGAACCGGACATAAAAAACGGGCCTGGTGGGCTACGCGATTATCACATTGCCTTATGGGCAGCAGCAGTTCGATTCGGAGTGCATTCATTCCGAGAAATCGAAGGTGCCCAGATAATTTCTCCCCAGGAAATTGATTCTTTATATAACTCGGTGGATTTTACCTTGCGCGTTCGCAATGAACTGCATTACCTGACAGGAAAAAAGACAGACGTTTTATCGAGAGATATTCAAAAAGATTTGGCCGCCAATCTAGGTTATTTAGCTTCTTTTGATGGACAGCCGGTCGAAGATTTTATGCGGGATTATTATTTGCACGCTACCAATATTTATAATTTTTCAGAAAACCTTTTTGAACATTGTCTGCAGGCTAAAAAACCTTTGATGCGTGTGCTCACTGATTTAACGAAAAAATCCTTAGGGCATGGATTTGGTATTTCAGGTTCTACTCTCATGTATGAGGGAGACCCCAAAAATGATTTTAAAGAGGACAATTCTCTCTTAATAAAGGCTCTGGAACTTTGCCGCAAGCAGCGAATACTGCCTGATTATCAGTTGCGAAGGCAATTAAGACTTCAAAAAAGACTTGTCAGTGCGGAACACATGAAAGGCGAAGAGGTTAGGAAATTTCTTTATTCTATTCTCGGGGATATCGACTCTTATAAGATCTTAAGGTTGATGCACCAAACAGAAATTCTTGAGCAGATATTGCCAGAATTTGGACTGGCTCATTGCAAGGTCAATCACGACTTTTATCACCACTACACAGCCGATGAGCATTCGCTGCGTATTATAAGGTTTTTGGAGGAGTTGGAATCCGCTGCATTGAGTAATCCTGAAGACTTGGTATCTTTGTATAAAAAATATCCGCACAAAAAAACTTTGAAATTCGCAGCACTTTTACAATCTGCAGGAACCCTTTCCAATATGGATGGAGAACCGGGTCTAACAGAGTTTTTTAATTTTATTGGGAAGCGACTGCATTTAGAAAAAGATGAAAAAGAATTATTAGAATTTTTAATAGAGAATATTTACGAAATGGTTAATACGGCCTTGCATCAGGATATACATCAGCCCTCTGTGATAGAAACCTTTGCTAAAACAGTGAGTAATCCTGACCATCTTGCAGCCTTGTATCTTTTCAGCTATGCAGAATTGCGCGCTGTTGCTCCAGGAACCTTGACGGCATGGAAAAAACTCTTGCTATTGGAACTTTATGAGCGAACTTCGAAATTTCTAAGAGATCCTGAATCTTTGAATCACCATCCACAGGCAACAAGAGTAGGTGTTTTTAAGGCATTGCATCATGAACTACCTGTTGCTGAAATAGAATCCTACCTGCAGCTTATGCCAGAAGATTATCTGATGACCGAGTATTCTGAACAAGTTGCGCTTCATATAAGATTGAGTCGTTCGTTTAAAGATAAGCCTTTTATTTTGCACCATGAACTCAATGAAGCCGGTAATTATCACAACATTACTTTATATTGTGTCTCCGGGCAGGAATCGTTTAAGAAAATAGTGGGTACCTTGACAGCAAAAAGTTTGAATATACTTGGAGCCCATATTTATCTTAAGAAAGATGGATTTGTAATTGTCTCGGTTCAAGTTGAAATGAACCAGTTTGCTACAGTAGACAATATGGAAATATGGAAAGAAATTAAGCGCAATCTTTTGGAGCTATTCTCAAAGAACACAAATTTGCAAAAAATGATGCGTTCACGTACGCGTTTTGCTGGAGAAGAAAAAGGTTCTGGCAAAGCTATCGTTCCGCGAGTTCAGGTAGAAAAGGAATCGGATGTTATTTTTACTATTATTCGGGTGGAAGCTCGCGATCATATGGGGATGCTTTATAAAATTGCCTCGGTATTCGCAGACTTCGGCATTCTAATTCATCGAGCGAAGATATCTACTCAAGGGGATAGAGGTATTGATGTTTTCTATGTTTCTTTAAAAAATAAGCATGTAACTTTTAATAAGCTAATGAGTCAATTTAAAGCAAATATGATTAAAACTTTGATGATCGAAAAACTTGAGGATGTTCCTTAGTTCTATAAGGCCTGCAGCTAATAGGTAGATAACTTTTCCATGCTTTGGGTGCTTTTACCTTGTAGGAAATAGTTTAAATATTTTTTTCATCTGTCAAGGGTCGATCAAGGGGATTTATTAAATTGCGTGTCTTAACATATTGTGCAGTATTAATAGTTGGAAATTTATTGTCATTCATCCCTACAGTATTTGGAAATACGGGAAATTTAGAAATCGGGCGCGATATTTTTTTCAAGCACTGTAAAGCTTGCCACGGAAATAAGGGAGATGGAAAAACTTTCGCCGCGAATGTGTTAAATCCTCCTCCAAAAAATTTCACTTCCGAAAAATCTAAGCATAAGCTGACAGAAAAACGAATCATTGAGTCTGTTACCGAAGGAAGAAAGGGCACCGCCATGATGCCCTGGAAAACACGACTGACTAAGCAAGAAATAAAGGCAGTAGCTAACTATATAACAAAAGAGTTGATGGATTATCCTTAATTAGGTCTTTCCTATTTATTAATTTCTTTACCAAGTTTGTTTTCAATTGAAGCGATTTTAGATTCCAATCTTCCCGATTTCCCTTCGCGATAGTCGATTTTGATTCCACAGGTAATACGTTTGCAATCAGAACGCATCGTTTCATAGCATTGCTTAACCACTCCCATGACTTCATCGAATTCACCTTCCAATACGGTGCCCATTGGATTGAGCCGATAAGGCACTCCGCTTTCATCTATAATTTTTAACGAACGGCTGACTTGGTCGCTGACACTTTCCCCTTTATCCATCGGGCTCATACTGAATTCCAGCAAAATCATTTAAGCTACCTCATAATAATAGAAACAGGTTATAAAAAAAGGAAACACCCTTAAAATCAGGGTTCTTAACAAGAATATCCTTGCATTTTAGGGTGGAATTATGGAATGATCAAGCCATCCCATACATCTTTAATGGTTGCGGGAAATCTAAGTAAAGGCGGTACACTTCTTTTGTCCAAGCTAGACGATCTGCGCCAGCAGATTGATAATATTGACGATCAACTTTTAAAGTTGATCAATCGTCGAGGCCTTTTAGCCCAAAAAATAGGTGAAGAAAAGACCCTTAAGGGGAAGATGGATCATTTCCATGTTCCGCAGCGTGAGCGTGCTATTCTTGAGAGGTTGAAAGCCAACAGTAGTGGTCCATTCCCTTCTAGCTCAATCAATTCAATTTTTCGGGAAATTTTTTCTGCTACTTTGGCTTTAGAAAAACCACTGAAAATTGCTTTTTTAGGTCCAGAAACCACATTCAGTCATCAAGTGGCTATCAAGCATTTTGGCCATTCCTGCCAGTTCAATCCCTGCGCCAATATCGAAAGTGTTTTCTCCGAGGTTGAGCTTGGTAATTCGGATTATGGGGTGGTACCTGTAGAAAATTCTATTGAAGGTGTAATTAACCTGACGCTTGATTGTTTTGTCGATTCGCCGCTGTTTATTTGTGATGAAGCTCAATTGGCAATTTCTTTATATCTTTTGGCTGGCTACACGGATTATAAAAAGATTAAGAGGGTTTATTCCCATCCCCAGCCATTGGCACAAAGTCGTAACTGGCTCAGTCGTAATCTTCCGAATGCGGAACAAGTTCCTACTACAAGCACAGCCCATGCTGCAGAACTAGTAAAACGAGAAAAACATTCAGCTGCCATTGCGGGACAATTAGCGGCAGAGGTTCATAGATTAAAGATTGCTGCTAAAAATATTCAAGATCGGGCAGAAAACCATACGCGGTTTTTGGTGATCAGTAAAGATAAGGCCAAGAGAGCCAGGAAGAATAAAACATCTATCATGTTTTCCATCGCCGATGAGGCAGGATCGTTGATGAAAACGCTCCAACTGTTTGCAAGAAATAATATCAGCCTGACAAAAATTCAATCCCGACCTTTGCGCAACCGGCCTTGGGAATATTTGTTCTATGTCGACTTCCTAGGCCATATTGAAGACAAAGTTGTAGAGCGTGTTTTGAAAACTCTTGGCAAGCGGACTTTGTTATTTCGAGTTCTGGGTTCCTATCCTGAGCAGGGATTGAAACAATCATGAAACTATTTAATAAAATGACGGTCATTGGTGTCGGTCTATTGGGTGCCTCACTAGCGAAGGCTTGTCGCAAATACAATCTAGTTGAGGAGATTTCAGGTTATGGCCGTAATCTAGCGAATCTTAAGAAAGCAAAATCTATGGGTGTCGTTGACGATTACGCCTTGGACCTTGCTGAAGCGGTTAAGGGTTCGGATTTAGTTGTTCTATGTACACCGGTTTCTAAAATTATTCCACTGCTCAAGACTTTATTGCCATACTTGAAGGTTGGTGCGGTAATCACTGATGTGGGTTCGGTGAAAGGACCACTAGTACATGAAGCGGATACATTAATGACAGAAGGAATTTTCTTTGTTGGGTCGCATCCCATTGCAGGGGGAGAAAAATCAGGGTTAGAAGCGTCTCGAGAAGATTTATATTTAGATGCAAAATGCATTTTAACTCCAACTTCCAAAACTAATACGCAGGCCTTGGAAAAAGTTGGTGCGCTATGGGAATCAGTGGGCATGGACACACTTATACTTGATGCAGACGAGCACGATTTTGTATTTGGTGCGGTGAGTCATCTTCCTCATATCGTCGCTTATGCTCTTATGAATACATTGGGAGCTTTACGAACGAATCAGGATCATGAAGTCACTGCCTATTCTGGAGCAGGGTTGAAAGACATTACACGTATAGCATCCGGAGATCCGGTGATGTGGCGAGATATCTGTCTTTCGAATCAAAAACATTCGTTGGATCTAATCGATCGGTTCCAAAAGACGTTGAGTGAACTAAGCAGTCTGATTGAAAAAAATGACGGCCAGGCTTTGGAGGAGGCATTTTCGGCTGCTAATAAATATCGGATGAAAGTAATTTAACTCCATGATCATCGCTATCGATGGGCCGGCAGGCAGTGGTAAAAGCACTATTGCAAAATTTATAGCGAAGAATCTCAACTATCGTTATATCGATACTGGCGCGATGTATAGGGCAGTTGCTTGGTCGGCTAGGAAAAAAGGTATTAATCTTGATGATGAAAATGCTGTTGGTCAATGGGTCGCACAATTGAAAATTGAATTTTTAGCCGACCCGTCGGGCCAGCAAGTCAAAGTAAATGGAGAAAATGCCACTGGATTGTTAAAAAACGAGGTTGTGGGGCGAGGTGCCGCCAAAGTTGCAGCTCAAAAAAGAGTTCGAGAGATCCTTGTTGCCAAACAGCAGGAAATTGGCCAGGCAGGTAACGTGGTGATGGATGGTCGCGACATTGGTACCCAGGTTTTCCCAAACGCAGATTTAAAATTTTTTTTGGATGCGGATGCAAAAGAGCGTGGCAAAAGAAGGTATCTCGAATTAAAAGAGAAAAATATGGATGTTGATTTGGAAAATATAATTGCTGAAATAAAAAAAAGGGACCACGAGGACAAGACTCGTTCCATTTCACCACTTCGCCCTGCGCTGGACGCTATTGAAGTTGATACTACCAAGTTTACGATTGAGGAAGTCATACATCAGGTCATGGAAAAAATAAATTTAAAACAGTAAATTTAATCTTATTAAAACCACAATATAGAAAGTGAGAATCAGCAGGTCATGAAAATACCCAAAGAGCTTTTAGAGAAAATGAACGAAGATGATAAGGCCGAATTGGAAGATTTGACTCCCAGTGAAGAAGCCAGTTATCAGGAAATGGAAACCTACTTTAATGAAAGTCTTGGTAGATTTAAAGCTTCTCAAATTATTATGGGGAAGGTCATCGCCATTTCCAAAGGACTCGCCACGGTTGATGTTGGATTTAAATCAGAGGGGCTGGTTTCTCTCTCCGAATTTCCTGAAAGTGGAAAAAATTTACAAATCGACGACGAAGTAGAAGTCTTTCTCGAAAAAGTTGAAGACAATGATGGCAATGTTGTCCTTTCAAAAGAAAAAGCTAATAAAATTAAAATTTGGGATGATCTTGTTAAAACCTATGAAGCTGATGAAATCATTCAGGGAACCGTGATAGCAAAAGCCAAAGGTGGTCTCACAGTAGATATAGGGCTCAAAGCCTTTTTGCCAGGATCTCAAATTGACCTTCGCCCCATTCGCAATTTAGAAAAATTAATAAGCGAAAAATTTGATATGAAAATTATCAAGATGAACAAAAAGCGTGGAAATATTGTTCTCTCACGCAGAGTTTTGTTGGAAGAACAGCGCAAACAAATTCGTACCGGAACCCTTGAAAAAATGGACGAAGGCAACCTCATTGAAGGTATTGTAAAAAATATCACAGAATATGGTGTGTTTATCGACTTGGGAGGAATTGATGGATTGCTACATATTACTGACATGTCTTGGGGGCGGGTGAATCATCCTTCTGAAATGTTTTCGATTGGCGATAAAGTTACAGTGATGGTTCTGAAATACGATAAAGACAAAGAGCGTGTTTCTTTAGGCCTAAAGCAAACCAGCCCCGACCCTTGGGTGGATGTGGATTCCAAATTCCCGGTTGAGACCAAAATTACAGGCAAAGTCGTTAGCATTACCGATTATGGCGTTTTTGTAGAATTGGAAAAAGGCATAGAGGGTCTCGTGCATATTTCAGAGATGAGCTGGAGCCGACATGTGAAACACCCAAGCAAAATGGTTGCTATTGGAGATGAAGTGCAAGCTCTTGTTCTTACTCTGGATAAAGAAAAGAAACGCATCTCGCTTGGTATGAAACAGATTGAACCGAACCCATGGGATAAAATTGAGGATAAGTATCCCATTGGTACTGAGGTTGAAGGCACTGTACGGAATCTTACTGATTTTGGTGCTTTTGTTGAATTGGAGGATGGTGTAGATGGTTTGATCCATATCTCCGATTTGAGTTGGAAAAAAATCAAACATCCCTCTGAGGTAATAAAGAAGAAAGACAAAATTTCTTCAGCAGTTCTCAGTATCGATAAAGAGAACTGCAGGATTTCTCTTGGCATTAAACAGTTGGAACCTGATCCCTGGGATGAAATTGCGGAGAATTATCCGATCGGAACCGAAGTTTCAGGTAAAATTATCAAGGTTACAGGATTTGGTGCTTTTGCTGAGTTTGACGATGGGCTTGAAGGCTTGATTCATGTATCCCAATTGAGTTCTAAAAATGTTTCTGATCCTGAAGAAGCTGTGAAGGTGGATGATGAAATTAAGGCGAAGGTGATCAAAGTGGACATTAATAATAAAAAGATTGCTCTAAGTATTAAAGCTCATGAAGAAAATCTAGATCTTTCTCAGATTGAGAAAGAACAGGTTGATATGGAAGTTTTTAAAGAAGAATAAACCCTATAGGGTTTGCAGCAATTTTAGCAAGCTAATTGTAAAGAAATGGCGATTGGTTTAATATTAAAAATTCTTCTAAGAATAAAAGGTTTCTATTGAAAACATTATTCAAATGGACATTAGGAATATTCGCGTTTTTTTTGGCAGCATCCTTTATGGGTGGTCTCATGGAAGGGCGTTGGAAAAACACTGGTAGTGAAATTGCTCTAGTTCATGTTAACGGTTTATTAATGGATTCCTCTGGAACAGTTCGACAGCTTTCGAAATACCGCCGGGACCCTAAAATCAAAGGCATCATCGTTAGAATTGATTCTCCTGGTGGGTCTGTGGGACCATCACAGGAAATTTATGATGAAATTCATAAACTAAAAGAGGCCAAAAAAATTGTTTATGCCTCGCTGGGTAGCGTAGCCGCTTCTGGTGGATATTATATAGCTTGTGCAGCAGACTATATTCTGGCTAATCCCGGCACTTTGACAGGTAGCATAGGGGTTATAATGGCATTCAATAACTTGGAAGAACTTGCTAAAAAAATTGGCGTTGCCCCTGCGGTTATTAAAAGTGGTGAGTTTAAAGATTCGGGTTCTCCTCTTAGGCCAATAGAGCCTAAAGAACGCAAATTATTGCAAAAAGTAGTAGACGATGTTCATGAGCAGTTTGTGCAGGCGGTATCCTCAAGTAGAAACCTTTCGGAAGAGGACGTAAGGTTATTTGCAGATGGTAGAATTATGACAGGCAGGCAAGCACTTGAATTTAAGTTGATTGATGAGTTTGGGGGGCTGGAGAGAACTATAGAAGTTATGGGAAAAAAAATAGGTATTGTAGGCTACCCAAGCATCCTTGAGGAAAAAGAAGAGGTCCCTTTTATAGACTGGCTGGTACAAAGTGTTGTTTCAAAAGGTTATAGCCAATCAATCTTGCCTGCACTGGTGCCGCGATTGCAATATCTCTGGAATCCTTAAAAAACTATCATTAATAATTCTTCTTGAATTGGTCTCAGTTTTATATTTTATAAACTAACGGCATTAATGCTGGTAATTTTTTACCCTCCAATAGTATAGTTTTCCCCGAATTGTTTTCCCGATTAAATCTATTTAACCCAATGAAAATAAGGGATTGACTTAGTGGTTGATAATGTTATACTTTCGCGAAATCGAAATTCAGTATCATTAAAATTGGTATGCCATGGGGGGGGAGACTTTTAAATGACGAAAGCAGAACTTGTAGAAAAAGTAGCCAACCAAATAAACCTTACTAAAAAACAAACAGAAGTTGTAGTTAATACAGTTTTTTCAAGTATTACCGACTCGTTGGCTGAAGGAAAAAAAGTAGAATTAAGAGGGTTTGGCAGTTTTCGTATAAGGCAAAGAAATGCCAGAGTGGGCCGAAACCCTAAATCTGGGCAAAAAGTGGATGTTCCTTCAAAAAAAGTTCCCTTTTTCAAAGCCGGAAAAGAACTTAGAGAGTTGGTTGACGAAAAAGAAGCGCAAGAGGCACGGGAAAATCAGGTTTCTTAAAAACGGGTTGCTGGCCCCGATTAAAACGTCCCTTGCGAATTTAAATAACAAGACCAATCCCCTCCTTTGTTGCGTACCTACCACATTACCTTTCAAAAGGTTAGATCTTTGCTGCTGGAATGATTGAATGGCAGCCTATTCTAACGTGTCCCTTAACCATTTTTAACCCAATTACCTAAATATTTATGTCAGGAAGCTCTTTCGGAAAACTTTTTAAGATTACAACGTGGGGAGAATCTCACGGACGCGGACTAGGAGTTGTTATTGAAGGGTGTCCAGCAGGTTTGTCAATTAAAGAATCCGAAATCCAGTTCGAACTTGACCGGCGTCGAACAGGACAAAGTAAAGTTACTACTACACGAAAAGAAGGTGACAAAATTCAAATAATGTCGGGAGTGTTTAAGGGAAAAACTACAGGAACTCCTATTTCTCTGTTAGTTGAAAATGTAGATGCCGATTCTTCCAAATATGAGCTGATTAAAGATTTGTATAGGCCTGGACATGCTGATTATACCTACGATATGAAATATGGTTTTAGAGATTATCTAGGTGGCGGAAGATCTAGTGCGAGGGAAACCGTGGGCCGCGTTGCGGCAGGAGCAATCGCTAAAAAACTTTTGGCGAGGAATAAGATCAAAATAATTGGTTTCACAAGGCAAGTGGGAAAACTTATTGCCAAAGAAGTTGACTATGGGGAAATAGAGAAAAATATAGTTCGTTGTCCCGATGCTAAGATTGCCGAAAAAATGATCAATGCAATAATGCGAGCAAGAAAAAAAGGGGATTCTTTAGGTGGTATTGTTGAGGTAGTAGCCAAGGGAGTTCCTGCAGGGTTAGGTGAACCTGTTTTCGATAGATTGGATGCAGATCTTGCAAAGGCAGTTATGAGCATGCCAGCAGTAAAAGGTGTCGAAATCGGGGTCGGATTTCAGTCCGCAACCATGAAAGGATCAGAATGCAACGATGCTTTTGTAATGAAAAACAAAAAGGTGGCCACAGCTTCCAATAATGCCGGTGGTATACTTGGAGGGATTTCAAATGGTATGGATATAGTATTAAGGCTGGTAGTCAAGCCTACCTCTTCCATAAATAAGGCCCAAGACACCGTAACGCAAAAAGGTAAGAAGGCAAAAATCCGAGTGGAAGGTAGACATGATCCTTGTGTAGCAACTAGAGCTGTTCCCATTGCAGAAGCTATGGTAGCATTGACATTAATAGATCATTTATACAGAACTAAATTTTCCCGCCTCTGATCCGGCCATATTAGGTGGAAGTGATATTGCCATATTACTAGAAATTCAAAATATGGTGTTACCCCTCTTATTGTAATTTCTTGTTATGAAAGTCGGTTTCGTTCAAAATTGCCCTGAGTTTGGCAATATCCAAGTCAATTTGGATCGGATTGCAAAAATGCTTGCGGGGAGAGAAGCCGATTTGTTAGTTTTGCCAGAACTTTTCTCGACTGGCTACCGATTTAAAAACATGGATGAAGCTCACCATTATGCAGAAACTATCCCCGACGGCCTGACAACAAATTTTCTAATCTCGCAGGCAAAAAAAATAAATACCTATATTTTTGCTGGGTTGGTCGAAGTAGATAAGGAATATGTTTATAATTCTTCTGTAATTGTCGGACCTGATGGTTTCATTGGGCGTTACAGAAAAATCCACCTCTTCGATACCGAGAAAGCTTGCTTTCATGCTGGCTCAGAAGTACCGCCTGTTTTTGATCTAAACGGAATCAAAGTTGGTGTTATGATTTGTTTTGATTGGAGGTTTCCTGAAATGGCTCGCTCACTAGCTTTAAAAGGAGCCGAAATCATTGCGCACCCTTCTAACCTTGTTTTGCCTCATTGCCCGCAAGCTATGATCACACGTTGTTTAGAAAACCGTATTTATGCTATCACAGCTGATCGGATTGGAAAAGAAAGCCGAGTTCCAAATGAGTCCCTCCATTTTATAGGTCAAAGCCAAGTGGTTGACCCGGATGGAAATATTTTAATTCGAGCATCAGAAACGAATGAAGAAGTTCAAATCATTGAAATCGACCTTGATAAAGCCCGTAGAAAACTTCTAAATTCTAAAAACGACATTTTCAAAGACCGACGTCCTGATCTTTACTCTGAATAGTATAGAATTTAACAACTAATAATCTCTTAAAGTGTTAATTTTAAAAAAGACGATCATAGGTTAAAATAAGAATCATTTAAAAAATATTATGTATTGGACAAATAGTGTCCGATGTTTTTGTGAGAGGATAGTATGGGTAACGAAAAATCAAGATTTTTAAAAAGAGACGATGGAACAATTTACGACTCAGTAACCAGTGTGACCTGGATGGCTAACGATTCATTCCTGGATTTAGAAAGAGACGTTTCTTATTCCGAAGCAGAAGATTATGTAAAAGAAACCAATAAGAAAAAAGCTGGAGGTTATAGTGATTGGCGCATACCCTCTATTCAAGAAGCCTCATCCATTTTTAACAAGGAAAAACTTAATAAAGATTCTAAAGGTGGCGATATATTTTTGGATTCGGTATTTCCTCCAGGTGCTGCGAATTGTACCTGGACTTCATCGACTCGCGGAAAAGAAGCACAAATAATGTTTTACGCCAATGGTTGTCCTTATTGGTACGAGAAAAATGATAAAACCATATCACACGCGGTGCGCCTCATCCGCCGCGATAACTAGCTGCTGAGTGCAGGTCCAATAGGTCGAGAATTTTGGATTAAGTTTGGCAGCTTTTTTTTAAATTATTGGAGGGAATCTCTCATCAGTTTTGGATTATCCAGCATTAAACCAAACGCGGGTACTTTTTCTTTCTGCGCTGTTAGTGCCCTATATATTTTATGAAAAGATTCGGTATCCAGACTATCATCCATCAATTCGTTAAGTTGTTTTGGGGAAATTGAATTCATGGAATTTTCTGAAAACAGGGAAGTACCAATTCCTGCCCAATGCGAAGAGACAAAGCCCTGGTTTACCAGGTGGGTGGTCCCTAGAGAATATTTCCATGCTTTTTTAAGAAAGTGTTGCGCCATATATGCTGGGACGCAACGGCCAATAGCGACTACCCGAGACGGATTTTCTGCTGGATAGAAAAATAGGCCTACCTTGGTATTCCCCATTTCTTGGAATTCGTGTCGAATATTTCGATAATCTTTTTCATATTTCTTAGAGACCCAGGCCTCTACCTTTACGGGTTTTTTGCTGATAGAGAGACAATCTTCTTTTGCGTATCCATTGCTAACTCCTAGTAAAATAGATACCAAGGTAAAAACAATTAGTTTTCTCATTCCATCGTCCTCCCATATCTAATCAGGGTATTAAATAAAAAACTATTCTGGTTGTGCAGTCTTTACATTTGGGACTTGCAAACCAAAAAAAGGTGTTAATTGGTTAGGAATAGATAACTTTCGGTAAAGTTTGTGAAATGCTTCATTTGAAAGTTCTGGATTTAACATTAGTTCAACCTGCTCTGCGGATACGAGTTGCTGAGAAGGTTCGTCAAATATTGTGACTCCCACACCAATCCAGTGTCCGTGGACAAACTGTTGCTGGACTAAACTTTCAACTCCTGTACTGTATTCAATAGCTTTTTTAATAACATGCTGAGCAATATGCACAGGAACACATTTTCCTATAGCGATCACTTTGGAGGTCTCACCCATGGGATAGACCCTGAGAGCTGCCTTAGAATTTCCAAATTCAGTAAATTCTTTAATAACGGCTTTTCTCTTTTTACGAAATTTTTTTGCAATATAGCCTTCAATTTTTATTCGCTTTTTATTAAGAGGTTGGCATTTTTCCTGAGCCTGTCCCTGGTTGCATAATAATAGGCTCATCATTACCAATGCACAAAAAACCCGACTTATAAAACTTCCACTTAAAGTCCAATTTGCTGCGTTTTTATTGAATATTTCCAAGACGCCTGTTTCTCCAGTTTAAATGAAATCCTTTGCTATAATAAAGAAGGGCAAAATTAATTATTAAGACGTAACATTAAAGCAGCGCTTTGAGAATTATCCTGCTGTGGTTAATCTGTTTATGTTTGATTTTTTTTAATGTATTCTTCGGCGCTTTGTTCGGTTGAAAAATAATACTCTTTGCCGTTTATTGTTTTTTTTATGGCCTCTTTTTTAGGGATGTACACGCCGTTATTAGGATCCTGTACCATTTCTGTTGGATCAGGTGCTTTAGAGCTCGATGATGGGAAAATCAGGCGAGCAATGATAATGACAAAAACAACTGCAATTCCAAATAATGCTAAACGGGCCATATTCTTATTGTAAAGATAAAGAGTCTTATATTCAACCTGGGATTAATGAGATAAATTTAAAGGAAAATATATTTTTCTCTATGAACGATAAACCTAAAAAAATTAAAAGTAAGAAAAAGTCCTTAGTACCGGCGGTAAGAAAAAAAGGAGGATTGGTTCCTCCTGACCCATTTACGGCCTATATTCAAGAGGCAAAAAAATACCCCATTCTTTCTGAGGAGGACGAAAAAGAACTAGCTATTCGTTTGCAAGAAACAGGAGATGTAGATGCTGCTTATAAGCTGACAACGGCAAATTTGATGCTAGTTGTGAAAATTGCTATGACGTTCAAACGGGAGTGGCAAAATATTATGGATTTGGTTCAGGAAGGTAATGTGGGTTTGATGAAGGCGGTTAAAAATTTTGATCCTTTTCGCGGAGTTCGTCTTTCTGCCTATGCCACGTGGTGGATTAAATCTTATATTTTAAAATATATTTTAGATAATTGGCGGTTGGTACGCGTGGGGACTACTAACGCTAGGCGCAAATTACTTTTTAACCTGAAAAAAGAAAAAGAACGTTTGGAAAGAGAGGGATTTGATCCTTCTACTAAATTATTGGCAGAACATTTTGGAGTGGACGAGGGCGAAGTAATCGATGTAGAAGCTAGTATTGGTGCTGTTGATGTCTCTATGGATACTCCCACCCACGTTGACAGCCCCTTTACTCCCGCACAATCATTGAGTGATGGGAAGTCTCTTGAAAAAGGAGCAGAGATCGACCAGTTTCGGAAAATTCTTAAGCAAAAAATTGAGGAATTTAAATCTCAATTAAAATCAGGTGAAATTGAAATTTTAGAAAAGAGAGTGCTTTCTGAATCGCCTCAATCGTTGCAGGAAATTGGAGATCAAAGAGGAGTAACGCGCGAAGCAGTGCGCCAATCGGAACAGCGTTTAATAAAAAAATTCAAGATTTTTATTAAAGAGAAAATGCCGGAAGCGGCAGACTATTTTAAAAGTTGAGGAGGAAAGAAAATGGAGACCCGGATAGAAACGGACAGCATGGGGGAAATAGAAGTTCCTGCTAATCGTTATTATGGTGCGCAAACTGCGCGGTCGCTCATCCACTTTGATATTGGCGAAGAAACTATGCCCCGGGAACTAATCCGCGGTATGGGTGTTCTGAAGAAAGCTTCTGCTATTGTCAATGCCGAGTTGGGCTTGATGCCGGAAAACATTAAGCAACTAATCTCCAAAGCTGCTGAAGAAGTCATCGAAGGAAAACTGGATGACCATTTCCCTTTAAGAGTCTGGCAAACAGGAAGTGGTACACAATCTAACATGAATAGCAATGAAGTTATTGCCAATCGCGGCATTGAGCTTGCTGGTGGTGTAATTGGCTCTAAAGATCCTGTTCATCCCAACGATCATGTAAATATGGGCCAATCTTCTAATGATACATTCCCCACGGCCATGCATATTGCGGCCGTGGAGCGTATTCGAGATGCCCTGCTTCCTTCTTTGAGCACCTTGGCCAATTCTTTTAAAAAAAAGACCACAGAATTTAAAGACATCATTAAAATAGGGCGTACCCATTTAATGGATGCTACTCCACTAACGTTGGGTCAGGAATTCAGCGGCTATACAACTCAATTAGAATATTCAATAGACCGAATAAATGGTTGCATGCCGCGCATGTATCAAATTGCGCTTGGGGGAACCGCAGTTGGTACTGGGCTCAATTCGCATCGTGACTTTCCTAAAAAAGTTGCCCAAAAAATAGCAGAAATTACCGATTGTCCCTTTGTGACGGCTCCCAATAAATTTGAATCTCTTGCGGCTCATGATGCAATCGTTGAAACTAGTGGCACATTAAAAACAATCGCATGTTCTCTTATGAAAATTGCTAACGATATACGCTGGTTGGGATCTGGGCCACGATGCGGGATCGGCGAAGTTGTATTACCCGCAAACGAGCCTGGTAGTTCTATTATGCCAGGCAAGGTAAATCCCACACAGTCAGAGGCCATGACAATGGTGGCAGCACAGGTAATAGGTAATGATACCGCTATAAATATTGGTGGTTCTTCAGGAAATTTTGAACTCAATGTGTTTAAGCCAGTAATGATTTATAATTTATTGCAATCGATTCGTCTGTTAGCGGATTCATGCAGGTCGTTCAACGATCACTGTGTTGTTGGAATAGAACCGAATAAAACGCAAATTGAAAAACATCTTAATGGATCTCTCATGTTGGTTACAGCACTCAACCCGCATATAGGCTACGACAACGCTGCCAAAGTAGCCAAAAAAGCATATCAGGAAAATACCACTCTTAAAGAATCTGCTGTGGCTTTAGGGTTACTGACAGCTGATGAGTTTGAAGAAAAAGTACGACCGGAAAAAATGACCGGGCCCAAATAAGGATTATCAGAAAACATTTTAAATTTAGGAGTTCGCCTTGTTTAGTTTTGAACACTTCATAGGGATCGTAGTGGTGTTGGCCATTGTTCTCCCAATCATTTTTAAAAAAATGTATTGAGCTCTATGAAAAATAATTTTAACGTTTCAAGACGAAACTTTATGACAAGCTCCTTGGCTATAGGAGCTTTCATTGCATCAGAGTGGTTGCGACCTATTTATGCTTTCCCGGCCTGTTATCCGACGCCTCGAGAGACAGCAGGTCCTTTTTACCCTATTAGCTATCCCATAGATAAAGATAATGATTTGACTTTTTCAAATAATAAAACCGGTAAAGCAGAAGGAGAGCCTATATTGATCAATGGCCTAGTGCAAAACAAAGATTGCGAACCCGTGGAAGGTGCCTTGGTTGAAATTTGGCAGGCCTGTTCTACTGGAAAGTATAATCACCCTAGTGATTCTAACAAGGCCAGGTTGGATCCAAATTTCCAATATTGGGGCAAAGCGGTTACAAACGAAAAAGGTTTATATGCATTTAAAACCATTAAGCCAGGTTCGTATCCTGTAAGTTGGTTTTGGACTAGACCGCCGCATATCCATTTTTCGATTCAGTCTAAACAACATGCCCCTCTTACAACCCAAATGTATTTTTACGGTGAACGATTTAATGAGAACGATCGATTGTTACAAGAACATTCCAAAAAGGAACAACAAAAATGTATTGTTGCATTTAGGGAAATAAATAACCAAAAGGTCGGACAATTTAATATTACGTTAACTTAAAGTACGAAAATATTAACGTAAAAATAGCTATCTTTGCTTCATTCTTTATTAAACTAGTAGGCAGAGTATTCAAACATGCGATTAACGCATTGGAGTGCACGTTTTTGCGTTTCAGGATCGATTTCGATGGTACTTTGCGGGCTGGGGTTTTCAAGAACATTCAAGATATCTTCGAGGGAATTGGCTTTCATATATTTACACATCGTACAACCACCAGCGAAAGTTTTTTTTGGAAATTCGGATTGTAGCACACCTGTTAGCCCACATTCTGTGAGTAAAAAGAAGGAATCACGTTCCGATTCCCGAACATGATTGAGCATCTGGCTTGTACTACCTACATAGTCGGCTTTGTTGACCACCTCCGAACTACACTCAGGGTGAACTAGGACTTCGATGCCTTTAAAATTTTCTCTTACGTGATCGATACTTTCTGGTTGATACTCCTCGTGTACATAACAGGTCCCCTCCCATAACTGAATATCTTTATTAATACCTTTTTCTTTGAGATTTTGGATTACGTTTTCACCCATCAGTTTGTCGGGGAGAAAATAAATTTTTTGGTTTGGTATTTTTTCGATGATTTTATAAACATTGGAGGAGGTGACGCAAACATCGCATTGAGCTTTTACTTTGGCCGTTGTATTGATGTAGCAGACGAAGGTATGATCCGGAAACTGTTCTCGTAATTGAACCACATCGGTTTCGGTGATACCATCAGCAAGCGAACAACCCCCATTTAGATTCGGGTCGAGAACTATTTTTTTTGGATTAAGTATCTTTGCAGTTTCTGCCATGAATCTTACAGCAGCAAAGACAATAATATCCGCATCCGATTCCTTGGCATTTTTTGACAAACCATACGAATCGCCGGTGAAGTCGGCTACGCTATAAAAAATTTGTGGTGCTACATAATTATGTGCAAGTATGATAGCGTTTTTTTCTTGCTTGAGGTTTTCAATTCGTTCGATGGTGGGTAGCAAAAGTTGGCAGTTTTCTCTCGTAAACTGGCAAACGGGGTTGCCAACATGAATATTTTTTAGTTTCTGGTAGAGTTGTTCCGCGTTTACCATATTAACCTGGCGGCCATTTTAAAGGGCGTCCGCCTAAAATATGATAATGAATGTGCATTACAGATTGACCTGCACTTTCTCCACAGTTTATCACAAGGCGATAGCCTGATTTGTCGAGTCCTCGTTCCTTGGCCAAATTATTGGCGACAGAAATTACCGAGCCCATGATTTTATGGTCGGCTTCTTCAATATCCAAAAGGCTAGAGTGATGTGCTCTTGGGATAATAAGAATATGAGTAGGAGCCTGTGGATTAATATCGTTGATAGCAAATAGGGTATCGGATTCATAAATCTTTTCTGAAGGAATAGCACCTGCGCTAATCTTACAAAACAAGCAGTCTTTACTCATAAGATGATTTTTTCTGGTATTTGGAGGGCTCAACTCCTCTCTGCTTCTTAGGGGAGAAATCTCCAGTCTCAAATTGTTTCAAATGTTCAAGGATATCTTCTTTGTAAGAGATGAAGGGATCGAGCATCAGGAAGGGATCATCTGTTTTACTTAGACGAAAACCGATCCAGTCTATGAGGTAACCCATATGTGAATGCTGGTCGATCAGCATTTTTATCAACTCACCGCGTCCGTGCGCACGCGTTCCTCGTGGTGGATTTATCTTTGCATGATCCACGGCGGGATCTGTGGTTTTGCGATAACCATCACCGCTTGCTTCCAATCCCCAAAATAAACCGTTCTCTTTATTCAAATTATGGTATTCCAGATCGAGACTTTTTAACCAGGGATCGTGCCAATCTAAATTTTCTTCGTTTTTAAATTCACTCAGCATCCAATATTTGCTGGCCCAGTCGACTCGGCCTAATAAGGCTTCAGGACCTTTTGGTAAATCTGTTAAAACCGACTCCCAGTTATCCAAAATCCAGTCTGTTTCTTGATTTTTTCCTGAGAGATGTTTTTTACAGGTTTCCAAAATATCCTTTTGCAGTTCTAAAGCATTCGAGGGAGCACCGGAAGCTAGCGTCACATTCCACTTGAATTCCTGATCTCTGGAAATTGAGCGCATAGCCTGAACAGAATCAGCAAGAATCCATTCTCTTTTAGCCACCCCAAGTTGCATTATCTCCAGCATTAATGTGGTAGTTCCCATTTTCATAGCCGTTGCAAACTCACTCATCGTTGAGTCGCCAACAAGTAAATGTATTCGTCGATATTTACTGGGGTCAGATAAAGGCTCGTCACGAGTGTTAACGATGGCTCGGTTGTATTGTACCCATCGATAAAATTCGTTTGGAATATGATCGGCACGTTGCGAAATCTGGAAATCAACTTGATCGTCTGTTATTTCCTGGGGTGAGACCCCATCCCAGTCACGAAACGGATGCGGATCGCAGGAACCAATGCGTCCGGCACCACAGTATATTTGTCGAGTTGTTAAAAATGAGGAAAGTAGTTTTAGATTATTGCGTTCATCAAAGGGAAAGTTTCTTCCTACAAGGTAATTTTCGTGACAACCAAATGTTGCATTGGTTTCCAGATCCACATTATTTTTTATGATAGAAACATTGCTAGCCCAACCTAACTCCTCTACGGCTTCCTGAATAAGAGTATCTCCTGCTCGGTCAAAGGTTATAAGGTCTACGAGATTAGAACATTCGGGAGATGCGTATTCCAAATGCCCCATATCCAGGTAAAGCCTTCCGCCATTACGCAGGAACCC
Organism: Nitrospinota bacterium; assembly: GCA_028345515.1. Classification (GTDB taxonomy): domain Bacteria; phylum Nitrospinota; class Nitrospinia; order Nitrospinales; family VA-1; genus UBA8687. The sequence continues at coordinate 90,820 of JAOMDP010000008.1, forward strand.
ACCATTACCAGGAGGTTCATCGTTGGCGCGGTAATGTAAATCGAGGACACCAAGATTTTTAGAAAAAATATGGTTCTTTATTTTATTGGCGATTTCCATTGGGTCTAGACGGAAGTCACCGTCATTGTTGTCTGTGACTAACAGTCCATATTCCGTCTCGATTCCAAAAATTCTTTTTTTCATAGATTATTTCATCCGCGTTTCATGGAGGTTTTAAAAACTTTTGCAGCTTCGTTTTCTTCTAGGAAACGATATCCCTTTTCAGTAAGAGTAGCCAAGGTGGGATAAATATCATCCTCTGGCCGGGCTTGACCTGTGGCTGAATCAAATAAGGCTGCCGTTTGAAGCAGTCGAATGGCCAAGGTTATGGCTTCTTCACGGTTTCTTTCAGCCAGCGGTTTTTGTCCCCATAAATCTTCATGTTCAAGAATGCCACGGATAATTTGTGAGCCAGATCCGGTTGCAGTATGGGTTTGAATTCGAAAATCAGCGCCCAACATATCGTAGAAATGGATGCTAGCTTTTCCCTGGGATTTATCATAGGCGGCAAAGATCGGGCTCACAACACCAAGGCCTTGAACAGCCATCCCAACATTTTCTTTTAAAAGTTTAGATAGGGCACGGATTTTACCTTCGACGCTCATAGGTTGTAGTTGTGACCGTCGAAAGTATTCAAAGTTGTGAGAAAGCACACGTGCCATTTCAAATGCGGTTGCAGGAACTCCGGCTATCGCCATCAACGTGAAATTATCAATAGGAATGACTTTGTCACATAGCTCGTACATGATGCTGTTACCAGCGGTTGCCCGTCTATCACCAGCAACAATAATACCGCCTTTAAAATGGAAGGCGAGTACAGTTGTTCCCTGTGGCACGGTGAAGCCGTTTGGTTTCTCGAGCCCTTCAATTTTTGCAGGCCAGCTATAACCCGATTTTTTAATTAGCTCAAAAAACTCACCTGCTGATGTGCTGGGTTCAGATTCGAATTTCATTGCCCGGTTCTCTGTTTATATTTTTCAGATTGCTTCGGGTCAACTTTTTTCATCCGTTTTAGCAAGTTGTCTCTTCCGGGTCGCGAAGAATCAGGACTGGAGGGCTCTGACCTTTCCTGGTCCGGACTGGACTCTTTTTTTTCTTCTTTTCTTAATGGATCGTTCATCTCCATTGTTTTGCTCCTTATGTATATTGTGCCTTTATTATATAAAGAATAATCACCTGGTAGAAGATTTCAATTTATTTATTTCATCTTTACTCAGTGGACGGTAAATAGCCTTGCTTAATGATTTTTCTGATAGAACAGCTCCCTCGAGATACCATAGGTCAAAAGCTTCCTGTAATGTTTTCGGGAGATCGTTTTCCTGGTCTTCATTATCAGGGCTCACTTTTCTGCTGTCATTCCAAAGTTTAATCCCTTCTTGCATAGCTTGATCAAGAGAATAAGTGGCAAAGGGTTTTTTTTGGATTTCCCGTTGCAGCCAGTCCATCACCTTTTCGTTGCCAGCTATAGCCGTACCATTTTTAAAAGTTTCCCAATGCCCATCATAATTCATACGAAAAAAATTAGGCCGACCCTGCTCATTTAATTCTACAAGAAGCATACGAATAATATACGGGGCGCGCTGAATTTCTTCAAAGTTTTGTTTTAGTGCAGGGGCAATACCAAATTGCAGTAACCGGGCTGATGTGACATCTTTTGCAGATCGATTGAATCCTTCAAGGTGTGCCATATCAAGCAAATTCATTCGTAATCTTTCCACATCTGCAGGATGGCCTAGACCCCCGAGGGCAATACGGTCATAAACTTCATAGATCTTGCCAGGTTGCGGGGCAAAACCAAAAATCAATAGTCCTTCATTATAGGGGACGGATATAACAGGTTGCCCCATTTTCAGTTTTTCCTGTACATAGTTATGACGCGTAGATACTGCTTCCATCCAGCGATAAGGCTCTTCAAACATATTTTAATTCTCCTTATATCCCATTCTTGATTTTATCTCCGTATATGAAAAAACTAATAGCTCGCCGAATGAGTTTTTTCTACGTCTTCCTTGCTAATTACGCCAGTTAAGTCGACCACATCACCGTTTTTAAATTCAATTCCTGTCCAATGGATACTTTTTATTTTTTCACTTTCTTTATTGACAGCATCGCCACGAATTTTTGCACGAGTTCCTGCTGGAGGAAACTCTATGGCACAATTGATTTCTTCTTCAGTAAGTAAGGAATAAACATGATTTTCCTGTTCTAGTCCTCGATATAAACCTCGATCGGGATCAAGATTATGATACTCGAGATCCAGGCTTTGTAACATGGGATCGTCCCAACTAAAATTTTCAGATTCCATAAACTCCAAGAAAAGTTTTTCTTTGATGGCCCAATCGATTCTATTAGACAACTTTTCTGGGCTGTGTTTAAAATCATTAAGAGTTTTTCCCCATTCTTGAATGATCCAACTCCACTCTTTGTTTTGATTTGAGAAATTTTGTTCAATGGCCTCCAGATAAATTTCTTGGATCTCTAATGCTGTAATAGAGTCACCCGAGATTTTTTTTAGTTTTGCATTTCTGTTTTTTTCTAATGAAACCTTTTGCACATCTTCAACTGGGTTTTCCAGTTCTATATCTGGCAATGCTCCTCCGCTTGCAATAAGGTTGAGTACAAGGCGTGTACTTCCCACTTTTAATGCTGTGGCATAAGCAGACATATTGGCATCACCCATTATCAAATGTAATCGCCGGTACTTATTACGTATTGCATGCGGCTCATCCCGTGTATTGATGATGGGGCGCTGGGTCATAGTTTCGATACTCAAAATTTTTTCAATAAAATCAGAGCGTTGGGCCAATTGCAGACCCTTGTAGTCAATTGAATTCGGATTTTCTGAACCTATCTTTCCTGCTCCGGCATACAATTGCCGAGTGACCAAAAAAGGTACCAGCCCTTTTACTAAATGGTCAAAAGGAATTTTTCTTGGAATAAGATAATTATCATGCGTGCCATAACTATGTCCGCTGTAGTCAGTATTATTTTTAAAGATCTGAACAGATTTATCGCCTAACTCTTGATTTCGAATTTTAGTGCTTTCTGCTACAATTTTTTCCCCTGCCACATCATGAGCTACTAGGGAGAAAAGTGAACTGCACTCTGGCGTGCTGTATTCTGGGTGAGTGTGGTCGTTATAAAAACGAGCTCCATTTGAAAGTACCCTATCGCATTTCATTTCTAGGTAGGAGTAGGGTCGTTTTCTATCTTCAGCACAAAATGCATCTTCTTCTTCATCTTGTGCAAGCGACTGAACTTTAAAACCGCGCATATCTTGATGAGAGTTTTCCTGGGAATAAGCCCATTTACCAACAACACTTTTTTGCGAGCAACTTTTCAAAAGCTTCATGGATTCATCGACAGGGTCAGAGTTTTCCAAATCTTCCCGGATAATACCGTATTCTGTTTCAATACCTAGAAGCGGGATGATTTCTTTCATATAACAGACCGACGGATCGTATTTTCTGTAGCGGAATCAGACTCATTAGGTTTTCGAACGCGTACTACATTTTTTGAGTCCATATCTAAAAGATGGAGCCAGTCTTCTAAATTGGACTCGGCAGGCAATAAGCTTCCTTCTTTGAATTCGGTTTTCAATGCGGTTGTCAGGTCATCCACTGTTATACATAATTTTTCGCCATTAATTGCTCTTTCGATAGCATGTTCTTTGGCTCGTTTAATAATACCTTCAATGGTGGCTCCTGAAATAAAATCACACCAGTGCATTTTTTTATTTCCACCACTCCGCAGAGTCATT
>JAOMDP010000009.1:0-81032 GCA_028345515.1 Nitrospinota bacterium
ATCAGAGAAACTGATTGAGATGGCCGATCTGGTTACAGAAATGAAGATGATCAAACATCCTTTTGCGGAACAAGGAATCCCCGCACAAAAAGGAATTGAATTTTAGAAACAGAAATTTATTTAAATTATAGAAAGCAAGTTACTTTACAAACATATTTTAATTGTTTTGAGATAGGGAAATCCGGTGAAAATCCGGTACTGTCCCGCAACTGTGAAGGGTATGAGAGCCGTTATTTGCCACTATCTAAAAGGATGGGAAGGCACGGTAATCGAAAAGCCCCAAGTCAGGAAACCTGCTCAAAATATAACCCCCGCGGAGGGATCACATGCAAAGATTTTTTTTATTACTCGTATTAATTAGTTGCATCTTAATAACAAATACAGCTCTTGCTGATACAACAGAAGAAAAAGATGCAAATAAAATTTTTTTAGAACCGGTCAAAGTAAAAGCTGCCAAGATAGAAACCACAGATACAAAAGCAACCTACGCTTCAGAGGTTTATAACTACGAAGATATCGCAAAATCCGGTGCAACGACGATTTTTGATTTTCTGAGTCAGAATACCTCCTTAACCGTTCAACCAAGTTCTGGAAATCAGCTGAGTCAAGTCATAGATATGCGTGGCTTTGGTCAGGCCCAAGGCTATCGGTCTTTAGTAATCACGGTTGATGGTAGAAGACTGAATAATATTGATCTCAGTCCTCAAAACCTGGTTAGTGTCCCTATTGGAAATATTGAGCGCATTGAAATAACAAAAGGAAGTGGTTCGGTAATATATGGGGACAGCGCAATGGCTGGAACTATTCAGATATATACCCGCAATGCAACCCAAACCAATATCACAGGTTCCGCAGGAAATTATGGAATATCGACCACATCGATCAATACGGGTACATCGTTAGATAAATTTGAGATTTCTGCTTTTGCAGACACTTATCAACAGGGGGGCTTTAGTGATAAAGATCTAAGTGGCAAACGAAATGAAGGCGATAGGTATTTTTACAAGGCAAAAGTAAAATATAAACCCACAGAGGATAAAAAATTTTTTATTGAAATAGAAAATGCTGGCTCTGAAATGCGATATCAAAGTGCAATGACTCTGAAAACTTTCAAGGAGAACCCAGCTTCCCATATTGGTGCGTTTGGAGCAACAAACTTTACTAATGCATTAACAAGATCACGCAGGATAAATCTTGGTGGCACCCTAAAACTGGGAGAACACGTTGAAACAACATTAAGTTATTTCAATGAAGATAGAGAAAGTATAGTTTTTAATCCTATAAGGTATAAGACGGATATTTTTAATGGAAATATAATCCTCAATAAAGGCCCGCTAAAGTTTATTACAGGTTTTGAAAGATGGACCGGTAGACGCGAACTGAATACTACAGGTGGTTTCGGCAATGGTACTGCTAAAAAGGATAATATAGGAGTATATGGTCAGGCCTACTACGACTTTGATGCCACTACAATATCACTCGGTGCAAGACAGGAGTGGGTAGGTTACACGTTTGCCAATAGCCCTGAAAGCTACAATTTGCAGGCTTTTGATATAGGCATCAATAAATCTATTAATAAGAAATTAAGTGTCTTTTCTAATTTCAATTATGCCTTTCAAACAGCAAACACTGATTCCTTATTTAATTCAATAGGCCAGTTTAACGGCTTTTTAAAACCAGCAAAGTCTTCAACTCTTAATATTGGACTAAACCATAACACGCAGAGCAATAAATTAAAGCTCACTGTTTTTGGTTCCAAATTAAAAAATGAAATTTTTTTTAATCCCCTTCATCCAGGTGGAGCGTTTGGTGTAAATACCACTATTGACAAATCGACAAAGTATGGAGTTGAAATACAAAACAAACATATTTTTAATAAGTTTATTTCTGCTGTTATAAATTATGCCTACACGCGAGCAATTATCGATGAGGAGTTATCAGTTGATTTATGCTATGTTGATCACTGTAAAGGAAACGATATACCCGGAGTATCCGCACACAATGTGACTTTCGGTTTGCACTATAACCCAACCCAAAATTCAAGACTTATCCTAACTCAAAAATATCGTAGTCAACAATTTGCCCATAATGATTTTCGTAACATTTTCACTCAAAAACAAAAGGCGTATTACACAACAGACCTCGCGTTCAATTACAACATTAAAAATGTTCAAATCACTGCAAAGGTGGACAACCTTTTTGAAAGGTCCCATGGAATATGGGTTAGCGATAATAATATTACCCCTTTTAACTACACAAGAAACTGGCGTCTTGGGGCGAATATTGCATTCTAATACTTACATCTTGTGATGTCATAGAAGGCTTGGCTAAAATAACGGAATAGTATTATTCCTTAAAAAAAGGTAAAACAGGTCATATGAAATCAAATCTTACTGTCCTCCTTTTAGCCATCGCCTTATTTGGGATCAATTCCTGTGCGCCCAAACCTAAACTGGAGGTTCCAGAACCTTATAAAGCAGGCCAAAATGCATTTCATAAGGTTTGTTCGAACTGCCACGGGTCCGATGCAATGGGTAAACACACCCAGGCACCCAGATTAATTGATGAAGAATATTTAACTCCCAATTTTGCAGATGAAGAAATACGAGAGACTATAATAAACGGCACCAATAAAATGCCACCTCAAAGAAAGAATGTAACCGACAAAGAAATAACGGAAATCATCAAATATCTTCGTTACTCACAACAGGCCGCAGGCTTGGAACCAGAAGAAGAAGAGGAAGGTTAGACTTTTACCAGTCTCGATAATTATAATTAACTCAACAAGCATCCCACCATCCCAAATAGTTCTTACCCAGGACATCTCTTCTAAATCCCTTAATAAATCCAATTTAAAGATAAAAAGTTTGTTATAGAACAATATCAAGCAATAGTTTTAGAGAATTTGTCATGAAAGCAGAATCCCTTGACAGAGCATATGATTTTGGCTAGATTGAGCCCTTCTTATCGCTAATTTTTTATCCTCTCTATTTAATTTCGGAGTTTCAGAATGTCAGATGAAAGTTATATCCAATCCTTATTTTCCGATCGTGTCGGTGGAAGCCAATTTGGTAAAGACACTAAAATTTATAAGTTTGAAAAAATAAAAAGAGCTAAACGTGCCGCTCTCGATGCTAATCCCGGCAAGGAATTATTCGATTTAGGTGTCGGTGAACCGGATGAAATGGCAGATTCCGGCGTCGTTAAATCCTTGCAACTAGAAGCGGAGAAATCGGAAAATCGTGGATACACCGATAATGGAATTGAGGAATTTAAGATTGCCGCCTGCCAATATATGAAGAACGTTTTTGGCGTTAAGAATTTAGATCCCAATAAGCATGTAAACCACCTTATAGGATCGAAACCAGGATTGGCAATGACCCCTGCTGTTTTTGTTAACCCAGGAGAGGTCATCCTGATGACGGTACCCGGTTATCCTGTCATGGGAACTCATGCGCAATATCTAGGCGGTGAGGTGGTAAATTTACCCCTTACAGAGGAAAATGGCTTTCTACCCGATCTAAAAAGCATTGATTCCGGAATACTCGAACGTACAAAAATTTTATATCTAAATTATCCCAATAATCCTACAGGCGCAAAAGCAACCCGTGAATTTTATGAAGAGGTTGTTCAATTTGCCAAACAAAATAAAATCACAGTAATGCAGGATGCAGCCTATGCCGCCCTCACCTACGATGGCAAGTCTCAAAGTTTTCTTACCGTTCCCGGTGCGATGGACGTCGGCGTAGAATTCCACTCGCTTTCGAAGGCTTACAATATGACCGGATGGCGAATAGCTTTCGTTGTGGGTAATGAACTCATTGTTAAGGGTATCTCCCATGTAAAAGATAATATCGATTCAGGTCAATTTGCTGCCATTCAAAAGGCAGGTATTTACGCTCTTGAGCATCCTGATATTACAGAGAGAACTGTTGCCAAATATAAGCGCCGATTGGGTCTATTGGTGGAGGCTCTCAATTCAGTTGGGTTCAGTGCTAAAATGCCAGGGGGATCATTCTTTTTATATGTTGGAGCACCCAAGGGAATTAAAGGGGGTAGAAAATTTGAAAACGGCGAAGCATTCTCTCAATTCTTGATTACTGAAATGTTAATCTCAACCGTACCTTGGGACGATATCGGCCATTACATCCGGTTTTCTGCTACCTTTGCTGCCAAGGGAGAAGAGGAAGAAAGGCGAATCATAAATGAAATTAAAAACCGCCTCTCAGAAGTAGAGTTTGAATTTTAATATGATTCACTCCCCTCTCTAATATTAAGAGGCTATTTTAAAATGATTCGATGACACACAAAGTTTTAATAGGAATCGGATCTAACCTCGGATCTCCGCAGGAGAACTGCAAGAAAGCCATTTCACTTTTAGATGAGCTAGAATCAATAAGCATCCTTAAGCAGTCGTCATTTTACCAATCCGAACCCATTGGCAAAAAAAACCAACCCTGGTTTGTAAATGCAGCCATTGAAATACAAACCACTCTTAGCCCTGAAAGCCTTTTAAAGACGCTTTTAAACATTGAACAACAAATGGGAAGAACCCGAAGTGAAAAATGGGGTCCCAGGGTCATCGATCTGGATATACTGGATTACGAGGGGAGGATGATCAATTCAAAGTCACTCACCCTTCCTCACCCTGAAATGCTAAATCGCCGTTTTGTTCTCGAACCACTCAGTGAGATTTCTAGTTCTACAATACATCCGGTGGAAAAAAAATCTATACAAAATTTATTAAACGAACTTCCCCCAACCCCGGTAGTAAAAAAACTTTCGGGATCATAAAAAATCTACTTTCAAAGTTTCCATATTTTTTAAAGCCTCTTCTTCTAATTTTTGCAAAGGAAATTTACTTTCATCATTTTCCAAAAAATGTATTTTTCCACGGGTCGAAGGATTATTGGGCATAAATACTGAGCAACAGTCGGGTTGTGGTTCTATGCTCACTTCATAAGTTTCAATTTTCCTTGCAAGCTTAATAATTGATTCCTTATTCATCCCTATCAAGGGACGTAAAATATTCATATTTGTGACACAAGTCACAGCCGCTAGATTTTCAAGGGTTTGTGATGCCACCTGCCCTAAGGATTCCCCTGTGACCAATCCCGGCATTTCTTGGTCCTTGGCTATCTTTTCAGCAATGCGATACATCATTCTCCTATATAGAACAATGCGGTTTTCCTCTTTGCAATGATCCCGAATTGATAATTGAATATCCTGAAATGGGACAACAAACAGTTTAGCTCGGCCTTGAAAACGATTAATAATTTTGGCTAATTTTTTTACCTTTTCATATCCACCGCGTCCCAAAAAAGGTTGATTATCAAAAAAAACAAAATGTACCCGGCATCCTCGACAAGCCATCAAATAAGCAGCCACAGGACTATCAATACCCCCTGATAACATACATAATATATTCCCAGAGCTTCCGACTGGCAAACCGCAAAGACCAGCCTCCCGGTTATGAAATAGGATAGTTTCGCTTGTACCAATTTCTATTTCAAGAGTGAACTCAGATTCATTAATATTTACAACAAGACCTTTCGGGCCAAGTTGGGCCATTATTCGCGAGCCCACTTCAAAGTTAATCTCAGGGGAGGTTTTAGGAAAGTTTTTTGCTGACCGGCGTGTTCTAACACAAAAATTTAATCCATCTCTTCCTTCAAGGAAGGGTTCAATCCATTTAATTCCTAATGCAGACATTTTCTCAAAATCAGGTTCTACGGAAATTCCAACGCTATAAGAGGCAATACCAGGAATTTTTTTCAATAACGCCTGATATTCATCTGCAACACTTTGGTTGAGATCGATTAGAATTCTTCCTCTGACAACTCGATATACTATCTCTTTATCGGTAGGCAAAGAGCGTTTGATATTTTTTAGTAAAGTTTTTTCGAAATACTTCCTATTCCGACCTTTCAAACTTATTTCATCATAGCGGACTAAAATAGTTCTTTTCTCATTCATTTATTGACAGCTTTCTTTGTAAAGGTAGACAAAAGCTTGTCATAGTTTTCTGAGAAAGCATTAAAAAACCTGTCAATCTCAGCAACAGTGTTATTTCTAGAAAAAGATACTCTTAAACTGCAACGTGCCTGTTCATCACTCAAACCAATTCCGGTTAATATTTTTGAGGGCTCTTTAGAATGAGCACTGCAAGCACTCCCCAAGCCCACATAAATTTCCTCTTTTTCAAGATGGTGCAACATCACCTCTCCCTCGACTGGAGGAAAACTAAAATTCACTATTCCTGTAGACGGATGATCTCCTGAGAAAGAATTTAATAAAATAGGTTTATTTAGTTTTTTTAATCCTTGCAAGAAATAATTTTGTAGTTCTTGCAAACGGTTTTGTGTTTCTTGTTGCCGTGCTACCGCAAGTTTAATAGAGCCCGCCAAACTTAGGATTAAAGGAACCGGGAGAGTTCCTGCTCTTAGACCAAATTGTTGTTTTCCACCATGCATTTGTGAATTCAAATTTAATTTAGAATCATAGATCAATAATCCAATGCCTTTAGGACCATGAAACTTATGTGCAGACAAAGAAAAACCCGCCAAACCAGACCACATTGATTTACCGAATTTAATTTTTCCTATCGCCTGGACTCCGTCTAAAAATAGGCGAGTTTGCGGGGCTTCTTTTTCTAAATGCCGTATCAAGGAAATCGAATCAGTTATCGCGCCCAATTCATTATTTATATGCGAAAGGCAAAGAAGTCTGATTTTTTTTTCTTTAAGTAATGGAAGGCATGAATAATCGAGAGCTCCTTCTTTGAAATACTTCAACAAAGAAAGTGGTTCGTTTTCATATACTTTAAACGACCGAAGCGTTTCAGTAATACTGGGGTGCTCTAGCCCCAGACAAGCTGTTTTTTTATCTGGGAAACAAAGACCTTTAATAAAAAGGTTATTTGATTCCGTTCCGCCGCTTGTATAAACAAGATTATGGGTATTGGGAATACCCAAAGAATCTCTTATGGATTCCGTGGCTTCTTCAATTTTATTTTTAGCATCCAGACCAATTTCATAAACAGCACCACTGTTTGCGAAATAGTCTTGCATATACTTTTTATGAGAAGAGATTATTTCAGGATCCATCAAAGTGGTTGCAGCGTTATCCAAATAAATCATTCCTATCCCTTAAGCATCGTAGGGAGGCATCAGGTCTTGATCGACACCCAACTGATCCATTATTCTTGCTACCACAAAATCTACTAGACTCTCTACAGAATTTTGTCCCTGATAGAAACCAGGTGATGCAGGGAGAATTAATGCACCTGCCTGATCCAATGAAAGAAGATTTTTCAAATGGATTGTGCTAAACGGAGCTTCTCTTGGTACCACAATTAATTTTCTTTTTTCTTTCAACATAACATCCGCTACGCGTTCAATCAGATTGCCGGAAATACCAGCTGCTATTCGACCTATCGTACCCATACTCGCAGGAACAATTGCCATACCATCTAACCGGAATGAACCACTGGCAATGGATGTATTAATTTTTGAAGTTTTGTGTAAAACGACATGTTCTCCGGAGAAGTAAGAGGTTTTGAGTCCTAATTCGATTTTTAATAATTCAGCACCCCGCTCTGAAACAATCACATGGACTTCTGATTGAGCTTTCAAACAATCAAACAATCTTTTCCCGTAACACACACCACTCGCACCAGTTATTGCTATAACAAAACGTTTCATAATTTCCTATCAATAAGATCTTGAACTTCCAATAAGACCTGTTCGTGAACCCCTTCTAAAGTTGCATCACTTGCAATAAAGCGAATTCTTGGCCCAGTGAAACTTTTAAATATTTTTTGCACATTCATCAAATAATCTCTTCTTTCAAAGGCGCTTTTTTCCTCCCTCGCTGATTCAATTCTTTCAAGACTCTTCTCGGGAGCATTATGAAAAATCAGAACCCGATCCGGCTGTGGTGCAAACTTTTCATTATCTGTCTTGATTTTTTGCGGATCGAATCCTAATGCTCCTTGATAGGAAGCAGTAGAAAAATAATACCGATCCATTAATACCACTTTACCAGCATTTAATGCTGGCTGGATATTAATTTCCACATCTTCTTTCCTATCATTTACAAACCATTCCAATTCTTCTTCTGGACTAATACCCTTTCTACCTTCCGATAAAAGCTTACGGATTTTCATCCCCCATTCACCCTTTGTAGGTTCCGCAAAAACTATATTTGAAATCTGCTTTTTGGTTAACAGTTCCGACAGCATTCGACATTGAGTACTTTTACCAGTACCGTCTATACCTTCAAAAGCGATCAATATTCCTGCATTCAATATCCAATACTCCAATATTTATTTAATTAAAAATTCTTTTTTTATTTTTTACCAGAATATTTTCCCGTCTACTCAAAAACTAAGAAAATTTACCAGGTTGATTTAATTTATGGCAACTAAAGTAAAATATCAAAGGGAAATACACTTTATTTTACGGATTTTTAAATTCTAAAGGTCAATCGATATATCTACTATTTAAACTATCAAAATTTGTACAATTAAATAATTTAGCCAAAGACATATTAAATCATTTCGAAAAAGTCTTATTGGGTTTAAACTATAGCTAAGTTAGTTGAAAATGATAGGAAACAGAACAAATTGTATTTAAATTTTTCATTTTGATAATATTAATCCCCTAAAGGTTTATTTGGTCAATACTGTCCTTCATTAAAAGTAAGGAGCTTTTCGTGCGAAAATTCTGGAGAGTTTTCGGATGGATATTTCTTGGAATATTCATTCAATTTAAGTTCAATGCATTGTATGGAATCGTTTTTCTTGAAAACCTTAATTTTCATGATCGCAGCTATTGGGTCGAAATGAAAATGACCCCAACGGATGAGAGCCTAAGAATTTTGAAGGTTAAGACTACGGTTCATCATTCCCTTGGAGCAGATTATTTTGCTAATGTTTATATTCCCGATAAGTACAAGGTTTTGAATCACGAACCCTATAAAGGAGTCGAGGCAATTCCAGGCTACCAAGCATATAAAATGAACATGAAACGAAAATACAGAGATGTATTGGCCGAAACAAATTTTATTCTAACCCCTAACAAAAAGGCTATCTCTCCAATGCCAATGATGGTGCGCTTTGAAAATTTAAAACAGCGTCTGCATGCAGATGAATCTTTTAAAATTTCAACTCAAAACAAAAAAACAGAAATTGAGGGTCCAGAAAAGTCTGAAGCAATCTATCCCCAAAAACTGGGTATGTAACCGAACACCAATGGCTCGAACAAAAGAATTTAAAGACTATTATAAAATCCTGAATATATCCGCCTCCGCAAATCAGGAGGATATTAAAAAATCGTACAGAAAACTTGCGCTGGAATTGCACCCCGACCATAACCCAAACGACCCGGCCAGCGAAGATAAGTTTAAGGAAATTACGGAAGCCTATGGGGTTTTGAGTGACCCAACCAAAAAACAGGAATACGATAGATTCCGATCCGATTATCTTTCCGGACGTACAAGCACTTCCTCGCGGTTTAGATATTCTCAGGAAGATATTTTTTCAAGTATGTTTCAAGGTCAAAATGCTCGCGATATTTTTGAAGAACTTAATCGCGAATTCAGTCGATCCGGTGTTCGATCAGGTAATAATTTTTTTGAATCAATCTTTTTTGGTGGGGCAGTTGGGGGTCTGGGACGAATTCTTCGCATGGTACCAGGTCCGATTGGTCGTATTGGAATGGGACTTAAATTAGCACAGATGGTAGGTACTTCCCTGTACACCTTAAATAAAATGAAAAAAGCTAAGGATGCGGCCAATCCAGATATAACGCAACCAGATGAAAATCCTTTGATGAATAATCTAAAAGGAATGTTTGGAAAAAATCAGTCTGAAAAGAAATCAACTTTAGACATGGACTTCGCTATTTCTGCTTCTCCAGCAGAAGTACTAAATGGGACACGCAAAAAAATCTCTTATCAAGTTGATGGTACAACCGAACAATTGATCATCCGCATTCCCCCTAAATTTCCATCAGGAGGAAAATTACGTATCCGTCATAAAGGCCGCACCCTAAATGGGAATCGTGGGGACTTAATTTTGATCATTAATATTGACCCCAACCTCACACCTATTCATTAAAAAATGGAATCACCCAAAATACTGGACTACTGGATTTCGTTTTTTCGTGATCTATTACTCGGGACATTTAAAAATATTTTTATTTTTTGTTTTGCTGGTTTAGGTTTGGGTATTTTATCTATACAGACTTTCGACTCGCAAGTTCTAGATATTGCAGAATGGTATAGTTGGCTTGAAACTTCTATTTTTATTATCGTTTCTTTTTGGTATCTGGGTCTCGGGATTTTACATAGTTTGATTGCCTGTGCCCTTCATGTGATGATTAAAAAATTAAAAGAAGGCCTAGAAGGCTTACAACAATTATTAGACTGGTTAACCCGTGAGGTTATAAGACGAGTCCCGAAACTTCAGAAAAATATTCCACGTTCAGAGTTTGAAAAAAATTATGACCAGGTAGGTAATGAGTTAAAGACCAGACTGAAACAAAAAAGTGGGTTCACGAGTTTTTTTTCAGGAGTTTTATTTGGTGTGATTTTAAAAGCTTTGAAATTTTTCTTTCTTGATCAGGTAGTCGAAGAGTTGCAAAAAAAAGAAACAAGTGAAATTACTTCTACTGACATTGAACATGCCGTCCGCCGAGTTGGAACAGAAGTCATGATTTCTCCAATTACAGATAATTTATTTTTGATCCATGCTGTAAATATAGCCCTGGGGGTAATACTTTTTGGTATCCCATTCGGTCTTCTTTGGTTGTTATAATTATCCTCAAGTAATCATTTCAAACAAGAACCAGTCAAAACATCCTTTCCAAAAAAAAAGTCATTTCACAAATAAATATCTTATAATACCTGCCGCTAATTTAAAATGGCGCTGGCCATTTTATTCCTATTTTCACAATCGACCTTTAAAAATAAATGAAACATTTTTTGAACAAAAGCGTAATTATAATTGCTCTGATACAAATATTATATTTTCCCACTAAAGGGTGGACCGAGCCGATTCCGGTTTTTGTTAGCATTGTTCCGCAAAAATATTTTGTAGAACGTGTCGGTGGCGATGAAGTTAATGTTCATGTAATGGTCAAAGCAGGTGAAAGCCCAGCAACTTTTAATCCAAACCCGAAAAAAATGAGCGAACTGTCAAATGCAAATCTGTATTTCAGTATCGGCGTTCCCTTTGAAAAAATATGGATTTCTCGAATCAAAGCCATTCATCCTAGTTTAATTTTTGTTCCATTAAATAATGCTTTGCCATCAAAGAAAAACCTAAATGAAAAAGCCGATCCACATATTTGGCTTAGCCCACCCCTGGCAAAAATTATGGCTGAAAAAATTAAAGATGCTTTGTCAAAACATAATCCTGATAAAGCAGAGTCTTTCAACAATAACTATTTGGCTCTTGCTAAAGACTTGGATGCTTTGCATAATGAAATTCGAACTACTATCGATGCGGGAACTACTCGTCGTTTTATGGTCTTTCACCCAGCCTGGTCTTATTTCGCAGAAACTTATGGCCTAGAACAAATTCCTATCGAACATCAGGGAAAAGAACCTGGACCCAGAGCATTACAAAAAATAGTTACCAAAGGAAAGAATCTAAAAATAAAGATTATTTTCGTTCAAAAACAATTCGGTCTTTTGATAGCAAAAAAAATCTCTAAAATGATTGGTGCTTCTGTAAAGGAAATCGATCCACTTTCAGAGAATTACCTGGAAAATATGCGTCAAACAGCAAAAGCAATTTCGAGGGCAAATCATTGACCGAAAATCCCATCATTAAAATTCGCGATCTCCATTTCAGTTATGGTGGCCCCCTTATCCTCGAAGATGTTCAATTGGATATTGAAGCTAAAGAATTTGTTGGTATGGTCGGCCCTAATGGTAGTGGCAAAACAACACTACTAAAAATTATCCTTGGGCTTCTAGATCCTGACCAAGGCTCGGTGGAAGTATTAGGAAAACCTGCGCATCAAGCGGTCAAGAATATTGGCTATATGCCACAACTCACACCTTTCTCTAGGGATTTTCCTATTAGCGTTGAGGAAACGGTGCTTATGGGGCGACTTGGAAAAACATCTGGGATCGGACTCTTCAGCAAACAAGACAAAGAGCTTGCAGCGGAATCCATGGAAGCGGTAGAAATTAACGATTTAAAGAAACGTTCCATCGGTTCACTGTCTGGAGGACAACTTCAACGCGTTTTAATTGCTCGAGCTTTAACCTGCAATCCGGAAATCATTATCCTTGATGAGCCCACCGCAAATGTCGACATGAAAGTTGAAAAAGATATTTTTGACCTATTAAAAAAATTAAACGAAAAAATCACTATCATTGTTGTGACTCACGATATCGGTTTCATTTCTCAATACATAACTAAGGTAGCTTGCATCAATCGCAACCTTATATGTCATCCCACTTCAGAACTTACTGGTGAGACCATTGAAAAATTATATGGAACGCACATGCATATGGTACATCACCACCATGAAGGAGAGGAACACCATTGAACTCCTTTCTTGAAGTGGTTTCTTCACAATCTTTTATGCAAAACGCTATCGCCGGAGGGATACTTGCCAGTGTAGCTTGTGGTGCCATTGGTTCTTATGTTGTGGTAAAGCGAATTAGCTATCTGGCGGGAGGTATTGCACATGCTGTTTTAGGAGGTATGGGAATCGCTTACTACCTGGGCCGGTCCCCTATTGAAGGGGCATTCGTTTCAGCCCTAGTCTTTGCTTTTATTCTAGGGTGGGTTAGCTTAAGGATGCAGCAACAGGAAGACACCATAATAGGAGCATTATGGGCGGGTGGTATGGCAGTGGGAGTTTTATTCATTTCGCAAACGCCCGGATACAACGTAGATCTGATGAGCTTTTTATTTGGAAATATATTGATGATCGCCCCGGAAGATCTTTATTGGATAGCAGGACTTGACCTACTCATCCTGGTAATCGTTTTTCTATTTTACAAACAGTTCATATCCGTCTCTTTTGATGAAGAATTTGCCAGACTTCGAGGAATTCCAGTAGAACGTTTTTATCTACTATTTCTTTCACTGGTAGCTCTCACTGTTGTCATATTAATTCAAATTGTAGGTTTAATTTTAGTCATTGCCTTATTGACACTTCCCGCTGCAATCGCTGGACTTTATGTTCGTTCCTTAAGTTTAATGATGATTCTTGCAGCACTATTTGGAATGATTTTTACCACAGGCGGTCTGGCATTATCCTACCAACCTGATCTACCGCCTGGGCCCACTATCATTTTGCTTGCAGGAGCTTTTTATTTAATTTCCCTTATTTTTAATCGAATTAAAAATAAAAGTTCAAGCGTCAATGATTGTTGCTCAAGCCTTGAGAAAGAATTGACCAAGATTCATGATGAAAAACGTAATATCCTCGTTTGGGTTTTAATTATCAATTCCAGCATGTTTTTTATCGAGGTTATATACGGTTGGTTTGCTCAATCGAATGCCTTGATGGCAGATGCCTTGGACATGTTGGGTGATGCCGCTATTTTTGGGTTCTCACTTTATGTGATTCGGCTCAACACTGTTTGGCAAAGTCGTGCGGGGTATATAAAAGGAATCATCATGGCGGTTTTTGCTATCGGAGTTTTAACAAGCTCATTATATCGATCCTTTAATCCTATAATTCCAGAGGTAACCACAATGGGTGTGGTTGGTTTCCTGGCTCTCGCTGCAAACTTGATTTGTGCTTTAATGTTATTAGGTTTCCGGGATACTGATGTTAATATGCGGTCTGCTTGGCTCTGCTCACGTAATGATGTACTGGCAAATCTCGGGGTGTTGTTGGCAGCTGCCGGAGTCGCCTGGACAAATTCACCTTGGCCTGATCTCGTTGTTGGAATAAGTATTTCTGGTCTAATATTAAAATCTGCTATCGAAGTTATGAGAGACGCAAAAATTGAAATTGCAAATCAACAAATTATTTAGAAATTTTTTTCCAACCAAAACCCATAGATGAGGCTTTGAACAGTCATCTATAATATCTCTCCCGCAACCATATTAGTATGCCGAATACACTCATATGATCTTAGGTTTAAACGATATTCCCGGTGGGACAACAATCATCTCTTTTTTGATTTGGATAGCTTTGACAGGCCTTTACTATCTTGTCTGTTACCTGGCTGTGTTAAATGTCCTAGATGATGTTACGGGTAACAGCTGGATAAAGTTACCCGCCTTGCTATGTGCGGCTATCCCTTGCGCAGGTTTAATGGCAGTGTTTAACTACAAGCCCTATATTTTTGCAATTCTGGTTTCCTTTGCAAATTATTTTCGGATAAAAAAAATGATCCAGAGTCCCAATCCGAAAATGGGAAATTTAAAAATTAATCCCGTTCTATTTTACTTGGGTAGTTACAGCTATATTACGTTACTAATAATTTTAACCTTATATTTTTCAACCCTCGACTTCGGTCAGTAAAAAAACTCTATCGATTTAATATTGAGAGGTATTAAGTTTATTGTCATTTGAAAAATGGTAACCACATCGGAGTCTTTTCTCGGTAGTTATCATAGGCTTCTCCAAATTGTTCTTTAAGTGCCTTCTCTTCGAAGTGAATACGGTACTGAAATCCAAACCAGGCTATAAAAGTCCCAATAGTTCCTATATAAAAGGAGTGAGTAGTCACAGCATAGGAAAGGACGACCAGCATCATGGATGTGTATGTAGGGTGGCGCATATATCCGTGTAATTGATCCGTCTTTAGGGTTTGTTTTTCACGAAAGGCAATATTAAATTTAAAACGTAAAACCCCAAGTTGAGAAATTGATAATATTCTCATAGTAGAACCCAAGGTAAAAAGTATGACAATAATAGATAATTCTGCTATCCCGACCGGAATCAATGTGGTTCTTGAAACAAAAGACATGCCAACAAGTGCCCCAACAATTGGAAAAACATGGCCAAAAAGTTGTTGAAGATAAGCTTTATTAAATTTTATATCTTCAGGCTTTTCCGTCAGAGTAAAAAAAACAACTTCAATAATTCCAAATATAAGATTGCTATAAGAAACAATCAGCATACGTTCCGCATGGGCACTATCTAACCACCATGGAATCAAGGGAAGTGAGTAAGTGAGCCCGACAAGAATGATATTAAAGTTAAAGTTTCTGAAAAGGCAAAACAGAAAAATCGATGCAAATAAGCCAAAGTTGATTTGAAGCAGTAGAATAACCGGCACGGAACCCTCTAACAACCGTTTAAAAACAAATAATTATCAAGATGTAACATCCAAAAGAATCGAAGAATAATTTCGGATAACAGGGTATTCTACTGTTTTTTATGGTGGTTTTATTATAAAATAAGCAAATTTTTAAATACATTTAGCATTCTCAATAATGTAGGTGCTGAAATTGGGAAAAAATACTAAATTAAGGCAAACAGATAAGGGGAAAACCTTCAAAAAAACAATCCCCTTTTGAAAATGCCTAATAAATTATAGAACGGAACTGAGGAACAAAATGGATGCAAAATCATTAAATATTCCAGAAGAAGTAAAACGCGAAATCGATACTTTTGCTGCAGAAGTCGAACGCCTTAATCGTGGTGAAGTTGGCGATGATGATTTTAAAAGGTTCCGCCTTCAACAAGGAATTTATGGGCAACGGCAAGAGGGTGTACAAATGGTTCGGACAAAGTTGCCCGCTGGAAAGATTTCCAGTGAACAACTGAGGTGCATGGCAGACTTTGCAGAAAAATATTCACATGGGGTTCTGCACATCACCACCCGCCAGGATATTCAATTGCATTATGTAAATATTAATGATGTACCTCAGGGGCTTGAAGATCTTGCTCAAGGAGGTATCACTACTCGCGAAGCTTGTGGAAATACCGTAAGAAATGTCACAGCCTGTCACAAAGCGGGAACCTGTTCTACTGAAGTTTTTGATGTTAGTCCCTATGCTCTGGCCGTTTCAAAATACCTTTTGCGTCAAGATTTAACACAAAATTTACCGAGAAAATTTAAAATTAGTTTCGGTGGGTGTAACGGCTGTGGCTTAGCGCCCATACATGATATTGGCTTAAAAGCCGTGGTCCAAAACAAAAACGGAAAAGAAGTTCGTGGTTTCCGGGCGTTGGTCGGCGGCGGACTCGGTTCTTTCCCCCATGGGGCTTTACCTTTAACTGACTTTATTCCTGCAGACGAAATGCTCAGGATGTGTGAAGCCCTGGTAGCTGTTTTCGATAAATATGGGGATAAGAAAAATCGCAATAAGGCCAGATTTAAGTTCGTTCTAGACAAGCTGGGACTCAAAAAAATAAAAGAGCTCTACGATGAAGAGTTTGCGGCTCTGAAAGATAAAACTTATGAATCCATTCAAATAGAGGAAGAAGGAATACCGAAATTACATGAATATCAAACAACAGATTGCAGCGCAGACCCAGAGTTTCAATTATGGAAGAGCAGAAATATCGAAAGTCAGAAACAAGATGGCTTTCATAACGTTCAAATTAAATTGATTTTGGGTGATTTCAGTATTCCACAGGCAAGAGCCTTAGCGGATATGGCAGAAAACTTTGCAGGAGCAAAACTCGTTGCTACGGTCAACCAAAATCTAATGATTCCATGGGTGAAAGATGATGCTTTCGGTAACCTGTTTAATGAACTCAAAAAAATCGGTCTTCATAAAGCCGGCACAGAACAAATCCGTGACATCACTTGTTGCCCGGGTTCTGAAACTTGTAATCTCGGCATTACCGCATCGCGTGGGTTGGTTGATACCTTGCATAAAGAAATGGAAAATGGTTTTGAAACCTCAAAGGATATGGATCATATCAACATCAAAGCAAGTGGCTGTCCTAATTCCTGCGGTCAACACCACATCGCATCCATTGGTTTCCATGGAGGCGCTAAAAAATTAAATGGCATACTAACTCCCCATTATGAAGTTTTATTGGGAGGAAGAATCTCCGAAGATAAAGTTGTATTTGGGACATCGGTTATCAAAATACCTGCTAAAAATGCACCCGAAGCGATGAAAAACTCCATCAATGATTACAAAAATAATAAACAAGGTGAAGAAACTTTTGGAGAATATTTTGACAGGATGGGTAAAGGATATTTTCGCGAATTGCTTGACCCACTCAAATCCCTGCCGGATATCGAGGAATCACCTGAATCCTATATTGATTATGGTTCAACGGAGAAATTTAGTCTGGAAGATCGTGGACAAGGAGAATGTGCTGGAGCCGTAACAGATATGATTACAGATCGGATTATAGAAGCAGAACGTGCTCATTTTCAAGGCAAACTAGCCCTGGAAAAAAATTCTCTTAAAGAGGCGTGTGAACATGCACAACGTAGTGTTATTGCGTCGGCTCGAGCCTTATTGGTAACCGAAGGGATGGATTTTAACGATGATTGGGAATGTTTGAAAAAATTTCAATCTCTAGTCATCGACATGGAAATTGTTTCTGCAAAATTTGCCAAACTTATAGATCAATTTGAGGAAATCACAGAAGCCTCGGATGAAAAAACTGCAGAAGACTGGCTAGGTGATGCAGGTTTGTTGGTAAATGAATGCAAAGCTGTTCAGGAAAAAATGCAAACTGATAAATCTCTTAGGATACGGGTGGGAGGTGACGATCCAAAGGAGAAAGTAGTGGCAAACTCTGATAGTAAAGCATCTATAGATCTTTTGGGGGTAAAATGCCCGTTCAATTATGTCAAAACAAAAATCAAACTAGAAACAATGGCTCCAGGAAGCATACTGGAAGTATTGTTGGATAGTGGAGAACCCTCTGAAAATGTGCCAAAGAGTATTAAGAACGATGGGCATAAGGTTGTCTCTCTCGTTGAAGAAAAGGACCATTATAAATTGACCATCGAAAAGGCTTAAGAATTAATGCTCATTAGTATGACCGGATTTGGCCGGGCCGAATGTCAGGAGAACGACTATACTTACCATGCAGAAATTCGGTCAGTAAATAACCGTTTTATCGAAATTAACACCCGACTTCCAAAAGCTTATTCAGACCTAGAACAACCATTAAAAAAACTTATTAAATCCCACTGTTCAAGAGGCTCTATCAGCCTTACTATCAGTCTTGTTTCGTCTAATGATAATCCGGGTGAATGGGAAATAAAACCTAACCTTCCACTTGCAAAGCAATATTTAGATGCCTTAAAACAACTTCAAAGCTCATTAGGCCTAAGTGGAGAAGTTGATTTAAAATCTGTGATCGGATTAAGAGAAATAATAAAAATCGAACCTGTGACTCTGGATCCGGCTAAAAAAGACTTGATCCTTAACATAACTAAGGAAGCTTTGAAGTCCCTACAAACAATGAGAGAAGAGGAAGGTAAAAACTTACAAAACGACCTAGGTCAACGAATCGACTCTATAGAAAACCATTTGGCAGATATAAAATCGCGTCATCCTCAAGTCGTGGAAGAATATCAGGAAAAACTAAAAGAAAGAATTAAAAGTATAACGAATGACCTTGAGCTGGATGAAACACGATTGGCACAAGAAACAGCTCTTTTGGCAGACCGGTCCGATATTACTGAAGAAATGACACGGTTAAAAAGTCATATAAATCAATTTAGAAGTTTTTTCAATACCAATGAACCTATTGGTAGAAAACTAGAGTTTGTCACACAAGAAATTAACAGGGAAATCAATACCACAGGATCAAAATCCAGTGATATTATAATTTCTAAACGAGTCATTGAAATAAAAAGCGACCTTGAAAAAATCAGAGAACAAGTCCAAAACATAGAATAAAATTTTCTAAAAAACGGATTATAACAACACAAACAGAGTGTTTAGAAAATGGAACCAGAACGACATTATTCAATTTCTTTCTTTCGGAAAGGCTTCCCAATTATAATTTCTGCCCCTTCTGGAACAGGTAAAACAGAAACCTGCAAAATTTTAAAAAAAAAGCTCCCAAACCTTAAAATAGTAGCTTCACATACAACTAGAAAACCCCGCCCAGGAGAATTGGAAGGCGTAGATTACCACTTCATCTCTAAAGAAGATTTTGAAGCTAAAATCAATAAAAATGATTTTCTGGAATGGGCTAAAGTTCATACAAATTATTACGGAACTTCCTTTGAATCTATTGAAAAAACTCAGGAAAAAGGAATCGATATTTTATTAGAATTGGATGTTCAGGGGGTTGAGGCACTCCGTAAAATGGATTTTAAAGGTGTTTTTATCCTGATCCTTCCTCCTTCCGTAGAAGAAATGACGAAACGCCTAAAAAATAGAGGGACTGATACCGAAGAAAGTATCGAAAGACGTATTAAAACTGGAAAAGAGGAAATAAAAAGTTATAAAAAATTTGATTATGCCATCACAAACTATGAAGTGGAACAGACGGCGGAGTCCATCCTTGCCATTATCCGCGCTGAAAAGTTAAAGGTTTTTAGATATATCCCTACTTCAGAAGACATCAAAGAACTATTGGATTAAAAAATGTCTCAAATCAACCTCATAGATCTAATCTGTGAAAAAGTTAAAAACCTTAAGGCCTATCAGGTTGAAACTGTTAAAGAAGGTATAAAACTTCACGCAAATGAAAATCCATATTCCCCTTCGCCCGAGCTAACTAAAAGAATTTTAGAGCGCCTAGAAAGTCTCGACTTAAATCGATACCCCGATCCAGATTGTAAAAACTTAAAAACTGTCATTTCCGCTCGTATTAAGGTTAACTCAAACCAAATTGTTATTGGAAATGGGTCAGATGAATTGATTCAGAACCTGATGCAGGTCTTTTGCAATGAAGGCGATACAATAGCATTTCCGGGCCCTACCTTTGCCATGTACGCTATTATTGCAAAAGGAATGGGACTAAAAGTGGAAACCTACCCCCTAAATAATAATTGGGAGTTTGAAGCAAAGTCATTATTAAAAAGTTTGGTTGCAAGCCAGGCCCGCATAGTATTCATAAGTTATCCCAACAATCCAACTGGAAATTGTTTTTCTCGAACTGAAATTCAGGAGCTTGTAGAAAATTTTCAAGGAATTGTTGTTCTCGATGAGGCCTATTATGATTTTTCAGGTTTAACCTTTCTAGAAGAAATGAAAGACCATAATAATCTGGTAATTTTAAGAAGTTTGTCGAAAATTGGTCTAGCAGGACTTAGAGTCGGTTATGGAATATTCCCCAGCATATTGGCAGATGAGATCAATAAAATTAGGATGCCTTACAATTCAAATTCGATTTCGCAAATTGCAGCAGAGGAATTGTTGAATAATTTTTCTTTGGTACAAAATCAGATTGATTCCATAAAACATGAAAGGACCCGACTAATTAAAGAATTATCAAAAATTGAATCCATTTCTACTTTTCCTTCTGATGCAAATTTCATTTTATTCCAGACTACGAATAACGGAGAAAAGGTATTTAAAAAATTAATGGAATATGGAATTTTGATACGAAATTTAGGAACACACCCGATGCTAAGTAACTGTTTACGTGTTACAATTGGAACTAAAGCAGAAAATGATCAATTTTTGAAACAGTTGATAAAAGCAATTAAATAGTAAGCCTCCAAGTAAATAAATATGCGTACCGCACTTATAGCAAGTTTCTGGAGTTTATTAGCACTTATATGGATTATATTAGGCCTGTTTTATTTTCAAGCATCCCGTCCAGTAAGCAACAATACCCAACTCCAGACCTTTGAAATCAAACCTGGGGTGACATTAAACAAAGTTGCAAAAAAACTATCCCGCGAAGGCCTTATTCGCAGTTCCAGTGCTTTTCAAGCTATTGCTTTGCTACAAGAAAAACAGAAACTAATAATGATCGGTGAATATAATGTTTCACCTTCTATGCTCCCAACGGAAATCCTGCAGCGAATTACTTCAGGCAAAACAATATTGCACCCCGTTACCATTCCTGAGGGTTACCGAATTATAGAAATAGGTGATATTTTGGTAAAAAAGGGTCTTGCTGATAAAGGAAAGTTTTTAGAGCAAACCAAGGATACCAGGCTTTTAAAAGAAATTGCGGTCGACTCCCTAGAAGGATATCTATTCCCGGAAACTTACCATTTTGGAAAATTCACCAACGAAAGAACTATTGTTAAAAAAATGGTAGATACTTTTAAAGAACGTACTTTAAAACAGGAGTTTTTAAATCGCGCCAAGGAAATAGGATTTTCTTTTCACGAAATCATAACTCTTGCTTCATTGATCGAAAAGGAAACAGGGAAAGACTCTGAGCGCAAACAAATATCATCTGTTTTCCATAATCGATTAAAAAAAAATATGCTGTTACAAACCGACCCGACCGTGATCTATGCAATAGAAAACTTTGATGGGAATATAAAAAAACGGGATTTAAAAATTGACTCTCCTTACAACACTTATAGATATAAGGGTTTACCTCCGGGTCCCATATCAAGTCCGGGTCTCAAATCAATTATTGCAGCACTTTATCCTGCGAATACTTCAAACTTATATTTCGTTTCGCGCCAGGATGGTAGTCATCAATTTTCATCCACTCTTAATCAACATAACGAAGCTGTACAAAAATATCAGCTTCGTAAAATTGGTCGTTAACAGTAGGAAAATTCCAGCCTTTTCTCTTTTTTCAGTAAATAATAAAATAAACACCGATGACTTTTTTCATTAAATTCTATGAAAGCGGGTAGCAGAAATTTTGGGTAGAATAAAGGAAGGGTTATAAGGAGATAATACTACCTTATTTCGAGAGATTATTAATCAATTTACGAATATAGTCTAGTACACAGCAAACTATAATTATTTTTATTAAGTATGCTATTTATCCTGTAAAAAACGAATTAAGTTATATATCGATAAATTGAAGGGAACCTTAATATTGTTTCTTATACCCTCTGTAACTATGACTCCATTGATAGCCTCAATTTCTGTTGTCTTTCCAGCACGCAGATCCTGTAACATAGAGGACTCATGCCTATAGGTATTAGGCAACATTTTAGCGTAAAATTCTTCCAAATAACCTTTTGCACTCTTCCAATGCGTTTTATAATTCAGAGCTAGCATCACTGTAAACACTTCTTCAACAATGCCCTCCATAATTATTCGTGTACTCTCTTTTTCACCAAGAGAACCATAGTTCACTTCTAATACAGCCCCCAATGCATTGAGTGGACAATTATAGAGCATTTTTGCCCACAGGTCTTTTGCAATTTCTCCAGTCACTATGCAGGGAAGCCCTCCCTGACTAATAGCTTGCGAAAGCGGAATAAGTGCTTTTAACTCCCTTACAAAAAGTGAACCTAAATGAACTGGTTGAGCATGAACTGTTACATCAACTTTGTTGAGCTCGGGCCGAATGAATCCTGTTATTACTCTGGCATTAAAAATATCTTTATTCGGTAAGATTTGTGAAATTTTTTCTGCATTACCCCAACCATTTTGGCAAAGAATAATTTTTGCAGAACCAAATTTCCAAAATTTCTCCAAATGTCGACCCGTTGACTCCGTATCAAAAGATTTGGTACAGACCAGAATAAAATCATAGTCTTGAGAAGAAGCATCACTCAGATTGGAAAATGCTTCAAATGATTCCGGAGATGAAAACGATTCACCAAATATTCCAACCCTGTTCAACCCTTTGTCTCTTAGTAAATTAACTGTATCCTTTCTCCCAACAAGAGTAACCCAACAACCTGATTGAAGAAGAAAGCTAGACAACCCCAGACCCACTGCTCCAGCACCAAAAACCAAAACTTTTATCATTTTTAAATATCCTATTTCGATCTATTTAGAAATCAAAATATTGATACCCATTTAAACAAAATTTTTATATTACAAATTTAACCTAGCACACCGAATGGCCCATACAAAACAACTCCACTCGGATAGTTTGATTAATTCTAAAAAGAGGGATAAAATACTCCCAGAGACATAGTCTAACTACTTTTTTTGAACCCTTCGAAAACGAGTTCAGGAGGAATTATGAATTTTGAGAGAGATCAACAATCCCAGTTTAATTATGATGAGTGGATTAGCCGTCTTTTGCAAAACATTGCAACTGCTCAAAATTTTTTAACAGGATTTATTCAGGCAGTAAAATTACTGTTCAAGAAAGGGCTGATAGTAGTCTGGAAAGAAATTCGCACCACTGCTTCAAAACTCTCAGCAGCAGATCTCTTTTTAGCTAGTATGAATATTACGGTTGGCCTATTAGGTGTAATAATTTTGTTAGCGGGAATAGGTCTATTAGGCTATCAAAGTCTATTGTGGCTGCAAACAGGAGTTTGGACCGGATATCCTTTATTAGCAATATTTAATTTTCTATTTGAAAACACTATTTTACACCAATGGATAATAAATCCTGAATCATGGATTGGAATGCAAAAACTATTTTTATGGGTTTTAGAGTCCGTCCCGGCTTCTCTTGCTTTAATAATTCCAGGGTTATCCATAGCAATTTCAGCATCAGGTATTTTTTTTATAGCATTAACTTTTAGGTTTTATCAGCTCAAGAATATGTAATGTCCGAAGAACCCCTATCCCTCAAAGAAAAACTGGAGTCCTCCAAAAAGTATCTCCAGAATGCAGACCTTAAAGGTGCTGACCTTGTAGGGGCTGATTTAAAAGGAGCCCTTCTAGGAGGTGCTAATCTGCATGGTGCAAATATGAAAAAAATTTTCCTAGGAGATGCGGAGCTTTCAAAAGCTGACCTTACTGAAGCTAATCTTGAAGAAGCTAATTTAAACTCTGCGGATTTGAACAAAGCAAATTTAAACGGTGCTAACATGCGCCAGCTTTATGCTCGAGCCGCAGATTTAAGAGGTGCAAATTTAAGCAATGCTAATCTGATTAAATCCAACTTCCGCCAATGTTCCATGTTTAAGTCCTGGATGAAAAATTCCGATTTTAGCGGGGCTAATTTGCAAAACATAAAAGGAGCTCAATCTCAAATGCAGGAATCCAAATTCTGCGGTGCTAAATTAGAAGGGGCTGATCTTTCAGGAGCAAGAATGGAGGGAACTGATTTTGAGGGGGCTGGTTTACAGGCAGCAAACTTAAGCAGATCAGTTCTTAAAAACTCCAATTTACAAGGAGCCGACTTAAAAGGTGCTAACCTTAGATACGCGACTGGCTTGACCACCGAACAAATAAATTCGGCTCTTATTGACAAAAATACCCTTTTACCTAATTATCTGAAAATCGAATGGAAGTCAGAAACAGAATTTAAATGCCATGTTTCACAGCAAAAACGTACCTAGCAAAAATCACAATTCGTTTCTTCGATCAATTTCCCCAAGTAAATCTTCAACCGTTTTAACATTAACAAGATCTCGATGACCGGAAACCATACCTACGATATTAACGCTCATTGAAAATGGTTCATCTCGGTCGCGTAAAATAATTGTCCCCGTGATATCCTTTTCATTAAATTTAACCAAATTTTTCACCAATACTGGTAAACTGACTTGCTCTATTTCAACGGAGGAAGAATATTTTTTTTCAACATACTCCCTAAGCTCTTTGACTTCGGCTTTAGACAAAAGATAGTTGGCTCTCCGTTCAGTCCATAACTTTTTTTTCCCAGTTTCCGGCAATTCTAGATAACCTTCAATCAAACTTTCAAAAGGAACTAAAGGCTCATCTCTTAAATAGCAAACCCAATCAACTTTTACAAAATTCTCCGGATTCTGCCCCGATAAAAGTCGAGCAGATTTAATTATTGAGAATGCGCGAAACAGATTCACCTATATTCCTCCTGAATTCCGTAATGCAATATCTTTCATTTGTTTTTAAAGTTAACAATTTTATGTTCTATGTCAATGATAAAGAGTATGATTGAGAGCTTACAATATTATTATATTAAATGGCATCTCCCTGGATATAAAATGGATAATGAAAGAAAGATAATAAAATTCATTGCTGCAACTGGTTTTACAGTTGTATTGGAATTTGGAAACAACGAAGAAATGAATAAATACCAAAATAAAATTAAAGGTGCAGATTTAAAATGTGAAACAATTCCAACCTTTAATATAAATTTTGACCAAGCTGATTTATTTATGGATATGCGAAGTCCAGAATGCAAAGCACAGTTTGATATTGATGACTGGATTTAGCGGTTGTATATACTGAAGGTTGCGAACTACTTCAGAATTAGTTGCAACTTATAAAAACCCAGATACGTTTTAGTCTTTGGTTTAATTTTTTAAAGGTATAATTTTTTTTTCTTCTTTTATCTTATCCCTTAGAAATTCAAGACGCTCAGAAAGGTTTTGAGCATCTTCTTTACGGTTCTGTAATAGGCGAGTGAACCAATCTATTCCCTCCCCCAAATTAGGATCCATTTTAATAGCTTTTCTATAATCGATAATCGCCATCTCATATAGACCCATCCTATCTTCCAGGATCGCTCTATTAGCAAAAGAAACCGCAGAATTTGTATCCAGTTTTAATACTTCGTCAAATGCCTTAAGAGCTTCCTTATCCCTTCCTAATTGCATGAGGGATCTAGCTCTCCCTCTCTTTGCATGGATAAAGTCTGGGTCCTCTAATATGGCAGTTTCATAATTCAAAAGTGCCTCATGAAACTTTCCATCGGTATAAAAATCCACAGCTTTTTTAAAAGAAGGTCGGCTTTCGAAAGGGATTGAGCTCTTTAAAATTGCCCAACTGAAGGAGAGAAAAATTATACCAATTCCGAAAAATCGGATATAGCGATAAACTCTTTCCAATTCCATAACGGGAAAAACTATTGAGAATATTTCCAATGGGCGAGGCGTATTCCCTCATTATTCAAACGCTGAGTAATTCTTTTTATCGAACCTTCATTAACTTTTTCTTTTTTAAACACAGCGTTTACAAAATCTGCAACGATATCAGGCTGTTCCCTACCAAAGGTAGGTAGCTTTTTTCCAACAAATTCGTAGGTAGATTCATCAGAGGTATAAAACCTGAAAAAGGTGGAGAGGTACAAAATCATACTATTTCTGGCAATATAGGAAGGTTTTCGGTTTCCAGCTTTTTTTACACTGGAAACTGGAAATTGCATCCCTGCGATTCTTCTTCGACGATCTAATTCACTTTTATCTGCCTCAAACTTTGAAGCCTGAAAACAAGCTTGAAGCACCGAGCTTTCCAAATTACCATAGGGAAATTCGTTGTTACCTTGGTTAAGCTTTTTCATTTTATCCATCGCCTTCTTGCCTTTAGGAGAGTAACAAAACTGTGCTCGCCATAGTCTGAATTCCCTTACCGTTTTAATCATAAAGTTCCTAATTGTGGATGGCAGGATCGGGCTGTAAGTTCTGTTCTGCAACATAGGTCTGATGACCTTTTTGGTGGACTAAAACATGATACCAAGGTTCATTTTTGGGAGGTCGGCTTTTAGCAACTGCCTCATACCATTCATCAGTTGACTTAAATTCAAGATCAACACTAAGAATGATACCCCGATACTCGAATAACTTGTGCTGTATCAATTGACCAATACAATATTTAGCTTTCGGAGATTTACTCATTTTTATTAAAAGAAAATTCTAAACAATTCATCTATCAAACCAAAAAAAGCAATAGATACTGACTACTAAATTATTGGAAAACAATAAAATATAACCAGAGTAGATTTAGCTTGCAATTTCACATTCATAAGTGTCTTCGGAAGTCCATTTGACATAAATATAATCTGGGACTACGGTTTCACTATCAATAAAAGCAGATTGAAGTTCTTCAGCTGAAATATTTCTAACAGAACTTAAGTCCACTCCTTGGAATTTAGCTTCAATAAGTTCTGCGCCAGAAAAATCACAATCCTCAAAACGTGCACCGCGAAAATCCGCATCCCCTAATTTTGCATTCACTAAGCATGCAGAATTTAAAAAAGCATGCTTAAAGTTAGCCTCACTAAGATTAGCATTGGTGAAATCAACATTCGTGCAATCCGTCTCTATCATTTCCGTTCCGGAAGCATCTGCACCTCGCATATTTGTTCCAATTAACTTTCCCTTAGAAAGGTTGGCTCCTCGACTGAAGTAGCCTTCGCGTTGGTATCTTCCCGTAAGTTTTGCTTCACTAAAATCTGCCCCTGAAAGATTAGCACCAAGAAGATTAGCTTCAATAAGCTTAGCGCGGATCAAATCTGTTTTTTCTAAATCAGCATTAAAAAGATTAGCACCCGTCAAATCAGCATCGTTAAGGTTTGATTTTGTTAAATTGGCATTTGTCAAATTGGCTTTTAGAAAATTTGCTCCAGAAAGATTGGCACCAGAAAAATCGGCACGCATCGCTTTTACAGAAAACAAGTTAGCACCAACTAAAGATATATCCCGCAAATTTGCACTCACCATAATGGCTGAAATAAGATTGGCTTTGTTCAAGTCTAACCCAGAAAGGTCTAGTCCCTTGAGTTGAGCCCCCTCAAGATTATTTTTAGATGCAGCTACTTTATCTCTATCCCAAGTTGTCATTTACATTCTTTAGTTAAATATTAATAAAAAACCAGCTATTAAACTCTGGAACACGAAGTCTTAATCTATTCAGATCAATAGCTAAAGTCAATTAATAAAGAATTCAGATTTAGCGAATCAACAATCCATGGCGAAATAGACAAATCAGTTTTGGTATGTCCAACGGGGATTTTTTTATAGCTCCAATGATTCTATCCATAAAAAGAGAAGAAACTAACATGGGATAGCAACAATCTCAAACTATATTTGGACCTTAATCTTACTTAAAGATAGCAATTGGCTTATATTATTCTTTTTAATGTCTTGTCTCTCATTCGCAAATCTATATGATCCATGTTTTTCCCAAACGGATATTCAAGCACCTTCTGAACCTTTATCAATATGAGCAGAAAGCCCATAATCAAATATGAGCATACAATCCCATAGTAACCGAGTGTTGCAAATTGAGGACTTAAGATCAGCACTCCTGTTACCAAGGCCCAGTCAAGAAATATTCTTAATGTCCTTGGCGTTCTATTCTCTTTAATTGCCAGCAACTTTTCAAAACTGGAGTACATTTTTTCAAGCCAACCTAAAAGACAGGCAAGCTCTGGAGCGCTTATGTTTTTTGTTGTTCTAAACCTTTCAATGATCAAACTTATTTCATCAAAAAAAACATCTATATCGGCAAGTTTATTTTGTGCCTCTTCACCAACAACATCAACATGAAAAAGAAATCTTAACTTTTCAAAAAACTCCCTTAATTCGTATTGCAATTTTACTCTGTCTTTTTCAGCTAAATGCCTTTTCCCTGTTTGCCAAAAACTCATTGCCAACGCCCATAAATTTGCTAGCTCTTCAATCGCCTGAAAACGCCTAGTATTGGCGGTGCTTATAATAATTGCAAAAACAAAAAATAAACCTCCAAAAAATATCATATCAATTCCAAGAAGAGCTAAAACAAAATCATACTCTAAGCACAGGAACGTTAAAAAACTAGCTAATGGAGGAAGAATTATAATCCTGTATAAAAAAAAGGGAGCTAAGTTTTTCATTAGAAATTTTACATTAATATGGATTTACTGTTTTTGCCAAATTGCAAAGTTATTTTATGCATCTTGTCATGCATGGGCAAGAGTTAATCAAAGCAAAATTAACAACGTTCTGAGAAAATTAATTCTATGTTGATATATGTAGGAGGCCAGATTTTTTGAATTTTCCCTAAGAACTGAGGAACATAAAGGGAAAAAACAAGGAAAACAATATTGAAGGTATCAATTCAAAATAGAATAGCTAGGCAGTGGCTTGGTTCAAGTAGGTATCGTTGGTTCTCGTAATCTTTTTTTTATCATACTTTCTTCGATTAAATTCAATAGGAACTTTTGAGCTTTAGCTTTGTCCTTCATTTCTGTACAAATTTTAATACGCTTTCCACCGATATAGCTATCAACCCAGTAAACCTGTTTTCTTTTATAAAGCATTTATTTAAATAACTTTTAATGGACTAATTTGACACCTTTGAAACCCAACCTTTTCTCTTCATGCAACCGAGAAAATAACGCCTTTTATCAATCAGGATTTCACCTGCACGCTTGCTTCCCTCTGCCTTTGCAGCCAGCAAATTGGAATGTTCCTGACAATCCAGCTTATTATTCTCAAAAGTAATTCGATTCGAGTCTTTTCGCTCCTTAAAATCCTCTAGATTGTTGTACGACGTGCAACTTACAAAACAAAGAACAACCAACATCCAGATTAAATTTTTCATCCTAGCTTTTATAAATTAAATTTTAAGTATTTCCTTATATTATAAGTGTACCATTAGCCATTAAAAATGAAATATTAAGTTTTACTACACTTTTAAATACTTATTGGAATTTTCGATTCCAGAATGGATATGAGGGGGTAATTCTTAATCTATTTTTTCTTTTGACTCGATTGGCTAAGTTTTGAACAAAAAACTTCATAATCCGCATGAGACCCGATCCAACACCATAATAATCCTTCATCACCAACTTCTACACCTAAGGCACGATTGTTTTCGCCAATTCTCACAGACCAGTATCGGCCAACCGTAGCAATCTGCAGAGATGTATTTTTTGGATCTTGCTTAAGAAGAGAAAAAGTCTCGTCTGCCAACTTCTGCACATCCTTTGAAAGTTTTTCATAAAGTAACCAATAATTTTTAAAATTACCCCTTTCAAAATCTATAACCGATTTATTGGTAAGCCAAAAAAATCTACCGGATTTAACATCCTCCTTAAATTGCTTGTCCCACAATACTGCTTCATTCTCAGATTCGTGTTCCTTCATTCCCCCCCCCCAGAAATATTTGCCTTATGCAATAGTTTGTCTTAATCTAACACTCATGTTCTTAGTACCCGCTAAGCGCAATTAGCAAAGGGCACATCCTTTGTTCCAAAAATTCTCGATACTCATACAACGGTATTCCTCAATTCTCATTTGCGTTGCACCCTAGCCTAACAATAAGCATTACACTTAATCACCAAAAAAGAAGTTTGTGACTCGAGCCATGAGATTCTCCTCTTCTTTTTGCATGGCTTCATCTTGACCTTCAGGATCCAATGATTCTATTTCTTTATTTTTCATACGCCGTTTTGCTACAACCGAAGTCATTTTTTCCAAGACCTCAGGATTTGTTGTGGCCAAAGACATAATGGAATCTTTAGTCAACTCCACAACCAGTGACTCCGTAGAGGTTGTAATATTTGCTGATCGTTTTTCACCAGTCAGAAGAGCCATTTCGCCAAGAAAAGAACCCGGCGCCAACAAAGTCAAGTGCCTTTGCTCATCTCCCACCTGCAAACTGACATCTAATAAACCTTCGACGAGAACAAAGAGACTTTCACCATCATCACCTTGCTTGATAAGAACCTCTTTAGCTTTTAGTGCTTTCAACTTAAAACTGTTGGATATAGATTCTAAAAGTTCTTCCGAAAAATCTTTGAATAGTTCAATTTTAGACAATAGATCCATTCTATCTTCTTTATTCCTCCAACTCTTTTGACTTGGCATCTTTTCATAAAATATATCCTGCCTGTCATACGATGGTGTGATTCCAGCATAGGTAAGATGATGCATAACGTTGGCATTGACAGTGTTTCTTGCTTTAGAGGGAGAAGTTATTGTGGGATCTAAATAATATCTCAGCTTATAAACTGCCCCATCACTGTCTACTCCGGTTAAAATAGTTTTTGGGCGTGGATCGGCTAATGGCCCCTTTGATCCAACGGATTCGAGTAGTGCGGCATTAAAAATAGCTATGGCCCTTTCAGAGGGCACAGAAAAATCCAAAGTATAATCTAAATCAAATCGGGCCTTAACTTCAGGCATGGAATAATTGGTTACAATGGTTGAGGTTATATAGCTATTGGGAACAATGACCAAGTTCCTATC
The DNA here is from genome assembly GCA_028345515.1 of Nitrospinota bacterium. GTDB lineage: Bacteria > Nitrospinota > Nitrospinia > Nitrospinales > VA-1 > UBA8687. The sequence continues at coordinate 30,859 of JAOMDP010000009.1, forward strand.
TGTTGTCCACAGTCTTGTGGTTCGCCAAGTAGTCTCCTCAACTCTTCCAATCATTGCAGTCCCAAACCGATTATGACAATTAATAAAATCACCCACCTTAAAGGGACGATCCATTTGAATAGCCAAGCCGGAAAAAAGATCCAAAATCAGCCCTTGTACAGCAAACCCCAGAACAAAGCCTAATCCTCCGGCAGCTGCTATGAGCGTTGTGAGAGGCTCATGAAACACAAAATGAGCTATTGCAGATAGAGTAAGGATTAAAACAAATATACTAGAGAGCTGAACCAGCAATAGAGGGGGATGCTGGTGTAAAATCTTTTTGATTAATGTGTTCCAAAAAAGCAGGGAAAGTAGTCTATTGAAAAGCCAGCCCCCGCCAAACCAGATGAGCATTTTAAGAAAAGTCAATACTCCCTGGTGAAACCATGCAGGAAAAATCAAATCTCCAAATAATTTTGCAAAAAACAGGATTCCTGAGAAAAGAGCAATGGTGAGAACGGGTAACACAGCGGTCTGGAATATTTTTTTTGTCATAAATAATTAGACCAAAATAATCAGAATCAGGGGCCCGTGTTATGCATTGCAGATAACTTAAAACAAACCAAGTTGTATTACCACGAGAAGTTTAGGGATGTAAATACTTCACTTTGAATAGTCTTATGAGCTGTTAAGGAGCCTTAGCAACATTTTTATTACTTTGAATCTCTTTTTCAACTGCATCAAAGGATTTACGTAAGGACTGCTCCAGTATTTCGTAATAGAATTTAGCATGATGATATACCGTTGCGACCTCTAAATCTAATAGGAAATAACGTTCGTTATTGATGACGGGTAAAATTAATTTCTGGCCTTTACTAAATTCGTTAAGAGCCCCCAAAATTTTTTTACTTCGATTTAACTTTAGGATCTCCCTAACGACTATCGCCTTACGAATCTTTTTCATGTCCTTCTCACTAGATATAAATATACGACTAGGATCTTTATCGTGCTTGGTGACCTCTTTCAGAAGTGAGATTTCTGAGCGCGGAATAAACCTTAAACCTACATGAGGTTGCACTGCGGCACCCGTTTGTTTTTGCCCAAATGACAATTCAAGACCGTAGTCTTTGGCGCCCATACCATCTTTACCGGCAGGCACTGATTTCGATTTTGCCTTTTTCCATGCCTTTTCAAGAAAAGTAACATCTTTAAAGTTACCATCTCCAGCATGCTCCGTAAGAATAATTTTTTCCCTAGATATCGGTTTTTCCAAATTACGCTTACCTACGATATCGTAGATCATTCGTGAAATCAGTGCTTCCCCGCCAGGAAACTGCTTTCCACTATAATCTAATGCTAACGAAGTTCTTGCAAACACCGAATCTGTTTTGGCACGATTAACTACATAGTCGCGATATCGGTTAAACTTTTCAGATCGATAAACAAAACCCAGATCAAACATATCCTCAGACCGTACTCTATAAGAGTTACGAAAGAGATTATTGTCCATATCATCAAACATGGCCGTATCTTTAGGGGTTTGAATACCGATACTATCGCTTTCACGAATAATATGAGGAGTAATCACCACGATGACCTCTGACTTTACGGTGTCCTCCGCAGTTGATCCGAAAAGTTTTCCCACGTAAGGGAGATCACCGAGAAATGGAATTTTGTTCGTAGTTTTATTTTTCTCTTTGCTAACCAAGCCGCCAATGATTATAGGGGTTTTATTAGGAACAATGGCAAAGGTATGCACTCGCCGCGTGGTAGACCCGGGTTTGGTAGCTATAACCTCCGGCGGACTTGCGTCGTTCTTCGCTTCCCCGTCATTCTCTGATCGCAATGCCTTTACTTGCACATCAATCTCCATAGTAACTTCATTGTTTACGTCGGAGATTCTTGGTCTGATTTGCAATAAAATACCTGGCGATACTTCCTGAAAAGAGTAAGTGAACTGGGAGCTACCTTGTGAAAAAGCGCTTGCTTGTCTGATTGGGTACTGCTTTTGATCCGAAACTTCAATTACGGCCGGACGATTATTTAGGGCGATAACGCTGGGGCGTGATAGTACTTCCGCTTGACCATCTGCAATCATTGCCTGAATTGTAATACTAAGTAAATCTGATATAGCGGTAACGCTCTTCCCCTTTTGAAAAACTCCTTTTAATATAGAACTGTCCACACTGCTTTTAGCAGCACTTACAGTTGAGGGGGCGGTAGCACCTATAGTAATATTTTGATTGAAGTCCCTGGATCCCCCCCTCGGTACCGAATTTGCGTACAGCACGCCTAGCCTTTCAAATCCGCTCTCACTAACTTCTAAAATCATACTCTCGATGTAGACTTGGATAGGAGCGGAATCAATTGCGGTTTTAATGGTGTCTTTAATATGGTCTAATCTATCCACGCCCTCGGGATGGTAAAAAGCAATCAAACTCTGGTTCACGCCATAATCAATCGGTGCCATACTTACAAAAGAAAACTGGGACCCGGTTTGTCCGTAAGCGGGCGGTGTTTGGTTTTTAATTACATCAGTCAGGTTTGCAAGCGGTTGCACTTTAGGCTGGTAAAAAATCGGCAGATCCGCGCAGGTATATTTGGCCGGAACTTTTTTGACTGCCTCTACTTTAGGAGTAAATGTCTTCCTGCCGCGGGCATCAACTGTAAATGGCACAGCTGTCGGAACCTCTGCCAGTAACGTTTTTAAACCCATTACCGTTAGCGAATCAACAACATGTTGTATATCAGAATAAGAAATCGAGAGGACCTCGCTTTTTAAATCAGCCAACAGAAATTCTCTTTCCTTACCTGTTTTAGCGTCTACACATGGTTTAGATGTCCCGTTACCATTTGATAAAATATTTTCCTCATCAATGGAGAAGGTTTTAGTTCCCTCTTGGAACAGTGGACTGGTATCCCAATCAAGCTTTGTGGGTTTCTCGGCTTTTACCTTAGAAGGAGAAGACTTCTTATAAGGTTTCAAATTATTCTCCCAGTTCTGCAAAGTAGAACACCCAACAAAAACTGTAAGAACCAAAATAAAAAATAATTTATTAGTCAAGATAGGCAATTGGTTTTCCAGTATTAAAAAGGTTTTTGATTGAAATCTTTTAAAAAAATCTCACAAGCTCTAAAGTTTCCGAGAAAGAACTACCTAAGTTATCCGTTACATGAATTTTTCCATATACCCAAATATCAGATTTAGCTTTCTATTAAATCCCTTCGGTAAGAACTGCCATTAGCTAAAGACCATTTGATTTATAGTGTTTTAAGAAATTATTTTCAAGATAAAATTAAGGATTCTGCATTGAAGCTTAATAAGGCGAGTACTTCATCATACCGGGAGTATTATATGAAAGTAGGTTTAGATATCCAAGAAATCTTTACACTTATCATTTGTTTGTCCTAAATTTAATCATTTGAAGAAACCTAAATCAAAATATCATCCATACTTTAGAAAATTTGAAGATTTAAATTAAAGTTTTGTTTAAACCGGGAAACTTCCTTAATTTTATCTATTTTTATCCACAATTTATCTAAATATATGGCTTGACATTCCCGTAATCCCTCAATAATATTGATAATGATAATAAAAATCAATTTAAATTATTTTTTTAAAAAAAATGTAAGGGAATTACTTACATATGATATTGTTATCGTATTCATCAGGTTCCTAAAAAAAATTAAGCTTAAAAAGGAGGGTGCATGAAAAAGTTCGTCAGTTTATTAACTTTGAGTTTATTTGTTTTGCTGTTGCAAAATGCAGGTGCTCAAATGGGTACCGGAATGCCCGGTGGTCCTGGCGGAATGCCCGGTGGTCCTGGCGGAATGCCCGGTGGGCCTGGTGGTCCCGGTGGTCCTGGTGGACCAAATGATCATCACGGCGATGATGATAAATCTCATTGCGAAGCAATGGGAATGATAGATGGATCACCTCATGTGGATCCACCTCAAAACATACTAGATCAAGTAGCAGATGAGTACGAAGCCAACTGCAGAAGTGGTAATTGCTTTTTAGGAGAAGGCAACTATGCGCTTTTAGAAGGCATGGGACACTCACGAGACAAAGTTGATTGTTTCCTAAAAGAAGGAGAGGAAGATCACCGTAATGAACATGGTGGACCTGGTAATCACGGTGGTCCTGACGGAATGCCTGGCAATATGCCTGGTGGTCCTGGAATGACAGGCGGACCTGGTAACCATGGCGGACCTGGTAACCATGATGGACCTGGAATGACAGGCGGACCTGGTAACCACGGTGGTCCTGGAATGACAGGCGGACCTGGTAACCATGATGGGCCTGATTGTGCGTCCTTACCGACTCCTACAGAAGTAGCTAAATGCTGGGATCATAAAAACTCTAAAGATCACCACAATGGACCTGGAATGACAGGCGGACCTGGTAACCATGGACCGTGCCCACCCGATTGTGGACCGGGACCAGGTAGTCATAACGGCGGACCAGGTAATCATGGCGGACCTGGTAATCACGGTGGACCAAATCATCCTCCAGGACCGGGTGGTAATGCAAATTACGATGACAAATTAATGCATGTTCCCGCTGGTACGACCGGTGGACCAAATCATCCTCCAGGACCGGGTGGATTTATGGGATCTTGTCCTGAAGGACCCGGATACGATGCTTGTATTAAAGCAGCATCAGCAGCTACTCGTACCGGCGGTCATCATCCTCCAGGACCAGGTGGACCTAATGATCATCATCAAGGCGGACCCGGACCTATGACTGGTGGACCTAATGATCATCATCAAGGCGGACCCGGACCTATGGAGTGCCCACCAGGCACACAATGCGGTCCTGGACCCAATGATCATCATCAAGGCGGACCTGGTAATCACGGTGGTCCAAACCAGGGTATGGGAAATCCAAACCAGGGTATGGGAAATCCAAACCAGGGTATGGGAAATCCAAACCAAGGTATGGGAAATCCAAACTAAGACTAAGTTTAAACCACGTATGCTTGAGGCTAAGGGGCTAATTAGCCCCTTAGCCTCAAAGCTTATTCTATAACAGTATTAGCCCTCCAGTAGAGTTCCCTTCCTAGAACATTAAAGAATAAATCAAAATATTGGGATAGTAATCCCTGCATTTTTTGACAAGACAAGGAATATAATATGTTGTCAAGTTAAGAAACAGCCCCTTTTTTAATAATAGATAAAAAAGATTCATAGACTGAATTTTGACATAAGCTGTTTGGAGTACTATCATAAAACTCTATAAAACAGGAATTAGGAGACCACCTATATGATCAAGGTTCGAGCGAGCCAAATATTCACCCACTCCATGGAAGATGTGGTTGCAGCAAAAAAATTATTGGATACCGGTACTTCTTTTGAGGATGCCGTTGAAAAGTATAGTACCTGTCCCTCGAAAAAAAATGGTGGAGACTTAGGATGGATGCCTGAGGGTAACCTTCAATCGATTATGGGTCAGGAAATATCTGAAGATAAGTTAGGTCAAATTATTGGTCCAGTACATTCCCAATACGGTTATCACATTCTAAAAATCTCAGAAATTGAAATTGAAAAAATTGAAGGACCTTTCACTCCTGATTTGGCAATGGATGAAGCAAATAGAATTTTCCCAGACATCCATTCCCTACTTTTTAAACAATTCCATATAGGCATGCCCGTCACTCCCTATAAGCCAGAAGAAACAATCAACTCTATTTGTCAAACTCATAATGTTCCTGTGCAAGCAGCTCTTGATGCAATAAACAAAGAATTCTCCGAAAAAAATATTGCCATTATGACTTGCGAACAGTTGAAGGCACAATTGGATGAAGGTAATAAGCCGGTGCTGTTAGATATTCGTGAAAGCTGGGAACGGGATATTTCAAAATTAGAAGGCTCACATATTATCAACGCTGAAAACAACGAACATGTTTTGAGTTCCTTCGAAAAAGATAAAGAAATGGTCCTTATCGACTGGAAACAAGATCGTAGCCCTAGTTTCCAGAAATGGTTGATGCAACGCGGATATACCAATGTCAAATGTTTGGAGGGTGGAATCGACTTATGGTCTGAAAAGGTTGATACCCAACTTAATCGCTATGACATTGATGAAGACGACGGATACCGATACGAAGATATCTTGGATGAACCCGAAGATCATACAGATCATGATCATGATGACCACGATCATGATTCGCCGGAGGGCTAAACCCATCCAGATTCTATGCACTCCCAAGATCTTCTACTGGCAATTCAAAATCTAAGCACTTTTTTTCATACCGAAGAAAATATCGTCCGGTCCGTACGCAATGTGGATCTAACTATTAATTCGGGTGAAACCTTAGCGCTGGTGGGTGAATCCGGATGTGGCAAATCGGTAACTGCTTTAAGCGCTATACGTCTTATACCCATCCCCCCTGGTAAATTCGAAAATGGCCGTATTTTGTTCAAAGGTAAAGACCTCCTGAAGGCATCTGAATTGGAGATGCAAAAAATTCGTGGCAACGAAATCAGTATGATTTTTCAGGAGCCAATGACCTCACTAAATCCAATTTTCACCATTGGCGATCAGATAACAGAAGCTATTTGTCTGCATCAGGACAAAAGTTTAGAAGAAGCAAATATATTGGCACTGGAAGTTTTGAAAAAAGTAGCCATGCCCTCACCTGAACAGCGCATTAACCAATACCCTCATGAGCTATCTGGTGGAATGAAACAAAGAGTAATGATCGCCATGGCTATTGTCTGTCAACCTTCACTTTTAATTGCGGATGAACCCACTACTGCACTAGATGTTACTATCCAGGCACAGATATTGGAGTTGCTGGATAAGCTGAGAAAAGAAACACAAATGTCCATACTATTGATTACCCATAACCTTGGTATCGTTGCCCAATATGCGGACCGAGTCGCGGTCATGTATTCCGGAAAGATTGTTGAACAGGCACCAGTTGAAACTATTTTTGCACACCCATCACATCCTTACACAAAGGGTTTAATCAACTCCCTGCCAAAAGATGTAACCAATGAAAAGCTTGAAACCATAACAGGTGCTGTTCCGCATCCCGCGTTTCTTCCTGAGGGTTGCGCCTTTCATCCACGTTGCCCAGATAAGATGACTGTATGTTCACAGGAAATGCCAAAGTTAAAACCTATTAAGACCGAAAGAGCGCAACACCTAACAGCATGTTGGCTCTATGACGAATTCCCATGAAAACAATAGTGAAGGTTGAATCATTAAAAAAATATTTTCCTTTGTATGGTGGATTATTATCTCGAGTCATAGGTCAGGTCAAAGCCGTTGATGATATTTCCTTTGAGATTAAGGAAGGAGAGATATTTGGAGTAGTAGGAGAATCTGGTTGCGGAAAAACTACCGTTGGACGTATGACTCTTCGCCTAATTGAACCCACGTCCGGAAAAGTTTTTTTTGAAGGTACAGATATCCTAAGCTTGAAAGGTAAAGAGCTGGCAATGATTCGTCCCAAGATGCAGATTATTTTTCAAGATCCTTATAGTTCCCTAAACCCACGGTTTACTATACAAAATATTATTGGCGAGGCTCTATCGGTTCATGGCCTGGCCAAGGGCGATGTCCTAAAGAAAAAAATTGGATCCTTAATGGACCAAGTAGGGCTTTCAAAAATGTATCTAAAACGCTTTCCTCACGAATTTTCTGGCGGCCAAAGACAGCGAATTGGTATAGCGCGTGCCCTTGCCCTAAATCCCAAATACATAGTCTGTGATGAACCTGTTTCTGCATTGGATGTTTCTATTCAAGCTCAAATAATAAACTTACTTAAATCTCTACAAAAGGAAAACAACCTTTCTTTAATGCTTATTTCTCATGACTTAAACGTTATAAAGCACTTATCGCAAAGAACGGCGGTGATGTATCTTGGGAAAATTGTTGAGATAGCACCCACAGAGTTGCTTAACCAAAAAGCGGCTCACCCCTACACCCAGGCATTACTAGCCTCTAAGCCATCCCTAAATCCGGCTGACAAAAAACGCCCAAAGCCCCTTCAAGGAGATGTCCCATCACCACTCTACCCCCCAACTGGCTGCCATTTTCATCCTCGCTGTCCAGAAGTTATGGATCGGTGCAAAAAAGAGTCCCCAAAGCAGGTGGAACTGGACAAGGGACATTTTGTACATTGTCACTTGTATGCCGAATAAAGAAATCATTTAAATCAATTAGCTCAGTTCGACACCGATTTTAGTCTTATTTTTCATATTGATAGAGGAAAATAAAGAGATTTAGGTGTGAAGTGGCAAAATTTTACAAAAAAATAAGAAAAATCCAATAATTTTTGATTTTACGCTAATTCTAGATTTAAAAAAAACCGTTATGAACAAAACCATAGGATAAACAATTGGAATTAGGCAATTTATACAAGATTTAGCCTTAAATCAAGAACCTTGGGTATGATCAAGCAATCAAGCTAACCTACGGAAAAGATTGCAGAAACTTTGATGTGATGGTAAATTTAAAACTTCCAATTATTTTGAATTACTTACTTATCTTAATAAAGGACTAAACCGTGGATAATGCTACGCTCGGTGGGATCGTTGTAGGAGTCGGTCTGATAATAGGATCCATTTTAATAGGTTCGCCACTTAGCCTTTTTTTTAATGCCCCAGGACTTTTGATCGTTATTGGTGGCACTTTAGCAGCGACTTGTATGACCTTTCAGATTAAAGATGTTCAAGCGGCAGTTAAAGCAGCTGGTATTGTATTTAGCTCCGACAAACATGATTGGAATGAAATGGTCGCTACGATGGTCGAACTTTGTACTATAAGCCGTAGGCAAGGACTTGTTGCCTTAAGTAAATTGTCGTTTGACAACAGATTTCTTAAGAAAGCTTGCCAACTTATCTCAGATGGCACTAAAGAAGATTTAATAAGAGATACACTCCAAATTGAAATTGAAGCAATGAGGCAAAGACATTCAATTGTTCAAGATGTTTTCAAAAAAATGGGTTCTTACGCACCTGCCTTTGGGATGATAGGTACTCTCATCGGATTGGTACAAATGTTAAATGGTTTGGATGACCCCTCCTCAGTTGGACCTTCAATGGCTGTGGCTCTTTTGACAACATTCTATGGAAGTGTGTATGCCTTCATGTTTATGAATCCAATAGCCGGCAAACTGCAAGCTAGAACTGCAATAGAAATTGTAAACCTCGAGATAATGTTTGAGGGAGCAGCAAGTATAGTACAAGAAAATAATCCCATGGTAGTTTATGAGAAGCTGTCCTCATTTATCCCTACAACTCTTAGAAAACCTATGGATGAAAAAAGGGGAAAAGGGAAATAAGTCTTAAAATTTTACAGTTAACAAATAAAAGTAAATTATCATGAGTCCTCGCGATAGCATCGAAATGGTAAAGGAACAACTCCGCATTCAAGCAATGGAGTTACAAAAACGTGATGCTGAAAAAGAAAAAGGTGACGCTAAAGTAAAACATATCCTAAAACTCAGCCAAGAGAAAATAAAAGACCTAACAGATACGGTCGCCAAAAAAGATGAAGAAATAAAATTTGTTTCTAGCGAAGCCACAAAGTCGAGATCAGATGCCAACAGCGAAAGTAATTCAGAAACTGACGAAAAACTCTCTAAAGAGATAGAGAAAAGTCAAAAAGCTATAAAGTTACTAAAAGAAAAGCTGGATAACTCGAAAAAAGAAAACACTGAACTTGCTGAAAAATTAGAAAACTCCTCTAAAGCTGAAACTGCTTCTCCCCAAGAAACCAACGAGGGAAAAAAAGATCCAAAACTCATTAAAGCTCTTAAAAGACTAAAACTCAAAAATCAAGCTCTTGAAGAACAATTAGAAGAAAAGGGTGGCGAAACAAACCGAGACGACAAAGAAAAAGAAATGATGGAGCAGGAAATAAAACGGTTGCGTGAACAACCAGATGCTCAAAAAGAGTTAAAAAAGAAGGTCAAAAAACTAAAAAAAGAGAATGAAAAAGCTGTTGAAAAATATAAGAAAGAAATTAAAGAAAAAACAGAGCAAATTGCCTCCTACGAGAAAGTTCTTTACGGTAAAGATGATGAAGAGGGAGAAGGAACTAAACTACCTTCCGAAATAATCAAAGAAATGAAGGAATCTCTGGCAGGACTGCAAGAAGATAAGGCTGAACTTGAAAAACAACTAAACTCCTTCAAAGAGGACTTTAAAAAGAAACTTGAAGTAGAAATTAAAAAACTTCAAGAGGAGTTTGAAGATGAATTAGCAAATGCAAACAAACCGGGAAAAGGTGGCGGGGGCGATTGTCCGCCATGTGAAGAAGGTGCCCCCGAATGGATGGCTACCTTTGCTGATATGGTAACTCTTCTTATGGTATTTTTTGTACTTATGTATGCCATTGCATCTAAAAATATTTCAACAGTTAAAACAATTATTGAGGGCGAATCAACTAAGTCGCTGGGCGTACTTGAACTTATGAATGCTGTGGAAGTAAAGGAGTCAATTAGTAGTTTGACAGGAATGCAATCTGACGATATATTGTCCCAAATGGAGGAGGTCGCAGAAGATTCCAGTTTGGAAGTCGAAACCAATGCGGCCAAGATAATAGTTCGTGTACCTGGGGCGACCTTGTTCCCACCAGGAAAGGCCAATCTAAATTTGTCTGCTAGGCCTGTTTTAGATGAAGTGATTCGGGTGGTAAACAAATACCCCAAGTATAAAATTCACATTCAGGGGCATACAGACGATGAGCCCATATCCACGGCAATGTTCCCCACCAACTGGGAGCTTTCTGCTGCAAGGGCCACAGCTGTCTTAAGATATTTTATTGATAGAGGTGCAGAACCCGAAAGAATGACTGCTACGGGTTACGCTGACACTTTTCCCTTGGCAAGAAACGATATCGCCGAGGGAAGAGCTCGAAATAGGAGGGTAGAATTTGTTCTGGAAAAAAAATAAAGATAAAGATAAAGAAAAAAAAATGTTTGAGAGCCCGTCTGAAGTGCGAGGATCTTTCAGAGTGTATCCATCAGAAGAAAATCCGATTCTCTTGAAGGTCGGCGATGCTAAATTGAAAGCGGTTGATATCAGTGCAGGAGGCATTTCATTCGACAACAAAGATTTCAAGTTGGGAACTACATATCCCATGCAAATAGCACTACCCAAAAATAAGGGAACTTATAAAATCGAAACTGAAATTCTTAAAATTGACGAAAAAAATGTTTGTCGCTGCAAAATAGTTGGCCTGAATGATGAACAAGAGGATGCAATACACGCCTATATTCTGGCCCGCCAAAAAGAAGAAATCGCAGAAAAAAATAGATGAAACTAGTTGTGATGACGTGAAAGAACATCAGATAGAATCTTTTGCGCCTTTTTTATCCTCTCTTCTCTCCTCTATACCATTAGAAAGTAATGTGCTCTGACAACAGCAAATCTTCAGCTTGGTCAGAAAAAGAATTACGGCTCGTCAATCACGTTGAGGTATTTCAGAACAAGCCAACTATTCTTAAAAAAGTTGAACAACGATTAATTACTTTACAGAAAGCGCTAGCACAAGAGGTAAATCTAATCTCTGCAAACCTACCAAGTGGAATAGACTTGGTGAAGAACCAAATAGCGAGAGGAGAAAATCATAACGGATTTCCTTATCTATCTTTAGATTACCCACAAAACTTTTCCAAAAAAGAAATGCTCACAATGAGGACTCTTTTTTGGTGGGGCCACTACCTGGGGTTTTCATTTATCCTCAAAGGGGAAAAACTTTCGATATATTTAGAAAGGCTAATAGAAAATTGCCACAAAAAATCATACAAGAACATTTATGTTTCCATTGCACCCGATCCCTGGGAATGGGAAATAATCGATAAAAACTTTGTATTGGCATCACAACTGGAAACTGAAGGCCTGCAAAAAATAGTTTGCTCTCTGGGTTACCTAAAAATTATTCGAGTATTTTCAGTCAAAAGCCAAAACTTTAAAACTCTAGACTGGTCAGAGGTAGGAGTTCAATTCTGGAAAGATCTCGCACCTTTACTAAAATAAAAAATCAACTTTCAAGAAAAGACTTCACTTCTATTTTTGCATCCTTGAGAATAGACACACCATCTCCCACCAATAAACTTTGAAATTCAAAATCCAAAAGTTTATTTAATCCTTTTTTTGCAAGTTCCAGGTCTTTATATTTATCTGGAGGTAGCATATTCAACTTTCCTGGAACCTTGCCAATTAGAGCATCCCCGAGAATCATGATACCTCTTTCCTTAAGAAAAAATGCAGACTCACCCGGTGACTTCTGATCTTCAAACTTAATACTTATAAGTCCACAAGGCAAAGTATCTCCATCCAAAAATGTTTTATTGGCATTTTCTTCCAATCCTGCACTATCTTTTTCATTTATCCAGACACCTGCCCCAAACCTCTTACTAAATTCATTGCAATCTCTTTCATGATGAACATTGGAAAGTAAGATTGCCTTCACAGGATTTGTAGTATTTTTCCCCGCCAAGCTTTCTAATTCAGCAATATCTTTGTCTGTCATTCTAGGAGGATCGATCAAAACAGATTCTCCTCTAGAGACAAGAAAGTAGCCATTAAAATTTAACTGCTTTTCCTCAGAAAACTCATGCCATGTATAAATACCAGGAAGAATTTCTTTCATTGTATTTATCCCTTATTAAAAATTTTTAATTTTAGTTTTCCACTTTTTGGACGAAAATAAGAGGGTGCTTCCAAACTATACTTGATTGCTGAACAAACCGTGTACCCGGTGGATTAGACAAAACTTTAAAAATAAGATTATGATGTAGTGAATCTGCAATTGGAGAAGTTTTACTTTCGGGAATATGTAACGGCGTAGGGGTCATAAAAGTTTTCCTCCCCTGCCCTTCTGCATAGGATTCATCTTTTAATAACTTGCCAACAAAAGGAGGTTTTCTTTGTAGACCGACCAAAAAAATATTATCCTTTGCAGGAGAATCTTCTTTACAAAATATTGCAATAGTGTTGACACCAAAACAACAAGACAAAGATGAATCTTTTATGTCAATACCGTAACTGTAAGCAGGCAGTTCGACCGGAACTAATATTTTGATATAATTGTTGCTATTAAATATCTTTTCTTCCCACTCGTGGCCAGGCTCCCACCTTTCCTGGTCATAGGATAGCGAGATAATGGGAATGGTTATTAACTGCTGGTTCTTCATTGCTTGAAAATAATAAATATTAATGGGAAATACTACACCTTCTATTTCTGCGAAATAGATCGGAGCTTTAAAAACATTTTAAACCAAATTAATTTCAATTTTGATTTTTGGCAAACTATTAATTTTTACAACGTGAATCTATTTCACACAATAACGAGATGCACAATTCAAGCTACAGTGAAGCATTAGAGTATTTGTACAGTCTCACACATAGCGGAATAAAGCTGGGACTAGAAAATACTTCCAAACTTTTAGAATACTTTGAAAATCCACATCTTGGGATTCGGACCATTCATATAAGTGGAACCAATGGAAAAGGATCGACTGCGGCAATAATAGAATCAATATTAAGAACGGCCGGACTTAAAACAGGTCTCTACACATCTCCACATATTATAGATTTTAGAGAACGGATCCAAATCAATCGCAGTTTAATTGAAAAACAGGACACAACCGAATTAATTCTAAGAATTAAAAAGGCCGTAAAAATACTAGACATACCGATAACTTTCTTTGAATTTGGTACGGTCTTAGCTTTCCTCTATTTTAAAGAAAATGATACCAACGTGAACATTTTAGAAGTTGGTTTAGGAGGAAGGCTAGACGCCACCAACCTTTGCAAAGCAGAAATCTCCATAATTACGTCGATTTCTTATGATCACACGGAATTTTTAGGAAATGATCTGAAGCAAATTGCCTTTGAAAAAGCCTCCATAATTAAGGAAAGCGGTACAGTTTTTGCTCATATACCGAATGAGGAAATATTTAATGTTGTCAATAGTTTGGCCCAAGACCGAGGGGCTTCGATTTACAGGTTAAATAAAGAATTTCAAATAACTCAGATCGAGGCAAAAAGAGGCCACCAAATATTCAATTTTTTTACTGATAAAAGCAAATTAAAAGGTCTGAAATTGCCCTTAATGGGTCATTTTCAAGCTCAAAATGCAGGTTTGGCGCTTGCAGCCTGCAATAAATTTTTAGGGAAAAATGATGAAGACGTAACTAGAAAAGGGTTGGAACAGGTTCAATGGGAAGGCAGGCTTGAGGTCATTTCCGAAGCGCCCATGGTTGTTCTGGATTGTGCCCATAACGTAGCCAGCGTCAGCAATATGACGGCGGAGCTACGCAAAAACCATGATTTTTCAAGGTGTTTGGTGGTTCTCGGGCTCATGAAAGACAAAGAAATTGACAAAATCATCGAAATTTTAAGCGATTTTGGTGATCGTTTTTACTTAGTTCAGGTTAACCCACAAAGGGGTGAAACACCTGAAAGGTTAAAGGAAAAGTTTAAGAAATTTAACAAAATAGTTCAGGTCTCAGAAAGTGTTCCCAGAGCTCTACAGGCAGCCAAAGAAATTGCAAAGCCAGACGATTTGGTCTGCATTACTGGCTCTATATTTACCGTGGCAGAAGCTAAAAAATGTTTTAAAAATGATAAAAATCCTTTTAATACTGGGAATTCTCCTCACGTTCGCCAATGATGTTTCCTCCAGCGATGAGTTCCACCCACCCCCGACAGGGTCTGACACAATTATTTCCTCATCAAATCAAAAGAAGAGCGAAGTGCCTGGTGCTTCTAACCTTATTTTTTCAGAAGATGAGGTGATTTTAACCGAATCTGGGTTCAACATAGTTCCCGGTTATATCCCAGATTGGTTTTGGGCCGATGGTACACCTCTCTCCAATAATGATTCCGAAACTTTGGATAGGTTGTTTCACCGCAGCATTCAAGATGACTCCCCTGAATGGTATTGGGGGGATGGTAAACCCCTATCCCCATCGGACGATGTAAAAATGCCAAAATCTCTAAACTTCCCGGACTGGATTCGCAAGAACAATACTGGGGTTAGTTCCGGCAAAAACAATAAATCTGCAAGAAAACCGAAAAAGGATGAAGTACTAATAATTTCTGATCACATAAGACAAAACGTAAAAGATGAGATCATATGGACCTGGGGAAAAGTAAAAATTCGAATGGCAAACAAAACCATTCAAGCGGATAAAATCAAGATCGATAATAAAACAGGAGAAGGCATTGCTAAAGGGAACGTTATTTTAAAAAATGATGACGGTACTCAATTAAAAGCCAATATTTCACGATTTAACATTACAAGCAAAAAAGGAAAAATCTTCCAGACGAGAGGACGTCTTGGAAAAAAATATTTTATAAAAAGTGGCAAATTATCAAGACTTTCCGACAGGCACTACAAAGCAAAATCTATATCTCTCACTACCTGCACTGGAAAGTTGCCTGACTGGTTATTTGAAGCTGAGTCCATGGATATTATTACCGGTGATAGAGCCGTCTTTACGGGCGGTGTTTTGAAAATACGAGATACACCAATACTTTATATACCTGCCGGTTATCTGCCAATGGACCAAAAAAGAAAAAGTGGTTTTTTGTTCCCGGGATTTGGCAACAGTGATATCGATGGTACTACCTTAAATAATGAATATTTTTGGGCAATCGATGATCATTCCGATGCAACTTTTAGACTCGGATATAGAAGCAAACGTGGCATTAATCCAGGGATTGAATACCGTTATACCCCTAGTCATACGACCCAAGGGTTTTTAACCGGATCATTAGTCGATGATAAAATAACAGGTGATACATACTGGAAGGTAGATGCACAACATGCGCAAAATCTACCTATGGGTTTTAAATTCAATGGAACTTTGGATCTAGAAGGAAAAGAATTCAATAAAACTTTTAACGATAACATTAGCTTAAGAAATCGTCGGATTTCTAATTCCTACGCAACGGTCAGAAAAAGCTGGGATAGCAGTAGCTTGGAAATCCTGACTCGTTTTCGGGATAGCACAGATATTGCCAGCGATCAGACTCTCGGTGAACTTCCTCAAATAACATATAAAGTTCAAAGACAAGCTATCGGAGAATCCAAATTTTATTTTAATCAAGACACCAGGTTCACCTCCTTCTTAACAGATCTCAATTCAGACCCAAGCGTTGACAATAACTTTTCTGTTCAGAGACTAGATTTTCATCCCCAGCTAACCCGAGCACTAAACATAGCACCTTGGCTTAACCTAGCAACAACCATTGGTTTGCGCGAAACCCTTTATAGTAAAGGGGAGAATAAGGCCGGCTTTTTTTCCCGCGAAGGTTTAGATTTGGTTTCAACACTAAAAGGACCTACCTTTGAAAAGGTCTTCGAAACCAATAATAAAATCATCCCTAAAGTTAAACATTTGCTGGAACCTAGGCTCACTTTCAGTTATATCCCTGACTTGGACAGAAACGATAAAGAAAAAATCAAATCATTTGATTTCATAGACAGGATCAACCCTCACAGCCTAATCAATTATTCTTTGACTCAAAGAATTTTTCTGAAAGAATCAGATGGCAAAGGTGATTTTGAAACACGCGAAGCTGTAAGGTTTATACTCAGCCAAAGTTATGATCTCCTAGAAGCAGAGAGACGCGGAACACAGGAAAACCCCAGCGAACCTTTCTCGGATATACGTTTTGATATCGATAGCAGGCTTGCGGACCCCCTTTTACTGAATATGGATTCTACTTATGATGTAAACGACAAAGTTTTAAAAACTTTAAATCTTCAAATCGGGTTTAGACCGATGGATGCACTTACCTTATACTTTGAAAGACGATTCACCCGAAGAGGCGATGCAACCTCAATGGCAACGGTGGATTGGGATTTCAAAAAAGGATGGAATTTAAAAGCCAGTACCAGGCTAGACGAGATAACAGCAACTCATCGAGAAAGTAATTTAAGTTTGCTGTATGATGACCCCTGTAAATGTTGGGGGTTTAATGTTGACGTTATCCAAAGAAACAACTTCAACAGCACATCAGCCACTAGCGCCGGGGCTCAAGAAACAAGATTTCTTATGGGGATTACATTTCGTGGGCTGGGTTCTATTAAATCAGGAACCAAAGAACGGTTCATTCACAAGAGTTTTGAACGTATAAAATGAATGCTTCTGCGACCTTATCAAAAATGGCTTTAGAGTCGGGTGCCATACGCTTGAATCCGGAAAAACCTTTCACTTGGGCATCGGGATATAAAATGCCAATATATAATGACAACCGGCTCTTACTAGGAAAAGCTGAGTATCGGGCCTTCATCTCAAAATTATTTGCAAGGTTTTTAGAAGGTCTTACACAAAATATTGATGTAATCGCAGGAACTGCCACCGCTGGAATTCCTCATGCGACTTCATTGGCTGATCGGCTGAATAAGCCCCTTATTTATGTGCGGGCCGCCGCTAAATCCCATGGTATGGGTAATCAAATTGAAGGACCACTCACTTCCGGTGAAAATGTAATACTAGTCGAAGACCTTATTTCCACAGGGGGAAGCGCTATCAACGCTGTAAATGCAATTCGTAAGGCAGGGGGAATTGTAGACTATTGCTTATGCATATTTAGCTACGGATTTACCGAAGCTCGCATAAAATTTGATGAAATCAATTGCCAATACCACTCTTTGCTTTCCTTTCCAACCCTGCTTGAAGAAGCCCAAACTATGCAACTATTGTCAAACAATCAAATCAAATCCCTAAAGATCTGGCATAAAGATCCCTTTAAATGGGCTGATACGAAAGGTCTTTAATTAGTCTATAGTTTAAACTCCAAAATTAATTTGCTACTTATCAAATTTCCTGATTTTTATCCATATTGATATTGACATAGCCCTTTATTAATAATAGTATGCACGTTTCTTGTCGGCGGATGTTATTCCCCCTCATAAAAAAATAAGATATTTGTTTAGGAAAGGCTAAATCCTTTTTTAAAACAAGCTTTAATTATCAGCATAAAATTTAGGAATTCAATTCCTTTATTGCTAGAAACTCTTTGGAGGTTTGTTTAGATGCCCAAATTAGAATTAGGTCCAATTGGTTTACTTCCACCGTCTGCTGCGAAAATGGGTATTTTCCAACCGGAGCACGGTTCGGGAATGGACTTAGTGGAAGGAGAACATGTACCTACAGATGATGCCATCGAAAAAGCAGCACGAGAATTATTAACTAGAAGAAACCCTACCCTATTTCCAGGACCAATGATTGTTTGGGGTTGGAATGATGTTACTATGCACAAAGCGGAGATAGCGATGGACGTGGTTAGAGAAATTCCAGGCTGTAATGTAATTCCAATGCCCGACTATCGGCCTATTTACCCTAAAATTGATCCAGAAGCAGTGATCAATCCCTGTCATCCAAATTTGACAATCGACCACAACAAAATAAAAGTCTGCGCATTGATCGGCGTTCACTGCCACTTTGCTAATATTACTTTAAAAATGATTCGAGCAAACACTAATTGCTATACACAGGCATGGTGCCAATATGATGGTCATGAAGATGCTTTCGTCTCAATTCAAGATATAGATGAACCCAAACTTAAAAAAATAATTGAGGCTCTTAAACGACTTAAAAAAGAAGGCCTAGAGCCATGGGGTTTGAGCAAGGAAGGTAAGGAAGAGTTGGAGGAAATTGCTGCACGAAAAGCGGCAGCTAAGGCACCCGCAAAAGAGGACACCACTATATTTATGGGTGAGCTTGAACAGGGTTTAGATGAAAACGCAGAGTAATTTCTAATAACCATCTCCATAAAACATAAAATAAAAAAATATTGCCCACTTATATTAAAATATAAGTGGGCTTTTTATTTCCAAAATTAAGTATCTATCCCTTGCACTAATTACCTGAGTTAAATACTTCTTACTCCACTTATTACCCCAAAAAATTTTAAACATATTAAGGGAAATTTATATTTTAATAATTTTTAATTCTTAAAACCTGTCGCAAAGCCATTAAAGTTAAATATCAATTTCATACCCTAAGTAGTTAAAATTAAACAATAAAATCAAGATCTGTAAGTCGGAAAATATAATTATATTGGCTTAAGATTTTCTTTATCCACCTTGACATGAAGCAACTTGAGTCTTATTTAACAACAAGTTTAAAAATTTATACTCATTTACTCAATCAGGTAAATTTAAAGCATTTATAAGAGAAAGGACTCAAGAAATGGGAAAAATCGTAGGCATTGATTTAGGTACCACAAATTCAGTGGTAGCTGTAATGGAGGGTAGCGAGCCAAAAGTTATACTAAATGAAGAAGGTAGCCGAACTACTCCATCCGTTGTAGCCTTCACAAAAGAAGGTGAAATTCTTGTCGGTCAGGTGGCCAAAAGACAGGCAATCGCAAATCCGGAAAACACGATTTTTTCAGTCAAGAGGTTTATGGGTCGTTCCCTGAACGAAGTCTCAGAAGAAATGAAAATGGTTCCTTATGAGGTTGTGCAGGGTGATAAAGGTGATGTGAAGATTAAAGCGGGAAAAAAATCTTACACACCCCCCGAAATCTCGGCAATGATTCTTCAAAAACTTAAAAAATCTGCTGAGGCTTATCTTGGTCAACCTGTGACAGAGGCGGTTATAACTGTCCCTGCATATTTTAATGATGCTCAAAGACAAGCCACAAAAGATGCCGGCAAGATTGCTGGTCTCGAAGTAAAACGAATCATCAATGAGCCCACTTCATCTGCACTTGCTTATGGACTGGATAAAAACAAAGATCATACCATTGCTGTCTATGATTTTGGTGGTGGTACCTTCGATGTTTCCATTCTTGAAGTTGGAGATAATGTTGTCGAGGTAAAATCAACTCATGGCGACACTCACCTTGGTGGCGATAATTTTGATCAACGTATAATCGACTGGTTAGTAGCAGAATTTAAAAAAGATCAAGGTGTTGATCTATCGAAGGATAATATGGTTCTGCAAAGATTAAAGGAAGCCGCAGAAAAAGCTAAGATGGAGCTGTCTACCACAAACGAAACGGATATCAATCTTCCGTTTATTACTGCAGATGCCTCAGGACCAAAACATCTAAACGTCAAACTCTCTCGCGCTAAATTTGAATCAATGGTCGAGGATTTGATTGAAAGGTCAAAAGTTCCCTGCACCCAGGCTCTTAAAGATGCAGGAATAAAAGCAAATCAGGTTAATGAAACAGTTCTGGTCGGTGGTTCCACAAGAATTCCTAAAGCACAGGATTTAGTTAAAAATTTATTTGGCAAAGATCCACATCGTGGAGTTAACCCTGATGAAGTGGTTGCCCTCGGTGCAGCAGTCCAGGCCGGTGTTCTTTCGGGAGATGTAAAAGATATTTTATTGTTAGATGTGACTCCATTGTCTCTAGGTATAGAAACAATGGGAGGAGTTACAACTCGTCTTATAGACCGAAATACCACCATCCCGACAAGAAAAGCAGAAACCTTTTCTACGGCGGCTGACAACCAGCCATCCGTGGAAGTAAATGTCCTTCAGGGTGAACGGGAAATGGCAAAAGACAACCGTTCAATAGGTAAATTTCATCTCGATGGAATTCCACCTGCACCTCGAGGAATGCCACAAATTGAGGTGACCTTCGACATCGATGCAAACGGTATTTTAAATGTCACTGCTAAAGATAAAGGGACTAGTAAAGAGCAAAAAATCACTATAACCGACTCCACAGGATTATCTGACAGTGAGATCGAAAACATGGTGAAAGATGCAGAAGCCAACGCCGAGGCGGATAAGGAAAGACGAGAAAAAATAGATGTAAAAAACCAACTCGACTCCGTCATATACAACCTTGAAAAAACGCTCAAGGATAACAAGGAAAAACTGAAAGAAGAAGATGTGAAAGAAGCTGAGGCCGCTATGGAAGAAGCCAAAAAGCATCTTGAAGGTGAAGCCGATGCTATGAAAGAGCAAATCGAGAAAATAAATCAGATTGCTCACAAGCTTGCTGAATCTATTTATTCCCAAACCTCACAACCGGGTGAAGGAGACGATTCAGGGGACGCAGGTAATGCTGATGCTCCAGAAGCAGAAGGCGAGCAAGCTAAAAACGAAGATGATGTTGTCGATGCAGAATTTGAAGATATCGGAAAAAAATAAACCAAATAACCCTCCCGGTTATAACCGGGAGGGTTATTTTTTTTGAAAAATACAATGCCCAAAAAAAAAATAGTTCCATCTAAGGAGGAAGAAACGGTTGTCAATATTGTGGATCGTCGCTCAGCCTTACTCGATGAAGTTGAATTAGAAGAATTAAATTCCGAAGAAGAAAGACTTCCATCCTACGTTGAAAAGTTAAAAAAAGAAGCGGAAGAAAAAGACAAAAAACTTAAAGAATACATCGCAGCTTACAAAGAAAAAACTGCAGAAGACGATGAATTCAGGAAACGTCTGGAAAAGGATAACGATGTGCGTCTTGACCAATTTAAAGCCAATTTATTCTCCAGGTTAGTACCCATCCTAGATAATTTAAATCGAGCCATCGAAGCTTCAAACTTAAATCATGATTTTAATGGTTTAAACCAGGGTGTCGAGATGGTATCAAAACAGTTTAATCGAGAACTTAAAAATAATGGCGTCGAAATTATTAATGCAACAAATAGAAAATTTGACCCCAAAACTGATGAAGTTTTCCTTACTGAAGAAACTAATGATGCAGCAATGGACAATATGATTGTCCAAGAGCTCGAACCGGGCTATATTTTTAAAGACAAATTAATTAAAGCCGCAAAAGTAAAAGTGGCCCATTTAAAAACCTAAATGCCCTGGCATCACTCGAGCACACGCCAACCTTTTTCTGATTTTTCCTTATGAGCCAACGTGATTACTATGAAGTTCTTGAAGTTTCTAAGAATGCAAATGAAGCAGAGTTAAAAAAAGCCTATCGACAAAAAGCTCTAAAATTTCATCCCGATAAAAACCCAGGTGATCAAAAAGCGGAAGAAAAATTCAAAGAAGCATCAGAAGCTTATGATGTTTTAAAAGATTCAGAAAAACGCCAAATTTACGATCAGTTTGGCCATGACGGACTGAAAGGTCGTGGCTTCAACGGGTTCAGTGGGTTCGATGACATCTTCTCTCAATTTGGAGATATTTTTGGGGATTTTTTTGGTGGAGGAGGACAGCAACAAAGAACCGGTGCGGACCTTAGACTTGATATTCAAATTAATTTTAAAGAAGCCGCATTCGGTACCGAAAAAGAAGTCGATATTGGGAAACATAAATCATGCGGAACTTGTAAAGGTTCCGGTTCCAAACCAGGTCACTCTCCACAAACTTGCCGCACCTGCCGAGGCACGGGTCAGGTAGTTAGGGCACAAGGCTTCTTTAGTGTGCAATCCACCTGCCCAGATTGTAGAGGTGCCGGACAAACTATCTCACACCCCTGTAATGAATGTCATGGAGAAGGCCGTGTTCGGATAAATAAAAAACTACCCATAAATATTCCAGCAGGTGTAGATGATGGATCTCGACTCAGGCTAAAAGGAGAAGGCGAACAAGGACCGCAAGGCCTGCCTCCAGGCGATCTATATGTAATTATACACGTTGCACAGCATGAATTTTTCCATCGCGAGGAAGACGACATTCATTGCAAGATGACTTTGACATTTGCACAAGCAGCTCTAGGAGCGGATATTGAAGTATCCCTATTGGAAGAGGATAAAACAAAAATTATTAAAATACCGGCAGGCATCCAAAATAATGGAAATCACCGTATCCGAGGAGCAGGCATAACTAGGCTTCGTGGTGGTGGTAGAGGTGATCAAATCATCCACTTTAGCATTGAAACACCCAAAAGCTTAAACAAGCGTCAAACAGAACTCTACAAAGAACTTGCTGAAATAGATGGCCACTCTTTCACCGACACATTAAAAGGTTTCTTCCAAAAGTTAAAAATGTAGAAAATTCTATTTAATTTTCCGTGGAGGTTTTAGTTTTTCCCAAAATGAATTCCACCCTTTTTTGGCATGAAACTCTGTAGCCTTTAAATCTCAAGCAAGCAATTATCCTTTATCTTCCCCAACAACCTAGTGCTTATAAAAAGTTAAGAACCCCTCATTAAGCTTTTTTAATCCTCCATTAACAAATATTTAATATTAAGATTTTATTCTTACAATAAGAAAAAATTGTTTACCAGACTTTTGTCTTTAATAAATATTTAATGGAGGAATATAAACGCATGAAGAAATATTTTTTAACATCTTTTCTTATTTTATTCTTGAATTTTCCAATTATAAACGGTTTTGATTTCAATTCTGCTTATGCTCTAAGCGGTAAAGTAAATCCTGTAGGAACTAATTTGATAGTAGAAATAGCTAAAAAGCAAAATCCTGCTGTTGTTTTTGTGACTTCGAAAACCAAATTTCAGCCAGCTAAAGGAAATACTCCTCCAAATCGCAATCCATTTGGTCAATTCGGACCCTATGGAAGACCAGGTCATCCGCAACCACCTGCACCAGGAGGTGGGTCTGGAACTGGTTTCATTATTGATAAGGAAGGTTATATTCTGACAAACCATCACGTTGTAGACAATGCAGACGTGATAAAAATAACTCTTGATAATGAAAAAGAATTTGAAGCGGAACTTATTGGATCGGATTCTAAAACAGATATTGCATTGCTAAAAATTGTTAAACAGACTGGTGATAACACGGAATTCCCATACTTAGCCTTGGGAAACTCCTCTGATGTAGAGGTTGGGGAATGGGTTGTAGCTATCGGAAACCCATTTGGACTTGACCATACTGTAACCACAGGAGTAGTTAGTGCTAAAGCCCGTAATATCGGAGCTGGACCCTACGATGAATATATTCAAACCGATGCATCTATCAATCCGGGGAATAGTGGTGGCCCATTGCTAAATATGAGTGGTGATGTAATCGGTATCAATACCGCAATCTTTTCCAGAACGGGGGGTAATGTTGGAATTGGTTTTACTATCCCCATAAATATGGCAAGTGACATACTCGAAGAATTAAAGAAAGATGGTAGAGTAACGCGTGGTTGGTTGGGTGTGATGATACAAAAAATCACCCCGGAATTAGCTGAAACCTTCAAGCTTTCTGATTCCAATGGCGCGCTAGTTAATGACGTAGTACCAAATGGGCCTGCGGCCATGGGTGGTCTCAAAAGAGGTGACGTTATTGTTAAGTTTAATGGTAAGGAAATTGTTTCTGTAGAAAATTTACCAAAACATGTTGCTTCTGTTGAACCAGGAAAATCTGTTCAAGTAGAAATTGTACGGGATGGCAGTAAGAAATCCTTAGATGTAACTATAGCTAAAATGAAGGAAGAAAAACAGGCTTAGCCCTCTAGGTTTTAACGGGTAAGCTATATATTTAAAATGATTTTCCCCACCGGGTATATACCCGGGTCTAAGAAAAGGGGGCTGTTGTCAAGGCAGCTCCCTTTTTATTTTTTTAAAAAACTGGTAACAAGTAATAAAAATTTTATTTAAGAAATTGGCTATGAGGTAACTGGGTGGTCTTCATAAGAAACTCATCTACCGATCGTGCTGCTTCACGACCTTCAGCGATAGCCCAAACTACCAAAGATTGCCCCCGTGTCATATCCCCAGCCACAAAAACACCTTCTTCACTTGTCATTTTGTTTTCATCGCAATAAACATTTTGCCGCGCATCCAGTTTTAAATCTAACTCTTGTATCATTCCCTCGTGAATAGGATGTACAAACCCCATAGCTAATAAAACTAGCTCAACATTCATTTCAAATTCGGAACCTGGAACTTCATTCATCGAAGCACGACCGGTTTTAGGATCTGGATTTCCGAAAGCCAGTTTAATACCATGTATTTTTGTCACTTTCCCATTTTTACCGGTAAACTTTTTTGTAGCAACGCAATATTCCGTAATTTTTTCTTTTCCTTCGCGCATATTTGCTTCTTCATGGGAGGACGAAATCCGAAAAACTTTCGGCCATTGTGGCCACGGATTATTATCAGTTCGTGAGCGAGGAGGTTCCGGAAGAAGCTCGAATTGGACGAGGCTCTTAGCCCCTTGACGAAGTGATGTACCAACGCAATCAGATCCAGTGTCACCGCCACCAATGATCAATACATTTTTATCTTTTGCCGTAATAAAAATGTCATTAGGAATAACATCTCCCTCATTACGTTTGTTTTGTTGTGGCAAAAACTCCATAGCATAATGAATACCATCTAAATTTCGGCCTTCAACCAATAAATCCCTAGGTTTTTGGGAACCACCGCATAACACCACTGCATCATATTCTTCTTTCAATTCCTTTGCGGGCTTATCAACACCAATATTGACTCCGGTTTTAAAAATGACCCCTTCCTCCTGCATCAATGTGATTCGTCGTTTTACAATTTCTTTATCGAGTTTGAAATGGGGAATACCGTACATTAATAAACCACCAATGCGATCATCTTTTTCGAAAACTGTTACTTCATGTCCCACAGAATTCAGTTGTGCTGCGCACGCCAACCCGGCGGGTCCAGAACCCACAATAGCAATTTTTTTTCCGGTCCGGTTCTGAGGAGGTTTGGCTTTAATAAACCCTTCTTCGAAACCTTTCTCCGCAATCATCTCCTCAATATTACAAATGGTCACTGCAGGCTCAGTGATACCTAAGACGCAAGCGCCTTCACAGGGTGCTGGACAAATCCGCCCTGTAAATTCAGGGAAATTATTAGTCTTTAATAAAAGTTCGACAGCTTCATTATAACGACCTCGGTATACCATATCATTCCAGTCAGGAATTAAATTGCCTAAAGGACAACCCGATTCACTTTGGCAAAAAGGGACTCCACAGTCCATACAACGCGCGCCCTGCTCTTTAAATTTTTCCTCAGGAAAAGGAGCGTAGCATTCCTTCTGATCTTTTAACCTATCATCAACAGGACGACCCGGTGGGCCTTCTCGTTCAAACTCCATAAATCCTTTGATTGCACCCATCTAAAATTTCCTTCTCCTGTTTCTATTTTTATTCAGGCAATTTTTAATTCGGTCAGCTTGTTATTTTTTCTTTCTTCAAGAACTCGCCTGTAATCCCTAGGATAAACTTTTACAAATTTCGACAAAGTCTCTGCCCATTCATCCAACACCTTTTTTGCAACTGCACTATGAGTAGATTGATAATGTTCTTCAATCAAAGATTTTAATTGTTGAATATCATTCTCTTCGTTTACATCCACTAAATCAATCGAGCTCATATTACAATTAATTTCGAACTCATTATCACGATCCAACACATAAGCCAATCCACCACTCATCCCTGCAGCAAAATTTCTTCCTGTAGAACCAAGAACAACAACAATACCTCCGGTCATATATTCGCACCCATGATCACCTACCCCCTCGACCACCGTTTGAGCCCCACTGTTACGTACTGCAAAACGTTCTCCAGCAATACCTCGAAAAAAAGCTTTTCCAGAAATTGCACCATAAAGAACGGTATTACCTATCAAAATATTTTTCTCTGGTACGAGCGTGGATTCTTTAGGAGGATAAATAAAAATTTTACCACCCGATAAACCTTTTCCTACATAGTCATTAGCATCACCGGCAAGACCAAAGGTTATCCCCGGTGCCAGAAACGCCCCAAAACTTTGACCAGCAGAACCTTTAAATCCGAACTGAATAGTATCGGCAGGCAAGCCTTCCTCTCCATGCATTTTAGAAACACGGTAACTAAGCATCGCTCCAGTAGCCCTATCCGTATTTAGAATGGAAAAATCACCATAAACTTGAATTTTCTTTTCAAGGGCTAACTGACTTACCGAAATAAGTCTATGGTCAAGGACATTATCAAGATCCCCACTCAGATCTTGTGTGCAAACATTTCTCAAGGCAACGTTTGCATCCACCTCGGGTTTAAACAATATTTTACTCACATCTATACCACTTGCCTTCCAATGGCCAACAGCCTTGGACCCTTCTAAAAGCTCTACATTACCAATCAGGTTATCAAACTTTCTGATTCCCAATTTGGCCATAATTTCTCTTACTTCTTCTGCAATAAATCTGAAATAATTGACGACATATTCAGCTTTACCTGTAAATTTTTTACGCAGTTCCGGGTCTTGTGTCGCAACCCCTACAGAACATGTATTGAGATGACATTTTCGCATCATAATACAACCCATCGTCACCAGGGCTGTGGTGGAAAAGCCAAATTCATCGGCACCCAGAATTCCGCCGATCACCACATCACGTCCTGTTTTAAGCTGCCCGTCAACCTGAACTCGGATGCGTCCTCTAAGGTCGTTGAGCACTAGAATTTGTTGAGTTTCAGAAAGCCCCAACTCCCATGGAAGTCCCGCATGCTTTATTGAAGTTTGAGGAGATGCACCTGTTCCACCATCGTGCCCGGCAATAAGAACCCCCTCAGCGTGAGCTTTGGATACACCGGCTGCAATAGTACCTACTCCTGCTTCTGCAACTAGCTTGACACTTACTCTGGCATCAGGGTTAGCATTATGCAAATCGAATATCAATTGTTGTAAATCTTCAATGGAGTAAATATCGTGATGCGGAGGCGGTGAAATTAATCCTACTCCCGGTGTTGAATGTCTGATCTTAGCTATATATTCGCTCACCTTATGGCCTGGTAACTGACCACCTTCGCCAGGCTTAGCACCCTGTGCAACTTTAATCTGCATTTCATCCGCGTTGGCAAGATAATAACTGTTCACACCAAACCTACCTGAGGCAACCTGCTTAATTCTGCTACGACGAGAATCTCCATTTTCATCGAGCTTATAACGAATAGAATCCTCACCTCCTTCACCGGTATTACTTTTACCTCCCAATCGGTTCATAGCAATTGCTAAAGTTTCATGTGCCTCACGAGATATTGATCCAATAGACATGGCACCGGTACAAAAGCGTTTGGTAATTTTCTCTACCGACTCCACATCTTCAATGGGTATTGGAGTTGTTTTCTTGAAATTGAAAAGTCCCCTTAAGGTACACTGACGTGTGCTTTCTAAATCTGCCTGTTGTGAAAACTTTTTATAGGTCCCATAATCATTTGAACGTGTAGCATGTTGTAACAATGTAATAGCATTTGGGTTAAGCATGTGTTTTTCTTCACCACGTCTCCATTGGTAATTTCCTCCAAGATCCAATAATGAAGAACGGTCACTGCCAAAAGCTTTTTCATGTCTTGCTAAAGCTTCTTTAGCTAAAACATTCAAGCTCGCGCCACCCACTCTCGATGGGGTACCCGTAAAAAACCGCTCGACAACCTCTTCACCCAATCCAACTGCTTCAAAAATCTGTGCACCCCGATAGCTTTGAATAGTTGAAATTCCCATTTTTGCTATAATTTTGAACAATCCCTTTCTGGTTGCCTTAATAAAATTACTAACAGCAATTTCTGGATCTATTTTCTTTATATATACAGCCTCATTTGCTATCTCTGCCACAGTCTCATAAGCAAGATAAGGGTATATAGCGCCAGCACCGTAACCAATTAAAAGGGCAAAGTGCATCATCTCCCTGGCCTCACCAGTTTCAATAGCTATCCCGACGCGAGTACGCGTTCGTTCTCTCAAAAGATGGTGGTGTAGTCCTGCTGTTACAAGCAGACTAGGTAAGGCGGCGTTTTCTTTATCTACACCTTTATCAGAAATAATCAAAATGGTTGCCCCCTGTTCAATTGCCTGGGTTGCATTTTTAAATAACATATCCAGAGCTCTTTCCATTCCCTGTTCGCCCTCAGAAACCGGGAAAAGAGCAGAAAGCACGACAGATTTTAAGTCCTTTTGATCTAGGTTACGCATTTTCTCCATCTCTTTACCAGTGAGAATGGGATGCTCTACTTTTAGTTTGCAGCAATGTTCTTGGCTTTCGTCTAAAAGATTTCTTTCTTTACCCAATGTAACTTCCATTGACATCACTAATTCTTCACGAATAGAATCAATAGCTGGATTGGTAACCTGCGCAAAAAGTTGTTTAAAATAATTAAAAAGAAGTTGTGGTTTTTGTGACAGAATTGCCAAGGGAGTGTCATTCCCCATAGACCCAGTGGCTTCCATTCCGTCACCAGTCATAGGCGCCATAACAAACTTTTGATCTTCAACTGTATATCCAAAGGCAACCTGCCGAGTTAAGAGAGTCTCGTAATCGGGTTCGGATTTAAAATTGGTTTCAGGCAGATTTTTTAGATTAATCTGATTTTCTTTTACCCATTTTTTATATGGTTTTTGGGTAGCAATTTTTGCCTTTATTTCTTCATCAGAAATAATGCGACCTTGATTGATATCTATAAGAAACATCTTTCCCGGCTGTAATCTTCCTTTATATTCGATATTTGCTTCATCCACAGGCACAACACCAACCTCAGAAGCCATAACAACCAATCCGTCTTTTGTCACATAATATCGAGATGGGCGCAGACCATTTCTATCTAGCACCGCGCCACAGGTTTCCCCATCAGTAAAAGCAATGGATGCCGGGCCATCCCAAGGTTCCATCATGGAGGCATGGTATTCATAAAATCCGCGTTTTTCATCATCCATCGTCTCATGTCCACTCCACGGCTCGGGGATCATCATCATCATGGCATGAGGCAAAGATCTACCTGTCAAAAATAACATCTCCAAAGCCTGATCAAAATCTGCCGAGTCACTTCCTCCAGGTGCAATAACAGGGAGAATCATATTGATGTCCTTGAATAAAGGTGACTCAAACATAGATTCCCGTGCATCCATCCAGTTTTTGTTTCCTCGGACGGTATTGATCTCACCATTGTGAGCGATGTAACGAAAAGGCTGGGCGCGACCCCAAGAAGGAAAAGTATTAGTGCTATAGCGGGAATGGGCTAATGCGAGAGCCGAGGTCATTTTCTGATCTTTAATATCCAGATAATAACTCTCTAGCTGGGGTGCCATTAACTGACCTTTATATATTAGAGTCTTACTTGAAAGGCTGCATATATAAAAGTTTTCATTATTATCATTGAGTCCAGCACGACGTACACCCCATGCGGATCGTTTCCTAACACAATAAAGCCGACGTTCAAAGGCTAGCTGATCTTTTACATCGGCCGGTGCCCCAATAAAAATTTGCTTAATTACCGGTTCTACTGAACGCGCCCTTTTCCCTATCGTAGTATTATCCACAGGAACATCCCGCCAACCCAACAATTCTAAACCTTCGGCCAGAACCGAACGCTCCATAATTTCCTGACCTTGATTTGCATCTTTACCTTTTGGCAGGAATACATTACCCGCTGCATAACGACCCGCTTCAGGCAATTGGATACCAATTTTTGCACATTGTTCCTGGAAAAATGCATGAGGTATCTGAATTAAAATTCCAGCCCCATCCCCAGTAAGCTTATCTGAGCCACAAGCACCGCGGTGCTCTAGTTTTTTTAAAATCTCCAAACCCTGGAAAATGATTTCGTGGGATTTTTTACCCTTCATATCCATAACGAAACCGACCCCACAACTGTCTTTCTCATAGGATGGATCGTAAAGCCCTTGTTTTTTAGGAAAAGCGTGCATAAATTAAATAAAGGTATTTTTTTAAAGAATATTTTTAATATTTAAAAACTGCGAATTATAATTATTTTTCACAGCCCGAAGATTAATAAGAGCAAGTCCTGTGCCTTTAATATTAGACTAAATTTTTACGTAATTGGGACCTTATAGCAACATTTGCCAATACACCTCAAATTATATGTAAATATTTTACAATAAATAGAATAATATTATTACACTATTGATTAATTAGGTGCATTTTAGGGGGCCTTTTTAGACTCAAATGAGGATTAAGTCGATCCATTTCACCCGCAAAGTTTAACTGGTATGAAGCAAAATTCTACCTAGCCTGGACTGCCATTGCATCTAAAAACAGTTAATTTCTCAACCTACATATTTTAATATTAATTTAAATTTTTTATAAAAAAGTTAAGTTTTTCTTAACCCCTTGTTTTTTTTATCCTATTTTATTAAAGTGTTCCTGTTAAAGCTAATTTTCTAATATAGGTTCGAGACACAATAAACACAAATAACTTAATGAATACTCATCCAGAAATCCAATTCGCATATTTCTCGCGCCCAAACCTACTGCTAATAAAGCACTAACAGCGTAGTTTCTATTGCAATTAAATCAACGCAAGGTTCTTAACTAATCAGCGAAGCTTTTTGATTTGATTTTTTGACTTTCCCGGGAAAACCTTCCAATCCCCTGGAATTCAATTTGATAAACCTTATAATGGAGGGGAAATTTATTTTTGAAAGGATTTTTCATTAATGCAACGCGAGAAACTTATAATTTTCGATACCACTTTAAGAGACGGGGAGCAATGCCCTGGCGCCAGTTTGAATATCAAGGAAAAACTTGAGATCGCACGACAGCTGGCTCTACTTAAAGTTGATGTAATCGAAGCAGGTTTTCCGGTTGCATCCCCTGGGGATTTTGAATCGGTCAAACAAATTGCCACAGAAATTCGAGGCGTAACCATTGCAGGTCTATCGCGCGCACTCGAAAAGGATATTGAATCAACGGCCAAGGCTTTAGAAAAAGCAGAAAAGCCGCGGATCCATGTTTTTCTTTCGACCTCCAAGGTACATCGTGACCATATGGTTGAAAAAGCTAAAGAAGAAATCATTGAGATGGGTGTAAAGGCCGTCTCTTTCGCACGAAAGTTTTGTGATGATGTTGAATTTTCACCGATGGACGCAACAAGGACAGAAAAAGATTTTCTCGTAGAGGTCACCCACGAAATGATTCAAGCGGGTGCAACCACTGTCAATATTCCAGATACTGTTGGATACACCATTCCCGAAGAATTTGCAAAGCTTATTGGTTATTTGAAGAAAAACGTTGATAATATTAATAAAGCAATTATCAGTGTGCATTGCCACAACGATTTAGGTTTAGCCGTTTCTAATTCTTTAGCGGCCGTGCAAGCAGGTGCAAGGCAGGTGGAATGCACCATTAATGGCATTGGCGAACGAGCCGGTAATGCAGCGATGGAAGAAATCGTCATGGCTGTTCGAACACGTAAAGATTTCTTCAGCGGTATTGAGACAAATATTGAAACGCGCCATATTCAACCCTGCAGCAAACTAGTCAGCAGCCTAACGGGCTTTTTTGTACAGCGCAACAAAGCCATCGTTGGCAAAAATGCTTTCGCTCATGAATCCGGCATCCATCAGCATGGATTCCTCAAACGCAAAGATACTTTTGAGATCATGGACCCCAAAGATGTAGGCGGTGAGGAATCAGAACTAGTGATGGGAAAACATTCAGGTCGCAACGCCTTACTCCATAAAATCCAAGAGCTAGGATACAACTTAAGTCAAGAGGAGTTGGATAAGGTATTCGAGGAATTTAAAATCCTTGCAGATGAGAAGAAAGAGATTTTTGAAGACGATCTCCATACTCTTATTCAAAAACAAAAGTTTTCTGAAGAACAGCAGGTTACATATGAATTAGAAAACATAAAATGTGAGTTTGAAAGCGGTAGTGACCCGCAAGCAACGGTGACATTAATCAGTCGCGATGGCAAAAAACATAATTCATCTTCAGGAGGAGATGGTCCAGTCGATGCAATTTACAACGCGATCGATAAAATTACAGGACTCACATGCAAGCTACTGGACTATCAAGTAATGTCTAAAACAAAAGGGCAAGATGCTCAAGGGGAAGTTACCGTCCGCGTTGAAAATGAAAAACGTGAAGTACTAGGGAAAGGAGCAGGTGTAAATACTATTGAAGCCAGTGGCTTTGCGTATGTCAATGCGATTAATAAATTACTACTGAAATTAAAATCTGGGCCCGTAGAAGGTAAAGATGTACCCGGCCCTTAATTTAGGTTAATGGCTAATAAAACCCCTCTCGGATACCCGGGAGGGGTTTTTGCTTTAAAGAATGTTTAAGGAGTAAAACCCATTACAAACCGCGATACATTATTTAGAAAACTCAAAATAACAGAACCCTTCGAGTTTAACGATTCGGTGGCTATGGTTTTTGATGATATGCTGGAACGCAGCATTCCCATGTACCAAGAATGCCAAAATCTAGCAGCGCATTGGTGTACAAAATATGCAAAACCCTCCACCTCTGTTTATGACCTTGGTTGTTCAACCGGAACCTTTCTTTTAAAATTAGCCCAGGCCTTGCCGCCTTTAACAAATATAAAGCTAATAGGTCTCGATAATTCTAAAGCTATGTTAAAAAAAGCTAAGGAAACATTGAAAAACTCTCCTTTGCTTTGTGAGATGATTCAAGCAGATTTAAATGAAAGTTTATCACTCGATAATGCTTCCGTAATTGTCATGAACTATACTTTGCAATTCATTCGACCTTCCAATCGAAGCATCCTTTTAAAAAATATTTATAACGCCTTAGTACCGGGAGGCTCTTTGATCGTCATTGAAAAAGTTAATAGTAAAATCCCGGGTCTTAATAAAACATTCATAGATTTCCATCACCAATTTAAAAAAGAAAAGGGGTATTCCAAGCTAGAAATTTCTCAAAAACGCGAAGCTCTGGAGAATGTACTCATTCCTTGGACCGTAGAACAAAATAATCACCTTATCCAATCTGCGGGCTTTTCAACTACAGATCTGTTTTTTAAATGGAATAACTTCGCCGGCTTTATTGCTTTAAAATAGAAACTATTGTATTGTTATTCACTGTTTATAAAGCCTAAATTTACCGGGTTTTACAGCAATTCAGAAGGAGAGGTTTTATGCCAAACTACGACCATACGTGCGGAAAATGCAAAAAGGATTTCGTGGTAGAGATGAAAATGTCTGAAGTGGATAAGAAAAAGGTTTCCTGCCCTGAATGCGGTTCAAAAAAAATTACGCGCAATGTTACCAACAACTCCTTTTGGAGTGAAAGCATCGACCGATACAACTACTCAAAAACGCAAAACGACTAATTCTAAATATGCTTACTGAAGTTCAGCCTGCCACACAAAATTTCCCAGGACGCTTTGGCGAACTGGTGCAGTTCCCATTACAAAGAATCCATATCGAATTGACTAACGTCTGTAATTTTGATTGCACCTTCTGTCCCAAACAGGAGATGACTCGTCATTATGAATATATGGATTTCGAAAGAGTTTGCGGCATTATCGACGAAATTGCAGAATATAAGATGGCAGAAAAAATAACGTTTCACGTCATGGGCGAACCGTTCATGCATCCACGCTTTTTCGATATTCTTGAGCATGCTGCTGAACGAGGTGTTAAAACAGGAATCACAACAAATGGTACCTACCTTGACGAAGAGATGGGCATAAAGCTCGAAAAGGTTACAGCGTCACAAGTAAATATCTCCCTACAGACACCGGATGAAGAGTCTTTTAAAACTCGAAAATCCCGACGCATGAAATTCGATGAGTACCATAATCGCATTCTTGAGTTTATTGGGACCTGCCTCAAGCAAGCGAAACCGCCAAAGATTAAAGTTCACTTTTTGAATACTTCCATCAAAACCGAAGTTCCAGGTGAAGACTGGAGCGTTGGCACCATGAGCGTGATCAACAACACCAAAGACTTAAGAAATACTTTTCGTTACTGGGCCAACGAAGTCCATAAAATTTGCCCTCCCATGAGCGATGAAGAAAAAGTCAAAGTCGACAAAAAAATTGATAAACTTTCTTCATTCAAATGGAATGTAGTAGAGGTTGCGCCCAACATTTTTTTCGAGACCTATATCCTCAACACATGGGGCAATGCTTTTGCTGAAGGTGGAAATGTTGTCCCTTCTAAAACGGGTTATTGCAGTGCCTTGAGCGATCATTTTGCTATCCTATGTAGTGGTGATTTGATTTACTGCTGTGTAGATTATGATGGTAAAACAGCTGCCGGGAATGTATTCGAAAATTCCATCACCGAGATTCTAAACACGCAACCCGTCATTG
Organism: Nitrospinota bacterium; assembly: GCA_028345515.1. Classification (GTDB taxonomy): domain Bacteria; phylum Nitrospinota; class Nitrospinia; order Nitrospinales; family VA-1; genus UBA8687. Next base: position 65,709 of record JAOMDP010000009.1, read on the forward strand.
AAGCAGTAGAAGGTTTCCAAAACCTCAAAGTCGTACACCCGCATTGTCAAAAATGTTTGGGTGGCAGCACATGGTTCAAATCCGTTCTAAACCGGGTTGGGTCTATCGTTATCTGGAAATACCTGAAAAATTTCTTCTATAAACAATCGTAACTAACATCGGGATGTAGCGCAGCCTGGTAGCGCACTTGCTTCGGGAGTAAGGGGTCGGAGGTTCAAATCCTCTCATCCCGACCAATAAACACAATGGTTTTACTGGTTTAATTAAAACTAATCCTAGAATTATGAGCGTAAAAAAGCTATTAGTCCTGGGCGGGGGCCCGGGAGGTTATGCAGCAGCATTTTTGGCCGCCGACAGGGGTATGGATGTCACCCTTGTTGACATCGGTAATAAGCCAGGCGGGGTCTGCTTGCACCGAGGATGCATACCGTCAAAAACGCTATTACATATTGCGCACCTTATAAATGAAACAAAAGAAGCAAAAGCCTGGGGTATAAATTTTGGGGATCCAAAAGTTGATCTTGAGTCTGTCAGGAAATGGAAAAACCAGATCATTGATAAAATGGCAAGCGGACTCACGCAACTTAGCAAACAACGTAATATAAAGTTTGTTTCAGGAAAAGGGATCTTTAAGGATTCCAATACCCTGGAAGTCGAAGGTACAGAATTTTTATTTGACCATTGTATTATCGCTACGGGGTCAAGCCCAACCCAACCATTTAAAAATATCCCCAACGCATTAGATTCCACAAGAGCATTAAACCTAGATAATATCCCAGAAAAATTATTAGTTATCGGTGGCGGCTATATAGGCCTTGAGTTAGGTAGTGTTTATGCAGCTTTGGGAAGCCAGGTCACTATTTTAGAAATAACGGATCGGCTTTTAAATGGAGTCGACCGGGATCTAGTTAGACTATTACAGAATAGAATAAAGAAACAATTCAAATCCATTCTTTTGGATACGCAAATCACAGCTTTAAATAATAATGGTTCTGGGATTTCGGCAACACTTAAAAATAAAACAGGAACAGAGCAAAGCGTCTTTGATCAAGTGCTTATTTCGGTAGGCCGCACTCCAAATACCAGTGGATTGGGGCTTGAAAACACACAAGTAAAAAGAAATGATCAGGGTTTTATAATTGTCGATTCACAACAAAAAACAAATGATTCTTTCATATCGGCTATTGGTGATGTGGTAGGAAATCCAATGCTCGCTCATAAGGCTTCCCATGAAGCTAAAGTAGCTGTCGAAGTTATTGAAGGAAAAAATACTAATTTCCACAATCGGGTAATCCCCGCAATTATCTTTACCGACCCAGAAATTGCATGGGCGGGTTTGACAGAAACCCAAGCTCAAATTAATGGGGAAAAAATTTCAGTGGCTAAATTTCCTTGGGGAGCTTCTGGTAGAGCACAATCGTTGGGTCGTGGCGAAGGTCTAACCAAACTAATCATTGATCCAAAAACCGAAAAAATACTCGGGGTTGGATTAACTGGAACAGGAGCTGGTGAATTAATCTCCGAGGGTGTTTTGGCAATTGAAATGGGAATTAAGGCAAAAGACCTTGCACTTACGATCCATCCACACCCAACATTATCCGAAACTTTGATGGAAGCCGCTGAGGTTTTTTACGGAACAGCCACTCACATCTATAAGAAAAAAAGAACTTAGTTTAATATTTTTAATCGAATACCTCCTTCCAATAAAATAACAAACAAATTTTTGACAAAGATTTCATTATTTTTGACGAATTTAAGACAAAAATTCACCCCCAAATTTTTATCTTAATAAAATTAAAAGCCTTATTTCACAATCATTTATAAAGCTTACATACGGTATATAAAGTTTGGCATAAAACTTGCCGTTATATAAGGTTAAGCAAAGGAGTTAATCATTAAGTCTTTTAAAATGGAAGGTCAAAACTACCATGGACAAGGTAAAAGTTGCTTATCCACTATTTGATAAGTTGATCAATGCAAAAGCTACATCTAAACCAGAATCGTTTGTTTTAAAAAGTATTGCAGCATCATTTGCGGGAGCATCAATCCCTGCAGCTATTTTTTATTTCTTGATGTAACCTGGGAAAGCAAATTCAATTAAAATCCAATCATGATATATAAAAATTATTAGTAATAAGGCCAATAGGGAGAATATGGCCAATAAGGCCTATATTGATTTGGAGTGAACCAGGGATCCCAATAAGGTGGATAAAAATAAGGATTTCTTTCAAAATCTTCACGAAGTACTAACTCCTCAGCCGCAATAACAGGAAACTTATAAGGACGTTCTCCCACTTTTCCCGTTGTGGTTCCCTTAATTTTTCCAACCCCTGTTATACTTCTTCCCTTAGAATAAATCTCTGGCTCCAGAAAACTATTTTTATAAAATATAAAGCGTCCTTCGGACTGGTCACCGACTTCCGGATATCCAGAGGAGTCAATTTTTTTTTGCACTACTTCTATTTCCGTTCCGACGTTAAGAACACGAGTTTCTACAATCGTTCCGCCTAATATAATTTTCTTACCTATAAACTTTTCAGGATTTTCAATAATTTGCTCAAAGGTGAGATTGGAATCCAAGTTTTTACGCAACTCCGGGGATATAGGATGAGCGCAACCCAATGTTCCTACAAAGAAAAATAATATGATAGTTTGATAAAATCGTTTCATACTAAATCATTACCATAAAATTAAGACTCTGAGTTTAACAACTAGAAAAAAAATAAAAGTCCTGAAGTTCATTTAATCCCTTTTCCACATAATATTCAAAGTCTTTTTTAAACTAAAGTCCGTTTCTAAAAAAACCTGCTTTCGCCTTAAGTTAATTAGCCGAATCGCTATAAAACAGTTAAAATAACTCGGCACATACATTAACCCCGTAATTGCTCGCTAACATTTTATTATGGCCCAACCTACTAATCGTGACTACTACAAGATCCTAGGTGTCACTACTAAAACCCCAAAAAAAGAGCTTAAACAGAAATATAGAGAACTAGCGAAAAAGTTTCACCCGGATTCTAATAAAGGAAGTAAGGAAGCTGAAGATAAATTCAAAATTATTTCCGAAGCCTATGAAATTTTGAGCAACGCCAAAAAACGAAAGGAGTATGACCGCCAGAGAAATTACAAAAAGTCAGCATCTAGCAGACCATCAGGAAGACCAAATTGGGCCCAGCAGCCACCGGGAGGGTTTGGACGTCGTCCACGTGAGAATGAACAAGCTTATCAGGAGCCTTTTGCGGCAGAGCCAGAACCTATTGATCCGGACATGCCCACGAGCGGATTTGACTTACAGTTTATAATAGATGTGCCCTTACCTATCGTCGCTTTAGGAGGAACAACTCCTTATACTTATGAGAAGTATGTTAAATGTCAGGATTGTGATGGCACAGGAGTTCAAGAAGATAATGAATGTCCTCACTGCCAGGGAAAACAGCTTGTAGTACGTTCCGTCACCCTTGATGTTAAAATTCCACCCGGTGTTGCAGACCAATATACACTTGCAATAATTAAGGAAGGCGGTGAAGGAAGAAATGGTGGTCCCCCCGGTGAACTATTTCTGAAAATTAACACCCAACCCCACCCAAATTTTAAGAGGATTAAAAATGATATCATTAGCGAAGTTATTATTTCTAGAAAACTTGCCGATGAAGGTGGCTTTTATAAAGTCGAAACTTTAAATGGAAAAAAAACAATTGAGATTGAAGAAGGTACTTTAATAGGGGAAGAGATACGTGTTAGAGGAGAGGGTGCTGCAATAAACTGGGGAAAGAAGAGAGGTGATCTAATTATAAAATTCAACATTCAGGAAGACGATTCATGACCTTTTTCTTCCTAGTGCTATTACTTGTAACAGTCATCATTTATATTTTCTGGATTCTTCTTAAACCTGAGGGGAAGCATACTCCCAAACAAGTGGTCCAAAAAAAATTAGGCCATAAAAATAAACCAGAGAAAACATATAAAACCACAGAAAAAAAACAGGAAGGCCAAATATCAAATATCGATCCAATACGTAAAAAAATTGCAGAACAAATGAAAAAAGACCCGGAAATCATTAGTCGCGCACTTAGTTACTGGTTGAATCAAAAATAGTGAGGTAAAGCTAGCAATGCAAAGATCAATTTTATAAGCAAAAACTATTACTATTAGTTTCTGAAAAAGAAGCTTATTGGTTAAATCTCTATCTATACTAAAAGTAAACTTCTAAGAAAATATAAAACTAGGAGAGTTTTAAAGAAGACATTTTATCCCTTGCGGGCTTTTACTTCAGCGGCATACGCTTTGGCGCGTTTTAACATGGCTGATTTCTCTTCTGAAGAGAAATCTTTACGAGGCTTTGGCCCCGGAACAAAGTTTCCCGACGATTTCTTAACTGGAGCGGATGTGGCTTCTGCTGCTTCTGCTTCCACCGCTGGAGCTTCTTCAGATTTCGCTTCAGAGGGGGTCGGAGCCGAAGCTTTTGACACCGCTTCACCCTCTTTTCTCACTAGACGCATTGAAGACCAAACATCATTGGTCGGATAGGGAGTATCCAAACCAATTTTTAGATCCATTCGGATTATTTTTTCGTCAGAGCATTCAGTTATCCACGTATTGGACGCTCCACCTGGCTCAAAGATAGGATCAATAGGATAAAACGTGCCGTTTTTATCCATCAATTGCTTTACTCCGGTTTTATCAAAGAGAGTTAAGGACTCGGCTTTTGTAGGAATTCTCCAGTTATCATAACCGCCGAATTGAGTTTTATTCTTATTAACCCAATCCACGTACTGCTTATGATCTTGCCAGGTATAAAATTGTTTTGTATCTAACCAAGCATCAGTTTTTTTCCAAGTTAAACCAGAATTTGGATCTGTGATTGTACCATCACCATTATCAACAAGTGGGTCACCAACAGGACCAGCTTTTTTTGCAGCTTCTGCTTTTTTTGCGGCCGCTAATTTAGCCTTCTCTGCAGGAGATAGTTTTTTTTCTTCTGTGGGTGGGGAATTTTCTGCCATCTTTAGCTTCTTTTATTTTTAGACGATTCAATACCTTCCAAAATATCACTCAAATCTTTTTTTGAACTTGAAAGAGTTTTTAATATTTCTCCCAGTTTTGAGGCCGTAAATACATCTAAACGTGATTGGTAATCGGTTCGATAATCCGCAGCATTTTTACGGATCCATTCCACAACAATCTGCTCCTTCGTTTCCCCATTTTTGTTGGCGCAAAATTTATCCAGCAGATTAGTCTGGGATAACCGTATGATTTCACAAATCAAATCTTCTTTGACCTGGTTCATACTATTAATTTTAACATGAAAGTGTATGAAGGGCTCAAAGTCTCAAGCCTCAAAAAGACGCCACTCTATAATGGATTTTGAAGCTTGTCAACGCGATAATTTAAACCTCTGGAATGCATATCAAAACAAACAATTAGGGCTTTATTTCTCACCATAAACTGCTCTATTTTTCATTTTTTTCTGATGTCACATTTGCAGGATAATATTTATCAACGGCTTGTTTGAGACCGGGGATCAAAATATTCCCGCAAACCTTCTCCCAAAAAATTAAATGATAAGATAGTAAAAAATATGGCCAATGAAGGAAACAATATTAAATGCGGATAAAACTTTATAGCAGTCCACCCATCACTCGCGAGGGTTCCCCAACTGCTTGCTGGAGGCGCAATTCCAAGTCCAATAAAACTCAATGTGGATTCTGCTAGTATTGCTACGGGAATACGGAAACTAAGTGTCACAACAAGCACGCCTAGTATATTCGGAAATATTTCCCTCAACATAATCCTATAATGGCTTGCACCCAAGGCTTTAGCTGCTTGAATAAAAGGATACTCTTTAATTCGTAAAACCTCCCCTCTTACTAACCGTGCAATCGTTACCCAACTGACAATAGTTAAAGCAATGAATACCCCGCTTATTCCATGTCCCATCAAAACGGTTATCAAAATAATCATTAAAAGATCAGGTAAAGCAAAAACTACATCCACAATCCGCATCATGAGGCTATCAGTTCGTCCACCCACGTAAGCAGAAATAGTTCCATATATTGTCCCAATGACCAGAGCCAGCATAGTAGAACAAACACCTACAAATAATGATACCCGTGCACCATAAATCATGCGCGACAAAAGATCTCTACCTAGCCGATCTGTACCCAGCCAGTGCTCAGAGCCTGGAAAAGAAAGGATGTTCAAAGTATCCTGAGTTTTATAGGAGTAAGGCGCTACCCATGGAGCCAGAACTGAAACCAAGAAAACAATAACAAGAAAACCTGTGCTTATTTTGAAGGATAAGGGCATAAAGCTATTTCACAGAAACTCTAGGATCCAACCACCCATAAATCATATCAACAATAATATTGGCAGTAACAATCAAGACCGCATAGACTAATGTCACGCCCATAATTAGTGGGTAGTCCCGATTAGTAACAGCTGTAATGAAAAATCGACCCATACCGGGAATTGAAAAAATAAATTCAATAACAAAGGAACCGGTAACCAAACCAGCGGTTAAGGGTCCCATAACTGAAACAATTGGATAAATTGAATTTTTTAAAACATGCTTCAATAAAATTTTATATTCACTCAGTCCTTTAGCGCGAGCTGTGCGTATATAATCAGAAGCAAGAACATCAAGCACCGTGGTACGAGTTAAACGGGCAATATATCCTGCAAAGCCAGCCCCTAAAGAAAATGCAGGAAGGATCATATATTGGGGCCCTTCCCATAAAGCTGGAGGCAACAAATGCCAATTATGTGAAAACACCCAGATGGAAACCGCGCCTAATACAAAGCTCGGAACAGAAATTCCCATTGCAGCAAATAATAATACTGATCTATCAAGCAAAGAATTTTTCCAATAAGCAGAGATCACACCTGCAGGAATACCAAATCCCAATACAACCATAACCGCGCACATGCCCAAGATAAAAGACACTGGAAAAGTATCACGTAAAATATCTGAAACATCACGACCAATATATTTGTAGGAAGGACCTAAATCACCTTGTATTATTTGCTTTAAATAAAGTAAATACTGAATCTCTATGGGTTCATCAAGGTGATATTTTGCTTCAATATTAGCAATGATTGCAGGGGGAAGGATTTTGTCATTGTCAAAAGGACCACCAGGAACCGAGTGCATGATAATAAAGGTAAGCGTTGCAACCGCAATTAAGACCGGTATGCCCAACAATACACGCCTTAGAAGGAATACTAACATTTTGGTATTTTAGCATAGAAAAAAATATCAATGCCGGACAACACTTCAAAATTTGGAATTCAAGAATAATCACAAAAACTCCCTTAATTTTTTTCCAAAAACTTTCTATAAAGTGAGATTTGCTGATATATAATGGAGGATCGCTTTAAAACAATAAAAGTTTTTCTATGTATTATTCTTCTTTAAGAAAATTTATCGAACGGCTTGAAATCGAAAATGAACTTATTCGAATTCAAGAAAAAGTGTCTCCCGTTCTTGAAATTGCAGAGATCACTGATCGGATATCTAAACAACCTGATGGTGGAAAAGCTCTCCTTTTTGAAAATGTAGAGGGAAGTTCTATACCCGTTTTGATCAATGCATTCGGAAGTGAAAAAAGAATGAACATGGCTTTAGGTGTCTATGATGTTGAAGAGATCGCTAAAAGAATCGAGCAATACTTAAAAATTCCACCCCCCATAACCATGCTCGATAAAGCCAAGCTTTTACCTATGTTATTGGAAGCAGCCAAGTTTCCACCTAAACTAGTTAAAGGTAATAAAGCACCTTGTCAGGAGGTAGTTCATTTAAATGACAAGGTCAATCTGGATCAAATCCCCATATTACAATGCTGGCCGTCAGACGCGGGACGTTTCATAACTTTCCCTATTGTCATCAATCGTAGTGCTGATCGAAAGGTCAAGAACGTTGGCCTTTATCGTATGCAGATCTATGATTCTAAAACAACCGGAATGCACTGGCATATTCATAAGGATGGAGCACACTTCTTTCATGAATACCGTAAACAAGGAAAAATCATGGAGGTGGCTGTGGCAATCGGAGCTGATCCAGCATCCTGTTATTCGGCATCAGCCCCCCTCCCTTATGGTATTGACGAATTCCTATTAGCCGGGTTTATCCGCAAGCAAAGTGTACCTTTGGTAAAGTGCAAGACGGTCGATCTGGAAGTCCCTTCCGACTCAGAATTTGTTTTGGAAGGATTTATAGACCCTTCCGAAATGCGACTCGAAGGACCTTTTGGAGACCACACCGGTTACTATTCACAAGATGGGGATTATCCTGTTTTTCATATTACAGCCATCACACACCGTAAAGATCCTATATACCTTACAACAATAGTCGGAAAACCACCGCAAGAAGATTTTTATTTGGGTCGTGCAACTGAACGCATCTTTCTTCCTCTACTACGTACACAGCTTCCAGAAATAGTTGATATGGACATGCCCGTTGAAGGGGTTTTCCATAACTGTGTCATCGTATCCTTGAACAAAAGTTATCCCATGCAGTCACGCCGATTAATGAGTGCTCTTTGGGGGTTAGGACAAATGAGTTTTGTTAAAACAATCATAACAGTAGACCCCACAATCGATGTCCACAACTATGAAGAGGTTGTTAAATTAATTCTCAACCAGGTAGATTTTGATCGCGATTTATTTTTCTCAGAGGGTGTTCTGGATGTACTCAACCACGCCTCCGACAATATACTTTACGGGTCTAAATTGGGCGTCGATCTGACTACAAAAGTGGAAGGCGAACCAGGTTTTGGTGAAAGCAAAAATCTGGATAAAAATATGCCTACTTTAGTTACAGTAAATGAAGTAAAAAACCACTTTCCCGAAGTACAAAATATTAAACACTTAGATTTAAATACCCAACGATCGGTTATGTACATAGCATTAAATAAGACATTGCCCCATCAAGCTACTGAATTCATAGAAGCATTTTTTAGGGAACCCAAATTCTCAACTGTGAATATCGCAATTGTATTAGAAGGCAATGTAAATCTTGAAGATAACTCCATTGTAATGTGGAAACTTTTTAACAATATCGATCCAAAACGTGATTTACATTTTTATGAAAACAAACTAGGAATTGATGTGACACAAAAGTTAAAAGAAGAAGGCTACCAGCAGAGATGGCCTGAAGAAATTGAAATGTCCGAAGAAATTAAAAATCGAGTCAATTCAAAATGGGACACGATGTTCAACAAGCAAGTATAAATGGCATTAGAAAATATAAATATCAAAGGAGCTAGAGAACATAACCTCAAAAACCTCCACCTGACGTTGCCACGTGAAAAACTGGTCGTTATTACCGGATTAAGCGGTTCCGGAAAATCTTCTCTTGCCTTCGACACCATTTACGCGGAGGGCCAAAGACGGTACGTTGAATCCCTTTCTTCTTACGCAAGACAATTTTTGGAACTGATGGAAAAACCAGACGTCGACTCCATCGATGGTCTTTCACCCGCCATTTCTATTGAACAAAAAACCTCTAGTCGGAATCCCCGTTCTACCGTGGGTACAGTAACCGAAATATATGATTATTTGCGACTCCTTTATGCACGCATTGGGAGAGTCTTTTGTTATGGATGTGGAAGGGAAATTTCATCCCAAACAGTTCAGCATATTGTCGATCAGATTCAAACTATTCCTTCTGGAAAAAAAATAATGATTCTGGCACCTATTGCTCGAGAACGAAAAGGGGAATTTAAAAAAGAAATTCTTGATATAAAACGAAAAGGGTTTGTTCGCGCCCGAATTGATGGGGAAGTACGTTCCCTCGATGAGGAGATTTCTCTAAATAAAAAATTTAAGCATACTTTGGAAATCGTCGTCGATCGTCTGGTAATCAAAGAAAATATGGGGAAGCGGCTAGCCGACTCTGTAGAGACAGCCATCAACCATGGTGAAGGTGCTATGGTTGTTTCGGTAATCGATGAGGAGGAGCTATTATTCAGTGAAAAATTCGCATGCAGCTATTGCAACATCAGTTACCCGGATCTTGAACCCAGACTTTTTTCCTTTAACAACCCTCAAGGAGCTTGTTCTAAATGTGATGGTTTGGGAATAAAAATGGTTATTGACCCTGATCTCGTAGTGCCAGACGAAAGTCTTTCTATTCGCGATGGAGCCATAAAACCTTGGGAAAAACGTAACTCCGTTTATTTTCATCAAATGCTGGATACCATTTCCGCTCACTTCAAATTTAAATTAAGCACACCATTTAAAGAACTGACAAAAAATATCCAAAAAATTCTTTTATACGGGTCAGGAGATGAGCCGGTCAAGTACTTCTATGAAAAAGATGGAAGGCAGAATCACTTCACCGATACTTTTGATGGAATCATACCCGATCTAGAAAGACGCTATTTGGAAACTGATTCTGCTTGGTCCAGAGAGGATATTGCTCGTTTTATGCGCCCCCTCCCCTGCCAGCAATGCAATGGCAACCGTTTGAGAAAAGAAGCTATTTCCGTAAAAGTGGCAGATTTAAATATTGTTGAATTCACCTCCTTCTCAATTGGTAAAGCCTTTAAATTTTTTAAAGATCTGAAGCTTTCCAAACAAGAGAATAATATTGCACGACGAATCGTAAAAGAAATTAGAGAAAGACTAGGATTTCTCACCAATGTTGGACTGGAATATCTATCCCTGGATCGCACCTCAGCAACATTATCAGGAGGTGAAAGCCAACGCATTCGACTTGCAACACAGATAGGCTCCAGCCTGATGGGTGTTTTATATGTCCTGGATGAACCAAGTATTGGGCTTCACCAAAAAGATAATGATCGCTTACTAAAAACTCTTATTAGCCTGCGTGATTTGGGGAATACAGTCATCGTGGTTGAGCATGATGAAGCGACGATCCGAGCAGCAGACCATATTGTGGATTTGGGACCCGGTGCTGGAGTTCATGGAGGTGAAGTAATATTTTCAGGAACACCCAAAGGGCTCCTCAAAGATAAAAATTCGGTTACAGGGCAATACCTGTCAGGTAAAAAAGAAATTGTCATACCTAGTCAAAGAAGAAAAGGTAATGGGATGTTTTTAGAAGTTACAGGAGCAAAAGAAAATAATTTACAAACTATAGACGTCAAGTTTCCATTAGGGTGTCTTGTTTGCGTAACTGGAGTTTCTGGTTCTGGTAAAAGTACACTTATCCTTGAAATTTTATATAAAGCTCTCGCAAAACATTTTTACAGATCAACGAACAGGCCTGGTTCCTTTGATAAAATTAATGGGATCCACTATCTCGATAAAGTAATTGATATTGACCAGTCACCTATTGGCCGAACACCCAGGTCAAACCCTGCAACCTATACAGGTGTTTTCACCCACATCCGAGAGTTGTTCAGTCAGGTACCCGAATCAAGGGCTCGAGGCTATAAACCAGGCCGTTTTAGTTTTAATGTTAAGGGTGGACGATGCGAATCCTGCCAAGGTGACGGATTGATTAAGATTGAGATGCATTTTTTACCCGATGTTTTCGTCACCTGTGAAGTCTGCCAAGGAAAACGATTTAACAGGGAAACATTGGAAATTTTATACAAAGGGAAGAATATTGCGGATGTTTTAAAAATGACCGTTGAAGAAGGAAGTAATTTTTTTACCAATATCCCAGCCATTAAGAATAAATTACAAACCATTAAAGATGTTGGGTTGGATTATATTCGTCTAGGACAACAGGCCACCACTCTCTCGGGCGGAGAAGCTCAACGTGTGAAGTTATCTAAGGAACTGAGTAAACGCAGTACAGGCAGAACCTTATATATACTGGATGAACCCACTACTGGATTACATTTTGCGGATATTGAACAATTGTTAAAAGTTTTACAAAAACTTGTAGATAATGGAAATACAGTAGTAATAATCGAACATAATATGGATATCATCAAGACCGCAGACCATATTATTGATCTTGGACCCGACGGGGGAGACGGGGGAGGTTTCTTACTTGCCGAAGGCACACCTGAAAAAATTGCAAAATCTAAAAATTCTTATACAGGAAAATATTTAAAAGAATATCTTTATTCTGGATAACCTTTCTCAACTAAATTAAAACGGAATTAGATGAGTGCTGACCCCATTCAAAAACTAATTAGGTGATCTATAATCAACTCCCATCACTATTTTTATTTACAGTCGATATGATCTCCAGAAAAATACTTGTTTTGCAAGCGAGCATGAAAGGCTAGAGCATTATGAAACTGATTCATAACTGGCGTTTTGATAATTTACATGGCGATATCTTTGGTGGAATTACAGCAGCGATTGTGGCACTGCCCTTAGCCTTGGCGTTTGGAGTTCAGTCTGGTGCTGGTCCGGTCGCAGGACTTTATGGTGCGATCGCCCTTGGGATTTTTGCTGCCATTTTTGGTGGCACATCAACTCAAATAAGTGGGCCAACAGGGCCGATGACAGTTGTTTCCGCATTGGTAGTTATTAAGGCAATTGAAGAATATGGAAGCCTGGAAGCCGGGATGGGCTTTATCGTTTGTGTTTTTGTTTTAGCTGGTTTAGCACAAATTGTTTTTGGAGTTTGTCAATTAGGTGCCTATATAAAATATATTCCATACCCCGTTGTTTCAGGTTTTATGTCCGGGATTGGTGGCATAATTATTCTCCTCCAGATATTTCCTTTCTTTGGTCAAACTTCGCCCAAAAATGTTATCGATGTTTTAACCCATATATCAGATGTCATGTCTCTAATAAACTGGGAAGCGGTAATTATTTCCAGTTCCACAGTTGCGATAATATATTTATTTCCCAGATTTACCAAAGCAGTTCCAAGCACATTGGTTGCACTTATCTCAATGACGATTGTAACAACCTGGTTTGGTTTAGAAGTTCCGGTCATAGGGCCTATCCCTTCCAGTTTACCTGAACTTAAGTTAGGCACCGTGGCCAGTATTAATGCAAGTGATATAACATTAATTATTGAACTTGCTTTGACACTTTCTCTATTGGGAGCCATAGACTCACTGTTAACTTCGGTAATTGCTGATAATATGACTAAGACCAAACACCATAGTAACCGTGAACTGATGGGTCAGGGTATTGGGAATATCATGGCTGGTTGCATAGGCGGATTGCCAGGTGCCGGGGCAACAGTGAGAACACTGGTGAACATTAATGCGGGAGGTCGAACACCTCTTTCTGGTTTAACTCATGGGTTTGTTCTTCTTGCCACATTGCTGGGATTGGGAAACTATGCACAACAAATCCCCATTCCAGTATTGGCTGGGATATTAATTACAGTGGGAATCGGAATCATCGATTATAAAGGGTTCCGTCATATAAAATCAGTGCCGCGTACTGATGCCATAGTGATGCTGATTGTCTTAGGAATGACGGTTTTTGTAGATCTTATTCAGGCAGTTGCAGTGGGCTTGATCCTATCATCTATTCTCTTTATGAAGCAAATGAGTGATCAGTTGAGTAGTGAGGTTAAGGTTTTACCACTAAAGGAAAACTGTAGACAATGGTGGAAAGAAAATATTCCAGAGTCCATTGCCGATAACATTTATGTAAAACATTTCCCAGGGCCATTATTTTTTGGATTTGCACCAGCTTTACAGGCAATGGCGGAAAGCCTTCCCAATATCCGAGTAGTTATTTTCCGAATGATGAATGTTCCGCATATTGATCAAACAGGCCTGTATGCTTTGGAAGAAGTTATTTTGAGTTTGGAAAAGAGAAACATTGCTGTCGTAATGACAGGTTTGCAAACTCAACCCTACCTCATGTTGAAGCGTATCAATCTAGTGCCTGGTTTAATTCCTAAAAATTATTTATTTGATAAGTTTGAGGATTGCATCCAATGGCTGGGAGAAGAATTGAGAAAGTCAACAACAGGTAGCGAAGAAGCATTTTTTGAGGAATTAGGTGCCTTTAGGAGCAAAAGAGTAATGAAAGCTTTTAGGGTTCATGAGTATGGAGAGGCTGCAAAATTTATTGAGGATGAAGTTAATAAGCCTAGCGCAAAACAAGGGCATGTTGTTATTGAAGTAAAAGCCTCAAGTCTGAACCCTATTGACCATAAGCTCCTTAAAAGGGACTTAGGAATTAACCCTACTTTACCTGCAACCCTTCATATGGATGTGGCTGGGGTAGTAACGGAAGTGGGAGAAGGAGTAACTACTTTTAAACTAGGTGATGAGATTTATGGTTGTGCTGGAGGGTTAAAAGGGGAAGCAGGAAATATTGCAGGCGCATTAGCGGATTGCATGTTGGCAGATAGTAATTTAATTGCTTTAAAACCCAAGTCACTGAGTTTTTCAGAATCTGCGGCATTACCACTTGTGACTATCACCGCATGGGAAGGATTATTTGATCGTGCACATATAAAAAAAGAAGACCATGTTCTTATTCATGGTGGAGCAGGAGGTGTGGGTCACATCGCCATACAACTTGCCAGGCAACATGGCGCCCGTGTCGCAACAACAGTATCTTCTAAAGATAAAGCAAAGTTTGCAAGAGACCTAGGAGCAGAGGATATTATTTTCTATCGTGATGAAAAAGTTAAGGACTATACTCAGCGTCTTACTAAGGGTAAAGGTTTTGATATCGTATTCGATACCATTGGAGGAGATAATCTCGACAAATCTTTAGAATCTGCCAAAGTCAGTGGTCAAGTGATCAGTATTATAGGAGGCAATAAACATGATCTAACACCAATGCATATGAAGGGGCTAAGTTTACATTTAGTATTCATGCTTTTACCAATGCTTACAGGAAAAGGTCGAGCCCATCATGGTTTTGTGTTGAATAATGTCGCCAAATGGATAGATGAGGGATCGGTTAAGCCACTTATTCATAAAGAAAAATTTGGCTTTGATCAAGCGAATGAAGCACACGCTTTATTTGCAACCAATAAGCATGTCGGGAAAATTATATTGGAAAATAAATGAAAGTATAAATTATGAAAAAAATATTCATGAGATGAGATTAAATTCTGCAAATTAATTTTCTAGGTCCTCAGACAAGCTGTTCAATCTTAGATAGTTTATATCTTGCAGTTAGTCGGCCTCTTGAATAGAAAATAGGAGGAAAATACTATAGGCCGTTAGCGCAGCTAGCAAAGCATATGACTCTTATCAGCACCATCCTGTAAACCCTTGTTTTAAATTATTAAAATCCCTCTTTTCAAAAGGCAATCTTTAAGCCAACTGAATCATTCATTAAAATATAATTTTAAAGAATAAAAAAAAATGTTAAAAGGTAACTATTCTTAAGTATAGTTTTTTGCTCGACCTTGATTCAAGATTTCGAAAAGGATTACAACGCCTAACGTGTAGTTGTGATATTGAGTAG